>JBCCFW010000075.1:0-33786 GCA_039029535.1 Acidobacteriota bacterium
CTCCTACGAGGACTATGGCGCCGTCACGGCGTGGCTGCCGGATGGGACTGCGCGGACCTCATCGGCGCTCGGGGTGCCGTGGCTGTATACGGGACGACGGCTGAGACCTGTCGTCGTCTCGGACTGGCCGTGAAGAAGACCCGTCCCTACACGCCAAGGACCAATGGCAAGGCCGAGCGCTTCATCCAGACGCTGTCTCGAACCTGGGCCTACGGCCGCTTCTACCGGACCTCAGCCCAACGACGCCGGGCCCTGGCGCCATGGCTCCGTCGGTACAATGAGCGACGCCCTCACCACGGCATCGGAGGGCTCACCCCGCTCCAGCGGCCGGAGATGTCCTGACCACGACGTCCCTGGACACCACAGCTAGGAATCCCAAGAACCCATCAGCGCTCGGGCGCGCGGAGTTGATGGAAGCTGCGGGGAGGTTGTTGAAATGAACGAGCATGGCGTTAGGAAGGGAGTCCTGACGATTACCAATTCTCGTGACGTCGCTGTGAGGCTGCGTCTGGAGCCCTGGGCCGAAGAGCATGCGCTTCCGCCAGCGACATCTGTCGGCGTCAGCTACTCAGGGCCTGCCGACAGGGGTGACTTTGAGGTCGAGGTCTCTGTCGAGGAGATCGTCGTGTACGGATGGGCCGGCTCATTGCTTGAGGTCGTGCCGAGGTAGTTGCCGCTGGGAGCTGCGTCAAGTCCTAATTGGGCTAGTCCTGAAGGCCAAGACGACGTTCTGGACTGGGTCCCTGTGGATGTTGGGAGTCTCCCATGGCACGTTCGATGGACGGTGTTGCTGCTCTGGCAGAGCTGTTGAGCGATGAGCAGGAGTGGCATGTTTGGCTCCTCGAGTTCGGTCTGACTCATGCTCAGATGAGACTGGCGCTTCATCAAGGAACGTACCCTCGGCATCGGACTCTCGAATGTATCGATTGTGTTCGGACTGAAGGTGACGTCCGAGGGGGGCCCTACTCGTTGGAGATTGAGCGCACTTCTTGGCACGGCGAGAGCATGGTCGAGCTCCGAGCCAAGGATGGAAGCTTCCGTCTAGTCTGTGGCTCCTAGCGCGAGGTGACTGGCCGCAACTAGCGAATCACCAGTGTCGCCTGCCCGCTGAGCTGATCAGCCTCGAAACCCCGCCGCTTTCGTGGACGTGCTCTCGTCCTTGCAATGTGGACCGATCGCCGCCCTTCGGCCATGCTTGCCGCACGCCTCGGAGGGCCCCACTGATGCGACGTGTGACCGCGCTGCTCGTTCCTCTCCTCTCCCTGACTGCCGCAACGCCGAGTCAGGCCTCCCTGACCGTGGAGCTCGGTTGGCTCGCTCCGCGCATCCCCGCCACCACGCACCCTTGCGAGATGTTGCCCGGCTGGGAGTTGCCGCTCTCCGAGGCACCGCCGTTCGACGCGCCCCAGCTCGCCGAGCTCATGGTCGGGCTCGCCCACTCACCCTGCGAGCGACACGCGCTCTATCGTGCCGCTCACGCTCAGGGCTGGAGCCCCCAGGCCGTCGTCGAGGCCTGGCGCAAGCACCGCGACCCCGACTGGTGGGCCGTCGAAGAGCTCCGACAGTTCGAGGCTCTCGCGGACGGCGACCTCGCTTGGCTGCGCGACCGGCTCTTGGCCCCCGAGGTCGCCGACCTCCTGCGGCTCGACGCTGTCACGGAGAGCCGGCTCACTCACCTGCCCAGCGCAGTCGTCGCGTTGGTCGGCGAGGCGCCGGGTCGTCATCTCCACTTCCTGCTCGCGCGCGCGCTCGACGAGACGGAGACGCCCCATCACCGAGCTCGGGCGCTCACCGTGCTGGCTCACTCCGCCGGGCCCTGGTCCTTGCCGGGCGTCGAAGAGCTCTTCGCGCTGGTGATCCGTGACGACCTCGATTACCGGGTGCGACGGGAGGCCGTCCGGGCCCTGTGCAGTTGTGAAGATCAGCGCGCCAGCGTGTTGGAGCTGCTCACCGGACCACCGGTGCCGCTCCCGCTCTACGCCATCCAGGAGCACTGTCGGCTGCGTGACCCGCAGGTGCCGCAGCGAGTCCAGGACGAGGTGCTCGAATGCCTGGTCGAGACGGCCAGTGACTCGCACCATGACCTCGAAGGACGAGCGTGGCTCTTCTGGTGGATCGCCGAGGAGGACCCCCGGCTCGGTTGGCAGTACATGACCGACGCCCTCTTCGGCTGGCGGCCGGAGCTCGTGCCGGTGGTCCTCGTCGAGCGAGCTCGCGATCCCGACTGGGTCATCGAGACCTTCCCCGACGGGCACTCCTGGCGACTCGACCTCCTCGAAGATCTCATCCACGCCGGGACCGACCACGAGGACGTCGAGCTCGCCGCCGCCCACCAGTGCGCGCTCGCCCGCCTGCTCGCGCGACGTCGGGAGATCGACAACACCGCTCGGCCGGTTCACGAGGTTGCCCTGTCCGAGAAGCCCTGGAGCGGCTGCGAGTGACCCGAGCGTCGACGTCGGTCAACGACGTCGACGCGGACGCAGTGGTCGCTTCTTCTTGTTGCGGCGCTTCCGCAGCCACTCCCGCAGCCGTGCGGCCTCCGACACGCGACCACCGGGGACGGGCTTGCGTCGGAGCCGTCGCTGCACCGTCTTGCGGTCGATGCCGAGCATCCGCGCCGTCGCCCGAATGCTGTAGCCCCGCTTGAGCAGGTCGAAGATGAGCGGGTCGAGCTCGGGCTTCTTGAGTCGGAAGCTCTCCACCAGCGTCTGGTCGCTGAAGAACTTGCGACAGCTCCGACACTGATACCGCTGGACCAGCTTGTCGTCGCTGCGACGATAGCTCCCGGCCATCCGGTAGAACTTCGTCCGCGTCCGACGAAGATGACGGCACTCCTCGTAGGGACAACGCCGTGGCAGCTTCTTGGGCACGACCGGTACCTCCAGCCCCAAGATGCCGCCCCGACCTCGTCCGCGGGTCCTGGAACGGCTCCGACGGCCTCTTGCCGTTCGGTCGACGAAACACCTCCCGGCGCTTCGAGGGACCGGAAGGCCGGGTCGTTCCCTTCCCGGCCAGCATCGGGCACCATCGCCGGATGAAGCCAGCCCTCGTCGCCCCGCTCCTTCTCGGCGCGCTCGCGCTCCCCGTCCAGCTCGTCTCCGCCCAGGCGCTCCAGAGCCCCGAGGACTTCCTCGGGCGCCCCGTCGCCGCCGACTACGGGTTGTCCGATTGGGACGAGATCACGCGCTACTTCGAGCACGCGGCCCAGGCCAGCGATCGCGTCACGCTGCAGCAGGTGGGCAAGACCACCGAGGGGCGAGACCTCTTCCTCGCCGTGCTCGGCAGCCCGGAGAACCTCGCTCGCCTGCCGGAGATCCAGGCGGCGTCGCAGCGTCTCCGCGACCCCCGGGGCATCGACGCCGCCGAGCGACGGAAGCTCCTGGAGGACACGCCGCTCACCCTCTTCATCGCCTGCGCCATGCACTCGATCGAGGCGGCCGCGCCCGAGTTCGCGCTCGAGATGCTGCACCTCTGGGCGAGCTCCGACGAGGAGCCCTGGGTCACCGCGCGACGCGAGCTGGTCGTGCTGCTCGCGCCGTCGCTGAACCCCGACGGGCTCGAGACCGTCGTCGGTTGGAGCCGTGAGACCGAGGGCACGCCCTACGAGGGTGCCGGTCTCGTGAAGCTCTACCAGCACTACGCCGGACACGACAACAACCGAGACTGGTTCGCGCTCTCGCTCCAGGAGACCCGGCTGGTCACCAAGCTGCTCTATCAAGACTGGAACCCGCAGGTGTACTGGGACGTGCACCAGCAGGGCCAGTCCCGCGAGCGCTTCTTCGTGCCGCCGTACCGCGACCCCCTCAACCCCAACATCGATCCCGCCATCGTCACCGGCATCTTCAGCCTCGGCATGCGGGCCCTCCACGACATGACCTCCGAGGGGCTCACCGGGATCTCGACGGGCGTCACGTATGACATGTGGTGGAACGGCGGCAACCGCTCGGTGCCGGCACGGCACGGCATCATGGGCATCCTCACCGAGGCCGCCTCGCCCAACCTCGCCGCGCCCACCTGGCTCGACAAGGGTCGCGTCCGCGCGCCGCGCGGTCTCCCGGACAACGCTCCCTCCGTGCGCTTCCCCGCCCCCTGGCCCGGTGGCTGGTGGCGACTGCGGGACGTCGTCGACTACGAGCTCGCCTTCGCGCGTTCCCTCGTGCGCAACCTTGCCACCGACCGCCAGCACTGGCTGGGCGTGAGCCTGGGCGTGGCCGAGCGCGCGCTCGAGACGACCGATGGTCCGTGGGGTTGGATCATCCCTGCCGAGCAGCGCGACCGCGGTGGGCTCGAGCGCCTCGTCGACATCCTCTTGCTGTCGGGCGTCGAGGTCTTCGTGACGAAGCAGCCGCTGGTCGCCGACGACCGCACCTGGCCCGCGGGCAGCCTCGTCCTGCCACGGGCGCAGCCGCACGGCCTGCACCTCAAGGATCTCTTCGAGCTCCAGCGTTACCCCGACGGTCCCACGCCCTACGACGTCTCCGGCTGGACCTTGCCGTTGCTGCTGGGCGTCGATCGACTCGAGGTCGTGCGCGCGCCCAAGACCAAGTCGCTCACGCAGGTCCGGACCGTCGAGGCCGCCATGGCCGGGATCAAGGGTCGCGACGGTGACGGCTGGGATGCTCGCGACAGCGCGACCTGGAAGCGAGTGGTCGCCGAGCTCGCGCGAGGGCGCAGCCTGCGCTACCGCTCGGAGAGCGTCGACCAGGCGAGCTTCTCGACCAGCCCCGGTCGCGACGGGCTCAAGCTCACCGGTCTCCCGCGGGTGGGCGTCTACGCTCCGTGGTCGGCGACGAAGAACGAGGGTTGGCTCCGGCTCGTGCTCGACCAGCACGCCCTGCCGTACACGCGGCTCCGGCCGGAGATGATCCGCGCCGGCTCGCTGAACCGCGACTACGACGTCATCGTCCTCCCGATGGTGTCCGAGCGAGGGCTGGAGCACGGCCGTCACGAGGGCACCGTCCCCGCCAAGTACGCCGGCGGTCTCGAGCCGGAGGGTGCCGTCGCGCTCGAGCGCTTCGTGAAGGCCGGAGGAGTGCTGGTCGCCATGGAGGACTCGGCTCAGTGGTGCATCGAGCTCTTCGATCTCCCGCTGCGAGACGTGACCGTGCCGCGCAAGGTCGACGGCAAGCCCGAGCACGAGTTCTCCATCCCCGGCAGCGTCGTGCGTGCCGTGCCTGAGCCGTCGGTGCTCACCGGGGGCCTCGGGACCGACCTGGCCATGTTCTTCTCGCGCGCCTCGGCCTGGGAGGTCGGTGCCGCCGACGAGGGTGAGCTGGAGGTCCTCCTGACCTTCCCGAAGAACCGCATCCTGCTCTCGGGCTGGGCGCGGGACGAGCACGCCATCGCCGGCCATGCCGCCTGGGTGCGCTCGCAGCAGGGTGACGGCGTCGTGCACCTCTTCGGCTTCCGGCCGCAGTACCGCGGCTGGTCGCAGCGCACCTTCCAGCTCATCATGCGCAGCCTGCTCCTCGAGCGGGCCGAGGCCGACTGATCGAGCGATGCTCCGTCCACGAGCTGCCCTCACGCGTCGACCGGGTCCCGAGCTGGTCGCATGCGAGCTGACGCATCTCGTGCGCGAGCCCATCGACGTCGAGCGCGCCTGCGAGCAGCACGCGGCTTACGAGCAGTGCCTGCGAGAGCTCGGCCTGGAGGTGACCTCGCTTCCAGCGCTGTCAGGACATCCCGATGCCGTCTTCGTCGAGGACGTCGCCATCGTGCTCGACGACCTGGCGATCATCACGACACCGGGCGCAGCCTCGCGTCGGGACGAGCGGGAGAGCGTGGCGACCGTGCTCGCGACGCGACGCGAGTTGCACCGGCTGTCCGAAGACGCGCGACTCGACGGAGGGGACGTGCTCGTGGTCGGTGACGTCCTCCACGTCGGACGCTCGACGCGCACGAACGACCGTGCCGTCGACGAGCTGACCGAGCTGCTCAGCTCCCGCGGGATCCGCGTTCAGTGCGTGCCGGTCCACGGCTGTCTCCACCTGAAGACGGCGTGCACGTCGCTCGGTGACGGGACGGTGCTCGTCCATCGCGCTTGGATCGATGCTGGCGAGCTGATCGTCGACGAGCTCGTCGACGTGCCGGCGAGTGAGCCCGGCGGCGCCAACGTCGTGGTGGTCGGCGAGGCCGTGGTGGCGTCGGCGTCGTTCCCCGAGACCGCGGAGCTCCTGCGCCAGCGAGGGCACGAGCTCCAGACGGTCGCGCTCGACGAGCTCGAGAAGGCCGAGGCGGGGCCGACCTGCCTGAGTCTCCTGCTCAGCTGAGCAAGTCGGGCCGTCGGTCTTCGAGGATCGCCTGGAAGAGCCGGGCGGCGTTCTCTCGTGATCGGCCGCGCTCGTGACGCTCCCGCACGCGCTCCCAGGCGGCCCGACCCATGGCAGTGCGGTCGGCTTCGGAGCGCACGAGACGAAGCAGGGCGTCCGCGAACGAACGGGCGTCGTCGGGGGTCGCGAGCAGCCCGCTCACGCCGTCCTCGACCAGCTCGGGAATGCCCGACAGGCGCGTCGACACGACGGGACGTCCAGCCGCCATGCCTTCCATGAGGGCGATGGGGATGCCGTCGTGGTCGCCGTCGTCGGTCACGCGGCAGGCGAGCACCGACAGGTGAGCGGCGTCGCGCAGGGCGAGAGCCCGGGCATGCGGGATGGCGCCGTGCAGGGTCACCTGCTCCTCGAGCTTCAGCTCGGTGACGAGAGCTTCGAGCCGCGCGCGCTCGGGGCCGTCACCGACGAGGTCGAGGTGGACGGGCTCCCCCTCGTCGCGGACGAGCGCGAGAGCCCGCAGCAGCACGTCGTGTCCCTTGACCGGGCCGAGGCTGCCGACGGCCAGCAGGCGCAGTGGGGAGTCGGGCGGACCGTCGGCGGGGAGCTCGGGGCAGGCTTCCGGAACGGCGACCCCGAGACGGTGCACGACGACGCGGTCGTCGGGGAGACCGGGGCGGTGCGCGTGGAGCCGTGTCTTCTCCGACTCGGAGATGGCGATGACGCGGCGGGCGTCGCGGAGCTTGGGGCGGGCGAGCAGGAGCCCGTGATCACCGTGGCAGGTGAACGAGAAGCTCGCGCCCGAGAGCCTCGACGCGACCCAGGCCACGGTGCTGGCAGCGAAGAGGAACTGCGAGTGCAGGTTGTCGTGCTCGTCGACCTCGCGGGCGAGGAGCGCCCCCCAGGCGAGGTGCAGCGGCGAGCGGAGCTGGAAGCGGAGGAGGAAGGGCGACGTGTGCGGCCGCAGCACGTCGATCAGCAGGCTCAGCAAGGTCGGCGGCCGACGCACGAGCCAGTACAGGAGCGCCAGCCAGGGGGCGGGGGAGGCGAGCGACGCGAGGCGGGTGACGCTCGGGTCGAGCTCGGGATCGGCGGCCGGGTCGTGGGGACCCGGGTCGTGCATGGTGACGACCCGGAGGGGAAGACCGGCCTCCCTCAGCCCGCGGACCTCCTCGAGCGTGAAGGTCTGCGAGAGACAGGGATAGCTGTCGACGAGGTAGACGAGCCGCCGCATCGTGGCGTCACCCGCGCGCGGCGTGCTCGGCTACCGGGCGCAGCGGAAGCCGACGGCGTCGCTCCGGACCGAGGCCTTGAGCGGCTGACGCACCGCGGAGCGGACGTTCATCGCCGAGCGACCACGGAAGCTGCCGCCGCGGGTCACGCGACGCGAGCCCCGCGGCGGGCCGGTCGGGTTGGTGGCGCCCGACTGGATGTAGGCGTCTTCGGAGTACCAGTCGCCCACCCACTCCCAGACGTTGCCGGAGAGGTTGAGCACGCCGTAGGGCGACGCACCCTCGGGGAAGCTCTCGACCGGCGCGGCGTGGACGTGACCGTCGCCGTCGACGCCCGAGTTCACGCGACCGGTGTTGAAGCGGTCACCCCAGGGGTAGGTCGAGCCCTGCGGGCCGCGGGCGGCCAGCTCCCACTCGGCCTCGGTGGGCAGGCGCTTGTCGAGGATGCTGCAGTACTCGGCGGCCTCTTCCCAGGTCACGTTCACCACCGGCTGATCGGCGGCGAAATTCCAGCCGGGCTGACGGGGGAGGGGCAGGCCGGAAGCCTGGAACTCCGCGACGCTCACCTCGGTGGCGTCGATGTCGAAGGCGCTGAGGCTGACCTGGTGCGGCGGCGCCTCGTCCGGGAAGCCCAGACCGGCCGGGGTGCCCATGACGTAGGTGGTGGCCTCGATGCGGATCATCCCGTCGGAGAGACGGCGGCCGAGAGGCGTCTCCTCGTCGTCGGCCGCTCCCTCCTTCGGCTCAAAAGGGTGGTCGTCGTCTCCGTCGTGGTCATGACCCTCGAGCTCGGCGAGACGAGCGCGGGTCTGCTCGAGCTGACGGCGGAGGCGAGCGGCCTCGTCGTCGTCGGCCGGCGGGTCGTCCGCACCGTAGTAGCGCGAGCGCGGCGCTCCCGTGTTCATGTCGTCGCGGAGCGCCTCGATGCGCTGCCGGTAGGCCGACTTGCTGCCCTCCTCGGCCGGACGGCGAGCGACGTCGCGGGCGCCGGCCCGACGCAGCGGGCGACGACGGGGCCGCACGTCGTCGTGATCATCGGAGTGGTCGGCCTCCCAGCTGTCCTGGCCGTGACCGTGGCCTTCGGCATGGGCGGCGGCGAGCCGCTCGCGGGCGGCCTGGATGCGGAGACGCAGGTCACCGTCGGCCGCGCCGTCGTCGGACCACCGCGTGCCGGGGTAGCGACGTCCAGCGCCGGTCACCTCGCCGTCGCGGGCCTCGGGCTCGTCGCCCCAGTAGCTCTCGCCGCGGGCGTGGGCGTCCTTCCGGGCGCGCCGCTCGGCGATGTAGCGCCGACGGCCTTCGAGCCCGTCGGCATCACCACCGTGCTCCCGACGATCGCGGCGGGCCTTCCGCCCGTCGGTGGTCGACCAGGGAGTGTGGATGCTGCCGTCTCGCAAGGGACGAGCGACGGGGCGAGAAACCTCGACGTCCCGAGGCTCCGCCGCGCGGCGGGGTCGGAGGACCCGGGCCGGGCGGCCGGTGGAGCTGAGGATGAGGAGCGTGTCGGCACCCTGAATCTCGAAGCGCGGCTGGAGATGGGAGCCCGCCAGGTCGATGACGATGCGGGACTGATCGCCGCCGAGGAAGCGCTGACCGAAGACCTGGACCTTCTGAATCCAGCGCGCGCTCGGCCAGGTCGTGTCGGTGCGGAAGTCGCTCCCGGTGACCGTGGCGATGAGCCGGCTCGGCGTCGGCCGCGTGAGCTCGACCTGGATCGGATCCGTGGCCGGGAGCCGGATCTGGGCGCCCTCGTGCGTGCCTCGCACGAAGACCGCCTCGGTGGCACCGGCCGACGTCGCGATGACGGTCAGCAGGAAGGTGGGAAGGAGGATGAGCGGCTGCCGGGTCTTGGAGCGCATGCGCCTCTCTCGCGCCTCGCCCCCCCGCAGCCCCTTCGCAGGGTGTCACGAGGCCAAGGCGAGGAGACCACCTCGGGCGCGCGAAAGTCAAGTTTTGGGCACGAAAAGGGGGGCTACCGGCCGCTCGGCGGAGCCTCGCCTACGAGGCCTTCTTCTCCATCGCCTGGACCGCCGAGGCGACGAGCGAGTCGTAGGAGATCGTCGCGCCAGCCGAGTCGACCTGGCCGAAGGTCAGGGTGCCGGTGGGGCAGGCCTGGACGCAGGCGGAGCAGCGAACGCACTGCGGGTCCTGCATCGGCACGCCCTTGTTGGCGAAGTTCATGATGTCGATGCCCTGGTGGCAGGTCGCCGTGCAGGCATTGCAGGAGATGCACTTCTTCTTCTCGGGGATGATCGCGAAGCGGCTGAAGCGCGCGTAGACGTGCATGAGCGCCGCCAGCGGACAGGCGAAGCGGCACCACGTGCGTCCCGAGAACCAGAAGTAGAGACCCACCCCGAGCACGCCGGCCAGGAGGATGTCGACTGCGTGGGCGTAGAAGCCCGCAAACAGCGAGGCGTGGAGCTGGGCGGCCATCGAGTCGTGGCCCTGCACCCAGCCGACGATGCGCAGGCCGAGGAGCACGAAGGCCAGCACGAGGATGGCCTGCCCGAGCATGTTGAGCCGGTTGCTCCACGGGCCGTGGGGCATGGCGTGACGATGCTGGTCGCCCATGGTCTCGGCCATGGCACCGCAGGAGCACAGCCAGCCGCAGTAGACCCCCTTGCCCCAGTAGTAGATCGCCGCCGGGATGAGCACGAAGGTCTGGATGGCCGAGATCACCAGCCACCAGGGCATGGGCTGGGGCGTGAACACGTTGTAGACGTTGAGCGGGAACGCGAGGATGAAGCCGTAGGCCCGCCAGTACTCGCGTCCGTTGCCGTAACCCACCGCTGGGAACAAGGCGTCCATGACGGCGGTGGGCAGCCAGCCTTGCTTGTCCATCCAGGGCAGCAGGATCTCCGGCAGCAGGAACAGCGGGAAGACCTGCACGAGCATGAGCACCGTGGTCTGCACGGTGACGTACGGGGTCTTGCGTCGTCGGATCCGGATGATCCCGAAGATGACGATGACCAACGAATAGATCAGCGTCGCCCAGAAGCCCGTGTACTGCGCCGAGCGCAGGATGACCCCGCCGAGCGTGCTCGCGGCCTCCGGCGCCATGAGGTCGGAGAAGAGCTGCGGCAGGTTGAACGGGAAGTACGGGCCATCGGGCGAGCCCTTGCCCAGGAAGCTCTTGAAGGGGACCGGCCAGTCGTTCTTGAACGAGTAGTAGAGCGTCGCCACGGTCATGAAGAGCCCGAGGCCGACGAAGGTGCCCGGGCGCCACTCGCCCTGGACGTGCACGCCCGACTGACGGAAGAAGTCGAGGGGCGGCTGGCGGCCGATCATCGAGAAGACGACATCGTTCTCGAGCGTCTGCTCGCCGTCGGGACCCTTGATGGTCACCTCGTCCTCGGTGATGGACACCGGGCTCGTCGAGGTCAGGACCGTCAGCTTGCCCGCGTGACGACCCGGGCCGAGGAAGGGGCCGGCAGCCGTGGTCACGCGCTCGGAGCTGGGCTCGTCGACGTCGACGTCGGCGTCCCCCGACTCCTGCAGCGCCGCCAGGCGCTCGAGGTTCTCGGGCTTGGGGCGCGACAGCTCCTTGCCGCGATAGATGAGCGTGACGTCACCACCGCACTGGGTCAGGGCGATCGCGGTCTCGACCGCCGAGTCACCGCCGCCGACCACCAGCGAGCGGGTCGAGCAGAAGTCCTGCGGGTCATGGAGACGGTTGTAGACCTTGGGGAGCTCCTCCCCGGGCACGCCCAGCTTGCGGAAGTTGCCCGAGCGTCCGAGCGCGACGACGACACGACGACAGCTCAGCGACTCGTCGCCGGCTAGCTCGACCTCGAAGCGGTCGCCCTTGCGACGTGCAGCCAGCGCTCGCGCGGTGCGCGTCTCGATGCCCTCGGTCTGCGAGCGGAGCTCGGCGAGGAGATCTTCCTTCACGTCGGCGCCGACCTGCACCTCGCCCGACGGGGTCATCTCGGTGGGGTAGGTGAAGATGGGCTTCCCCTTCGGGAAGTTGACGATCGTCGAGAACGCCTCGCTGGCCTCGAGGATCTCGAAGGACAGTCCCTGCTTCCGCGCTTCGACGGCGGCGGCCATGCCCGAGACACCGGCGCCGATGATGACGAGGTCGAGGACCTCGCCGCCGCGCTGGCCCTCCGGCAGGCTCGCTGCCGCTTGCTGCACGGCCTTCGAGCCGCTGTCCACGGCGAACTTGAGAAGGGGAATTCCCTTCAGGTCGCCGACGACCCCCAGACCCGGTACGTGGGTCGAGCCGTCCTCACGAACCAGGGGCAGCTTCTCGACCCGTCCAGCGGGCCAGCGACCATGCAACCAGCGGTAGTAACGATGCAGCACGGGGCCTCCTTCCCGGGTTCGATGCCCGGGAGCTCGGGTGCGTCACGTGGCGCGAGCCTATCGCAGGCTCCAGCCCGCCCGAACGGCGCGTCGAGGAGCCTGGTGCTCGTCCTGATCCCGCTGCTTCTCGCGACGCCGAGACCGGCTGCGGCTGCCCCCGTCACGGGTTCGGCAGAGGGCCGACCGACCTGGAGCGAGCTCCGATTCCGGGCCCGCAAGGCGCTGGTGGCGGAGGCCGAGGTCGTCGTCACCTGGGTCGAGGACCGACGCTCGGTGGGGCGACTGCGGGGCGAGCTCGACGCGAGCTTCCACGGCCGCTCCACGACCGATTGCCTCCACGAGATCGGCACGGGCCGACTCCTCGAGATGGAGTACTCACGCCCCCGCAAGCGCTGGCGACGCTGGTCCGTGACCGACGACACGCTGGTTCAGCGCTCACGGCGGCCCGCCAGTCGCCGCGAGCGACGTCGCCCGCGCGAAAGTTGGAGTGACGCCCGCGAAGCCGAGGTGGACCTCCCGCCGGACGGCACCCTGGTCGAGGGCCATCTCCTCCTGCTCCTGGCCAGCCGGTCAGAGGCCGAGCGCGATGACCTCGTCGTGGTCCGACGCCGGGCCGTCCAGGCGGTCGCGATCGAGGACGCGGGCGAGGTGACCGAGTCCGTCGACGTTCGGCTCCGCTGGCCGACGGGGGAGCAGCGGCTCCGCGGGAGCCGAGTGCTGCGCTGTCGACGCCTGCGGCCGGCCGACGAGGACACCTCTCTCGGGCTCTTCGGTCTCGACTCGGCGGTGGAGGTGCTCGTCGAGCCGACCCTGGGGCTGCCTGTCGAGGTGCGTGGGAAGAGCTCCGCCCTCGGCAAGGTGCGCCTGCGTCTCCGCGAGGCGACCCTGCACGAGGCGCCCCCGACGTCTCCGAACGGTCCCGGTGCCGAGGCTGCTCCGGGGCACGGGCGCGTGCCATGATTCCGGTGATGCGTTTCTACCTGCCCTGCACCCTCGTGCTTCTCGCCCTCACCGCGAGCGGCTGCGCCTTCTCCGAGCCGGCTCCCACCGAGCTGGCCCTCGAGCCCCTCGTCCACGATCGCCGGGGCTGCCCGGGTCGGACGCGTGGCACCGCCGTGCTCCGCGACGCCGGGATGCTCGAGCGCTGGTGGACCCAGGTCGCCTGCCGGACGGGGAGCCCGCCCGTCGTCGACTTCGACGCCAACGTGGTCGTCGCCATCCAGGACCGGCCCGGTCCCAACGGCTGCTACGACGCGCGCATCGCCTCCATCGCTCCGACCCCGAGCGGGCTGGAGGCGCGGGTCTGGCGGCGGGTGCCGGGACCGGGCGAGAGCTGCACGATGGCGCTGGTCTATCCGATCGATGCCGTCGTCGTGCCGCGCTTCACCGAGACGCTCACGTTCACCTGGCAGGACGTGCCGGGCGGCGAGGCCCCGCCCTCTCGATGAGCGAGCCCGACTGGGCGACCGCGAACGCGGAGGAGATCCTCACGAGCCTCGGGTCGATCGACCTGGGGGCCTTCGAGACCCTCCTCGAGAACGACGCCTTCACCGAGGACCACGTCAAGCTCCTCCTGAAGGACCGCACCCTGGAGGCCGAGCTCGTCGAGCGCATCTCGCGAGAGGCGCGCTTCTTCCGGCGGGGCTCCATCCGGCTCGGCCTCGTCATGCACCCGAAGATCCCTCGGGTCCGTGGGCTCGAGCTCGTGCCTTACCTTTTCTGGCGCGACTGCTTGAAGGTCGCGACGAGCGTGCGGGTCCATCCCCAGCTCCGGGTCTTGGCCGAGGCCCAGGTGGCCGAGCGCATCCCCGAGCTCACGGTGGGCGAGCGGATGTCGATCGCGCGGCTGGGGACCCGTCCGGTCATCGCGCAGCTCCGGAATGACGACGACCTCCGGGTCATCTCCGCTCTCCTCCAGAACTTCCGCTGCACCGAAGAAGACGTCCTCGGGATCGTCAACCAGGCGAAGAACCCGGCGGTGCTCAGCGCGATCGTTCACCACGGCAAGTGGAAGCAGCGGCCTCAGGTGAAGGCGATGCTCGTCCGGAATCCGCGGCTGCCGCTGCCGTCGGCCCTGGGCCTGCTCGACTCTCTCGGCTACGGCGAGCTCATGAGCCTGTCGCTCAAGAAGGACGTCCCGCGATTGCTCCGAGACTCCGCCCGGAGGCTGGCCACCGAGCGCCACCCGAGTCGGACCGGTCGCACGGGTCCTCGCAACCAGCGCTGACGGGTCGAACACTTCACGCTTGGAGCCAGAGAGGGGTCTTTGCGATGATCCGTCCCATGAGCGGGATCATCAGCAAGGACTCCGGGACGGACACCAGCGTCGGCCAGGCCACCACCGCCGAGGCTCAGTCCATCGGGGCGGCGCTGAGGAAGGGCCGGGAAGACGCCGGCATCTCCCTCGACGCCGCCGCCGCCGCCACTCGCATCCCGCGCCGTCACCTCGAGGCGCTCGAGGCCGACCGTCTCGATCTCCTGCCCGGCACCATCTATGCCCGGCAGTTCCTGCGCACCCACGCCGAGCACGTGGGGCTCGACCCCGAGCCCTTCGTCGAGGCGCTCGATGACTGGCTCGCTCAGCATCAGCAGCCGACCAAGCAGGCCCGGCGCAAGCGGGGTGGCCTGGGACCGTGGGTGGTCGCCGCCTTCGTCGCGGCCGCTGCCGTCACCGGTGCGGTGTTCGCGTGGTCGGCCTTGCAAGGGGAGGACGCCGCCGTCGTCACGGCCGGTGACCCGCCGCCTGCCACCACGAAGTCCGAGCCGGCCCGCACGACCCCGAGCGCGACGCCCGTGACCACCGCGGGTCGGACCGGCGGTGCCGCGGCCGTGCCGGTGACCGCCGCCGCGGAGTCGCGGCAACCCGAAGAGAGCGCCGCCTTGAGCGACGACGCCGTGACGTCGGGTAGTGACGACGGCTCGTCGGGGACGTCCACCGAGTCGGCGACGGAGAGCGATGACGCCACGTCCGAGGTGACCGAGGCCGTCGAGACGCCGCCGGCGACCGAGCCCGAGACGACCCCGTCGGCCGACGAGCCCGAGCCGGTGGTCGAGTCGGCGGCCGAGCCCGTCGCCACGCCGCCCGTTCTCGAGCTGACGCCGCCTCCGCGTCGGCCGGCGCCCCCGAAGGAAGAGCCGCCGATCCTCCGGCTCGTGTTCACCGCGGCCTCCTGGATCGAGGTCGAGCGTGAAGGCGTGGCCGAGCCCTTGCTGGGGCTTCAGGACGCCGGTGAAGAGCTCAGCTTCATCCTCGACCGCCCGATGGAGATCCGGCTGGGCAACGCCGGTGGTGTCCGACTCGAAATCGACGGACGGACCGCGCGGCCCCTCGGAGCGGCTGGCGAGGGACGCATCTTGCGCCTCGATCCCCAGAACTGGCGTACCTTGCTCCGGTGACAGCCGAAGTTCACCCCATCGTCGACAAGTTCGCGTCCGGCTCGGTGCCCGATCCGCTCAAGGGAGCGGCGGCCCGGGGCGCCCTTCCGCTGCCCCCCAGCGACCTCCTCCTGGTCCTCTTCCACCTGCGCGCCGAAGAAGATCTCCAGGACGACGTTCGACGCACCCTGGCCGAAATGGAGGTCGACCACCTGAAGGGCGTGGCCGACGACCCGGAGTCGTCGCACGAACTGCTCGACTTCCTCGCGCGGTCGAGCGCGGACCGCGAGCCGGTTCTCGAGGCGCTGCTCCTCAACGCCGAGCTCCCCGATGCGACGGTCGTCGGCCTCTCCACCGGCCTGTCGCCCAGCCTGCTCGAGCTCCTGGCCCTCAACCAGGTGAGGCTCGTCCGGTCGCCGCAGATCATCCAAGGGATGCTCCAGAACCCACGTGTCACGCTCAGCGTGCGACGTCGGCTCAAGGAGGTCTGGGAGCTCCATCAGGCCACCCAGCCGCCCCCGTCGCCCTCCACCGCGGCCGCGCGGCCGGCGGCGCCCGCTCCGGCCCAGGCCGAGCCCTCAGCCGAGGCGGCCGCTGCCCCGGCCGCGCCCACGGCCGAGACCGCGGCTCCCGCCGAGCCGGCTGCCGCTCCTGCGGAGGCCCCTGCCGAGCCGGCTGCCGCCGAAGCCGCGGCTGCCAGCCCGGCCGCCGCCGCGACGCCCACCGAGCTCAGCGAGGACGACCTGGCGGAGCTGGACGACCTCGATCAGCTCGGCGAGTCGACCCTCGACGCCAAGATCATCGAGGAGCTCCAGGAAGAAGACGCCCCCGAGGAGGAGCTCCGGCTGGCCCAGCGTCTCCTGATGATGAGCGTGGCCGAGAAGGTCCAGCTCGCCCTCAAGGGTGACCGGGGTGACCGCGGCCTGCTCATCCGGGACGCCTCGAAGATGGTGCAGGAGGCGGTGGTCAAGTCGCCCAAGATCACGGAAGATGAGGTCGAAAAGATTGCGAACATGCGGAGCATCAGCGCTGATGTCCTCCGGATGATCGGGGGAAACCGCGAGTACACGCGGAATTACTCGACCGTCCTGGGCCTGGTGAAGAATCCGCGGACCCCCGTTCCGGTCGCCCTTCAGCTCATGCCTCGGCTCCAGACCCGGGACCTGAAGTTCATGCTGAAGGACAAGAACATCGCCGAGGGCATCCGGCGGCAGTGTCGAATCACGATTCAGAAGCGGGATCAGAAGAAGTAAACCGGGGACCATTTTGGGCCGCCGACCACGCCTTGGTTGACTGCCCCGCTTCGTCCTCGCATCATTGAACCTTCATTTTCGCCGTGGCCCCCCTGGGCCCTGGCGGGAGGTCTTCGGATGGGCTTGCTCTTTGCCGGCAGGACGGACGTCGGCCGCAAGCGAGAGCACAACGAGGATTCGCTCCTCCTCAACGAGAAGCACGGTCTCTTCACCATCGCTGATGGGATGGGCGGCCATGCTTCCGGGGAGGTTGCGTCCAAGCTCGCCGTCGACGTCCTCAACGAATTCATCGAGATCTCGGGGGACGACTCCGACATCACCTGGCCCTTCGAGTTCGACGAGGGCGTCTCGATGGAGGCCAACCGGATCTTCACGGCCATCAAGCTGGCCAACATGAAGATCATCGAGGTCACCCAGGAGCGGAAGGAGCTCGAGGGGATGGGCACCACGCTGGTGACCCTCCTCGTCCAGGGCGAGCACGCCTACATCGGTCACGTCGGTGACTCGCGGGCCTATCTCGTCCGGAACAACGAGCTCTCCCAGCTCACCTCGGACCACTCCTGGGTCAACGAGCAGATGAAGCTCGGTGTCCTCACCAAGGCCGAGGCGCGGAACCACCCCTACCGGAACGTGGTCACGCGGGCCCTCGGCGGCCGCGAGGTCATCAAGGCCGACCTCGCCTGCGAGAAGCTCCAGCCCAACGACATCATCCTGCTCTGCTCGGACGGGCTGAACTCGATGATCGACGACGACCGCATCCTCGAGATCATCCTCGGCCAGACCGACGACCTCGAGGCCTGCTGCCAGGCCCTGGTCGAGGCGGCCAACAATGCCGGTGGCGACGACAACATCTCGGTGGTCCTGACGCGGTACGCGCCGAGCTAGGAGTCCCGGTGTTCCTGGCACCGCCCAGTTGATCGGCGACGCCCCCGGCCAGGGTTCCGGCGCGACGCCGCCCGCCGGCTCCTCCCGCCTCATCGACGGCCGCATCGGCTCGGGCGATCGCGCGGAGGTCGCCCTCCGACCTCGGACCTTCGACGACTACGTGGGCCAGTCCCGGGTGAAGGAGAACCTCCGGGTCTTCATCCGCGCGGCGACCGAGCGGGGCGAGGCCCTCGATCACGTCCTTCTCCACGGGCCGCCGGGGCTCGGCAAGACGACCCTGGCGCACGTCATCGGTGGTGAGGCAGGAGTGAAGGTCCGCACCACCAGCGGACCCGCCATCGAGAAGCCCGGTGACCTCGCGGCGCTGCTGACCAACCTCGATGCCCGGGACGTCTTGTTCATCGACGAGATCCACCGGCTGTCGACGGTGGTGGAGGAGACGCTCTACCCCGCCCTCGAGGACTTCCACCTCGACCTCGTGATCGGCCAGGGCCCCACCGCCCGCTCGGTGAAGTACCCCCTGCCGCCGTTCACGCTCATCGGGGCCACCACGCGGCTCGGTCTCCTCACCGGTCCGCTGCGGGCGCGCTTCGGCGTGACCCATCAGCTCGAGCCCTACGACATCGAGGAGCTCGTCTCCATCGTGCGACGCAGCGCCGAGCTCCTGGCCGTGAAGGCCGACGAGAAGGGGCTGCACGAGATCGCGCGCCGGTCCCGGGGCACCCCGCGGGTCGCCAATCGCCTGCTCCGGCGCGTGCGCGACTTCGCTCAGGTCGACGGCGACGGCGCCATCACCCTCGAGCTGGCCCGCACCGCCCTCGAGCGGCTCGAGATCGACGACCTCGGTCTCGACCTGGCGGACCGCCGTCTCCTCCGCACGATCCACGACCACTTCCGTGGGGGGCCCGTCGGGCTCTCGACCCTCGCGGCGGCGCTGGGCGAGGAGAAGGACACCATCGAGGACATCCAGGAGCCGTACCTCATCCGGCTCGGTCTCCTCGAGCGCACGGCCCGCGGGCGCTGCCTCACGGCCTCGGGCATCGAGCTCACCAAGGGCCGGCTCGGTGGCGAGTCCGCCTCGCTGCCGCCCGGCGGGCAAGACCGTCTCTTCTGAGTCCCCCTCCAGGCCGAGACGAGTCGCGTCGGCTCAGGGGCGACCCGGCCTGGGTGGCGTGCCCATCACCGGCGTGACCGGCGGAGGGGGAGGCGGGGCTTCACCAGATGCGCCCTCGCGCGGCGTGTCCAGGCGTGCCTGACCACGCAGCACCGAGTAGAGGCTGGGGGCGGTGCGAGGCGAGGCGGCCGTGCGCCCTGCACCGATGCCGATCCGACGCTTGCCGGTCGGGGCGGTGGCGGGATCGAGGTGGAGGTCCGGGAGGTCGAGGGCGATCTTCGGCGGCCGCGATCCCGGAGCGTTGGCGATGGGCAGCCCGTTGACGAGACGGTAGCCGCCGCCCTGGGCCGTCGCGGCGGTGGCCAGCCCCGCCAGGGGCGTCCCGTCGCTGTTCTCGATGCGCTTGATGAGATGCCGGGGCAGGGAGATCCGACGACGCTCGCCGAGCACCAGCCGGACCATCCCGTTTTCCTCGACGTGCTCGACGACGTCCAGCCGACGACCCGTCTGCAGGACGACCCGGAACGGAGTCTCGGGCGGTGGCTCGACCGTGCCGCCGAGCTCGACGTCACCGCCCACGGCCAGGGTGGCGAGGAGGACGAGGGTCGAGATCACGAGCCGGGTCGGGTCCCGGGGGTGGTGGGAGTCGGGGCCGGCGTGACCGCGGGCAGGAGCTCGAGGAGGGGGTCGGCGTCCGCACCGCCCCAGGCCCGACGCAGGCTCTCGGCCGCGGGCTTCCCCCGCGGCGTGTAGCCGGTGTCGCCCTCGCCACCTTCCCCACGCCACTGGTAGAAGAAGATGCCGGCCACCTCGCGCCGGCTCTGCCAGGCCTCGAGGAAGGCCTCGTAGCAGCGCTGCTGGGCTCGTCCGTCGTAGTCCTGCACTTCGAGGTAGTTCCAGGCGTCCTTCTCGGGTCGGACCACGGAGCGGTAGCCGACCTCGGTGAAGAGGATCCTCCGTTGCTGGCTCCGCTGCCAGGGGAGGAGGGTCTCCTGGAGCCGTCGCCAGGAGTGAACCAGCTCCGCCTTCGGCGTGCCCGCGCTCTCAGCGAGGTCGTGGTAGGCGTTCATGCCGATGACGTCGATGAGGTCGGTGATCCGCCCCTGGGAGGTGTGGTCCCAGTTGAACGAGTAGGTCATCAGGCTGGGCGTCATCGCCCGGGCGCGTTGGATCAGGCGAGCCCAGTTGGCGCGCTGGTCCTCGGTGGAGCAGAGCTCGGAGCCGACCGAGAAGATCTCGACGCGGTGCTTCGCCGCCAGCTCGGCGTTCTTGAGGATGAAGGCCTCGTAGGACTTCCACCAGGCGCGCCAGCTCTTGGGCTCGATGGCTCCGCGCCACTCGCCGTCCCGGGTCTCCTCGAGGAAGAGACTGGGCATGAGGACGATGCCGAGCCCGAGCTCGCGAGCCGTCGCCAGCGCGTGGTCGAGCCGCTCCGGCGAGGGGGTCAGCCAGGAGCGTGGTCCGACCTCGGTGGAGCGCACGTCCTTCATGACCTCCTGGACGATGATGAGCACGTGGTCGGCACCGAGGGCCGCGATCTCCTCGAGCGCCTGGACGTAGCTGTCGCCGTCGTCGTCCGAGTAGATGCCCAGGACCATGCCGCGGACGGGCGGTCGATCCGCGATGGCGCGGGCGCGGCCCTCGGCCCGGGTCTTCGCGTCCTGGATGAGCGGCCCATCGCTCGATGCCGCGGGGCCAGCGAGCGCGAGAGCGGCGAGCGCCGCGACGACGACTCCGGCTGCGTGTCTCACGAAACACCTCCCGAGGCCGCGGCGGCGCGGCCGTCCTGGACCAGCACTCCCTCGGCCTCGGGAGCGGCGTCCAGCACGCGACCTCCCGCGCCTTCGAGAGCTGCGACGAGCTCGGCACGCGCCTCGACCTTCGGAGGCAGGGCGATGAGGCAGCCGCCGCCCCCGGCGCCGCACACCTTCGCCCAGCCACCGGCCTCGCGCGCCGCACCGATGAGTCGCTCGATCTCGTCGCAGCTCACGGCGTCGGAGAGTCGGCGGCGTGAGCTCCACTCGGTGTCGATGGCGTGACCCAGCGCGGGCAGGTCGTCTTCGGTGAGCTTCGGGTCCGAGAAGCGCTCGCGGAGCTCGCGGGCCGCCGCGGCGATCGCCTCGAGGGCGCTGGTGGTGGGCTCGCGATCGTCGACGCGTGCCTGAAACACCGACCAGTTGTTCATCCCCGAGTGGTGCGTGACCGTGCTGTCGACCACGACCAGCGCCCGACCCAGCAGCTCGAGGCCGACCGGTGGGAGGCCGCGACGCACGGTGCCCTCGATGCCGTGCTCGAGCACGGACAGGCCACCACACCAGGCCGACCAGTGATCCTGCGTGCCTGCCGGTTTCCCGAGCACGCGGGTCTCGAGGTTGCAGGCGATGCCCACGGCCTCGGTGGGCGTGAGCTCGCGGCCCCGCCGTCGGGCAGCCGCAGCGATCAACGCCATGACCAGCGCCGAGGAGCCACCGAGCCCGGAGTGACGTGGTGCCTCGCTCCAGGTGCGGCAGGTCATCGGTCCGAGCTCGAAGTGCGCGGCCACCACCCCGGCGAGCGTGAACTGCGGCGGGAGCTCCCGCTCGGGGCGGGCGGGGAGCTCGGGCAGCTCGAGCCGCGAGCCGCCGTCTGGATCCTCGAACACCCAGCTCCCGTCGTCTCGGTCGACGAGCTCGCAGCCCGCGCGCAGGCCGACCGCCAAGTTCACCGTGACCGCCTCGGTGACCAGCTGGCTGAGCGGCCAGAGGTCGAGGGTGCCGCCGGCCAGGTCGACGCGGCAGGGGGCGGTGGCGTGGAGGGTGGTCGTGCTCACGGGCTCAGTCTCGGTTTTCGTAGCGGAGGAGGCGGACCTCGCGGCTGCCCACGCGGCCCTCCTTGACGATCTTCGGTGGTCGGGCGCCATCGGGCACGACCTCGGGGAACGGTTCGTAGATCAGCAGGTGGGCCGGTCGGTCGACCTCGGTCAGCCAGGCCGCCAGGGCGCCGGGCTTCTCCGACTCGCCGGGGACGTAGGTCAGCTTGCGGTCGGCGTAGTAAGCGTAGCCGGCCCGGAAGCGACCGTAGGTCCCCACCGGTCCCTCCGAGGCGAGCTCCGCGACAGCAGCGCCGAAGGGCCGGGCCGACTTGAGGGGATCGAGCTTCGGGAGCACCGCCGCGAGACCGAGGAACACGGCGCCCGTGGAGAGGGCCAGAACGGTGGCCGTCCGCGGCACCGACCAGCGCTGCCAGAGCGCGCGGCCGAGCAACCCCGCGGCGACGAGGACCAGAGCGCTCATTCCCAGGACGCCGCCGCGCAGGTCGGGCACGAGGCTCAGGGTGTCCTCGCGGGCGACCACGTCCGACCAGGCCAGGCCGGCGACGAGGAGGACGACGCCGAGCAAGAGGAGGCCGGCGCAGGTGAGCCAGCCGGACCAGCGGAAGCCGGGAGCGTCGGGGTCGCGATCGGGCGAGGCCAGCCAACGTCCGAGGAGCAGTGCCACCGCCGGGTAGGACGTGAGCAGGTAGAGGTTCCGCTTCTCGATGATGATCGACAGCACGACCAGGGGCACGAGCCACCAGGACAGCAGGAAGAGGTCGGCGGGACTCCGGTCGCGCTGGCGGATCGCGGCGACCAGGGCCACGACGAACCACGGGCTCCACGGAGCGAGGTCGGCGGGCAGGCCGACGAGATAGTGCCAAGGCGGCCGGACGTGATGCCGGCCCGACGAGGCCCGCTCGACGACGTGCTCGTTGAGGATGGACCAGGGCTGGTAGTCGGCCAGCAGGGCGCTCGGGACCAGCCACGCGGCGAGCGCCAGCACCAGGGCGAGAGCCATCCAGCCGAGCCCGAGACCGCCGCTGCGCTCCTCCTTCAGCCGTGGATGGAAGAGCAGCACGGCCGCGGCGGCGGCGACCGGGAGGAAGAGCACGGGACCCTTGGTCATGACTCCGACGGCCAGGAAGACCCCGGCCAGCATCGCCGGCCCGAGCGTGCGAGCGGCCCGGCGGCTCCGTTCGTGAGCGACCCACAGGCTCCAGAGCGCACCGACCGTGCAGCAGGTGAGCAGGACGTCGAGGCAGACTCGGCGGGTCAGCCACGCGATCAGGAAGGTCGTCGCGAGCACGAGCCCGGTGAGGAGGGCGCGGGTGCCCGGGTCGCTGCCGGCGTGGGGCAGGCGTCGGGCGAGGTCCCAGCACAGGCCGACCATGAGAAGGCCGGCCAGCAGGGACGGGAGGCGGGCGGTGAGCTCGGTGACGCGGCCGGCCGGCCACGACAGCACGGCCGCCGACCAGAAGTAACCGGGGGGCTTGTCGCGGTACGGCTGGCCGTTGACGTGGGGATGGCCCCAGTGACCGTCGAGCAGCATCTCCTGGGCGGCCAGCGCGTAGCGGTCTTCGTCGGGGGCCCAGAAGTCCCGTGCCCCCGCGAGCGGGAACGAGATCAGGACGGCGAAGACGAGAGTGAGGAGGAGCGAGCGTCGGGGCGCGAGGGTCACGGGGTGGGCTCGATCTCTTCGTGCTGAGGGTGGGCCGCGCGCTTCTTGAGCCAGCGCACCGCGAGGACGTCCGCGAGCCCGCGGCCCAAGCGGTTGCCGACACCGTACTTCGCGACGCCGGCATGGCGAGGGCGGTGGCCGATGGGGATCTCGCCCACGCGGTGACCGGCCATCTCCATCAGCTCGGCGAAGTAGCGGTGGGAGCCCTCGAAGGGGAGCCAGGCCGGGAGGCAGCGACGACGCAGCACGCGGACGCCGGTGCCCGCGTCGCGGATGGTGCTGCCGAGCAGCCGGCGACGGACACCGTTGCCGATCCGGGACGAGAGTCGCTTGAGCCCCGAGTCGTTGCGATCACGGCGCCAGCCGTTGACCGCGTCGAGGGCGTCATCGGCCAGGAGCGTCTCGTAGCAGCGCAGGAGATCCTCAGCCCGGTCTTGCAGGTCGCCGTCGAGGGTCCCGACCACGGCGCCGCGGGCGTGGGCGAAGCCGGTCAGGAGGGAGGACGACTTGCCGTGGGGAGGTCCCTTGGTGACCACCCGGAAGCGGGGGTCGCGGCGGGCCCAGGCGAGCATCTCCTCCCGGGTCCCGTCCGAGGAGCCGTCGTCGACGAAGACGACCTCGAAGGGACGCGCACCCAGGGTCTCGACGATCTCGTGACCGAGGGGGGTGATGTTGCCTTCCTCGTCGCGGGCGGGGACCACGACGGAGAGGTCAGGAGGTGGGGACACGAGCTCGGCCTCGGCCTATTCGATGCGCGGGAGGATATCACGCACGATTGGAGTTCGTGTCGTTTCGGGGCGGCGCCGAACGGGCTCCCGCGGGCGACCCGTGATTTCCCGGCGAGACCGTGCCATGCTCATGCAGCCCGCTCGGGTAGTGGCAAGACAGGGAGTAGCAATGGAGTCCCTGAAGAATCTCGGCTTCAAGGGTCAGATGGGCCTGATGGCGTTTCTCATGATCGCCATCGGCTGCCTGGCCTGGTTCGTCTGGCCCAACTTCGGCCAGATGCGAACTGAGATCCAGCAGAAGAAGGATCAGTTCGCCAAGCTCAACGACGAGATCGAGGAAGCGCGCAACCTCGAGAAGAAGCTCCCTGAGCTCGAACGTCGGATCGAGAGTCTCGAGGCGCAGCTCGCCGAGCTCCGCACGATCATCCCGCCCGTGCGGGACGACTCCGAGATCATCCGCAAGTTCGAGGAGCTCGCCGGTCGGTCGCGTCTGAACATCCAGCGCATCGTGCCGCAGCGTCAGGTCGAGAAGGAGTTCTATCGGGAGTACCCGATCACCCTGGACGTCCTCTCGACCTACCACGACCTGGGCCTGTTCTTCTCACGCCTCGCTCAGGAGTCGCGCATCTTCAACGTGACCTCGTTGGTGATGCGTCAGCAGCTCACGCCGAGCACGTCCATTCACGGCAACCTCAAGGCGATGACCTTCATCTACAACGAAGAGGTCCCGCTCCTGCAGCCTGAAGAGGACAAGAAGAAGAAGGGCCGACGATGACCACCAAGACTCTCACCGGCCTCGTTCTCTTTTCGCTGGTCGCTTCGTCCGCCCTCGCTCAGGGGCGTGGTCGAGCGAGCACGGGCTACGACTCCCAGGGACGCCGAGACCCGTTCCGGCCGACGATCGGCCAGGACAAGGAGGAGGACACCGACTGTGGCTCCTTCGAGGGGCTTCGCTCGGTGATGGTGCAGGAGGTCAAGCTGACCTCCATCGTGAGCACCCCCGACGGCAACGTCGCGACGTTCGAGGGCGGGCCCTACAACCTCGGCTACTTCACGCGGGTCGGTGACCGTTTCTGTGACGGCACCGTCCACGAGATCAACTTCGAGACCAAGGCGGTGACCGTGCAGCAGAAGCGCAACGACCCCACGCGGGAGCGCTTCCTGAAGCCGTACACCGAACGCATCATCCAGCTCTTCCCCGACGAAGAGAAGGACAAGACCCCCGGAGCCGCTCCCGCTCGGGGTCGGACCCAGGTGCAAACGCCCAGCCGGCGCGTCGGTCGTGCGACCGAGGCCGTTGGCCGGAGACGCTGAGGCCTGAGTCGACTCGCGGCCTCGGGATCCGTTTCACGACGCATCACGAGGTCCACCATGACGACACTGCTTCGCTCGTTCGGGCTCGCGCTCGCCATCGGCTGCGCGGGCTCTTCGTTCGCAACGACCCTTCTTTACGACTCGGAGGGGCGACGCGACCCCTTCCGTGAGCCCGGCTTCGGTGAGGCGACCGACGTGCGCTGTCCCGATGATGGGACGCTCGCTTCGGTCCAGGTCGGGGAGCTCCGGCTCACGGGCATCGCGACCACGCCGACCGGCACCATCGCCACCTTCGAGGGTGGGCCGTGGAACCGCGGCTACTTCGTTCGCGTCGGGGACGCGCTGTGCGACGGGGAGGTGCTCTTCATCGACGCTGCGCGGGGCGCGGTGACGGTGCGGCAGCCCACCGAGTCGGTGCTCAAGCCCTTCAAGGAGCGGGTGGTCCTCCTCGAGGAGGAGGCACCGCGCCGCCGGCCCGGACGCCGCTGAGACCACTGCCGAGCCTGGCTCCTCGCCGGGCTCGGCCGACGTCGCTCGAGCTCAGCGTGCTCCGGCGAGGAACTTCCGGGTCTGCTCGTGGCAGGCCCGGAAGTGCGTCCGAAACGGGTGATGACCCGTCCCTTCGATGACGCGACCCTCGCAGCGGGGGAGCTGCTCGGACAGGCGCATGGCCGGATCGGGGGGCACGACCTGGTCCCAGCGGCCGTGGAGGAGGAGGAGCTCCGGCTGATGCTCGACGGGCCGGTCCCGGAGCTCGGCGAGCCGGTCCTGCACCCGGTGCTGAAGCAGGCAGTGCTCGATGGTCGAGGTGAGGGACCGCAGGGTCCAGCTCTTGCTGTCGGCGGCGATGCGGGGTGAGAAGGCAAACAGGTACCGGAGGGCCATCCGCGGGCCGGCGGCCCACCAGCTCTTGAGGTTGGCGCCCAGCGAGTGAGCGCCGATGAGACGCCGGTAGTTGGGGCTCCCGAACACGAAGTCTCGGTGTGCCTCCTCCTGGGTGTCGTGGCAGGGCAGGGAGACCAGGAGTGCTCGCTCGATCCAGCCCGGCCAGCGGACGCTGGCCTCGAGCGTGATGAGAGCCCCGAGCGAGTGAGCGATCACGGCGATGGGACGCTCCGTCAACCCGAGATGCTCCATCAGCTCGCGGACGGCGCGGGCGTGAGCTCCGAGGTCGTAGCGACCCGTGGGTTTCGGGCTCTCGCCGAAGCCCAGCAGGTCCACGCGCACGACCCGATGGTCCACCTGGAGGGCCTGCGCCAGGTTCTCCCAATAGAAGCGTGAGCCCGTGATCCCGTGCAGGAGGAGCACCACCGGCCCGTGTTCGGGGCCCTCGCACGAGTGGGCGAGCAGGGTCCCGGCGGCGGCGACAGGGTCGACGGGCGCGGACGAAGCCACGACCGCGGCTGAGGAGCTGGACATGCGGGACGGCTCGGGTCGAATCGGGGCGGGGTGACTCGGCACGGGGGTGGGCCGATCGAGGGGAGCGGTGGGAGTGTAGTGTCGGCGGCCGAGGCCGGGGAAGGCCCGGTTGACATCCCCGCGGGCGCCCCCTACCATCCGCGCTTCTCGCGCCCGTCGAGTCGGTCTGCTCACTCCGCGGTCTCGAGGCCTTTCGCAGGCAGCTCGCTGCCCAGGACGGCCCGAGAACCCTCGCATTCGGAGAGGACGCTCGACAGGCTTGGTCCACCCTGGGGACGTCGCCGTCGCGACGTGCCCGGACCCCGATCGGAACTCGTCATGAGCATGAGCACGCACTTCCCGACCAAGGAAGCGGCACGCGAGCAGCGCCGCTGGTGGGTCATCGACGCCGAGGGCATCCCCCTCGGACGCGTCGCGTCGGCCGTGGCCCGGCTTCTCGCCGGCAAGCACAAGCCCGACTGGACCCCCTTCACCGACACTGGTGACCACGTGGTCGTCGTGAACTGCGAGAAGATCGCGCTCACCGGCAAGAAGCTCGGTGACAAGATCTATCGGAAGCACTCGGGTTACCCCGGTGGTCTCAGCGAGACGCCGGCCGGTGACCTCCTGGTGAAGCACCCGCGTCGCGTCGTCGAGAAGGCCGTCAAGGGGATGCTCCCCAAGACCCGCCTCGGCCGCGCCATGGGCAAGAAGCTGCGGGTCCACGTCGGTCCCGACCACCCTCACGCCGCTCAGGCCCCCGAGGTCTGGAGCGTCCAGCCCGATGGCCAGCTGGCCGCCCGAAGCTGAGCACGACCGGAGCCCTGTCGAGTCAGGCCCCCGCAGCCAAGTCCGCGTGAGCGGCACGGAGCAAGATGGACACCACGATCCAGTACTACGGAACCGGTCGCCGCAAGCGGGCTCGTGCCCGCGTCTTCCTTCGCCCCGGCAAGGGCGCGATGACCGTGAACTCCCGGGCTCTCGACGACTACTTCCCCAACGGCATCCACCGGATGGCCATCCAGAGCCCCCTGACCCTCACCGAGACCGGTGATGCCTTCGACGCGCTCATCACCGTCCGAGGTGGCGGCATCAGCGCCCAGGCCGAGGCCATCCGACACGGCCTTGCCCGCGCTCTCGTCCGCTACAACCCGGAGCTGCGTCCGCCCATCAAGGACGCCGGCATGCTCACCCGCGACGCCCGCGAGGTCGAGCGCAAGAAGTACGGCCAGCCCGGCGCCCGCAAGCGCTTCCAGTTCTCCAAGCGTTGATCGCATTGCCCCTGCTGGCCCGGCCGGCAGATCGGAATCGGACACGACACTGATGGCGACCATTCAGCTCAGAGAGCTCCTCGACGCCGGAGCGCACTTCGGACACCAGACCAAGCGCTGGAACCCCAAGATGCGCCCGTACATCTTTGGCAGTCGCAACGGCATCTACGTCATCGACCTGAAGAAGACCCTGCGGTGCTTCGGTCGGGCCGCCGAGTTCGTGACCCGTCTCGGAATGGACGGCAAGACCCTGCTGTTCGTCGGCACGAAGCGGCAGGCCAAGGACGTGGTCGAGGAAGCCGCCGAGAAGGCCGGCATGCCCTACGTCAGCCAACGCTGGCTCGGCGGCATGCTCACGAACTTCAACACGCTGCGGAAGAGCACTCAGCTCCTGAAGGAGCTTGAGACGCTCGAGACCAACGCGCGCTACCGCAGCCTGACGAAGAAAGAGCGACTCAAGCTCATGAAAGAGCGCGAGAAGCTCTCCAAGGTGCTCACCGGCATCAAGAACATGGGCCGCATCCCGGACGCGATCTTCGTCATCGACCCGGAGCGCGAGCACATCGCCGTCGCTGAGGCGGCCAAGCTCAACATTCCGGTCGTTTCAGTGGTCGACACGAACTGCGATCCCGACCTGGTCGACTTCGTGATCCCGTCCAACGACGACGCGATGCGAGCCATCAAGCTCTTCACGCATCGTCTGGCCGATGCCTTCATCGAGGGCAAGCGGGCCGGCAAGGATCGTCGTCCCGACCGTCAGGACGGGCCCCGCACGGCCGACGGCAGTCGTGCCGAGATCGTCCGGGCCGAGGAAGGACCGGGTGAGGCTCCCGCCGAGGCGGCTCCGCCTGCCGATGCCGCTCCGCCCGCCGCCGAGGCCGCTCCTCCGGCCGAGTCGGCTCCGGGCACCGAGGCCTGAGCCGTCCCCCTCGAGGAGGTCGTCACGACCTCCTTCGCGATTCATCGCTCATCTCGCCGCGCGTCCGTGTCGGACGTGGCGGCTCACTTTCCGGCTAGCGAGAGCTAGCGAGAGGTTTCCATGGCCGACATCACGGCGAGCATGGTGAAGGAGCTCCGGGAGCGCACCGGAGTTGGAATGATGGACTGCAAGAAGGCCCTCAAGGAGGTCGGTGGCGACATCGACGAGGCCATCAAGCACCTCCGCAAGCAGGGCGCGGCCAAGGCCGAGAAGAAGTCCGGCCGGGCCACTGGTGACGGTCGCATCGCCCATTACATCCACGCCGGCGACAAGATCGGCGTGATGGTCGAGCTCCAGTGCGAGACCGACTTCGTGGCGCGCACCGACGACTTCATCCGGTTGGGTGAGGACATCGCGATGCACGTGGCCGCCTCGGCCCCGCGCTTCCTCTCTCGGGACGACGTCGACGAGAAGGCTCTCGCCGACGAGCGCGAGGTGCAGATGGAGCGCGTCGTCAAGGAGGGCAAGCCCGAGAACGTCGCCGAGAAGATCGTCGAGGGCCGGATGGGCAAGTTCTACCAGGAGAACTGCCTGCTCGAGCAGCCGTTCATCAAGAACCCCGACGTCACCATCGAGAAGCTGGTGCAGGAGATGATCGCCAAGCTGGGCGAGAACATTCAGCTCCGCCGCTTCGCCCGTCTGGCCGTCGGCGAGGACTGAGCTCCCGCCAGCCACCCGCCGGGCCTCCGCTCGGACGAACGCCGCCGTCCCCCGGGATGGCGGCGTTCTCGCATTTCCGGGTCCGATGCGACCCTCGCCGCAGGGGGGAGGTGGGGGATGCGGTTAGAATCGACCGACGCGCCGGCCGACCACCGGATGGCGCCGATGCCGATGGGGTGACGGGATGGGCGATGAGACGGAGCAGGGAGGGGGCCGACGCCGCGTCCTCCTGAAGCTGTCCGGTGAGGCGATGCAGGGGGACGGACCGGGTGGCGTCGACGCCCAAACGGTCCTGCGGCTCGCCCGCGAGATCCGCGAAGCCGTCGTCGGCGGCGTCGAGGTCGCGGTGGTGGTGGGCGGCGGCAACTTCTGGCGAGGCCAGCCGGCCGCCGAGCTCGGCATGGACCGCCCGACCGCCGACCAGGTCGGGATGCTCGCCACCGTCATGAACGCGCTCGTCCTTCAAGACGCGCTCGAGAGCTGCGGTCAGGAAACCCGAGTGTGCTCCTCCATCCGCGTGGACGAGGTGGCCGAGCCCTTCATCCTTCGTCGCGTTCTCCGTCATCTCGAACGGGGACGGGTCGTCGTCGTGGCCGCGGGGACTGGCCGTCCCTTCTTCACCACCGACACGGCCGCCACCCTCCGGGCCATCGAGATCCAGGCGGAGGTCGTGCTCAAGGCCACTCAGGTCGACGGGGTGTACACCGCCGACCCCAAGACCGACCCCACCGCCGAGCGGCTGGCCAGCGTCACTCATCAGGAAGCGCTCGACCGCGGTCTCAAGGTCATGGACGTCACGGCCATCTCCCTGGCCATGGAGAACGGCATCCCCATCGGCGTGTTCGACCTGGCCACGCTCGGCAACATCACCCGTGCCCTGCTCGGCGAGAAGATCGGCTCGATCGTCGAGAGTCCCGCGAGCTGAAGCCCTGGGGCGTGGCCCCGAGATCGGAGACAGGACCATGTTGGATGAAGTCGTCAGCGATGCTTCCTCGCGGATGGACGGAACGATCGAGGCCATGCGCAAGGAGCTGGCCACCATCCGGACCGGTCGCGCCTCCGTGACTCTCCTCGACGGCATCGAGGTCGAGGCCTACGGCAGCGGCATGCCCCTCAACCAGGTGGCGACCCTCGCCGTTCCCGAGCCGTCGATGATCACGGTGAAGCCCTTCGACATCTCCCTGCTGGGTGACATCGAGAAGGCCATCCTCAAGGCCGACCTGGGCATCAACCCCAACAACGACGGCAAGCTCATCCGCCTCCCCGTGCCGCCGCTCACCGAGGAGCGCCGCAAGCAGCTCGCCCGAAAGGTCTCGGAGATTGCCGAGAAGGGGAAGACCGCGGTGCGCAACGTCCGCCGTGACGCCAACGAGATGATCAAGCAGATGGAGAAGGACGGCGACGCCGGCCAGGACGACGCCCGCCGGTCTCTCGATCAGGTGCAGAAGGCCACCGACGACCACGTCTCCACCCTCGACAAGATGGCCTCGGCGAAGGAAGCCGAGCTCATGGAAGAGTGAGCGGCTCCCGTTCGATCGCGCTCTCGAGCCCTGCTTCCGGAGACATGTCCGCGTGGTGACCGCGATCGTCGTTGCGGCGGGCTCGTCGCAACGCTTCGGTGGTGACCGGAGCAAGCTCCTCGTCTCGTGGCAGGGTCGGCCGCTTCTCGTGCGGACCCTCGAGACTCTCGACGCCTGTCCGGAGGTCGACGAGGTCGTCCTCGTCACCTCCGAGGCCGTGGCCGAGGCTTGGGAGGATCTCGGTCGGCCGGGGGCCAAGGTGCGCACCCGGGTCGCTGGCGGCGACAGCCGGCAGGCGTCGATGGGCCGGGGGCTGGCCGAGTGCTCGGAGGAGACCGACATCGTCCTGGTCCATGACGGGGCACGGCCCTTCGCGTCGGTCGAGCTCATCGGTCGGGTGGTCGCGGCGGCGCGGGAGCACGGCGCGGCGCTCCCGGTCCTGCCGGTGGTCGACACCGTCAAGCGAGTCGACGGTCAGGCGGTCGTCACGACGGTGCCCCGCGACGAGCTGGGCCTGGCGCAGACCCCGCAAGCCGTGCGCCGCGACTGGCTCGAGCAAGCGCTCGCTCACGCCGAGCAGGCCTTCCCCGAACCCCTGACCGACGACGTCGCCCTGGTGGAGGCGGCCCGCGATGCGGGCGTGCTGCCGAGCTCGCTGAGGATCCACGCCGTGGCTGGTGACGAGACGAACCGAAAGATCACCCGTCCGACCGACCTGCCGCGATCGTCGTCGTTGCGGGTGGGGCTCGGTCACGACGTCCACCAGTTGGTGAGCGGTCGGCGCTTCGTCCTTGCCGGCGTCGACCTGCTCCCCGACTTGCCCGACGACGAGAGCTTCGGACCACACGGCCACAGCGATGGTGACGTGCTCACCCATGCCGTTTGTGACGCGCTGCTGTCGGCGGCCGGGCTCGGCGACATCGGTCAGCACTTCTCTGACGAGGATCCCGAGAACGAGGGCCGCTCCTCGCTCGAGTTCCTCCGCGGCGTGGTCGAGCTCCTGGCCAGTCGCTCGTTCGGCGTGGTCAGCATCTCGGCCGTGGTCAAGCTGGAGCGCCCGAAGGTCGCGCCCCACTCCGCTGCCATCAAGCAGGCCCTGGCCGAGGTCATGGGGCTTGCCCCGGATCGCCTCGGTCTGTCGGCCAAGCGGGGTGAGCAGGTGGGGCCCGTCGGTCGGGGTGAGGCCGTCGAGTCGCAAGTGGTCGCGTTGGTCGAGCAGTTCGAGTGAGCTCCGGCGGCGGTGGTCGCCGGCGCCCGAAGGGCCGGGACGCCGGTCAGGGCCGCGAGGGAGGTGGCGGACGATCGCCGCGAGGGGAGCGGCGCGAGCCGCCGGGTGACTGGGTCGCGGGCCGACGCGCGGTTCAGGAGCTCCTCGAGGAGTCGCCCGGTTCGGTCGAGACGCTGCTCCTCGCGCCGGAAGCAACGGGGCTGCGCGAGATCTGCGAGGCGGCACGGGCGGCGGGCGTGTCCTGGCGCGAGACGCCGCGACGGGCGCTCGATCGCCAGGCCGAGGGTGCCGTGCACCAAGGTGTCATGGCGCGGATCCGCACGGTTCGCACGCGTCCGCTGGGTGAGGTTCTCGAGGCGGATCCCGGGCTCCTGGTGCTCACGGACCGGATCACCGACCCTCGCAACCTCGGGGCGATCGTGCGGTCGGCTGCCGCGGCCGGCGCCGACGGCGTGCTCGTGCCGAGGCGGCGCTCGGCGCGTCTGGGGCCCGCCGCGGCCAAGGCGGCGGCCGGTGCTCTCGAACGAATTGCGATCGTCGAGGTGGGCTCGCCGGCCCAGGCCCTGACCTCCCTTCGCCAGGCCGGCCTGCAGCTCGTGGGTCTCGATGGCGCCGGTGACTGTCCGTGGACCGCCACCGACCTGAAGGGGCCGACCTGCCTGGTGGTCGGGAGTGAAGGGGAGGGGCTGTCGCGCCTGGTTCGTGAGCGCTGCGATCAGCTCATGGCCTTCCCGTTGTTGAAGGGAGTCGAGTCGCTCAACGCGTCGGTCGCGGCCGCCTTGGCGCTCTACGAGGTCCGGCGCCAGCGGCTCGGCGACCCTGCCCCAGGCGGCGGGGGGAACGGATGATGGTGGGGTGTTATGGGGCGCCTTCGTGGCCAATTCGAGTGGCTCGCATGCTGCTTGCATCCGAAGGGCGACCTCATTACACTCCCGTCCTTCACCGGCTTGAAAACCCGAAGCTGGCGTAGCTCAGTTGGTAGAGCAGCTGATTTGTAATCAGCGGGTCGGGGGTTCGAGTCCCTTCGTCAGCTCACGAGGCGGGCGTGAGCGAAGTCCTGGATCGTCAGCCTGTTGCAGCTGCGCAAGCAGGCATCCTGGACCTCGCCACCACGACGACGCTCGACGGCTGATGCAGGTGTGGTGACCCGAATCGTGTCCCGCGACGGTTCGAGTCCGTGAGCGTGGCGTCATCGACGTCGAGAATGCCGTGGGGAGATGCCCGAGTGGCTAAAGGGAGCAGACTGTAAATCTGCCGCACGACGTGCTACGCAGGTTCGAATCCTGCTCTCCCCACCAGCACGCAGGGCGGGAATAGCTCAGTTGGTAGAGCACTAGCCTTCCAAGCTTGTGGTCGCGGGTTCGAGTCCCGTTTCCCGCTCCAACGAGTTGCATTGGAAAGGGTTTCCGGAAAAAGCGGCGGTCGTCGTGACCGGAGGCCAACGAGTCCGTAGAAGTCCGAGTCAACGAACAAGTAGCAAGTAGAGAGACCGTCAGGTCGGCATTGCCCACGTAGCTCAGCGGTAGAGCACTTCCTTGGTAAGGAAGAGGTCACCGGTTCAAGTCCGGTCGTGGGCTCCATCCACCAGCAGCACCCGTTCCCGGAGGCGCCGCGCCGGCGCCGAGTGGAGAAGCCCCTTCGCCCCTGGGCGACAGTGAGGTCCGAGTCAGATGGCCAAGGAGAAATTCGACCGCAGCAAGCCCCACGTGAACATCGGCACGATCGGTCACGTGGATCACGGCAAGACGACGCTGACGGCGGCGATCACGGGCGTGATGGCGAA
>JBCCFW010000076.1:0-33771 GCA_039029535.1 Acidobacteriota bacterium
AATCCGGCCCCGGTGCCGGGGCGGAGCGACACGCCGCGTGCGGCGTCTCAGGCCGAGAGCGTCTCCAGCAGGCTGGGATCGGGCTCGCCGCCGCACCAGCAGGCGAGCACCGGGTCGCTTCCGAACTCGTAGCCGAGCTGACGCTCGTCGCGATGGCGGAGCAGGACGAGGTCTGCCCGCAGGCCTGGCTGGAGCGAGCCTCGGTCGTCGTGACCCAGGAGCTCGGCTGCGTTGAGCGTCGAGGCGACGATGGCCTCGGCGGCGGTGAGCTTCAGCTCGCGCACGGCCAAGGCGATGGCCATGGGCATCGAGTGACACGGTGACGAGCCCGGGTTGTAGTTCGTGCCGAGCACCAGTCGGCCACCCGCGTCGACGAAACGACGCGCGTCGGCGTAGCGACCGTCGACGTGGAAGCCGGAGCAGGGGAGGATCACGCCGTAGCAGTCGCTGCGAGCGAGGGTGTCGAGAAGGGGAGGGCTGGTCGCCTCGAGATGGTCGACGCTGCGCACGCCGTGCTCGAGCGCCCACTCGGTCATCCCGAGCTCGTTGAACTGATCCGAGTGGACGCGCAAGGGATGACCCAGCTCGGCCGCTCGTTCGTAGAGACCCACGACCTCTTCCAACGACCACGCGCCGTTCTCGCAGTAGGCGTCGAGGGCGATGCCCGGAAACTCCTCGGCAACGGCGGGGAGGGTGTCTTCGCGCACCTCTCGCAGGAAGCCGTCTCGACCACCGGCGTGGTCGGGATCGATGGCGTGTGCGATGCAGGCGGTGGGCGTGACCGTCACCGGGCTCAGCTCGCCGGCGCGTCGGATCGCGCGGAGCATGGTGAGCTCGGCCTGGGTCGTCAGGCCGTAGCCGGACTTGACCTCGACGCTCGTCGTTCCGCCCCGACGCATGGCAGCCAATCTCTCGACCAAGGCGGTCGTGAGCTCATCCTCGCTCGCCTCGCGCGTGTGCCGCACGGTGGACATGATGCCGCCGCCGGCTTCGAGGATCTCAAGATAGGTCGCGCCGGCCTGCTTCTGCTCCCACTCGTCGAGACGATCACCGGCCCAGCACGCGTGGGTGTGGGCGTCGACGAAGCCGGGCATGAGGACGCGACCATCGGCGTCGATCACCGTCGTGCCGTCGGGGACGTCGGCGAGACGGCCGGGTCCCACCGCGGCGATGAGCCCGTCGCGCACGAGGACGTGGCCCCGACTGATGACGGACAGCTCGGAAAGCTCGCGACCGGTCCGGGGGCGGGGGCCGGCGAGGGTGAGCAGGCGGGCGTTCTCGATGAGCAGGCTCATCGGCAGAGGCTACCTCTTCGTCGCCCGTCGCTTCGAGTACGCTCGGGCCCTCCGACACCTGTACTGAAGAGGAGGAGCTCGTCATGGCCGACGTCGAACCCATCCCCGCCGACAGCCGGGGACTCATCCCTCATCTCGTCTGCGACGGCGCCGCAGCCGCGATCGACTTCTACGTGAAGGCGTTTGGCGCCGTCGAGCTCCGGCGTCACCCCATGCCGACCGACGGCCGGCTCATGCATGCCGAGATCCGGCTCGGCGAGACCAGGATCTACCTCTGCGACGACTTCCCCGAGATGAACGGCAGCAAGCGGAACCCCCAGGCGCTGGGCGGGAGCCCGGTGACCCTGCACCGCTACGTCGAGAGCGTCGACGACGCCGTGGCCCAGGCCGAGGCTGCCGGAGCGACGGTGACCATGCCGCCCCAGGACATGTTCTGGGGCGACCGCTACGGCATCGTCACCGACGCCTGGGGGCACGTCTGGTCGTTTGCTCAGGTGGTGAAGGTGCTCACTCCCGAGGAGATGGAGAAGGCGGCCGCCGAGGCCTTCGGTCCAGGCGGGGGTGCTTGAGTCATTGACCAAGTGACAGGGGGGCGGCTTGCGCTTCGCCACGGACCTGTCATGGTTAGTCGTCGGCAACCCGCATCCCTCCGCGGGACGCTGGCTTGATTGGGCCGGCCCGGCTGGTGTCTACCCTCCCTCCAAGACATCGCTGGCCGGCTCAATTATTTTTCTTAGAGTTTTTCGCTTAGTTTTCGAGTGAGTCGGTTTCGGCCAGCTCGATCCCGCGCTTGCTCAGGTCGTCGAGGTAGGGACGCGGCGCCACGGCCGTCTCCAGCGGGCGGGCGCCTGGCTCCGACTCACCGCGGGCGAGGGCCTGGACCACCATGGCCGCCGGGTAGCCGGTCATCCGTTGCATGGCGGTGTAGCCGGTGGTCTCGTCGTGGAAGTCGAGGACGTCGAGCCGGCGCGTGCGCGCCTGGCCTCCGTGCCGACCCGAGAGCTCGGCTCGCAGGACGACCAGGTCGCGTCCGTCGGGATGAGTGAGGGCCGGTGAGGCGACCGCCTCGAAGACACGACGTGGGTTGACCGACTGTCCGTCGACCTCCACCGGTTCGTCGGACCACAGGCCGAGGTCGCGGAAGACGGCGACCTTCGCGCAGTGGCCGGGGTAGCGCACCGTCTTGTAATCGAGGTTCTTCAGTCGGTCGCCGAAGGTCTGCGGCAGCGTCGACGTGCCGCCCGAGGTCGTGAATGCCTCGCAGCCTCCCACCGGGTCGCGGAACTCCAGGCTCTCCACCTCGGTCAGCGTCGGCACGCGGATCAACTTCCCGTCACGCAGGACCTCCGCCTCACCGAGGTACTCGTTGGTGAGACCACCGATGGAGAAGACGAGCATGTAGTCGAGTGGCGGCTTCGGGTCCTGCGGCAGACCACCGCAGCGCATGACCAACGACTCGGGCTCGTCGAAGTCGGCCAGCAAGTCGGCGGCGAGCGTGGCCGAGAGTCCGGGGGCGAGACCACAGTCCGGCACCAGCGTCACGCCGGCCTCGCGGGCTTGCTCATCGAGGGCGAGAACACGGGAGCTCACCTCCGTGTTGCCACCCAGGTCGGCGAAGTGACAGCGCCCCTCGACGGCGGCGGCCGCCGCGGCCGGGTTGAGGCCGTAGGGAAGGGCGGACAGGCACGAGTCGGCCTCGGTCAGGAGGGCCGCGATCGCCTTCGGGTCGGTGGCGTCGAGTGAACGGGGCTCGCAGACCTGCGTCCCGGCCAGCCGGTCGACGCGCTCGGCGGCCCGGGCCGCGATCTCGGGATCGCGGTCGGCTAGAAGGATGCGTCGGGCGTCGCCGAAGCGGGCCATGTCGTGGGCGGCGGCCTCTCCCTGGAGACCGGATCCGAGGACGGCGTAGACGTGTTCGCTCATGAGAGCATCATGCCTGGCCGGAGTCCCTGGGTCGCCGTGCAACGTGGCGTGGCGCACTTGACTCGCTGCGTTCTCGCGATACCTTCCCCACCCCTTTCTGCCCGAGGGTCGTCCGCCGTGCGCAAGATCCACTCAATCGAGTTCCCAGGCCCGGTCGGTCGCCTCGAAGGGCTCCTCCACGTGCCCGCCGAGCCACCGACCTTCGCGGCCGTGGTCTCGCATGCCCATCCGCTCCACGGTGGTCGGATGGAGTTCAAGACGCTCTACCGGCTTTCGCGAGCGGTGGAGGACGCCGGCGCCGTCGTCCTTCGGTACAACTTCCGCGGCGTGGGCGGCTCCGAGGGCACCCACGACGACGGACGGGGAGAGGTCGACGACCTCCGCGCGGCGGTCGCCCACCTGAGGTCGGGTCCGGGGGCTGGCCTGCCGCTGCTCCTGGCGGGGTTCTCCTTCGGCTCGGTCATGAGCGTGAAGGCCGCTCTCGCCGGTGAGGACGCCGACGGGCTGCTGCTGGCGGGGGCGCCGCGCCGGATGTACGAGCTGTCCGAGCTCGCGGGCTGGGGTGGCCCGGTGGCCTTCATTCACGGTGAGAAAGACGTTCACGGCCTGCTTCCGGAGATCCAGGCCTTCGTGAAGACGCTGTCGGATCCGGCTGAGCTCCGCGTCGTCAGCGGCGCCGACCACTTCTTCACCGACCACCAGCGCCCCATGGTCCAGCTTCTCGAGAAAATGTTGGCGTCCGGCGTCCTGGCCACGGTCGTGCGCGGGAATCGAACCCCCGCCCGGTCCGACGCGTAAGGACTCTCGTGGATGCGACCGCGGCCCTCGAGCCCACCCTCACCCAGAGCCTCGGCCTCTTGCTGGTCGGGCTGCTGAGCCTGCTCTCGTTGGCGGCGTTCGTCGCGTGGCGATCTGCCGCAGCACGACGTCAGCCGACGGCGGCGTCCGTGTCGGCGCCGGCCCCCAGGTTGACGCTGGTCCACTCAGTTTCGGGGAGCACGGAAGAGGGTGAAGAGGCCTCCGAGGACGACCCGCCGCTCCGCCCGGTCCTGCGTCCCCACCTTCCCTGTCCCCACGTGCGCTGGCGCCGGACTTCCGGCTGGATCCATCCGGCCGACTCGCACACCACGGGAAGCTCGCGACCGTGAGCACCTTCCTGCTGGTGATGCTCTGGACTGCGGCGGTGGCCTGCATTGGCGTGGGCCTGGTCGGCATCGTCATGCCGGCGCTGCCGGGGCCGGCCCTGGTCTACGCCGGCATCGTGCTCGCCGCCTGGGCCCACGGTTTCGACCGCATCGGCATCGTCACGCTCGTGGTCCTCGGGCTGGTCACCCTGCTCTTGCTCGGGGTCGACTACGTGTCCTCGGCGGTGGGGACCAAGCAGTTCGGAGGCAGCGGCTGGGGTGTCGCGGGTGCGGCGATCGGCGCGATCGTCGGGCTCTTCTTCATGCCCATCGGCATCCTCCTCGGGCCGCTGGTCGGCGCCATCCTCGGCGAGCTCATCGCAGGCAAGGACAAGGGGGCGGCGGCCAAGGCGGGCTTCGGCGCCTTCCTCGGCTTCCTGGCCGGCACGGTCGTGAAGTACCTCGTGTGTTTCGGCATGTTGCTCGTCGCCGGGATCGACCTGTTCTTCTGAGTCTCCTGACGACGCTACGGCTCGCGACGCTTCCGTAGGGGCCCCCTGGAGCGCTACCGTCTCGCATGCGGATCGTCTCCTTCGTGCCGGGCGCGACCTCGGTCGTCGCCGAGCTCGGCCAGCGTCAGTCGCTGGTCGGCGTCAGCGAGGCCTGCACGCGTCTTCCCGAGATGAAGGGACTCGATCCCGCCGTGCTCACCAAGGTCCGCCTGCCCCGCGGAGCCACCGGCAACGCGATCGACGGTGCGCTCAAGAGCGCGATGATCAACCGCAACGAGCTGCACGAGCTCGACGGCGCAGCTCTCGAGAAGTTGCAGCCGGACCTGGTGATCGTGCCGCCCGTGCGCGCCAAGCGCAGTCCCTGTGAGCCCGACCCCGAGAAGCTGCGGCACTTGCTGCTCGCGATGGAGCCGCCCCCCCAGCTTCTCGAGTTCGGCCCGGTCGGGCTCCAGGATCTCTTCGGCGCCGTCCGCACCGTCGGTGAGGCGCTCAACAAGGGAGCCGAGGCGGCCCGTCTCGTCGCCTCGCTCAAGGCCCGCGTCGAGAAGGTGCGCAGCATCGCCGAGAGCGCGCGCACGCGGCCGAAGGTCGCGTTGCTCTGCTGGGTCGCACCGCCCATGCTGCCGGGCGGCTTGCTCGCCGAGCTCGTCCAGCGCGCCGGCGCCCAGCCGCTGTTCGGCACGGCGGAGGGCGCCACGCAACGCGTGAGCTGGGAGCGGATCGTCGAGGCTGCCCCCGAGTCGATCCTCGTCGCTCCCTGCGACTTCGAGCTCAGCACGGCTCGTGAAGAGGCACGTCAGCTCGGCACCGTCTCGGGGATGGCGGCCACGCCGGCGGCGGCCTGGGGCCAGGTGCTGGCGTTGGAGGGGCGACGGCTGTTCTCGCCGATCGGCTTGTCGACCGTGCGCACGCTCGAGGTGCTCGCGACGCTCGTGCATCCGCATCTCCCGTGGCCCGAGGCCCTGCGTGACGAGAACGCCTGGGCACCGGTGGCAGTGGACTGACTCTCCCTGTAAGCGTCGCTCTTGGGGGGCTCGTCTCGGTGGCGGACTGGCGCTTCTCCGTACGTGAACCAGCGTCGTCGCTTGCTCTCTTCCGGTCGTCGTCCGACTCTCCCGTCACGAAACACGGGAGACGGGACCATGCACGACGACGTTCGACGAGCTATCCGAGTCCAGAATTTTTCACTCGCACTCTTCTGCCTGGCGCTGCTGCTGGCAGCCCCGGGGAGTCGGGCCGACTCGGTTCAGTCCGGCTTCATCGCCGATGACACGGAGGAGGGAGCCTGTGCTCCGGCGGACGCGACGTTCGAGCTGCTTGCCCTGAAGAGGGATCAGGACGTCACGGCGACCACCGACTGGCACTGGAGCACGGACCGGAACACGGTGGGTGGGTCGTACGTGGGCGGGTTCTCCTACACCGTCTTGGGATGCAACTTCACGGTCAGGATGAGGCCTCTCGACCGGGTGCACTTCTTCATCACGGCCGAGCCCGAGACGCCGGGTCGCGGCGCGCGTCTCGCGCTGGACTCGGCACGTGTTCACGTCCAGCCGAATGCGACCACGCTGCAAGTCGTGGGCGAGACGATTCCGCCCAGCATTCCCGATCACGCCGGAACGGGCCTGATCATCACGGGTGATGGCGAGCCCGTCGACGTCGACTGGGGCGAGGGGCCGGTGTCGTACCCCCGACGCGCGGGCAACGACGTGCAGGTCGTCTTCGGTGCGCTCATCGATCTCCAGCCCGAGATCTACGAGCCCGCTTCCTCCTGTGGCGTGGGCGCCGTCGAGGAGCTCTACGGAGCGACGGCGCCGGGGCTGGGAGCCCTCGTCGGCTACAACATCTACGCTCGCGAGGGTGAGGAGGCTCCCGAGGAGTGGCTTGCCACCGACTGGCTCGCGTTCGTGCCTCACTTGCCCGAAGGCATGACACCCCCGCCTGACGACGGCACGCCCTCGGGTCTTCGCGACCTCGACGCCATCCCGTCCAACGGCAACGAGTACCTGTTCCTCCGGCACGTCGGTGGTGCTTTCTCGCGACCGGGCTTGCCCGGGCGCGGTGGCCTCGGTGGTTGGCGCGGGCCTGGGCGTGGCCCCACGCCGCCGCGCGTGCCGGGTCCCCGCGGCGGGTCGTTCACTCGCTGGTATGCCATTCAGCCCGTCGTCGCCGGTGAGCACTTCGACTTCGACGCGACGACGCCCATCGCTCAGGTTCCCCTCGGCTTCGAGCCGAAGGGCCCGGGTGGCTTTCTCGACCTCGACGCCGATGGCATCGCGGAGTTCCTCAGCCCTCAGGCGGTGTTTGCCGGCGAGACTGGTCTCGGCCTGACGCATGACGGACGACCGTTGGTGTCCGCGCCAGTCCGTTTCGTGGGTGAGAGAGACGGAGGCTCGCTCCCCGATCCGCCGCGGCCTCCTCGCTGGCACTGGTGAAGTGGAGAGAGACATGACGGGACGAGTGAGCGCGCGGATCTTCTCGACGACCCTGCTGATGGGATGGCTCCTCATCGCCGGCCCGTGGACGACGAACGTCAGAGCCCAATCGGTCCTGAACGGCTTCCTCGTCGACGACACGCCGACGGGAGGCTGCGAGCCGGCCACCGCGGACTTCGACCTCTACGCCCTGAAGCTCCCCGAAGACGGCTCGAGCTCGATGGACTGGACGTACTCCATCGATGGGCTGAGCTCTGGTGGAACGTTCACCGCGGGGAATGCCTACCAAGTCGAGGCGAGACGATTCACGGTCCCCGAGGTGTTCGGCGATCGCTTCTTCCTCATCGCGACGGCGGCTCCGGAGGCGTCGGGGCTCGGGCATAGGGTCGCGCTGGACTCCACGACTTGGCTCGAGCCTTACCTCGGTTCGACGACCCTGCAGGTCGTGGGGGAGACGATCTCGACGGTCATTCCCGCGCATGCGGGCACGGGGCTGGTCCTTCCCGGTGACGTTCGGCCCATCGAGGTCGATTGGGGTGAGGGTCCCGTCGAGTATCCGCGGCCGGCCGGCGACGACGTGCAGGTCGTGTTCGGCGCTCTCATCGATCATCGCCCCACGTTCTACGATGCAGGCTCCCTCTGCGGCTTCGGCGGCAACGAAGAGCTCTTCGAGGCACCGGAGCGGGGCGTGATCGTCGGCTACAACATCTACGCTCGCGAGGGTGAGGAGCGTCCTGACTACTGGTGGGAGGGCGACTGGATCGCGTACGTGCCCCTTTCGTTGGATGGGATGACGCCGCCTCCAGACGATGACACCGGCACGTCGAACCGCGACCTCGACTCCCAGCCGTTCAATGGGAACGAGCACGTCTTCTTCCGACACGAGGACGGTGCGACGGCTCGACCGGTGCTACCGGTTCGTGGAGGTCTCCCCGGAGGCGGTCCCGGCCGCAACCCGAATCCGCCGCAGGTCGGTGTCGAGACCCTGGAAGTGCCGGCACGGTGGTACGCGATTCAACCCGTGGTTCTCGGCGAGCTCTTCGATTTCGACGAGACCACGCCGATCGCTGGAGTGCCGCTCGGTTTCGATCCGGTGATGCATCACGGTGGTCTCGATCTCACCAACGACGGCATCGCCGACTTCTTCAGCCCGCAGGCGGCGCAGGCGAATGCTCCCGGACTCGGTCTTGCTCACGATGGGGCACCACTGACCTCGGCGGCCGTTTACTTTCCAGGACGGGAGGAGCGAAGAACCGGGCGCGTGCGTTCGCCGGAGCGGCGTCCGTTCGTCTTGGGACGTTGAGCCGGACAGCGACGATGCGGAGCACGGGGGCCCTGCCCCTCGGTTTCGAGCCTCGGATGTCCGACGGCGGCATCGACCTCACCGCTGACGGCATCGCGGAGTTCATCAGCCCGCAGGCCGCGGAGGCAGGCTTGCCCGGTCTCGGTCTCACCCACGGCGGGGAGATCTTGAGCTCGGCGACCGTCTACTTCCCAGGTGGCGAGGTCGATGCGCCACCCCGTGGTCCGTTTCCGCCCTTCCGCTGGCGACGGTGAGGAACGTCTCGGCCGTCCAGGATCGCCGATGACTGGCTGGTCATCGAGCAGGGAGCTCGCGAGGCGTCGGGGCTGAGTGCTCTCGTCAGGACGCGGTGTCTGACGCTTCTCCGTACGCGTGTTGGTCGTCGTTCTTGTGCTCGGAGAGTCGAGGGCCGAGTCTTCTCTCGCCCGCTCAAGACCAGGGACACGAACCATGCGTCAGTCAGGCCCTTCGATTCTCGTGCTTCAGTTCTTGCTCGCGGGCCTCGTCGTCCTCTTCGCGATCGATGAGGCCCGAGCCCAGACCGCCTTCGTTGGCTTCATCGTCGAGGATCTCGAGGATGGGGAATGCTGGCCGACGCAGGACGACGACATCGAGCTCTACGCTCTCAAGCTGCCGGCCGACGGCTCGAGCAGCACCGACTGGCACTACTCCATCGACAGGATGAGCGTGGGTGGCGCGGACCTGCTCGGCGCCGTCTACTCGTTCCTCGGTGGCAACTTCACGGTGAGGGAGCATCGTGACGACCGCGTCTTCGTCTTCCTCACCGCCGGACCCGAGGAGGAAGGCCAGGGGCATCGGGTCGCGATGGACTCGGGAACCCCCTTCACGCCCAACCTGAACGGGATCACCCTGCAGGTCATCGGCGAGACCATCCCCTCCCACGTCCCCGACCACGCCGGTACCGGCTTCCGCCTGCCCGGCGACGGCCAGCCCGTCCAGGTGAACTGGGGCGACGGACCCCTGAGCTATCCACGCTGGGTGGGCGACGACGTTCAGGTGGTCTTCGGTGCGCTGATCGATCTCCAGCCGACGATGTACGACCCGCTAGTCTGTAGCTTCGGCGGACAAGAGGAGCTCTTCGGTGCACCGGGTCAGGGAGCCCTCATCGGCTACAACGTCTATTCCCGAGTGGGGAGCGAGACCGAGCCACCGGAGCACTGGTCCAGTGCGGACTGGGTCGCCTTCGTGCCGCACGAGCTCAACGGCATGACCCCATCGCCGGACGACGACACCGGCACGACGATCCTCGATCTCGATGCCACGCCCTACAACGGTAACGAGTACCTCCACTTCCGGCACGAGGGTGGTGCCGAGACCCGATCGCCGCTCCCCGTGCGGGGCGGCCCCCGGCGTGGTCCCATCCGCTTTCCCCACCCACCGCGAGCTCCCGGTCGCACCGAGGTTCCCGGTCGCTGGTACGTGATCCAACCAGTGGTCCACGGCGACTACAACGACTGGAGCCCGGACACCGCGATCGCCCGCGTACCCCTCGGCTTCGATCCCCGGATGTCCGACGGCGGCATCGACCTCACCGCTGACGGCATCGCGGAGTTCATCAGCCCGCAAGCCGTGGAGGCGGGCTTGCCCGGTCTCGGCCTCAGCCACGATGGGGAGATCTTGACCTCGGCACCCGTCTACTTCTCCGGTGGCGAGGTCGACGCGCCACCTCGCGGTTGGTTCCCGCCCTTCGTCTGGCGATGGTGAGGGAGGCTCCGGCAACGAGGAGCTAGAGGGACTCGCGCCCGTCGTCGATGACTCGGTTCCAGGTCACTCGGTCGCGGTCGTATTGGGCAGGGAGGCTCTCCTTGGCCTGCTCCTCGTCGTCGTAGGTGGCGTCCTGGACGACTTCCCAGCGCGAGTTGCACGAGAAGCGGTAGCAGGTGGTGCTGCCCGAGTAGCGGCAGATGGCGAAGCCATGGATCCAGCGCTCGTCGTCCGGCGCACCGGGAAGCTCACCGAAGGGGCGCTCACCCGACCAGGCCCACCAGAGGACTCGCGCTCCGTCCAGCTCGGCGGGAGGCTCGTTGAGGATCTCGTCGTGTCTCGAATCGTCCGTCACCTCGACGTCTCGTTTCGGAGTCGGTCGCGGACCTTCATGAGAATGCGGCCGAGCATGTTCTTGCCAGAGCCGTCACCACCGTCGCCCCAGTAGGCGTCCTGCTCGGCGCGCTCGACGAGACGGGCCGTGCCCGTCGAGAGAAGCAGCTCACGGAGCTCCTCGTGCTGCCGGAACTTGGCCTCGACGGCCGTGGTCATGACGGCGACCTTGGCCGACTCCCAGTCGCGGCGGAGACGGCTCTTGCGATCGCGGCCGAGGCGTGCGGCGATCGCCGGGGTTTTCGCGCGTCGGATCGCCTGACGATGGCGTTCGTCTTCGAACTTGGCGGCCTGGAAGTAGTGCTCGGACGTCGGCCACGACTCGCCGTCGATCCGAATGGGGAACTCAGCGAAGTTCGAGAGCTCGCCCCACTCCTCCGACACGCTGTAGAAACGAATCTCGTTGCTCATCGCCGGGCCTCCCTACCCGTCGCGTGTCGTCAGCTCTCCAGACCGAACTTCCGGTTCCACGCGAGCTCGAACAGGTCGTCGTGCACGCCGTCCAGCCAGGCCTCGAGCCACGCCCGGGTCGACTCGGCGAACGGGACGAAGGCATCGTCCCACGACTCACCGTCCACGTGGGGGTTCGGCTCGAACCACGTGACTTGACCCTCTCGAGTCGTGCAGTCCACGCAGCAGAACATCCCACAGCCGAGATGACCGACCGGGAGCAGTCGCTCGGGCCACGACCAGTGGGCGTCGTCCGGATCGGGCTCTCGGAAGCTCTCGTAGAGAGTGACGACATCGTCGTCGTCTTCGTTGGTTGGTCCGCCCATCAGGCCGAGCAAGCCATGGGACGGTCCGAAGCCTCCATTGGCGACCTGCGTGTAGAGCTGAGCCAAGTCCGACGGTAGCTCGAAGCCCAAGCGCTGCTGCGCCGTCGCGAGCTCTCGTTCCGACAGCGGAGGCGGCGATGCTCTCGAGCTGGCGTCGGTGGGCTGGGAGCTGGCCGCTCGTTGCCTCAGGCGCTCCAGGAGCCCATCGTCGAACGAAGAGGCCGTCATGCGCCGAGGTCGAAAGCCTCGTCGCTCTCGAGACCGCGGATGAAGGACTCGAAGTCGGAAGCGACCACGGTCAGGTCGTCGTCGGCCTCGTCCTCTTGATCCACGTGGACCACCAGTGGCTCACCCTCCTTGCCGCAGGTGCGATAGTCGAGGCAGAGCATGTCGTGACCACCGGAGGGCGTGTCGGCGAAGTAGACGCCGATGGCGGGGTACTCCCACTCTTCGAGCCAGAGCTCCTGGCCGGCCGAGCCCAGAAGCGAGCTGGGCTTGGTGCGCCCGATCGCGAGGATGCCCGTGATGGCGACGTGGTCCGAAGCCCAGGAGGTCGACTTCGGCGTGCGATGACGGTTCTTCTTCGGCGTGCCACCGTTGTGCGCCCGTGCGAGCTCGATGTAGGCCCGAGGAAGCCTGTATCCGAGAGTCGTCTCGATGGCCGCGATCTCCTCGTCCGTGGGAGCGTCTTCCGTGTACTCCCTCCTGGCGTAGTCGCTGTCGTCCCAGAAGTCCTTCAGGTCGAAGTCGCCGAAGATCACCATCTCGCCTCCCTGGTCACCATCCGGAGAGCGCCTCACGCCCTCCCGCGCTCACTCAGGTAAGCCTGCCAGAGAATCCGCGCCGCCACCGACCTCCACGGCCGCCACTCTTCCGCCAGCGCGTCGGTCTCGTCCTTCACCGGCCGCTTCTTCAGCCCGTGCAGTGCCTGGAGCTGGATCTCCAACGCGATGTCCCCCCGAGGCCAGATGTCGGGACGACAGAGCGCCATGAGCAGGTAGATGGCCGCCGTCCAGGGACCGATGCCCTTCTCCGCCAGCAAGAGCTCGGCCGCCTTCGCGTCGTCGGCCAGGGCGATCTTGCGCAGCGACAGCTCGCCCGACTCGATCCGCTGGGCCATCGTGATGACGTAGCCAGCCTTCTGACGCGTGAACCCACGCTCGCGGAGGCCGTCGACCCCGAGGGGCAGGACCGTCGTCGGCGTGACCTTGCGGAGCTCCTTTCGAAGCCTCTCGTAGATCGCCTTGGCCGAGTCCAGCGACACCTGCTGCTCGAGGACGACCTGCAAGAGCGTCGCGTAGCCGGTCGGCCTCGCCCACAAGGGAGGCCGACCGTGGGTCTTCACCAGAGCTGCGAGCCGACGGTCCTGGCGACACAGCACGTCGATGCCGACCTGGAGCGTCTCGTCGTCGAGACGCCTCACTAGTCCTCGTCCAGGTCTTCCGGCTCGTCCGGCTCGGGCATGCCGCCGCGGTCGGCGCGTTCCTCTTCCGGATCCGGTCCGGCCGTACCGAGGCCCTCGACCTGGTCGTCGGGCGTGTCGTTGATGAAGTCGATGAGCTCACGCAGCCCCGCGGCGTCGGCACGCGTGTAGTGCAAGGTCAGCCGCGTCAGGTGCGCGATCTCCGGCTGGTTCTCACCCGGGACCGCCTCACCCTGCTCGATGCGACCGTCCTTGAGCAGGTGCGAGAACTTCTCGTTCACCAGCTCGAGCCGCGCCTCGGAGAGCTTGCCGCAGAGCCGCATGACCAACTGCTGCCCGACGAAACGCTGCGAGTGGTACACGCGGTAGAAGCGATCGATCTCGGCGATGGCGTCGTCGACCTCATCGGTCACTCGGTACAGACAGAGGTCGTTGGGGGAGATCATCCCCGGCTTCTCGAGGTGCTCCAGCACGTACTGGTGCCACTCCTCCCAGTAGTCGTTGCCCTCCGGCTCCACGAAGATGACGGGGAGCGGCTCGGCCTTGCCAGTCTGGATGAGCGTGAGGGCTTCGAAGCCCTCGTCGTGGGTCCCGAAGCCACCGGGGAAGAGCACGATCGCATCGGTCTCCTTGAGGAAGACCAGCTTGCGCGTGAAGAAGTACTTGAAGTTCACCAGCTTCGGTGACTCGCGCACGATCTCGTTGGCGCTGGTCTCGAAGGGGAGGTCGATGGCCACGCCGTATGACTTGTCGAAGCCAGCACCACCATGGGCAGCTCCCATGATCCCGTCGCCGGCTCCCGTGATGACGCCCCAACCCTTGGCCGCCATCTTCGCGCCGAAGTCCACCGCCTGCTGGTAAGCGGCCTCTTCGGGCTTGGTGCGTGCGCTCCCGAACACCGAGACCTTGCGCGTGCTGCGGGCCGGGCCGAAGACCTTGAAGGCCCAGCGGAGCTCCTTGAAGACGGAGTTCATCATCTTCAGGTCGCCGACCGAGCCGCCCTCGTCGAGCATCTTGAAGAGGGTCGTCATGATCTGCCGACCGAACTCGCGCTTGCGGTCGGGGAGCTCGTCGATGCGATCGAGCAGCTCGGCGATGCCGGTGTCGAGCTCGTCTCGACCGGTGACGTAGGGACGGCGCGTGCGCTTCTGGCTCACGGGGACTCCTCGGACGGCGCCGGCTCCTCGCCGGGCCAAGGAAAGCTCGATCAGCTCGTCAGGGCGAGGCGGGCCGGGCTGTCGGTGCCCGGCTCGTGCAGCGGACGGTAGAGCGTGTCGCGCTGGAAGGGCTCGTAGCCGGCCTCCCGCACGAGTCGCTCGATCTCGAGGGCATCGAGTCGGAAGGTCGTGCCGGCGGCCGAGACGACGTTCTCCTCCATCATGGTCGAGCCCATGTCGTCGATGCCGAAGCCCAGCGAGACCTGGGCGATCTTGGGACCCTGGGTGACCCACGACGCCTGATGGTGCGCGACGTTGTCCAGGTAGATGCGACCCAGCGCCGCCGTGCGGAGGTAGTCGTAGCCGGTGGCCGCGGGGGCCTCCATGTCGGGGCCCGGTCCCTGGAAGGACCAGCAGATGAACGCGGTGAAGCCGCCGGTGCGGTCTTGCAGGTCGCGGATCATCTTCAGGTGCTCGACCCGCTCTTCCAGGGTCTCGTGATGGCCGTACATCATGGTGGCCGACGAGCGCAGGCCCAGGTCGTGAGCCAGCTCGTGCGCTTCCAGCCACTCGGCGCCGGTCTCCTTCAAGGGGGCCAGCTCCTGGCGGATGCGGTCGGGCAGCATCTCGGCGCCACCACCCGGCAACGATCCGAGACCGGCCGCCTTCAGCCGCTCGAGCGTCTCGCGCAAGGAGATCTTCGAGCGCTTGGCGATGTAGCGGATCTCGGTGGACGTCAGCGAGTGGAGCTGAACTTCAGGGAAGCGACCCTTGATGGTGGAGAGCAACTCCTCGAACCACTCGACCTTGAGGTCGGGGTGCAACCCACCCTGCATGAGCAGCTCGGTCCCGCCCGCGTCGACCATGGCCTGCACCTTGTCGAGGATCTCTTCGGTGGGCAGGACGTAGGCCTCGTCGCTGTCGCGATGACGGTAGAAGGAGCAGAACTTGCAGTCGACGTAGCAGACGTTGGTGTAGTTGACGTTGCGTCCGCCCACGTAGGAGACGGCTTCGCCCGGCACGAGGGCCTGACGTCGCAGGTCGGCCAGGTAGGCGATCTCGTTGAGGTCGCCGTGAGTGAGGAGACGCAGCGCGTCGGCCTCGTCGATGCGATCACCCGCCTCGACCTTGAGGGCGATGTCGTCGATGCAGGAGCCGGCCTTGGTGACCGAGGCGAGAGCGCTCATGCCGAGGCCTCCGTCGCCATCTCGGGGACCGTGCCCACGCTCAGCTCACGATAGAGGGCGTCGCGCTCGACCGGCACGCGCCCGGCTTCCTCGATGCGCTCGACGAGCTCGCGGACTTGCAGTTCCTGTGGCGTGGTCGCACCGGCCTCGTGGACGATCTCCTCGCGGAGCACCGAGCCGTCGACGTCGTCGGCGCCGTGCCAGAGGGCAACCTGGGTGATCTCCGGCGAGATCATGATCCAGTACGCCTTCACGTGATCGATGTTGTCGAGCATCAGCCGCGCCAGGGCGATCTCGTGGAGGTTCTGCCGGCCGGTGGGCGGGGGCAGGTGATCGAGCCCGGTGTTGTCGGGGTGGAACGAGAGGGGGATGAAGGTGAGGATGCCGCCGGTCTCGTCCTGGAGCTCGCGGAGCTTGAGGAAGTGGTCGACCTTTTGCTCGATGGTCTCGCCCATCCCGTAGAGGAGGGTGGCGTTGCTGCGCAGGCCGGCGGCATGGACCTCGCGGGCGACGTCGCACCACTGATTCGAGTCGAGCTTGGCCTTGAAGAGCTCCTCGTGGACGTCGTCGGAGAAGACCTCGGCGCCACCGCCTGGAACGGCGTCGAGCCCGGCGGCCTTGAGCTCCTTCACCGCCTCGGCGACCGACATCTTCCCGGCCCGGGCGATCTGGTGGATTTCGATCATCGTGAAGGCCTTCACGCAGACCGAGGGACGGACTTCCTTGATGGTGCGGACGAGGTCCAGGTAGTACTCGAACGGCAGCTTCGGGTTGATGCCGGCGACGACGTGGACCTCGGTGATGGGCTGGTGCAGGTGGGCGCGGATGCGCTCGCGGACGTCGTCGATGGACATGACGTAGCCGCGCGGGTCCTTCGGCTTGACCTGGAACGCGCAGAACTTGCAGCCCTTGTTGCAGATGTTGGTGTAGTTCACGTGCTGGTTGCGCACCCAGTACGTGCGGTCGCCGGAGATCCGTTCGCGGACGACGTTGGCCAGGCTGCCGACGGTGGCGAGGTCGCGGCAGGCGTAGAGACGCAGCCCCTGCTCGCGGGTCAGGCGGCGGCCGTCGAGGACGGCGGCGTGGACGTCGGCCAGGTCGGCGCGTCGAGCCCGTCGCTCGAGAAGGGTCGGGTTGGAGGTGGGGGAGGACGCGGTCATGGGCGCTCCGGGCCGGGCCTGCGGGAGACCTCGGCAGCCTGGAAGGATACCGCCTGGCGCGAGGCTCCTGGCCTTCAGCGGGCGGGTGTCACGGGCCGGGAGCCCGCCGGACCGCCCGGTGCTGGAACACCAAGGTGGTCTCGACGTGGCTGACCTCCTCGAGGGCCGTGACGTGTTCGACCACCGTCTCCTGGAGGTGGCGGGTGTCGCGCACCGCCACGTGGACGAGGAAGTCGTCCCGGCCGGCGACCTGGAACACCGCGAGGACCTCGTCCATCGAGGCGAGGTGCTCCCGAATGGCCGTGAAGCTCTCCGGCCCCTGATGGCCCAAGCGGATCGAGACGACCGCCTGCAGGTTGCGGCCGAGGGCCTCCAGCGAGAGCTCGGCATGGAAGCCCTGGATGACCCCCGATTCGGTCAGCCGACGCACCCTCGCGAGGCAGCTCGAGGGGGCCAGGCCGACCTCTGCGGCCAGCTCCTTGTTGGAGATCCGAGCATCGTTCTGCAAGAGCCGCAGGAGCTCGAAGTCGATTCGGTCGAGGTCGGCTGTAGTGGGCATTGATTCGAATTCTATTCGATGGATGGCGCGCTATCCAGGCTATATAAATCGTCACATGGCCAGGACGTCGTCATCCATTCGGCAGCGCGGGGAGCGGACCGCACGGGATCTCGCGTGGGAGCTCGCGATCGAGCTCCACCGGTCCGGCGCTCCGTCGCACCGGATCGAGGCCGCCGCTGCGGACGTGGCCGCGAGCCTCGACTGCGACGTCGGCGTCCTGGCCGAGCCCACCGCCCTGACTCTCCTGGACACGAGCTCTCCGGACAGCCGGGGTCGCACCGCCCAGGTCGTGCCCATGTCACCACACGGCTTCGACCTGGGCCGGCTCGCCGAGCTCGAGAAGCTCATCGCTCAGGTGGAGAGCGGCGCGATGAAGCCCGGCAAGGCCCTCGCCGAGCTGCGCGGCATCGCGGCGGCCGGTCCCCGGCACGGCACCGTCAGCCGGGTGGTCGCCCACTCGGCGGTGGCCGCGTCGGCGGGTGTCCTCATCGGTGGTGGCTGGCGGGAGGCCGTCGGCGCCGCTGGCTGCGCGCTCATCGTCGCGGCGCTCGGTGAGGCCGCCGCGCGTCGCCCCGAGGTCGGTCGACTGCAGGGACTGCTCGGCGCCCTCCTGTCGGGCCTGGTCGCCTGGGCCCTGTTGCCCCTGCTCGGTCCGGCCTCGCCGCTCGTGGCGGCGGTCGCTGCCCTCATCGTGCTCGTGCCCGGCTACACGCTCACCGTGGCGCTGGAAGAGATCGCTGCCTCGCAGCTCGCGTCGGGCACCTCGCGGATGGCGGGGGCGCTCGGGAGCTTCCTGAGCCTCGGTTTCGGGCTCGCGGTGGGGGCCGAGCTCGGACAGCGCTGGGCCCTCGCGCCGGTCACCGGGCCGCCCCTGCGCCTGGCGCCGGAGCTCGAGCTCCTCGCCGTGGTCGTCGGCGGGCTGGGCTTCACGGTCCTCTTCCAGGCGCGCTGGCGAGACGCTCTCTCGATGGTCGGCGGCTCGGCGCTCGCCATGGTCGGCACGACCTTCGGGGCGGGGTTGAGCCCCAGGTTGGCGGTGTTCGCCGGTGCCTTGCTGGTGGGACTGGCCGGTCACTTGGCCCAGCGTTGGCGACGCCGGCCGGCGGCGCTCATCCACGTGCCGGGGGTCATCCTCCTCGTGCCCGGATCGATGGGCCTGCGGGGCGTGGCCGCGTTCTCCGCGTCCGACGTGCTCACGGGGGTGGAGACCGTCTTCGGCTGCGCGATGGTCGCGATCTCCATCGTGGCGGGGCTGTCCGTGAGCGCGGCGGTCCTGCCTCCGCGGCGCGGGCCTGGTAGCGACGACGTGACCGGGCCCAGGATGGCCTCGCCTCGAGCCACGCCGTAGGCGATGATCCGCCCATGACCGGCTCGCGATCGTCTCTCACTCCGAATCTCCTCGTCGTCCTGTCGGCCCTGGCCGTGCTGGCTTGCTCGTCCTCGAAGCCAGACGCGCCGCCGCCCGTCGATCCGGACGAGCAGCCGCCCGTCGCCGACGGCGCCGTCTTCAAGCCGATCTTCACCGTGCCCGAGCGTGAGTTCCGGGCGGGGACGGCCTTCGTGGCGGTGCTGCCGGGTGCCGGCGAGCCGGTGGCGATCTCGGCGCTGAGCCTCATGGGTCAGCACGGCGGGGTCTATCGCAAGCAGCTCGAGCCCAGGGAGCTCGGTCGGATTCGAGAGGTCGTGCTCGGCGGGGCCTTCGACGGCGCGCGTCGGATGTCGATCGGGGCACGGGTGCTCCCCGTGCTCGACGCGGCGGCGATCGGGACCCCGTCGGTGGCCGGTGACGTCATGGCGTTCTGGGCGCCCGTCGATCCGACCTTCCAGCCGTTGACCCTCGCACGGACCCTTCCGCAGGAAGGAGAGCGCATCTGGCTCGCCGCAGCGCTCGATCAGACCGCCATCACCGACCGTCTTCACCCGGCTCGCTTCCTCGAGGTCGACGACGCTGGCGAGGCCATCTACGACTTCGACGAGGTCCTCAAGCTCAACGGCACCGCGGGAGCGCCCCTGCTCAACGCCCGTGGAGAGGTGGTCGCCATTCATCTCAAGGACTGGCGTCACCGCGACCAGATGAGCGGCGCGGGCAATCCCGTCACGCGCTTCGGACCCGCCTTGCAGCGGGCGGCGGGGTTGATTCGATGAAGAGCTACCGGGAGACGCTGACCTTCGAGGTGCCCGAGCGGATGGGCTTCGTCCACATCACCCCGCACGTGGAGCAGGCTCTGGCCAAGAGCGGCATCAGCGAGGGGCTGTGCCTCGTGAACGCGATGCACATCACGGCGTCGGTGTTCATCAACGACGACGAGCCGGGTCTCCACGAGGACTACAAGCGCTGGCTCGAGAAGCTCGCCCCCTTCGACGCGAGCCCGGACGTCTACCACCACAACCGCACGGGCGAGGACAACGGCGACGCCCACCACAAGCGGCAGGTCATGGGTCGTGAGGTGGTCGTGGCGGTGACCGACGGTCAGCTCGACTTCGGCACCTGGGAGCGGATCTTCTACGGCGAGTTCGACGGCCGCCGGCCCAAGCGGGTGCTCATCAAGATCATCGGCGAGTAAGAGATCATCGGCGACTAGGTGGGAAACGCATGGGCCTCGACGCCTCGGTGTCGTGCAACTGCTTCCAGGAGGGGAGGACCGAGCCACCTCCGTTTCCGCGAGAGTGGCTGGCCTTCGATGGCGAGGGTCGCCTGGAGCTGCTCGACGAGCACGACGTCGGGAACCGGTGGTACCGAGTCCACCAGTGGAAGCAGGACTGCTGCGAGCACGAAGACTTGGACTTCGCTTGCGAGCACGTCGCGAACTGGAGCGGCTACCGTCTCTTCCAGGCAGCGCTCGGGGAGCTCGGCTGGGACCGCTTCCCCTTCTTGAAGGAGCAGCTTCCCAACGCGAATGGAGGGCAGACACCGGCCGTGGCGAGCGCCGAGTGCTTGAAGGAGCTGACCGCGTTTCGAGAGGCCGGTGAGATCGGGCGCGTCACGACGCTGGTCGACACGGCGTCCGGCGCCGGGCTTCACGAGCACGTGGCCGCCTACGATGGCGTGTTCCTGCATGCCGGTCGGCACGGCGTGAGGGTGGGCCTGGGTGAGTCCGACCTGTTCGTGGTGAACGCTCGGACGGAGGACGTGCTGTTCCGGGCGAGGCGACTCCGGCAGGTCGGTCCGAGCGGGGCGGACATCACCGGTGACGTCGAGGGCCTCACCTGGGAGAACCTCGACACGGGGGTCACCTGGTGCTCGAACATGGCGCTGGCGGGGAGGTGCATCCCCTGGGATGACGGTCGTTGGCAGAACGACGACGGTCGGGTCCGTTTCGAGTACCCCTCCGACTTCCACGTCGAGGAGCGCCCGCGGCTCGCCAGCGATTTCGAGGCCATCGTGACGGCGCTGCAGGTGCTGTTCGCTGCCTCCGTGGAAACCGGCAATCCGGTCCGCTGGAGCTGAGTCGGAAGAGGGTGGGCGGGCCTGGCCGGTCGCTCACGGTCCTGCTAGTCTTGGTGTAGGGAGGACACCATGCAGCTCGACCCGACCCGCCCGCTCATCATCGAAGTTCCGGACCTGCTCTCCGCCGACGAGTGTCAGGAGCTCGTCGCGAGGATCGACGACGGCGACCTCTCCGTCGCCACGATCAACACCGCTCGAGGGGTAGCCGTCCGCACCGACGTGCGCAACAACGAGCGGATCATGTTCGAGGACGAAGAGCTCGCCGCACTTCTTCTCGAGCGGGTGCGTCCGCGTGTTCCCGAAGACGTGTTCGGTTGGCGCCTGGTCGGCGCGAACGAGATGTTCCGCTGCTATCGCTACCGTCCGGGCATGCGCTTCGCGCCGCACTTCGACGGATCGTTCCAGCGCGACGACCACGAGCGCAGCGTCTACAGCTTCCTCGTCTACCTGAACGAGGGATTTCGGGGCGGAGCGACGCGCTTCCACGGTCCCCACCGGACGGTCGTGCCGAAGCGGGGGGCGGGGCTGCTCTTCCAGCATCCGATCCTCCACGAGGGCTGCGAGGTCCTCTCGGGGGTCAAGCACGTGGCCCGGACCGACCTGATGTATCGGAGTCCCGATTGAGGTCAGGTCGTCGCCTCGTCTTGGCGTGATTCGAGCTCAGCGCGACGTTCCTGGATCTGCTCGAGCACGTCGCGCCCGACCTCGACGACTTCGCGCGGAGCATTCACGGGCATGTCGAGGTCGAGCTGGAGGCCGACGACGAGTGGCTCGAGGAGGTGGGCAGTCGGAGCGGCTTCGAGCGTGTCGAGCGCCTCTTGGGCGAGGCCGGCCGCGGCAAGGTGTGCGAAGAGCGAGGTGAGCATGGCTTGCATCGTTCGGACAAGCTCCGCGTCGCCAAGTGCGCCAGCGAATGGCGCTAGAGCCTCTTCCAGTGCTCCCTTCCTTGCGAGAAGGAAGGCCAGGGTGAGATGGGCATTGGCTTGTTCGGGGTTGAGAGTCAGTGCCTGGCGAAGCCAGGTCTCGACTTGGGGTAGGGAGCTGCCAGCGGTTGAGAAGACGAATTCGACGGCGAGCGTGGTGAGGTCCTCTGCCGGCTTGTTGCCCACAGCGAGGAATTGCTCTGCCTCGGCGATGGCGTCTTGTTCGCGACCCTCGGATAGGAGATGGGATACGAGAGAAGAAACGGGGAATACGTGGTCTCTTTCCAGTGCTACTGCTTGGCGAAGTGCGTGCTCGGACTCCTCTCGGCCCTGCGGTCTACCTTGGTAGAGCTCGCCGAGTGAGTGCCACGCGACAGCGGCCTCACCATCAGAGCCGAGGTCGATGGCCTTGCGATAAAGCTGCTCAGCTTCGTCGTGATGCCCTCCAATTGCCATCGCGCGTCCAAGTAGCGCCCAGCCCAAGGAGAACTCTGGGAGGGTGCTCGTGAGCCTCTCGAGGTAGTTGCGTGCCTCCTCTATTCGCAATTCCTCGAGGAGAGCAAGCGCCAGGTCAGCCGCCAGCCTCTCGTGTCCGTGGAGGGTGGCGTCGTGGTACGTCTCGATGACGTTCTCGCTCGAGCCAGCACGAGATTGGGCGTGGAGCAGCGCTCTCCAGTTGGTTTCAGTTGCAGGGTCTTGTTCCACCGCAGTGCGCAAGGCGGTTGCGGCCTCGAGTGGCTGTCGCCGCTCCAGGTAGAGCTGGCCAAGCTGTCGCCACTGCAAGGCGACGAATTCTTCATCGAGTTCTTCTCTCGGTAGGCTGCTGGTGAGCTTGAGTCCCTCGCGATAAGCTTCGATCGCTTCATCCAGGCGGCTTGGTTCCCTGGCGAGCAGGGAGCCGAGTTGGCACCACGTGACCCATAGGCTCGGGTCGCCTTCGAGCGCCCTTCGGTACGCCTGTTCGGCCTCTGGTGCTCGTGCTCTGTCGCGCTGGTAGAGGGTGCCAAGGACGGCCAAGGCTCTAGGGGAATCGGGGTCCAGTTCCAGCGAGCGAGTGAGTTGTTCTCTCGAGAGTTCGTACTGGCCAATGCTGGCGTACAGCAAGCCAGCGATCGACAGGTCGTCGGCGGATTCATCGGATAGTCCGTCGATGAGCCGCAATGCCTTGCTCTTGACGGAGCCGGCGGCGACGGAGCTCACTTGTCTCTTTACCTCTCTCGGTAGCTCTTTCAGGAATTGTTGCGGAGTCTCGAGAAAGATCGCGAGCTGCGTGTCGTCGTCTGGTGCAAGTTCGAGCAGGGCTCGGTAGCCGAGGGCGTGCATGCCTCGATCGCTGGCCGGCAGACGGCAGGCTTCACTTGTCAAGCCATGTGCGATGTCCCGCCACTCTTCTTCCCGGTAAAAGCTCACCATGAAGCGCACGACGGCCTGGACACGCCTCGATGCATCTCCGTGTCGTCGCATGAGGTAGTAGATGTTGAACAGCCGCTCAGCGACCTGATAGCGCTTCTTGCGAGGATTGTGGGCGTCTGAGGTGATCGCTCCACGGGACTGGAGACGGTTGAGCAACGCGCTGCAGGGGCTGATTCCCAGTCGCGCTTCCTCGGCGACCTGGCGGGCCGTCGAGGGCTCCCAGAGCGTGGCGAGCGCCAGGTAGACCTTTCGCTCCTGTCGAGGAAGGGACTCGATCTGGCTCTTGAAGTAGTCGGTGTGGTCGTCGATCAAGAACGAGAGCTCGTCCATCAGCTCCTTGAATGACCGCTTGCTGGCGAAGCAAGCCACGATGCTCAGCAGGCGTGGGTTGCCTCCCGTGAGGATCTCGATCGGTCGGGCTTGAGCGCGACTGACCTCCTCTCCTGAAACGGACCTCCAGACTTCCTGGCACTCCTCGGTCGTCAGGGGGGGCAGTGGGTGCTGCTTGAAGATCTCGAAGAGAGCCTTGTCTTCGCCCTCGATCTCCTCGAAAGAGGCGGTGGCCGTGGCCAGCAACATGATGCGGGGTTCGTTGAGGAGGGTGTGGCGTAGCGCCCAAGCGTCGTCCTCGGAGAGCTGCCCCTCGCCCAGGATCATGTTCAGGTTCTCGATGACGAGGAGGAGACGTCGCCCGCCGTCGTCGGCGTGCTCGACGAGCTGTGCAAGCGCCCGTTCTCGCAACGCGACGTCGTCCGTCACCGCACGCAGCTCTGCGTGGCTCCGGAGGAGGCCAGCGTCCTCAGACTGCTCTGCCAGGCGCCTGAGGGCCTCCAGCCAGAGCTCTCCAGGGCTGCCGACTTCGTAGCTCTCCTCTGCGAAGACGACGGGCTGCCAGCGCTGTCTCAGCTCGGGATCCCTTCGAACGGCAGCGCTGATGCTCAGCGCAAGGGTCGTCTTGCCCGAGCCTCGTGGTCCGATGACCAGGACGTGTTGATTCGAGTCGTCGACGTTCTCGCGAATCACCGAGAGCAGGTGATCGCGGTCGGAGCGGCGAACGACGAGACTCCGTTCGAGCTCGTCGTCGGTGAGAAAGGCGGGGTTGTACTTGAAGGAGGCCATCGGGCTACCGCCGTGCGACTTCCACGTAGGCGAAGCCATGTCGAGCCTTCCACCAGTCGCGCAAGAGCTTGGAAACGAAGACCAGGCCACGATCCGTCATTCTCAAGTAGCCATCATGCTCGAGGACGCGACGTATCTCGTCGAGCGCCAAGCTTGCTTGAAATCCGTCGCGCTCGTGATCCTCACGAAGTGATCGAAGCGCTTCATCAGAGACGTGACCGACCGTGGCTGCCTCCGTGAGGAGATCGAGGGCCATCGGTAGGGCTTCGTGTCCGAGGAGCATCTTCAGGCGGTCTTCGTAGTGGGTGAGCTCAGCGTGGCCACGAGTGCTGAGCATCCTCTCCTCGTAGACACGGGCGACGTCATCCCGGGTGATGGTGTCGTCGCCGCGTCGATGGCAGGTCTCGTGGAGGCGATCGAAGTAGGTCTGCACGTGATGAGGGATGTTGCATCCCAGTCGGCTCAGGAGCTCTTCGGTGGCGCCTTCCTCGAAGTCGAGCTCCCTCTGCCGTGCCAAGGCAATGAGGCATCCCGTTGCTGTCTCGTCATCCCAGGGCAGGAGCTCGAAGGGTGCGAAGGAGTTCAGGGTTGCGCTGAGCCCTGCCTGACGGAGGATGGGCTCGAAGCCGATGCTCCCGGTGAGGATGATGGAGAGCTGGCCCCGATGACGGCTGGCGCACTCACGCAGCCAGGACATGAATTCGTCGAGTGCCTCTCGTCTCTCGGGCGTGATGGTGTAGTCGCTCCCCTTGAGTAGGCGGTTGGCGAGTATCGGGACCTCGTCGAGCATGAGCACCGCATGCTGCTCTGAGCCCGCCACGACTTCGAGGAGCTCGCTGCCTTTCTTCGACCAGTTGCCGGCATTGAGGCCGGCTCGCAGCGTCACGCCGAGGTCGCCGATGCTGATCTTCTCGACCATCGTGCCGAGCTTCTCGATGGTGTTGCCGAAGACGCTCAGCACCCCGTCGGAGAGCCCGGACTGTCTCTTCAACGCGAGGCTGATCTCGACGATGGCCTCGGGCGCGTCCTTCGCCTTCTGCAAGTCGACGTACACGCAGGTGCGCTCTCCATCCGAGCGACGCTGGAACTCCCGGAGCAGGCTCGTCTTGCCCATCCGTCGCTGTGCGACCAAGAGAATGTTGGCGCCCTCGTCGACGAGACTCCCGAGTAGTGCCAGTTCCCGCCTGCGGTTCCAGAAGCGGTCACCCGTGACCCAGTTTCCGTGCCCTGAGCGGAGCCTACATGTAGCCACACTTCCTCCAACAAATCTGTTGCCAACATTTTTGCTGGGATGATGGTGGCGTGTTCTGCGAGGCGGCGTCAAGCTCCCAACGAAATTGTTGGAGCGAGAATTGGTGGAATCAGGGCCCTCCTGGGCTCCTTGAGCGTGCTAGGGCGTCACGTGGCGGGAATGCGTCGGGGTGAGGAGTGAGGGCTCAAGACACGGTGGAGGGGTGAGATTGGAGGCTTGCCGTTGCCGTTGACGGAGTCTGGGACGCACGCGTACCTTCGGGGAAAGGGGGTACATCGTGAAGGAGCACTGGGTCGTTGCTGCTCGTCGCGGGATCCACGAGATCGCACTCGTTCTCGTGGCCTTGGGGTGGGCCGGTGGAGGTCAGGCTGCCGAGCGGGTCAGCGAGGTCTCGAGACCATCCGCTCTCCGTCTCCACGGCACGCTCCCAGGCGAGCGCGTCGTCGAGGTCTCCACCGGTGACGAGGTCCCCTCCGGGCGGCTACGAGCCACCGGTCGACCGGCGCCGAGGTCTCGCGACGGTGCCGCCCGGCGCGACTCGTTGCTGGAGACCGAGCCGGTCGCTCACCCTCACGATCTCAGCGACGCCGAGCCGAGCACGATGGCGTTCACCATCACGCCGCGCCCACCCCTGCATCGGCTGCTTCCCCTCGGCGGTCGGAACGCCTCCATCGCGTCCCATCGCGCCGGCTTCGCGACCCGCTACCCCCACGACGACGGCCCGATGTTCGACGCCTACAACGGCACGGACGAGACCTTCCCGCTCTGGGGCCTGGCAGCCGGCGGGCCTCCTCCCGGTGCGCCGGCGGCCGTGTGGGTCGGGGGCGACTTCGACTCCAAGCTCACCGCCGATCCCTGTGGCACGCCTGGTGACTGCTGGGTCGCCCCGCCCGTCGACAACACGTATCGAGGCTGGCGCACTCAGGGCTACGACAGCGCCCCGTGCAACTGTCCTGTCGACGTGCAGCGCGCTTACTACTCGGCCAACCGAGGCGTGTTGAGCTTCGACCTCTCGAGCGTGCCCGACAACGCCGTCGTCACTGACGTGCGTTTCGTCGGTCGGGTCGTGAAGGCGTTCGGTTCTTCAGAGCGGATCCGCATGGCACGGCTCGATGTCGATCGCAGTGCCGGGCTCGAGAACGTGCCGGGCATCGGCTTCACCTTCCCGTTCGACGATGCGGTCGACGGCACGGTCTACGTCAACGATTGGCCCGTGGGTGGCTTCGGAGTGGGGGAGAGCGCCGAGGTCTCGCTGGGTGCTCGTGCCGTCGCCGACGTGCAGGCGGCTCTCGCCGACAACTGGTTCGGTCTCGGCTTGTCGTCGCTCGGTGGTGAGACGTCGACGTCGAGCTTCTGGTTCGGGGCCTTCGGCGGATCGGGCTCGTCGTTCCCTCCCGAGCTCGTCGTCGACTACCACCACGAGGTCCCCGGCCAGCCGATTCCGCAGGACGGGCCCTTCAACGAGGCGCTCCCCGATGGAGCCGCGGGCTGTCCGCCCCTCCTCGCGTGGCAGGTCCCCCGCGAGGCCGACGGCAACGCCCTGCACTTCGTCGTGCAGCTCTCCGACACGGTCCCGGTCGACTTCGTCGAGGACTTCCACGATGCCGACGGCATCGACCTCGCGCTCACCAGCTCGCCGAGCATGGTCCAGGTCGCCGGTCACGACCTCATCGACGCCAGCGGTCTCCTCATCGGCCGCGATGAGCCCGGCGTGCGTCGAGCCCCGGAAGACCTGCTCTTCATGAGCGTGCCTCAGCCCTACGGTGGTGGGTTCAACGTGGGTTGGCGCTTCGGTCGGCCCTACGTGTCTCACCTCGCCTCCGACACCTGGGATGCGGGCGGGTTCTCTCCCGACGGGCTGGGCGATGGCCTCGCGGGCCAGGCCTTCATGGAGTGGTCGTCCCTCGATCCGATCACGCCCCTCACCACCGCCTGCGCGACGAACCTGGGCTATGCCGCCAACGTCGTTGGCATCGGAGGCTTCCTGCCGGCGGGCGTGACCCAGTCGTTCGAGGTGGCGGTGGATCTCGACGACGTGCCCGATGACGGCTACCAGGTCGTGGCGAGCGTGACCGACGCGGCGGATCAGTTCTTCACCGAGTTCGACCCTCCCCTCGAGAACGTCGTGTCGGTGGGGCTCTTCTACACGGCGTCCAGCGACACCTTCGCGCACCTGTCCGACTTGCAGGTCTTCGACGTCGACATCCAGGACCCCGCCTTCGAGCAGGTGGTGACCTCGTCGACGGTCGTCGACGGCGGGCATCCGACGCACTCGATCGACCACGTTCGACTCGAGGTCGTCGACGAACAGCCGGCCGGCACGGCCATTCGCTATGAGGTGAGCAACGACGACGGCGCGAGCTGGGTCTCGGCGACGCCCGGCGCCGACGTGGTCTTTCCCGCTGCCGGCAGCCGTCTCCGCTGGCGGGCCTTCCTCTCGACGACCTCACGCAGCAGCACGCCGGTCCTTCGCTCGGTGCGCTTGAGCAACCTCTTGCCGGGCTGGCCTCGGGAGTCGGCGGTCTCGACGGCAGGCTTCGAGGAGAACGTGACGACCGGCGGGATGGGTCACGTCGACCTCGGCCTCGGTGGTGCCCCCGACCCAGGTGCCGAGGTCCGGGTGGCGCGCCTGCGCCCGGCGGGGCTGACGATGGGCACCTACTACTGGCGCGTGGCCGCGGTGTCGCCGGACGGTAGCGGTGACCTCGGACCCTGGTCGCCGGCCTGGAGCTTCCGCGTGCTCGACCCACCGGGGCCCGTGCCGCCGGACGTCGGCAACGCTCTCCGGGCGCGCCTCTTGTCGCGGACCCAGGTGGAGGTCGATCTCTCGCTCGCACCCTTCGGGATGGACCTGCACTTCCACCTCTACCGGTCGACCAACCCAGCCTCGCTCACCGATCGCATCGTCGACCTGCCCGGTCCGGTGGTCGTCGACGAGAACGCGGTGGGGAGGCTGCTGTTCTACAAGGCGCGGTTGGCGAACCCCTGTGACACGGAGTCGGCGAACTGAAGGTCGATGACGAGGCGTCCGGTACGCCTGAGTGTCACTTCCATCTCGAGATCCGAGCACGTCGTGGCGTGGGTGACTTGAGGGGCCTGGGACGTTGCCCGATGAACCTCATGCGCTGGACGTCGGGCTACGACGGACGCGTGCTCCTTCGCGAACAGCCAGACGAAGAGCGCTTCGACTGGACGATGGAGTCCGCCGGGAGAGAGAAGGTCGTTGCCTACGGAGAGGTCTTCCTACCCTTCGATGAGGCGTGGCCGCTGCTGGAGAGCCTGTCCCTCCTGTTGGAGGAGTCCGGCTACTCGCACCGACTGGGCCTCGATGACGAATCAGGTCACCACACGCGCGAACGCGATTTCCGCTGGAGTGAAACGACGTCCTGAGTCGTGGCCTGCCAGCCCCGGCTCACTCGCCGCAGCCGGGTCCCGTCCTGTGCACGATGACGAACGACTCCTCGAACAGCGTCCACCCGACCACGCCGAGCACCGTGAGGCAGTCGCCGACGATCGACGCCTCCAGGTTCACGGTCGTCACGCTGCCTTCCGACTGCACGCAGGACGAGAAGCAGGGTTCGCAGCCCGAGTCGGTGGTCCAGTAGACGACGAGAAGCTGTCCGGGCTCCGGACGCGGCGGCGCATCGGAGCCGACCGGAGCGCAGCCGAAGAAGCGGTCGTAGCTGGCAGCGTCGATGGAGTTGATGCCCATCTCGAGCTCGCCGCACAGGACCGAGGTCGTCCCCTGAGCGAGGTCCTCGCAGTACGTCGAGGGGCTGCGGTCGGTCGACAGGCCGCATTCGGTCTCGGCCGAGAGGAGGTAGGTCGTGAGCGTGGCGTCGTCGAGCAGCTCGACGTGCGCGCGTTGGACGAGACCCTCGGGATGAGCCTGCTGATAGGGGCCCTGCACGGCGTCGCGCGATCGACGCAGGACCCAGCTCTCGCCGGTGGCGAGGTCACGCGAGCCGTTCCAGCTCAGCGTGATCGTCGTGTCGTCGTGGGCGGCCCGAAGGACCGGACCGATGGGCTCGGGCTCTACTGGAGTGCCGGGCGGACAGGCCATCGTCGCAGTACCAAGCGTCGAGAGCACGAGCATCGACAGCGTTCCGGGCGAGAAGAGTCTGGCTGAACGTCGCATGGTTTCTCCTGTCACGGGTGATCGGCGACCGACCCGTCACTCGAACGGTCTCGAGCTTCAGTCGCTGCAGGTGCGATCCACGAAGGTGTCGATGCTGGGCAGGTCGTTGACCAACGCCCAGGCCGTCACGGCGATCTCGGCGTCGCAGTCACCGAGGAAGCCGATGTCCAGGTACACGAGCGTTCCCCCTCCGTCACCGGGGAAGGGAATGGTGCAGGAAGACGAGCATCCCTCGCAGCCAGTGCCACGACGACGAGCGATGGCGAGCCACTGACCGGAGCCCGGTCGAGGTGGTGCTTCCACTCCCGTGACGTCACAGCCGAAGAGGTCGTCGAAGTCGGGCCCGTCCCACTCGGCGAGGGACCAGTCGCCCGTCCAGTCGTCCGTGCACCAGACGGTGGTGGTTCCTTGGGCGATGTCGATGCAGTCGTCGGCCGGCTCGCGCTCGGACGGAGCGCCGCAAGCGCTCTCGATGGACAGCAGGTAGAAGGAGAACGGGCTCTCCGTGACGTGCCGGTGCGAGCGAGTGGTGAGGCCGCCGGCATGGACGTCGAAGTAGAGCCCCTGAGGCGAGCGCCGACTCTCCCGCAGGACGTAGTGCTCGCCGGGGGAGAGCTCACGGGCGCTCCCCCAGCTCCACTCGATGTCGTCGCCGTCACGACGGGCACGCAGCGCCGGGCCGGGCGCTTCGATCCGAGTCGAGGCCGGCGCGACGCAGGCGACCGTTCGCGCTCCGCCGAAGTGACCGGTGGGGAGGCAGGTCGTTGGTCGGAAGCGACCCTCGGCCTCCACCGAGTAGTAGTACGTGCGACCCGCCGAGACGTTCCAGTCCACCCAGCTCAGCTCGGTCAAGCTCGTGGCGACGGCAGTGCGGGGAACGAGCGGGCACTCGCTGATGCTGCGGAAGACGTGGTAGCGACCACCCTCCGGGGTGGCGAACTCGGCCGCTGGCCAGCTCAGTCGGATGCTCTGACCGCAGGAGGTGGCCCGTACGAGCGACTCGTCGAAGACGGGTGGCGCGTCGACGATCACTTGCATGCTGTCGGTCGCCCAGCACGAGGGGTCGGTCGAGCAGCTCGTTCGCAGGTCATGCCAGCCGCTGTCGATCGCCTCCAAGACGAGTCGCTCACCGCTGCCGAGCGGCACGCCGTCCCGCGACCACTCGTGCACGGACTCGTCCGGACAGCCGGCGAGAACGACGCCGGCCGCGTCGAGGATGAGGTCCGCGCCTCGGCAGACGCTCAGCTCGTCTCGGAGCGACGACGTCAGCGTGCACTCGCCGCACGCCCCTCGTTCGACTTGGGCGCCCCAGCTTCCGTGCGTGCTCCACGCAGGATCTTCGGTCAGGGGGATCTCGCCGGCGAGGCCCACGTTGCAGCCGTGGTAGGTCTGTTGATTCCAGGCGGCTCGTGCCGGCCTCGCGCCCAGCATCTCCCAGACCTGGAGGCCCGGTCCGACGATGACGATCTCGGGGTGCGTGTCCTGATCGAGATCGGCGATCACGGGACGCACTGGGCTCATCGTCGGTGCTTCGGTTCGATGCACGAAGTCGCGGTTGTCGGAGGGCGTGATCGTCCAGCCCTCGATGTCACGCCACGCGATCTCGGCTGCGCCGTCGCCGTCGAAGTCGAAGGCCGTCACCCAACTCGAGCCTTCGGGCAAGGGCCGTGACCAGAAGCCACCGAGTGCCGTTCCATCCCACTCTCGTGCGAAGAGCTGCGTGGAGTCTGGGACGACGACGTTGGGAACTCCGTTGCCGTCGGTGTCGACGACGATGGGGTTGGTCGAGAGACCGGCGCCGCCTCCCGACAGAAGCTCACGAGGGGCGAGGGGCGTGCCGTCGGCATCGATGACGTGCAGCCAGGTCCACCCGTCGAGGACCTCTGCCACGACGAGCTCGACTTCCCCGTCGTTGTTCACGTCACCGACCGCCGTCGAGCCGACGGCGATGCCGAGGTCGTGCACCGGCAGGCCGTCTGACGAGCGGACGGACGGGGCGCAAGCCAGCTCGAGACCGGCGAGCAGCGGATCGAGATCTGCGGCGTTGCAGTAGTGGAGACCCTCGGTGGAGTGGCCGACGGCCCATGAGAGACCGCCTCCGCCCACCGTCATGACGGCCGAGGCGAGGTGCGCTTCCACCCGACCGTCGCCGTCGAGGTCGGCGACACCCAGGTTGCTGTCGGGCGCCCATGTCGTGCCCGCGGGCCAGGCCTGGGTCGTCTCCACCACCCCCTCGTGAGACACGATGATCAGCGAGGTCATGTCGGAGAGCAGCAGCTCGACGGTTCCGTCGGCATCGATGTCGGCGGCGGCGAGGTGCTGGTCGAGGGCTCCGGTGCTCACGCTCCAGTGCTCCTCTCCGGTCGCGCCGTCCAAGGCGGTGAGCAGGCCACCTTCCTGCAGCACGACGAGGTCCGGACCGTCGGTGGCAGTGACCGCGCCATCACCGTCGTCATCGTCGAGCTGAACGACGACCGGGGGCGTGCTCGGCGTGATGTCGACGGACCACTGCTCGGTCGGAGTCGCGAGGACGGCAGCCTGGAGAGCGGGGACGCCGAGAGCGAGCGCGAGAAGCCCCCGACAGGCAGGAGCTCCGGCGCGCGGACGTGAGGCTGAATGGGCCGACACGGTCACCTCCGGCTGGTCAAGACTGCTCTGAACCTCGCTGTCTGACAACGGGAGGGCAAGTCAGTCGTGTTCGCCGAACCGGACCAGAGGCTTTGTCGCCTTGGTCAGTCGGGGCCGTGAACGCGCTTCGTGGCCGCCGGATGCTTCATGAGCTGCGCTTCTGGCCGGATCGGTCGGCGCACGAACTCTCCGAAGCAGTTCGGACAGGTCCCGCTCAGCGGCCCGTCGGCGCACTCACGACAGAAGGTGCACTCGAAGCTGCAGATCCGCGCGTCGAGGGAGTCGGGCGGGAGGTCGCGGTCGCAGCGCTGGCAGTTGGGGTGGAGGGCGAGCACCGCTGCGACGGGCTCAGCCGCCGAGCCGCGACATGTTGCGGAGCTCGGAGTAGGCCTCCGCAGGCTTGAGCTCGATGAGCCCGCCCGGTCCCTTGGCCTTCACGCACTCGAGCACGTGGCCGATGAGCTCGTCGTCGCTGGCGCCGTCGCGGAGGGGGCCCATGAGGTCGACCTCACCCTCGTCGAACATGCAGTTCTTGAGCTTGCCGTCGGCGGTGAGCCGGAGCCGGTCGCAGCGTGCGCAGAAGGGCTCGGTGACCGGGTTGATGAAGCCGACCTCACCGGGAGCCTCGTCGGCGAACACGTAGGGTCGGGCCGGCGCCTCGGGACGCTCGCGGCGCGGTCGGAGGGGGAAGGCCGCCTCGATGGTGGCCTTGGCCTCCGCTCCGGGGAGGACCCGCTCGGGCCCCCAGCCGCTCCCGCCGTCCAGGGGCATGTACTCGATGAAGCGGACCGCGACGCCCTTCATCCGAGCGAACTGGGCGAAGTCGACCAGCTCGTCGTCGTTGACGCCACGCAGGGTCACGACGTTGATCTTGACCGGATCGAAGCCGGCCTCGATGGCCGCGTCGATGCCGGCGAAGACCTCTCCCAGGGCGTCGCGACGGGTGAGCTGCTCGAAGCGCCGAGGGTGGAGGGTGTCGAGGCTGATCGTGACGCCCTGGAGGCCCGCGTCGTGCAGGGCCGGGCCGAGCCGGGGCATGGTGACGCCGTTGGTCGTCATGGACAGGCTGGCGACGCCGTCCAGCGCGGCCAGGACCGAGACCAGCTCCGGGAGGCCGCTGCGGAGGGTGGGCTCGCCCCCGGTGAGCCGGAGACGCTCGATCCCGGCGGGGAGGAGCAGCCCGACGACCCGGTGGATCTCCTCGAAGCTGAGGATCCCCTCCTTCGGGAACCAGGTCATGTCCTCGGTCGGCATGCAGTAGGTGCAGCGGAAGTTGCACCGGTCGGTCACCGACAGGCGGAGGGTGCGGGCGCGTCGACCGAAGAGGTCGCGCAGGACGGCTGAGCTCACGGGACGGATCTTAGCATCCGTCCGTCGGGGCGGTCCCGATTGGCCCTCTCCGGGAGGCGTCGGGGTGCCATGATCGGCCGCTGTTGCGGAGGAGGCCGACATGAACGTGAATCAGGTGATGGCCGAGCTGAAATCGCTCGGTACCGCCCAGAACCGCAAGATCTACGGTCGCCACGGCGTCGCCGGCGAGATGTTCGGGGTCAGCTACGCCAATCTCGGCAAGCTCGAGAAGAAGCTCAAGGGCCGCAGCGACCTCACCGTGCCTCTCTGGGAGACGGGCAACCACGACGCCCAGGTCCTCGGCGCCAAGCTCGCCGAACCGTCGGAGATCCCGGCCAAGGTCCTCGACTCCTGGGTGAAGGGGCTCGGCGACCACGTCATCGTGGCGGCCTTCGCGGGGCTTGCGAGCCAGACCAAGTCGGCCGACTCCAAGAACCCCCAGTGCACCCAGGCGACGGACGTGGGGGTGGGGTCGGCGGGGTGTATGACCCTCTCGACCCGCGCCGACGACGACTCGCTTCCCGACCGTCA
>JBCCFW010000077.1:0-33506 GCA_039029535.1 Acidobacteriota bacterium
CACCGGGGTGGGGGACGCCACGACATCAGTGGGGCTCGTCGTCGGCACCGCTGGCGTCGGGCTCGACGGCTCGGCGCTCCCGGCCGAGCTCGGTCCCGTCGTGGGCGCGGGCGGGCTCGGTGGCGGTGGAGCGGAGACGGCCGAGTCGGAGGGCCGCTCCGTCGGCGTCCCGGCGCAGCCGGAGAGCGCACCGAGGAGAAGGGCGAGCAGGGCGAGGGTGGGCTGGCCTGGGCGAGGTTCCATCACGAGGGATCGTAACCAAGGTTCTGTCCTGCTCGTGCATGATGCGAGTCATGTCGCGCATCCGGGTCCTCCCCGAGGCTCTCGCGAGCCGCATCGCCGCCGGCGAGGTCATCGAGCGTCCGGCGTCGGTGGTGAAGGAGCTGGTCGAGAACGCCCTCGACGCCGAGGCCACGCGCATCGAGGTCGAGCTCGCCGAAGGGGGACGCGCGCGCATCCTGGTCCGGGACGACGGCCGGGGGATGGACCGTGACGACGCCGTCCTCGCCTTCGACCAGCACGCGACCTCCAAGCTCTCGAGCTTCGACGAGCTCAGCGACCTGCCCACCCACGGCTTCCGCGGTGAGGCCCTGGCGGCGATCGGCTCGTGCTCGGAGGTCGTCATGACCACGGCCACCTCGGACGGGGAAGGCACGCGGGTGCAGCACGTCTTCGGCACGCTGCGCAGCGTCGAGGCGGTGGGTGCACCGCGGGGCACGTCGCTGGAGGTCACCCGGCTCTTCGCCGAGCTACCCGCCCGACGCAAGTTCCTCCGACGCGCCAGCACCGAGCAGTCGCACTGCCAGCGTGTCATCGAGCACCTCGCCCTCGCCCGACCCGAGATCGGCTTCCGGCTCACCGGGGCGCGCGGTCGGCTCGTCGACCTCCCGGCGGTGGCCGATCTCGGTGGCCGCGTGCGACAGCTCCTCGGCTCGACCTTCGTCGACGAGGCCCATCACGTGACCGGCCGTCAGGGCGAGCTGGAGATCGAGGCCTGGCTGCTGCCGGCGGGAGAGGGTCTCGGCCGCCTGGGCCCGGCAGTGCTGCTGGTCAACGGTCGGGTCGTGCAGGACCGGCTGCTCACTCATGCCCTCCGCGAGGCCTCGGGCTCGCTGTTTGGACGCGACGAGATGCCGACCGGGCTCCTCCGGCTCACGCTGCCGGGCGACGAGGTCGACATCAACGTCCACCCCGCCAAGCGCGAGCTGCGCTTCACCCGCCCGTCCCAGGTCCACGACGCCGTCCGCGACCTCTGCTGCGGTGGCGAGACCGACGTCTCCCGGGACGGTCCCCGGCTCCCGGACTTCGATGCCTTGCCCGCGGCGAGCTCCACCGCCCCCGCCGTCGCCGAGGAGGGGCCGTCGGACCTGGTCGGCCCCGAGCTGCCCACGCCCGCGCCGATCCAGACACGGATGGACGCGCCCCCGAGCTCGGACGAGGCCGCACCGCCGCCCGGGCCCCGTCCTTGGGATCACGACCGACGCAGCGGGACGCTCCCCGGGACCGAGGCCGCGACCGTCACGCTCCTGGGTCAGCTCCGCGACGGCACCGTCGCCGCCGAAGACGAACGCGGCCTCCTCCTCGTCGAGCCGCGCGCAGCGCATGCGGAGCTCCTCGTGCGTCGCTGGCGACGCGAGTGCGCCGCAGGGCAAGTGGGCAGCCAGGCCCTGCTGGAGGGCCAGCGCGTGGGCGTCCCGCCCCGGCTGCGCCCGCGGCTCGAGCAGCACCGGGAGGCCCTCGACCGGCTCGGCCTGAGCGTGGACGACTTCGGCCCCGAGGCCGTGCTCGTGCGCTCGGTGCCCGCCGGGCTCGGGGCAGCCGACGCCGAGGAGCTGCTCCTGGCGGCGCTGACCTGCGAGGGGAGAGACGAGAGCGAGGACGGCGGCTTCCCCGAGCTGCTCGCGCGTCGTCTCGCCGCCCGCGGCGCCGGTCGCCCTGGCGCTCGATTGAGTCTCCAGCGTCAACGTTTCCTCGTGGAGAGCTTGCTCGACGAGGACGAGGATCCCCCGCGTCGCTGCCTGTTCCGGATCGGCCACGACGAGCTGGCGCGCCGCTTCGGCGCCGGCGCGCGACGGGAGCGGTCGTGAAGAGCCTCGGCGTCCGCTGCTTCGCCAAGATCAACCGTCGCCTGCTCGTCCGCGATCGACGACCCGACGGCTTCCACGAGCTCCTGCTCGACTTCCAGACCATCGCGCTCCACGACCGTCTCCACGTCGCGCCGGGCGAGGGCTTCGAGCTGGAGCTGTCGGGCCCGCAATCCGAGGGGCTCTCCCAAGAACAGAACTCAGTCCTGGCTGCCGCCCGACTCTTGCAGGACGAGTTGGGTCGAGCGGTCCTCCCCGGAGCCCGCTTTCGACTCGAGAAGCACGTGCCCTCGGCCGCCGGGCTCGGGGGAGGCTCCTCCGATGCGACCGGAGCCTTGCTCGGTTTGTTGGAAGCCACCGGAGCACGGCTCCCGGCGGAGCGTGTTCACGCCCTGGCGGCCGAGCTGGGCTCGGACATGGCCTTCTTCCTCGAAGGAGGGCGTCGTCAGGGCACCGGTCGAGGGGAGCTTCTCGAGCCGCTTCCCGAGGAGCCGAGCCGCCATCTCCTGCTCGTCTTGCCACCCCGTCGACTCTCCACCGCGGAGGTCTTCGGGACCCACGCCGAGCTGGTGGAGGGGGGGGCGTTGACCCTAAGGGCAAGCCACGACTACTTTTTTCCTGAAGGGGACTGGACAGCACGGACCGAGGACAGACCTTGGAACGACCTCTGGCCGGCCGCCCTCAAGCTCGCTCCCGAGCTGGCCGAACTGGATCGGGTGCTGCGACTCGCCTGGCCTCACGCAGACGTGGGGCTGAGCGGAAGCGGACCCAGCCTCTTCGCTCTCGGGGCCATCGGGCCTGAGAGGCCGTCGACCCGAACGTCGGACCTGACGTGGCTGGCTACCCGAACGGTGACGGAGACCGAGTGCCTAGCGCGCCGCTTCTTCACCGTCGAGTGAGCCACCGCGGGGTTCTCGGCTCGATGGTGAGGTAGTCGGGGACGCGAGAACGACGGGTGCTCACGGAGTCGGGAGGCAGGACATGAAAATCACCGAGGTTCGGGTCTTCCCAGTCGACGAAGACAAGCTCAAGGCCTTCGTTTCAATCGTGATCGACGACGTCTTCGTCGTCTCGGACATCAAGGTCATCCAGGGCCGCAACGGACGCTTCCTGTCGATGCCCAGCACGCGTCGTCGCAACGGCACGTTCCGCGACATCGCGCACCCTCTCGATCAAGAGACCCGCGCTCGGATCGAGGAGCAGGTCTTTGCCCGCTACGACGAGGTCGCCGCCACCGAGCGTCGGGCCCTCGACCGCGAGCAGGCGGCCCGAGCCCAGGCCCCGGCGACCGCCGCGGCGCTGCGCCCTGACGCCGCCGTGGCCATGGACCGGATGGCCTGACCCAGAGCCCTCCGGCGCCCCCCTGGTGACCGCTCGCTCGTGCCCGGACGAGACTTCGTCCGGGACGCCTCGGTCATGTCATGATCGCGGGTCCCCGCTGGGGCGTCGCCAAGTGGTAAGGCACCGGGTTTTGGTCCCGGCATTCGGGGGTTCGAGTCCCTCCGCCCCAGCCAAGAGGATCCATCGGGAGACCACCCGATGGCGCCAGGAGGGGGGAGCCATCGGCCGGCACGCGAGGGGCGCGTTCCGAGCCGTCCCGCCTTCCGTCGACTGGACCGGACGCGGTCCGGGAGGAACCCCGAGAAACGCCGAGTTCGGCCCGTTTCGGACCGGCCTCGATGAGGCATGATCGGGGTGGCCGCGCCGCCGCGGCAGGAGACGAGTAGCAGCGATGTCGAAGGCCTCCAAGCTCATCACGAAGCTTCAGCCCAAGGAGGTGATCTACACGGAGGGTGAGTCCGGCCAAGAGATGTACGTCATCCAGGCCGGCAAGGTGCAGCTGACTCGCAAGACCGGCAACGAGGTCTCCGACGTCGGCACCCTCGGCAAGGGCGACTTCTTCGGCGAGATGACGCTGCTCGAGGGTCACCCGCGGACCGAGACGGCGACGGCCGTCGACGACGCCGAGGTGCTGCGGGTCAACGGACTGGTCTTCAACAAGATGGTGACCAGCAACGGCGAGATCGCGGTGCGGATGATCCGCAAGATCTCCGCCCGCCTGAAGGACGCCAACGACCGCATCGCGACCCTCCTCACCGAGAGCAGCTACTCGAAGTCCGGCGACGTCCCGCTCCAGCCGGCCGCCGCTCCACCGCCCTCCGCGCCCGCCATCCCGACCGCCAAGCTCATCGTCAAGAAGTCGCGGCGGCCGTACCCGATCCGCACCGCCCTGACGCTCATCGGTCGTCACGACCCGGTGACCGGCGTCCACCCCGAGATCGATCTCTCCAGCGAGGAGATGGGCAAGTCCGTGTCGCGGCGTCACGCCAAGATCCAGTTCCGCGACGGCCACTTCTACCTCTGCGAAGAGATCGGCACCCTCAACAACACCACGGTCAACGGCTCGAAGCTGGAGACCGGGGTCGACACGCCCCTCCTCGAAGGAGACGAGATCTGCCTGGGAGCCGTGAAGCTGATCTTCACCCTCCAAGCCTGAGGCAAGCCCTCGGGCGTCGGCGTGGTGACGGCCGATGACCTCCTCGCGAGAGCAGGAGGCCCTCGGCACCCTCCTCGACTCGGCCCGACGCCTGCGCGAGACCACCCGCGCCACCGACCTGGCTCACGCCTGTCTCACCGGCGCTCTCGCCCTCGTCGAAGCGCGCTCCGGAGCGCTGTTCCGCAGCCGTGACGGAAAGCTCGTTCCCTGGGTGAGCGACGGCTCCCTCCCCGCGGCCAGCGAGGACTGGGCTCGTCGAGCGCTCCCGTCGTCGGAGCCCATCGAGCAGGGGCATGACGACGAGCACGGCCCCTGGCTGGCCGTCGCCCTGCCCACGGCCCCGCACGCCACGGTGCTCCTGCTCTGCGATCCGGCGCGGACGGACGAGCAAGCCCTCGCCGCACTCGGTCTTCACGCGGCGACCAGCGGTCGGATGCTCGAGCTCGCGGGACAGGCGGCCGAGCAGCTCGAGGAGCGCACGCGCCTGCAGGTCATCCTCGAGAGCTCGGCCGACGCCATCGTCACCACCGACCGCACGGGCCGGATCACCTACTTCAGCCCGGGGGCAGCGGACCTCTTCGGACACGGACCCGAGGTCGTGATCGGCCATCCGGTCGCCGAGTTCTACGTGGGCGGCGAGGCGGCCGCCCGCAAGGTCCAGCTCCACCTCCAGGACTCGGACCGCGTGCGGAACCTCGAGATGTGGTTCAAGTCCTCGAAGGGTCGCGACATCCCGGCCAGCCTCACCGCCTCGCTGCTGCGTGACGCCGACGGCGAGGTCCTCGGGACCCTGGGGATCCTCAAGGACATCACGATCGAGAAGAAGCTGGAAAACCGTCTGTCCCAGACCATCGAGATGCTCCAGGACGCCAACGAGACCCTCGGTCGCCTGGCGGTGACCGACAGCCTCTCGGGTCTCAACAACCGTCGCTCCTTCCACCAGCGTCTCGACGACGAGCTGCGACGGGCCGAGCGCCATCGCCGACCGGTCTCGCTCCTCATGCTCGACATCGATCGCTTCAAGCGCTTCAACGACGACCACGGTCATCAGGTGGGGGACCGGGTCATCCAGGAGCTGGGCCGGACCGTGCTCGAGTCGATCCGCAAGATCGACCACGGCTGCCGCTACGGGGGGGAGGAGTTCACCATCATCCTCCCGGAGACCTCGCGTCAGAGCGCCCTGGTCGTGGCGCAGCGGCTCCGCGAGGGTTTTCGCTCCCGACACGCCTGGTCCGAGCTCTCGATGAGCCCGCCGACCCTCTCGATCGGCATCGCCGACACCAGCGAGGTGGCCGGCGAGAGCCCCGAGGAGGAGCCCGCCGGGGCCGACGCCGAGCTGATCCGGCGGGCCGATGAGGCCATGTACCGGGCCAAGCACCGGGGCGGGGACGAGATCGAGCTCAGCTCGGAGTAGCCCGTCTCAGGACCGCCCCGGGAACGGAGGGCAGGTTCCGTTCGCCCGGGGGTGGACGGACCGCCTACAATGCCCTCCGAATTCCGGGAGAGCCTGCATGACCGCCGCGCAGCTGAGCGTGGGACTGATCCAGTACGTGGCCTTGCTCCTGGCCCTGTGCGTCCACGAGTTCGCCCACGCGGCCTCGGCCTACTGGCTCGGCGACGACACGGCGGCCCGGCAGGGCCGGCTCACGCTCTCACCCCTGGCACACGTGGATCCCATCGGCACCGTCCTGGTCCCCATCGCGGGCTTCCTCCTGGGGAGCTTCACGTCCTTCGGCTTCCTCTTCGGGTGGGCGAAGCCGGTGCCGTTTCAGGCCTCGAACTTCCGTCGCGGCTGGTTCGGACGCGGCCACGTCCTGGTCGCCGGTGCGGGGCCGGCCTCCAACGTCCTCCAGGGCTTCTTCTGGCTGATCGTGCTGGCCGTCTTGACGCGCATCGGCATCGACTGGCGCGACAGCTACATGCTCGAGCTGGGGCTGCGCTTCGTCATCTTCAGCATCGTCATCAATTTCGTGCTCGCCCTCTTCAACATGCTGCCCATCCCGCCCCTCGACGGGGGAGCGGTCGCTTCCTGGGGCCTGCCCCGTCACCTGGGCAACCGCTTCGACGAGATCGTCGGCCCGTACGGGACGTTCATCCTGCTCGGCCTCCTCGTCACCGGCCTGCTCGGCGTGCTGCTGCAGCCGGCGCACTGGGCCGCCGACTTCCTCATGTCCTTGGTGACACCGTGATCGCGATGCCGGTCCTCGAGGGCCGCGTCAAGCTCGACCTGTTCGAGGGGCCGCTCGACCTGCTGCTCTACGTCATCCGACGCAGCGAGATCGACATCCACGACATCCCCATCGCCAAGGTGACCGAGCAGTACCAGGGGCTGCTGGAGCGCGCCCGCGAGGACGACCTGCTCGACCTCGATTTCGCCGGCGACTACTTCCTGCTGGCGGCGACGCTCATCCAGATCAAGACGCGGATGCTGCTGCCCCGCACCGACGAGCTCGACGGCGAGGCCGCCGACGACGACCCGCGTCGAGAGCTCGTCCAGCAACTCCTCGAGTACGAGCGCTTCAAGGAGGCGGCGATGCTGCTCCGCGAGCGCGCCGACGTCACCTCGGCCATGCACTCCCGCCCCGACGAGGTCGTGCGTGCTCAGTACGGTGGCGTGTCGCACCTCGAGGTCGACCTCCTCGCGCTGGCCCGCGCCTTCGGCAAGGTCATGGAGGAGAAGCGCGCCCGCACGCCCCACGTGCTCGAGGCCTCGCGCTTCACGGTCGGCGATCGCATCCGCCACTTGCTCGGACGTCTCCGCGCGCTGGAGCGGGGGGAGACCCTGGACTTCACGGCGGCCTTCGAAGAGGGCACGGTGGAGGAGGCGGTCGTCACCTTCCTGGCCCTGCTCGAGCTGGTGAAGCGGGGCTTCCTCTGCTGTCAGCAGCCCGAGGACCAGGGCGAGATCCAGCTCACCCTCGCCGAAGGAGCCGAGGACCGCGAGGATCCGGGCGACCCGGGCACCGCCTTCGTCTCGGAGTTCGACCAGCCCCCGCGTCCCGACGGGGAAGAAGACACCGCACCGGAGTGAGTGAGATGTCGAAGGAAGTCGAGAACGCCACCGAGAACGACGACGTCGAGAAGGACGTCGATCCGACGCCCGAGGCCGAGGACGCCGAGGCCGGAACGGAGCCCGCCGAGTCCGAGTCGGAGTCGGAGTCGGGCGACGACGTCGAGACCGACACCGCGGACGAGGGAGAAGGGGAGAGCAGCGAGACCGACACGGACGCGGCCGACTCCGAGCCGGGAGACGGTGACGACACGACCGGTGAGGACGCCGACGCGGAGGGCGAGCCCGAAGAAGAGATCGACCCCGAGCAGCTCGCGCTGCGGCTCCAGTCCTCCGTCGAGGCGCTGATCTTCGTCTCGTCGGAGCCGCTCACCCTCAAGCGCCTGGCCAAGCTCTTTCCCGACGAGACCACCGAGACGCTCGAGGCCGCCGTGCAGGCCGTCGAGGAGCGTCACGCCGCGCCCGGCGGCGGTCTCCGGCTGGACCGGGTCGCCGGCGGCCTGCGTCTGGTGACGCGCCCCGAAGTGGAGCCCCACGTCACGCGCTTCGTTCAGCAGGAGAAGGCCGAGCGGCTCTCCCTTCGGACCCTCGAGACCCTCTCGGTCATCGCCTACAAGCAGCCGGTCACCGCCGCCGAGATCCAGGAGATCCGCGGTGTCGATCCGGGCGGCACGGTCCGCACCCTGCTCGACAAGAACCTCGTGAAGGTCGCCGGTCGCAAGAAGGTGGTGGGACGCCCCTTCGTCTACGCGACGACCTCGCAGTTCCTCAAGACCTTCGGCCTCAACGACCTCTCCGAGCTCCCGTCCCTGCGCGAGCTCGAGGAGTTCGCGTCCGAGCTCCCGACCACCGACCCCACCCAGGTCGAGCCCGAGAACGACACCATCGAGGACGCCGGGGCCGAGCTGGTGGAGGAGCTCGCCGAGGAGGGCGAAGCGGAGAGCGACGCGGCCGGCGAGGAAACCGAGCTCGGCTCGGACATCGACGAGGACGACATCGTCGACGAGACCGCCGACGACGAGGCCGATCCCGAATGATCCGGCTTCAGGTTTTCCTGGCCCGAGCCGGAGTGGCCAGCCGCCGCGCTTGCGAGGATCTCATCCGCGAGGGTGCGGTCACCGTGAACGGCCAGAGAGTGGTCGAGCTCGGGACCAAGGTCGATCCCGAGACCGACCACGTGAAGGTCCGCGGCAAGCGCATCAAGGGCGCCGCGACGCTCACGCACCTCCTGCTGAACAAGCCGCCGGGGGTGCTCAGCACCGCCAAGGATCCCGAAGGCCGGCCCACCGTGATGGACCTGGTCCGCGTGCCGGGGAGGGTCTACCCAGTCGGTCGGCTCGACTTCCAGAGCGAGGGCCTGATGCTCGTCACCAACGACGGCGTCCTGGCCCGCTCCCTCCTCGACCCCCGGCGAGGGGTGCCCCGGGTCTACCACGTGAAGATCCGTGGCCAGCTCGACGAGAAGGGCCTCAAGCGGCTGGGTCAGGGGATCCGGCTCTCGGGCGACCGCTGCCGACCGCTCGAGGTCTCCGAGATCTCGCGTCGGGACCGCTCGTCCTGGATCCGAGTGGTGGCCAAGGAGGGGAAGAAGCACCTGGTCCGCGACGCCCTGGCCGCCGTCGGTCACCAGGTCTCGCGGCTGCGTCGGGTGTCCCTCGGCCCCCTCGAGCTGGGGAGCCTCAAGCCGGGCGCCAGCCGGTCACTCACCGAGGCCGAGCTGAAGGCCGTGAGGGAGCTCACGAAGGGCGAGCCGCCGCCGCCTCCGGGCTGGGCTCGACAGCAGGCGCGACGGGCCCGATTCCAGCGCAAGGCAGGAGGCCGAAGTCGAGCGGAATGAGGGTCTTGCCCTTGACAGCCCCCAGGGCCAACCGCATGATCCCGGCCTGATCGCGCCGGCGCTCATCCCACGACTTTCCCCTGCTGAGAACGGGCCCCCGACCGGGGCGCCCCGTCACCGGCTCCGGATGAGCCGCGGTCCCATGCTCGGTCGGATGTCCCGACCCTCCGCAACCGGTTCGTTCACGCAAGAAAGCACGCCATCAGATGGAGACGACGACCAACTCGGATAGCCCGGTCCAGGTGCCCGACGCCGGAGAGGCTCGCGCGGCCCTGGACGCCCGCCTGGGAACGATCACCGACGACAACCTCGATGACCTCGACTTCGGCGAGATCCTCGACCTGCACGAGCAGGCCCACTCCAAGGTCAAGGAAGGACAAGTCGTCCTCGGGACCGTCATGGAGGTTCGCGAGAACCATGCCGTGGTCGACATCGGCTACAAGTCCGAGGGCATGGTCAACCTGAACGAGTTCCCCAAGACCGAGGACGGTCCCGGCGTCGCGGTGGGCGACCAGATCGACGTCCTGCTCGAGCGCTCCGAGGGCAGCGAAGGCTACGTGGTCCTCTCCAAGGAGAAGGCCGAGAAGATCAAGGTCTGGGAGACGGTCGAGCGCGCCTACAACGAGAGCACGCCGATCACCGGTCGCATCATCGAGCGCATCAAGGGTGGTCTCGCCGTCGACATCGGCGTCCGCGCCTTCCTGCCCGGCTCCCTCGTCGACGTCCGTCCCGTGCGTGACCTCGAGTCCCTGATCGACCAGCACCTCGAGATGCGGGTCATCAAGGTCAACCGCCGGCGCGGCAACATCGTCCTCTCGCGCAAGGCGATCCTCGAGGAGGAGAACGAGAAGAAGAAGGCCACGACGCTCGAGATTCTCGAGGAAGGCGTCGTGATGATGGGCGTGGTCAAGAACCTCACCGACTACGGCGCCTTCATCGACCTGGGCGGCATGGACGGCCTGCTCCACATCACCGACATGTCCTGGGGCCGCGTCGGCCACCCGTCGGAGATGTTCAAGATCGGCCAAGAGGTCGAGGTCGTCATCCTCAAGTTCGACCGCGAGACCGAGCGCGTCTCCCTGGGCTACAAGCAGCGTCGTGCCGATCCGTGGGAAGTCTCCGCGGAGATGTACCCCATCGGGAAGAAGGTGCACGGCAAGGTCGTCAGCCTCACCAACTACGGTGCCTTCGTCGAGATCGAAGAGGGCATCGAGGGCCTCATCCACGTTTCGGAGATGTCCTGGACCAAGAAGATCAAGCACCCCTCGCAGGTGCTGTCGATCGGCCAGGAAGTCGAGTGCATGGTGCTCGACCTCGACCGGGAGAACCGGCGCATCTCGCTGGGTCTCCGTCAGGTCGAGCCCAACCCGTGGGAAGAGCTCTCCATGCGCTACGAGGTCGGCTCGGTGGTCCGCGGTACCGTCCGCAACCTCACCGACTTCGGCGCCTTCATCGAGATCGAGGACGGCATCGACGGCCTCGTCCACGTCTCCGACCTCTCCTGGACCAAGCGGGTCTCGCATCCGCACGAGGTCCTCAACAAGGGTGAAGAGGTCGAGGCGGTCATCCTCAACATCGACCCCGAGAACCAGCGTCTGTCCCTGGGCATCAAGCAGCTCACGACCGACACCTACCAGGACTTCTTCGTCCGCTACCACGTCGGCGACGTCCTCGCCGGCAAGGTCGTGCGGATGACCGACTTCGGGCTCTTCGTCGAGCTCAAGGACGGCATCGAGGGCCTGGTCCACGTCTCCGAGATCGCCGAGGAGCGGGTGGAGAAGCCCTCCGATCGCTTCAACGTCGGCGACGAGGTGATGGTGAAGATCGTCAAGCTCAACGCCGAGGAGAAGAAGATCGGACTGTCGATCCGCGAGGCGATCGCTGCCGATGCGCAGCGTGAGGCCAGCGAGTACGCCAGCCGCACTTCCGGCTCCGCGTCGGCCAGCCTGGGCGACTTCATGAGCGCCGACCTTCGCCGGATGGCGAGCGCCGATGCTCCTGCCGAGACGGACGCACCCGCCGAGGCCGGTGGCGACGATGCCACCCCGGCCACCGACGCGACCGACACCGAGTCGGGGGGCGACTCCTAGTCGCACCCCATTGGAATCGAGGACCGCATGACCAAGGCCGAGCTCGTCAAGGAGGTCGCGAAGGCGGCCGACCTCACGAAGAAGCACAGCGAGGTCATCGTCAACGCGGTCTTCGATTCCATCATCGACGCTCTCCACGAAGAGGAGAAAGTCGAGCTGCGTGGCTTCGGCTCCTTCCGCATCCGACAGCGCCGGTCCCGCCAGGGGCGCAACCCCAAGACCGGCGCCAAGGTGCCCGTGCCCCCGAAGAAGATCCCTTACTTCAAGCCGGGCAAGGAGCTGAAGCAGTTCATCAACGACGCCCGTGAGCCGCTCCCCGCGACCACGGAGTCCGACACCACTCCGACCGACGACGGCAGCACGAGCGAGTCATGAGCGGTTCGGAGACGCCCGTCGAGCTCGTAACCCACCCGGGGGCCGAGCTCGACGACGAGCTGGCGAGCCCGCGTCCCCAGGAGCCGGGGGAGCGGGGCAGCTACCTGGTCCAGACCTGGGGCTGTCAGATGAACGTGCACGACTCGGAGCGGATGGCCGGCCTGCTCCAGTCCATCGGCTTCCGGGAGGCGAGCTCCGAGAACGACGCGGACCTCATCCTCCTCAACACCTGCACGGTGCGAGAGAACGCCGCGGACAAGCTCCGTGGTCGGCTCGGCCAGCTCCGAGAGCTCAAGCGTCAGCGGCCCCACGTCATCCTCGGTGTCTGCGGTTGCCTCGCGCAGCAGGAGCGGGACGGGCTCTTCGCCGACGCCCCGCACCTCGACCTGGTCCTGGGCCCCCGCGCCATCCCGCAGCTCCCCAAGCACGTCCGCTCGCTCCTCGAGAAGCGCGAGCAGCTGTCCGACACGGCCCCCTGGACGAGCACGGTGGGGGAGGGCTCCGAGCTCGCCCTGCGCAAGAGCTTCCCCAAGGCCTACCTGACCGTTCAGGAGGGCTGCGACAAGTTCTGCACCTTCTGCGTGGTGCCGTTCACCCGCGGTCGCGAGAAATGCCGGCCCCTGCAGGTGCTGCTCTCCGAGGTCGAGGCGGTGGCCGGTCGAGGCTTCCGCGAGGTCGAGCTCCTCGGTCAGAACGTCAACTGCTACCAGGACGGGGAAGGCAACGACTTCGCCGATCTCATCCTGGCCTGCGCCGAGGTCGAGGGCATCGAGCGGGTCCGCTTCGTGACCAGCCATCCGCGGCACTTCGGCGACCGCATCGTCGAGGCGATGGGGCACCCGAACATCGCGGACGCCCTGCACCTGCCCGTTCAATCCGGGTCGGATCGAGTGCTGTCCGCGATGCGCCGGGAGTATCGCCGCGAGGATTATCTTGACCGGATTTCGGCCCTCCGGCGGGTCTGTCCGGACATCGCGCTGTGGACGGATCTCATCGTCGGCTTCCCCGGAGAGACGGAGGAGGACTTCGCCGAGACCCTCAGCCTCGTGGAGGAGGTCGGCTACGAGGCCCTGTACGCCTTCAAGTACTCGCCTCGCCCCTTCACCCGGGCCTCGAAACAGCTCGAGGACAACGTCCCCGAAGAGGTGAAGTCGGAGCGCCTGAGCCGTCTGTTCGCCCTCCAGGACCGCCTCAGCACCCCTCGGGACCGTGCACGGGTCGGGCGGATCGAGGAGGTCCTGGTCGACGGGACCAGCAAGCGCTCTGACCGCGATCTCGCCGGCCGAACCTCCCGAAATCGGGTGGTGAACTTCCCCGGAGAGCCCGAGCTCATCGGCCAGATCCTGCCCCTGCGGATCACCGAGGCGAAGGCCCACAGCTTCCGGGGCGAGATCGCCGGCTCGCCGCGCTGACTCCCATCGGCACTCAGGACTTGCGTTCTGGGGCCGAAGGGACCATCAATGCGTCAGGCGACTCAACCTGAGCCGTCACGCCCCAGCGGGAAGCGAGCCGCGGGAGGACGTCGTGAGCGAACGAATCACCCTCGAGGTGAAGGGACTGATGGTCGACCCCTTGACCAACATGCCCCTGGTCGTCTTGCGGGCTCCCGACGATCAGGGCGCTCACGTCTTGCCGCTCTGGGTGGGCGTCTTCGAGGCGAACGCCATCGCGCTCCAGCTCGAAGGAGTCGCGCCGCCCCGCCCGATGACCCACGACCTGACCTGCCAGCTCATCGAGAAGCTCGGCGCCAAGGTCGTCGAGGCGGTCATCACCGAGATCCGGGACAGCACCTTCCACGCGAACCTCGTGCTCGAGCGCGAGGGGGGAGAGCGGCTCGTCATCGACTCTCGACCCTCCGATGCCCTCGCCCTGGCCCTGCGCTCCGGCGCGCCCATCATCGCGTCCGAGTCGATGATCGAGGCGGCCCAGGCCCTCGAGCCGCCGCTGCCCGACCTCGATGCCGTCGGCGACGAGATCAGCCAGCTCACCGACGCTGAATTTTGATCTGAGGACTGGGGCCGCTGCGGGCTGACCGTTGGTCAGCTCCTCACATGCCCCAGACCCGTCGGCTTCGGGAAGTGAATCCCCGAAGCCTCCACGGCCTTGCTGGCGTGACTCGTGAGAGCCGCGCTCCATGTCCCCACGCCCCGTCGGTCGCCGCGAGTGAATCGCGGCCGACCTCCAAGACCGTGCTCCTCGGGCCAGGGGAGGGTCACGCTAGGCGAGTTCCTCCTCACCACACGCCTGAGTCGTGCATCCGTGCGAGAGAAGGCCATGCCAATCGGGCTGCGTCTCGGTGATGCCCGAGCCTCTTGGTGCCGTTGTCCGACTGGCCCGGTGAAGACGGGGAGTCGCTCCACGAGATCCGGCGTTTGGACCCTGCGAGACGGAGGATTTCTTCTGTCTACTCTTGACCGAGAGGACGTCCATCCCTAGCATCGGCACCGGAGTAGACGGAAGAATTTCGGCGTCAACCCGGTCTCCGGGCGAGGACTCCCTTGGTCATCACGGTCATGAATCAGAAGGGCGGCGTGGGCAAGACCACGACGTCCATCAACCTCGCCGCCTCGATCGCGATGAAGGGCTTCAACACCCTCCTGATCGATCTCGACCCGCAGGCGAACTCGACGCTGTCCTTCCTCGAGAGGGAAGACGTCCCCGGCTCGCTCTACGACGTCCTCGTCGAAGACGGTGACATCAAGGACGTCCTGGTCGAGAGCAAGGTGCGCAAGCTCACCGTCGTGCCGGCCAACATCGCCCTGGCCAAGACCGAGTCGAAGCTGCTCGGCGAGCTCGACGCACCGTTCCGGCTGAAGGACACGCTCGCCGCCATCCGACGCGACTTCGACTACGTCATCATCGACACGCCGCCGACGCTCGGCCTGCTCACCGTCAACGCGCTGGTCGCCTCGACCCACGTCCTCATCCCGATCCAGTCCTCCTACTTCGCCTTGGAGGGCACCGACGATCTCCTCGACACCATCGAGAAAGTCCGAGCACGTCCCAACCCCGACCTCCAGGTCCTGGGCGTGGTGGTCACCCTCCACGACAAGCGAACCGTGCTCGGCAAGGACGTCCTCGATCGGATCAACGAGGCTTTCGGAACCAAGGTCTTCGACACCGTCATCAGCAAGTCGGTCCGGCTCGAAGAGAGCCCAGCTCATCGCGAGTCGATCTTCGCCCATGCCCCCAACTCGACCGGCGCGGCCGAGTACTACCGGCTGTCCGAGGAGGTCCTGTCCCGTGTCTAGTCGTCGAGCCGGCCTTCCCGCCCGTCGTCAAATGCGGCACGACCACCACTACGTCGACGCGATCGCCAACCGCTTCGACGAGCCCGTCGGCGTGCATCTCCCGGTGACCTCCATCGAGCCGAACCCCTTCCAGCCCCGAGTGCGAATGGAAGGACTCAAGGAGCTCACTGCCTCCATCCGCGCCAAGGGCGTGCTCGAGCCGCTCATCGTTCGGCGGACCGAGAGCGGGGGACACCAGCTCGTCGCGGGCGAGCGTCGTCTCCGCGCGGCCCAGGCCGCCGAGCTGAAGACCGTCCCGTGCATCGAGATCGACGTCGATGACGCCGAGGCCCTCGAGATCGCGCTGGTCGAGAACCTCCAACGTCGCGACCTCGATCCGTTCGAGGAGGGCGACGGCATCGCCCAGCTCAAGAGCCGCTTCTCCAAGACCAACCCCGACCTCGCCAAGGAGCTCGGCAAGTCGAAGACCGTGGTGTCGGAGTCCCTCGCGATCGCGAAGATCCCCGACGCCGTGCGCGAGCTCTGCCACGAGCACTCGGTGCTCTCGCGCAACGCCCTCCTCCAGGTGGCCCGCGCCGGCAGCCGGCAAAAGATGGAGGAGACCGTCCTGAAGATCGCGGCCGAGGGCACGCATCGGGACGAGCTGGTGAAGGATCGCCAGAAAGACGAGGGCGCCCTCCGGGGCCGGCCCAAGAACTACCGCTTCAAGTGGCAGCCCGAGGCCAAGAGCTTCGCCGTGCAGATCCAGTTCAAGAAGAGCAAGGTGAGCAAGAAGGAAGTGCTCATCGCCGTCCGGCAGCTCCTGGATCAGCTCGAGGACGACGGGCAGTAGCCCACCATCAGGGCCGAGCGAAGCAGGGGGAGCCGGACCGCCAGCGCGCCACGCTGACCATCGAGACTGGACGAGCCGGCGGCCCACGCACCATCATTCCTCGAGCCCGTCCCCGCTCACGGGCTGAGTGCCTCGCCCCGCCGTCCCTCTCCGGTCTCGCGATCCGTCGCGACCCGAGACACCGGCTCAGGCCGAGCGCGCTCATGGAGGATTCCCCATGTCCCGTCGCTCCCTCGCCGTCACCGGCGTCTTGCTCTCCGTTTGCCTTGCCGCCCCGCACCTGGGCCAAGCCCAGCCACCCAACGACGACTGCGCCGGCGCCCTCCCCCTGACGTTCCCATCGCTCAATCCGGGCGAGACCTGCACGGCCAGTCCGTCGTTCAACCTGCCCTCTGTTTGCGGCGACTACCTCGCCCTGTTCGATGGCGATGTCTGGTTCACCTTCGTTGGGACCGACCAAGAAGTCCGAGTCAGCACCTGCGACGAGTTCGGAGGAGGCGCGACCTTCGACACGCAGCTCGTCGTCACCAGCGGGAGCTGCACCGACCCGGTCCTCGACTGCGTGGACGGGGACGACAACTCGGGTGTGATCTGTTCGACGGTGCAGTTCTGCGCCGAGGCCGGCGTGACCTACCACGTCGTCGTCACCGGCTTCCTCTCCTGCGGAGACTTCACCCTCGCCGCCGAGGAGCTGGGGCCCTGCCAGGGCTGTGACTCCGCGGAACGAGTCGACGTGCCGTCACGAACCGCCGGCACCACCATCGACGCCCGCGCTCCGATCCTCCCCGCCTGCTGCTCCGAGGACGAGGGGGGAGTGTTCAGCACCTCACCCGCCACCTGGTACTCGGTCATCGGCACGGGGCGAAGCTTCACCGCAAGCACCTGCCCGGACCTGGGCGGCAGCGCCGAGCTCGACACGCGCCTGACCGTGTACTGCGGAAGCTGCGACGGACCGACCTGCGTGGGGGTCAACGACGACGACCTCGCGTGCAGTCCCGGCAGTCGCCTGACCTCGACGGTGAGTTGGTGCACGCAGCCCGACACCGAGTACCTCATTCAGGTCCACGGGCTGGGCTTCTCGGCCGGCGACTTCGTGCTCGCGCTGGAGGAGGGAAGCGGTTGCTTCGATGCCTACCCGTGCCGGGTACCCGAGCCTCCCGACGCCTGCCCCGACTGCGACGTCTTCCAGCTTCTCCGCCTCGCCGACCCCGGCGCGCCTCCGGTCGACCCGGGCCACCCCTGCGCCGACGCGCCGCCTCCCACGGCGACCACCGAGTGCTGCGACCTCGTCGAGACGCTGCTCGCACTCCTGTCCGGCGCGCCCACGGAGCTGCCGCCCTGGCATCCCTGCCCGAGTCGTCGTCGGCTCCCGCCACCAGACGGCCTCGACGACCTCGACCGCCGGAGACGCTGAAACCCGAGCCCGTCGGAGCGGTGACCGTCGGAGTTCCGACGGTCACCGGAACTCCTTTCGGGTCAACGCTTACGGTCGGTCTTTTTTCGTCGGCCGTCCTTCCGACGCTCGAGGAGGCTTCGCAGCTCCGGCTCGACCTCCTCGAGCTCGGCGTCTTCCAGCTCCATCAACGAGCGCACGAGCTGCACCCTCATCTCGTCGGGGAGGGGGAAGAGTCGAGGCTGGCCCTCCTCACCGGTGAGCTGGCTCCACTCGACGCCGAGCGCCTGAGCGAGGGCACGCAGGGTCGCCTCACGTGCTCGCTCGAGCCCACGCTCGATGCGAGAGATGGCGTCGCGAGAGATGCCGGCTCGGCGGGCGAGCTGCGCCTGGGTCCAGCCCTGGTCCTGGCGATAGCGCCGAATCCGCTCGCCGAGGGCAGCGAGACCACGGGCTGGCGGCTGTCCTGCTCGCGACATGGAAGCTCGTCGACTGAAGGGGAGAGGGCAGCATCATGCCCGCCGCTCGACGACCGTCGCAAGCGTCGGAACATGGCCACTCGACCCGTTCCGAAACACCTGGGTGACGTAGTCCGGAGATACGGTAAAGCCTTGAAAAACAGGGAAATTCGAAGCTTGTTCACCACCTGTGCGGGTGGTACCTTCCGCCTCGACTCGCAAGGGTCAACGTCATCATCACATCTCAATTGAGTGGTTCGTGCGGAGCCGGCCCCCCGAGGGGGACCGGGATGGGAGGTGGGGCCTCCCGCCGCACGCGCGGGTCGGCGGACGCCGGCCGGGACGGCAGGAGCTCCGGCGACTGAGCCGGACAGCGGGGGCCGCGAGTGGTCTCCTGCCACATCAAAGCATCCCGGCCGGCCTCCCCACCCCCATTGGGGCGGCGGCACGTCATCTCCGGCTCTCCGCCGTCGCTCCCTCGTCCTCAGCTACCCACCAGTAGCCTGCGGCTCGGTCGCTCGGCTCAGAGCCGGACCTGACGCACCGGCGCTCCCAATGGTCCCACTTCGGTTGGCCTGAGCATTGACGCTGCGCAGCGTCAGCTCGGCATGCCTCGAAGCCTGCGGCTCGCTCGGCTCATGGCCTGAGCTGACGCACTGGCGCTCTCGGCAAGTTCGAATGAGGGGCCGAGCCTGCTCCGCGCAGGGCCGGCTCTGACACATTCGCAACCTCGGATGCGGGGCCGACCCGAGAGCACTCAGCGGGGGAGGGCGACGACCGCGTGTTGGATGAGGTCGCGGAGCCAGGTGCGTTCGTCGCGGGTGAGGTTGGCGCCGACGACCAGCTCGGCCTCGTCACCCACGAGGACGACGCCGTTGTCCAGGCTACGTGGCTTCAGCGCCGCGAGCTGTTCGTCGGGTCGCCCCAGCAGCGGGCTCAGCCAGGACCCCACCCGCTCCGGCGTGACCTCGCGGTCGGTCTCGAACTCATCGCTGGTCACTACCTGTTCCAGGTCGTCGACCGCGACCTCGGAACGCCCGCGCAGCAACCGCCCGACCCGCTCGACGGCGATGGTCCGCGAGTCGATGACGATGCGCTCCGAGCTCCGCAGGCGTCGCGCACGACGAGCCAGCTCCAGGATCGCAGCGAGCACGACGAACCCGAACACGGCGGGCAAGTGGGGGGGAGGGTCGACGAAGAGGCCCTCCAAGTTCCCCAAGAACAGGAGCATCACCCACAGGGAGACCGCCCCCTGCCAGAGCCACCTCCAGACCAGTGACGGCAACAGCGGAGACTTCGGCACCTCCACGACGACCGATCGCTCCTCGCGACGCACGCCCACTCGTGAGCTCGGAGCCTCGGACCAGTCGGGCGCGCCCGCCCTCGCCAGACGGTCCCGGAGCGACTCGCCGAGCTCGCTCGGCTCGCGGATGGACATCGAGCCCGCGGCCACGTCCTGGAGGGGCACCCGCAGGAAGCGGGCGAGGCGCTCGGCCATGCGCCGCGCCTCCAGGTAGGTCGGGTAGCTCGCCAAGAGGATCGTGGGCTCGACGACGCCGATCAGGATGTCGAGCTCCGAGCGCCTGGCGTTGCGCTTCAGCTCCACGTAGCGGTACTGCGCGAGCGGTGTCCGATCCCGCGTCCGCCAGCGACCCAAGCCACGCCACTCACGCAGCTCACCCGTGCTGCGGTCCATGGTCCAGCCGACCCGGAAGTCGATGACGAGGATGCCGAAGACCCCGAAGGCGAGGGCCATCCACCATCCGCTCGGGATCGGCCACGCGATCGCGATGCCGATGGCCAGCAGCACGAAGACGACTCCGAGCATCCAACGCTTCGGGTTGTAGCAGTGGGAGATCTGACGTCGCATGCAGTCCCTCCCGGCCTGAAGCGGTGACCGCCTCGGAGTTCCAGCTCAGGGGCAGTTCGGCAAGAAACCCTCGCGCAGCAGGTCGGCACGACCGTCGGGTGGGAGGCTCGCCATGCCCGCTTCGCCGAGGCCGCAGTCGTTGCGCCCCTGCACGAGGTAGTAGCGACCCGCGCCCGCGATGACGGGACCCGGACGCGGATCGTCGTGCGTCAGCGTGAGGTCGTGGACACGACGACAGCCGCGGCGGAAGCCCAGGTCGTCGCGCATGTTGCCGAGGTCGCCCGAGACGATCTCGTAGCGCCCCTCGCCGAAGTCGAGCCCGACCATCGGCGCGTCCCAGGTCAGCCGCACGGTCACCTCGTCCGCCAGCAGCTCCACCATCAGGCCCGTGAGCTGGGGGACCAAGGCACCGTCCCCCGGGTCGTCGGGCGCGCAGTCGTCCACGTTGTCGCTGCCGTCGCCATCCCGATCCGGATCACAGGGGTCACCGACACCGTCACCGTCGAAGTCCTCCTGCCCCGGGTTGGTGTCGGCGGGACAGTTGTCGCAGGGGTCGCCGAAGCCGTCGCTGTCCGGATCCTCCTGCCCCATGTTCGCGTCGTCGGGGCAGTTGTCGCAGATGTCGCCCGTGAGGTCGCCGTCCGCGTCGGGGTCGCCCGGCGCGAAGTCGTCGGGACAGCTGTCGCAGGCATCGCCGACGTCGTCACCGTCGCGGTCCTCCTGCAAGGGGTTGGCGATGAGCGGGCAATTGTCGGTGGGGTCGGGGAGGGTGTCGGCGTCGGTGTCGACCGCGACGATGAAGGGGTACGACTCGCTGGCGAGACGACCGCGACGGATCGGATGTCCGACCTCGTCGGGCGCCTGCTGGTCGACGACCAGGCGGACCTGAGCGAAGGCCTGGTCGACCCCGGTGAGGTCGGCGCTCGAGTCCCACACGAACACGTGGGGCATGCCCTCGGGTGAGCTCGAGAGGTCGGTCGTGCCGTCACCTCCGGGACCGGGCGTGGCGGGGCGCCAGGCCGTGGAGCCGAACAGGGCCCACTCCACCCGGAGCTCTGCGAGCGGATCCGACTGTCCGTCGCGGAGCTCGTAGTTGATGGACACGGGCGAGGCGAAGACCTGCGGGCTGGAGAAGCCCGGCGCCTTGTCGGTGCTGTTGGCGGTCGCGATGCCGCCGGGCAAGAGCGCCGTCTCCGGCAGCCGCGCGCGACGCCCATCGTGCAGGTCGTTCTGGTGGACCCGGTTCTGCTCCGACAGCGCGCCCAGCGCGAGGTCGAGATCACCGTCCGCGTCCCAGTCACCCCAGGCCACCGCCTGGTAGTCGAGCTGCTCGTCGTTGGTCCACGAGGCGGCGGGGAAGAGGAGACCGCCTTCGGTCTCGACGACGGTCCCGAAGCCGAAGGGTGCGCCCGCCCGCGCGATGTCGAGGTCGCCATCGCCGTTCCAATCGCCGAGCGCGATCTCGGCGACCTCGGCACCATCGCTGATGGTGAGCGACGCGGTGGTCTCGAGCAGGCCGCCAGCTCCCTGACGGTGGACCCGCACGCCGGCAGGGGAGAGCTGCGCGCTGATGAACAGGTCGAGGTCGGCGTCGCCGTCGACGTCGGACCACGCCGCGCTGGTGCTGCGATCGACCTCCGTGCTGCGCCAGCTCGCGGTCGTCTCCAGACGACCATCGATGTTCTCGTGGACCCGGTCGCCGACGTCCACGCAGGCGAGCGCGAGATCGAGGTCGCCGTCACCGCCGAGGTCGCCCAGGGCGACGTCGTTGCACTCCTCGATCTCATCGGAGACCCAGAAGGCGGTGGTCGCGAGGCTGCCGCCGATGTTGGTCTCGTTGTCGAAGAGGTAGGCGTTCTCGGCGCTGCCCGCCACGAGGTCCAGGTCGCCATCCACGTCGACGTCACCCCAGGCCAGCGAGGTCCAGGGCGCGAAGTTGTCGGCCACCCAGCTCGAGAGGGTGTCGAGGACGCCGGACTCGTTCACGTGGACCTCGAGGAAGCTCGCGTCGGCGATGGCCAGGTCGAGATCCCCGTCGCCGTCCCAGTCCGCGAAGGCGATGTCGCGAGTGAGCAATCCGATGTCGGCCTGCCAGTCCGGGGCCCCGCCGAGGTTGCCGCCGAGGCCGTAGAAGATCGCGTCCTGCTCGCCGGCGTCGTTGCCCATGGCCAGGTCGAGCCGACCGTCCGAGTTCACGTCGGCCCAGACGAGAGAGCAGGTCGCATCGCGGATGTCGGTGGCGATCCACGCGGGCTCCACGTCGAGGGGCGCACGGGGTGACCGGTAGAACGCAGAGCCGGCGATCGGATGCGATGCGACGAGGTCGAGGCCACCGCTCGCACGCAAGTCGCCCAGGGCGACGGCGGTGGTCGGGTCCGTCCGGTCGCTGGTCCAGGTGGGCGTGGTCGTCAACGAGGGGAAGACCGCGTCGAAGACGACGTCGGCACCGTCGCGGCCGACCACGAGCTCGAGCGTGCCGTCACCGTCGAGCTCGGCCCAGGTGAGCGTCCCGGCCGTGGCGGGGGGAGGGGACCAGACCGTCCCGGTGCCGAGACCGGCGGGACGGTTGCGATAGAGCCGGTCGGCCTGCAGCGGGTTCGCGCTGGCGATGGCGAGGTCGAGATCCCGGTCGTTGTCGAAGTCGCCCCAGGCCACGGCGACCGAGTCGTGGGCCTCGTCGCTGCGCCAGCTGATCGACGTGCTCAGGCTACCGGCGGTGTTGGCGTGCACGCGGTCGGCGAGGAACGAGCTGGCGATGGCGAGCTCGAGGGTCCCGTCGTCGTTCCAGTCACCGAGGGCGAGGTCTCGTGACGGGTCGCTCTCCATGGTGCTCCAGACCGCGACCGTCTCGAAGCTGCCACCGCCCGTGTTGAGGTGAACGCGGTCGGGCTCGCCGTCGACGGCGAGGGCCAGGTCGAGGCTGCCGTCGAGATCGACGTCGCCCAGCGCCAGGGCCTGCACGGCGGCCGGTGCCACGACGGTCTGGAACGGCAGGTCCTCGAGAGCACCGTCGTTCTCGTGGACGTGCACGCCGGTGCTGCTGGCGACGACCAGCGCGAGGTCGCCGTCACCGTCGAGGTCGGCCCAGCCCAGGTCGATGCCGTCGCCACCGGCAAGGGAGGTCCACGCGGCGGGGACCACGGGACCGTCCACCGATCCCGAGTGGACGCGAGCGGGACCGGACGGCACCGCCACGGCGAGGTCGAGGATGCCGTCGCGATCGGCGTCACCCCAGGCGAGGGCGTTGACCGTTCCGAGGTTGGGGGTCGAGGTCTCGGCGGTGTTCCACTGGGCGGACGCCGGCGAGACGCCGGGACCGAGGAGAACGGCCAGGGAAACGAGCGCGGAGACGGTGGCAGGGACGTGCTTCACGGAGAAGTCTCCAGGGGACATCGTCTGATCTTCGCCCGAACTGCCCCGCGGAGGCGAGTCGCGTGTTGACCCGCTCCGCCGGCGCCCTTCATTCTCCCGCCTCGCCGCCGTCGCCCCGGGCGTCCGCCGGGGCTGGGAGCGGCGCCCACGTCGAGCTTCGATGGCTGCCGCGACACCCCTCCGAGTCCTGGCGATCTTTCGCCACCCGACCCCGTATCGAGACCCGCTGCTCGATCGCGTCGCCGCCTTGCCGGGCCTGCTCCTGCGCGCTCTCTACCTCGCAGAGACCTTCCCGAACACGCCGTGGAAACGGGGCCGACTCGAGCACGAGCACTCCTTCCCGACCTGCTGGTTGCGCATCCCCATCGGCCGACCAGCGACCACCCACCTCGGCTTCCACCCGGAAGTGGGATGGGAGCTGCTGGTCCGACAACCCGACGTCGTCGTCATGGGCAGCTACTCCGACCCGACCTCGTGGATGGTCTGCCTGCTGTGTCGACTGCTGCGCATCCCCCTCATCCAGTGCAGCGAGTCCCTGCGTCGCGGCGGCGCGGTGCCCGGCACGCAGCACGCCCACGGCTTCTTCGTGCCGTGGCTCGTCCGCTCGGCCCGGGCTTGGCTCCCAGCCGGCAGCCGAGCGCGGGCCCACCTCGCGACCCTGGGAGCCGACCCGGAGCGCAGTCACCGCTTCCCGACCTCACCCGACACGCGAGGCTTCTCGGCGACCATCGCCCGCCTTCGTGAGGAGCGAGACCCACGCGAGGAGCTACCGGGCGAGCTCGATGACGAGCACGTCGTCTTCGTCGGACGCTTCGTGACCGAGAAGGCCGTCGACGTCCTGCTCGACGCCTGGCCGAAGGTCTTGGAGCGACGACCGAAGGCGCGCCTCCTGCTGGTGGGAGACGGGCCGCTGCGCGAGCAGGTCGAGGCTCAGGCGGCCACCACGTCCCGGGTGGAGCTGCTCGGCTTCCGCGAGTTCGGCGAGGTCGCCGCCATCATGGCGGGCAGCGACGTGTTCGTGCTGCCGTCCCGCTTCGAGCCCTGGGGCTCGGTCGCCTGTGAAGCGCTGGCCGCCGGTCTCCCGGTGGTGCTCTCGGAGGAGGTCGGCTCTGCGACCGACGTCCTGGCCGAGCCGGATCCGCCCGGAGTGCTGGTGCCCATCGAGGACCCGATGGCGCTCGCGGACGCCCTCGTCACCGTGCTCGCCGATCCGCAGCGGGGGAGCGAGCCCCAGCGCGAACGCTCGCGCCGACGCGCGTGGGCCTGGGGTCACGACCGCAACCTGCAGTCCCTCCTCCGGGCGCTCACCGACTGTGGCTTCGACGTTCGCGAGGCCGAGCGCGCCGCCGACCTGCCAGCGCTCGACTGACGGGGTCGAGCCGGATCAGAGGTCGACGGTCTCGACGAAGGCGAAGCCCCGACGCTCGGCCACCGCGAGCGCCTCGCGCAGCAAGCGGAGATGAACGACCGCAACGTCCTCGGCCCAACCCTCGTCACGAGCCCAGCGCTCCATCTGGTCGGCGCGGGCCTCGAGCGTCGCTCGAAGATCGGCGACCCGCTCGATCGGCACGAAGCCCCCGATGGGACCGTCCTCGCCCAGGGTCGTCCAGCTCAGGTGTTCGGCGAGCTCGGGATGCTCGTTGAGGAGGGGAGCGACGAGCGCGGCGGGTGACTCGAACCACCGAGACGGGTCCTCACCAAAGCTCGTGAGGAGCCGGGTCGGCCACGGTCCCCGCGTCGTCCGCCAGCCGGGACGCAGGCGATCGTGCAGCTCGCAGGTGACGGCCAGCAGGAGCGGCGCGCAGCGGGGCGCCGCGCTCGCGTCGTCGAGGAGCGCACGGACGGCCTGGACTCGAGCCAGCAGCGCTTCGGCGTCTCGTGCATCGGGCGCGCTCTCCACGGGGGACCACGAGTCGTTCAGCAGGGGAGCCGTGGCGTCGTCATCGAAGTGGGCGAGGCTCGCGCGCACGAGCTCGTCGACCTCGGCTGGACCCGCGACTTCCAGCGCTTCGATGGCTCGCGTCAGCTCGTCGACCGAGTCGGCCTCCACGAAGAACGGTCGACCACGGAGGTGGACGTCGAGGTCGAAGCGAGGGAGCGCGACGTCGAGCTTGGCCAGGCGCAGGGCCCAGGCCCGCGCCCGCTGCCGGACCCGCGCCACGCGCTCGGCGTCGACGAGCAGGGAGCCCAAGACCTCGTCGTCCCGGAGCGCCGGCAACACGCGCTCGTGAGCCAGCGCGAGGTCGACCGGATGATGGCCGCACTCCCAGGTGCTCACGGTCGTCTCACCAGCCCCGTGGTGCGTCCCACTCGGCGACGGGCTCGCGTCCGCGGACGACCTGGTAGGACCTGAAGCAGGCGGCGCTCAGGCAGGAGTGGTTGGGCAACACGCGGAGCCTCTGACCGACCGCGGGCAGCTCGACACCGGGCGCTGCCTCGACCTGCCCGTGCTCCTGCGAGAGCGCGTGAAGACGCAGCCCCGGCAGCGGTCGTCCGTCGAGGTCCTGAAGCTCGCCGTAGCCGGCGTCGGGGTCGACGTGGGAGGCCCCCGCGTCCTTCGAGAGCGCGAGCGCACCGGCGTCGAGGAGCACCTGACGTCGGCCGGAGTGGCGAGCGATGACGGTGGTCAGCACGAAGAAGGCAGGGCCGTCGTCGTCGCAGCTCCCGATGGTGCGCTGGAAGCGATCGAAGAACACGTTGTTACCCGGACGGATCTCGGTGACGCCGGTGAGGTCGTCGACGACCGAGCAGGTCGGCGTCGAGCCGACGCTCACCTCGGGCACCGTGACGCCGTCGGCCCGCAAGCGCTCGGCGAAGGCCACGATGACGTCGCGCTCCTGGGCGGCGACGACGGCGACCTCGTCACGGTCGTGGCAGTGGTACGAGTGACCGGCGTGGGTGAGCAGGCCGCGGAAGTCGACGTGCTCCGAGGCGGCGAGCGCGGCAGCGAGACGGGCGCTGTCGGGGTCGGCGGGGTCCACGCCCGCGCGGTGGTAGCCGCAGTCGACCTTGAGGAAGACCGAGAAGCGGACGTCCCGCTCGCGCGCGCAGTCCTCGATCGCGGCCACGGTCTCGGGACCGTCGACGAGCACGGAGAAGCGCTCGAGCCGCTGCGTGAGCTCGGCGGCTTCGGGGAGCCGGCCGACGGCGAGGGGGACCGCGTGGGTGAGGTCGGTGAAGCCCGCGTCGGCGAAGCGCCGGGCCTCGGCGAAGGTCGAGACCGTCACGCCGCCGAAGTGGCCCTGGACCTGGAGCCTCGCGATCTCGACGCAGGCGTGGGTCTTCACGTGGGGTCGCAGCCGCACGCCCAGCCGGTGGGCGCGCTCGGCCATCGTGCGGGTGTTGCGCTCGACGCGATCGAGGTCGACCAGGGCGGCCGGTGTCATGAGGGTGTCGAGGCTCATGCCGGTGGAGCTCAGGGGGTCGGACCGGTGGGTCCCGGTCCGACCGTGGTCCGGGCGACGAAGAAGAACACGAAGCTCAGCAGGAAGCTCGCCAGGAGGAAGAACACCGGTCGCTTGGTCGCCGGCCACAGCTTGATGGCGACGAGCACCGAGAGCAGGTGGAAGGTCAGCGGACCCAGGAGGGCGAGAAGCCCCCACAGCCAACCTCCCTGACGGAAGCCGACGACGGTCAGCCAGATCCAGCCGATGAGCCCGAACAGCGTTCCGGGGAAGGCGATGGCGAGCGACAACACGGGCGAGTGCTCCAGGCGCGGAGGCGGGTCGCGCCATGGCCACGATGGTAGCGTCGGCCGGATGCTCGAGGCAGGCCTCGGGCCGGAAGGGAGGGAGAGGGATGACCAGCAAGGGGAGGCTCACGTGGGTCCTGGAACCCGACGTGTTGGTGGCGTCGCATGAGGCGCTCGCGGCCGCGGCCCGCGCGGCGGGACACGAGGTCCTGACCTGGTCCGACGACTGGGCGCGCGACGATTGCTGGCCTCGACGTGACGGTCCCGTGCTCTTCCACGGGAGCCTCGGCCTGGCGGACCGCATCGCCCGAGAGTCGCCGTGGTCGCCCGGCGCCTACTGCGCGAGCGCCGACTTCCACTGCACGGCCACCTGGCCACGGCTCGAACGTTGGCTCCTCAACGAGCGCTGGCGCTGCCTGCCGGCCTGCGAGCTCGTCGCGGATCCTCGGGCGACGCTCGAGCCGCTCGGCATCACGGGTCGGGTCTTCGTCCGACCCGACAGCCCGCTCAAGCCCTTCGCCGGACGCGTGGTCGAGACCGAGGGCCTGACCTTGGCCTCCCTCGACCACGGCTTCTACTTCGACGACGAGCGACTCCCGGTCGTCGTGGCCCCGGTGGTCGACGTCACCCACGAGCATCGCTTCGTGGTGGTCGCTCGCGAGGTCGTCGCGGGCGGTCGCTACGACGGGCCGACACGAGCCACCGAGGCACTGCCTCCCGACCCGACGCACGAGCGCCTCGCCCGCGAGGTCGCCTCGGAGCTCGTCGCGCCCGAGCCCGTGTACGTCCTCGACACCGGCGAGTCGGCGGGGGAGCCACGCGTGGTCGAGCTGAACCCCTTCAGCGGCGCCGATCTCCACGGCTGCGACGCGCGAGCAATCGTGAAAGCCGTGGGCGAGTCGTTCGCGAGTTAGCGCACCAGAAAGACACGAGTTAGCGGAGGGCTTGTCAGGACGGCACGACTCGGTGGTTGAGACCGGCGACCCATTCAACGTCGCCTGCAGGGAGGGAACCCGCTCCTGGGGCGATGGCCTTCCTCTCACCACGTCCCAACGAGATCACTTCCATGAGTGCTCGATCCCTGTTCGCCTTACCCCTTCTCTTGCTCATCGCCACCGTCGCCCGAGCGGACTTCGTCGACGGTCAGCTCGAATGCAGCGATGGAACCCCACTGGCCAACTGCCTGGTGACCGTCGTCCGCACCGACACGATGGCGCCGCCCGTCTCGATGAACGGCATCACCGACGCCAGCGGTGTCTTCCGCGTCCGCCTGCCCTGCACGGACGCCGACCCAGCTCTGTTCATCATCTCGTCGCCCTGCTGTTCGCATGACTGGTCCCGGACCACCACGTCCTGCGGCGCCGATCTCGGCACGCTGGAGTGCACCGACTGCGTGTCGGCCCCGCCACATGGCTGCGTCGACGAGCTCTCCGCCGGCCTGGACTTCTCCCTGGCCATCGACAGCCTCGGTCAGGGCTGGTCCTGGGGAAAGAACGATGACGGCCAGCTCGGCATCGGCATCCCCGGCAGCTTCCTGACCATCCCGGCTCCCGTGTCGGACGCGGCCGGCACCGGCCAGCTCTCCGACCTGGTGGCCATCTCCGCCGGTGGGACCGAGAACGCCAGCCACGCCCTGGCCCTCGACTCGTCCGGTCACGTCTGGGCCTGGGGCCACGGCGCCCACGGCCAGCTCGGTGACGGGACCGCGACGGCTTCCAACCTGCCGGTGCAGGTGCTGACGAGCAGCGGCGCACCGCTCGCCGACATCGTCGCCATCTCGGCCGGCGGCTATCACTCGCTGGCCCTGGACTCGTCCAGCCAGGTCTGGGCCTGGGGTCGCGACGTCGAGGGCCAGCTCGGCCAGGGCACGGCCGGCACCATCGTCGACCGCGCCGTGCAGGTGAACGGACCCGGTGGCCTGCCGGTCCTCACCGACATCAGCGCCATCGCCGCCGGCGGTCGTCACTCCTTGGCCCTCCGCACCGACGGCACCGTCCTGGCCTGGGGATTCAACTCGAGCGGCCAGCTCGGTGACTGCTCGGTCACGCAGCGAGAGCTTCCGACCAAGGTCCGCGACTCGGGCTGCGGTGGCAGCTTCGTCGGCAACATCGCCATCGCCGCCGGCGACGAGCACTCCCTGGTGCTCGATGCTGATCTCGATGCGTGGTCGTTCGGCCGCAACATCGTCGGCCAGCTCGGTGACGGCAGCGGCGTCGCCTTCTCGACCGCACCCGTGCAGGTCGTCGACACCGCTCTCGGCGACGTCCACGCCATCTCCGCTGGCGGTCGTCACTCGATGGCCCTGGACTCGGCCCTCGAAGCCTGGTCCTGGGGGAGCAACGCGAGTGGCGTCCTCGGAGCCGGCTCGGGTGTTGCCTCGAGCAACGTCCCGGTCCCGGTCGTGAGCGGCTCGCTGAGCCCCGTCGCCCTCGTCGACGGCGGTGGTTTCCACTCGTTGGCCCTGCGCTCCGACGACACCGCCTGGGGCTTCGGTGCGAATGGCTCCGGTCAGCTCGGTGACGGCAGCACCACCGCCGCCTCCGTGCCGGTGGCCGTGCTCTTCCCGCTGGGGGCCGACCCCAGCGACTGCGGCGACTGCGACGACGACTTCACGCCCCCCGAGATCGACTGCCCGGACGTCCTCACCGTGAACGCGGACGCCGCCTGCAACGGCACGCCGCCGGTGCTCCCGGTCACCGACAACTGCGATCCGAACCCGGTGCTCACCTTCGATCCGCCCGTGCTCTCCGGCGCCGGCCCCCACGTCGTGACGTACACGGCGACCGACTCGAACGGGAACACCAGTAGCTGCGTCGTCACCATCGTGGTGCAGGACCTCAAGGGCCCGAGCCTGACCTGCCAGGTGGCCCTGGGCGAGTGCCCGATCATCGGTGGGGGAGGCAGCACGCTGAGGGTGGGCTGCGGCGAGACGGTCTGCTTCCGAGCGCGCGCGCTCGACAACTGCGGCGGCCTCGAGCTCACCAACGACCTCGACCCGGCCGGCAACGCGACCACGCCCGGGATCTTGCTGACCTCCGACTTCTCCCACGTCTTCGCCACGGCCGGCACCCACGCGGTCACCTGGACGGCCACCGACACGGCCGGTCAGTCGACCTCGTGCACGGTGTACGTCACCGTGACCGACGAGCCTCCGGTCATGGAGTGCGGCGTCGCCACCAACATCATCAGCACCGTCGGAGACGACGACGACTTTGCCAACGTCGATCCCGGCGACGCTCCCACGAGCGGTCCCGGCTTCGTGCCCTGCACCGGGAGCAACCCCACCAACGGCGGCGTCGCTCCCATGGACAGCCTGGTCCAGGACTCCTGCCGTCACTGGGTCCACGAGTACGTGCTGCCGTCGGAGGAGCACTGCGTCGCCGAGGCGCGGCTCACGCTCGACTGGCGTCTCTTGAGCACGCATCCGGCCACCTGCCTGCCCTGTCCGGGAGCAGGCAACCGGCCGACCGAGACCCTGCGCTTCTACAGCGCGGCCGGGAGCTTGGCCTTCAACCGCTGCTTCGACCCCTTCGCTGGTGCCCTGTACGGGAGCTGTCCTCCGGTCACCTCGGGCGTCACGACCCTCGACCTGATGGACTTCCCCGACGTCATCGACCTCCTCGACGGCTCGCCGCTGACGATCTCGATCACCGACGACACCGCCATCGACGTCGCCACGCTCGAGCTCAGCTTCGTCGCGACCGGTAGCCCGATCGTCGTGCCCGTCGACGACACCGCCTGCTGCGCGACCGTGACGCTCGGTCAGTGCGCGGTCGAGGACGACTGCAGCGACGAGCTCACCATCACCAACGACTACGACCCCGCCCAGGGGGGAGAGGTCACCGACTGCTTCGAGCTGGGTCTCCACGAGGTGACCTTCACCGCCACGGACTCTGCCGGCAACAACACGAGCTGCACGGTCGAGCTCGAGGTCGTCGACGTGACGCCGCCCGAGCTGGTCTGCCCGCATCCCGCCGAGATCTCCGTCGGTGCGGACTGCACGGCCTTCCCGCCCTGGCCGACCGCCGAGGACAACTGCGATCCCTTCCCCGTGATCACGGCCAGCCCGTCCATCCTGGTGGGAGCCGGCACGCACGTCGTGACCTACACGGCCACCGACGACAGCGGGAACAGCACGTCCTGCACGGTGACCTTCGAAGTGCTCGACAGCAAGGCCCCGAGCCTGACCTGCGGCGTCAAGACCGGCGCCTGCGACGGCACCGGCCCCTTCTCGCCGACTCTCACGGCCGAGTGTGGGGAAGAGCTCTGCTTCTCGGCCCGCGCGCAGGATCTCTGCGGACCGATCACCCTGGTCAACGACCTCGACGCCGCCAGTGGCGTGAGCACTCCAGGCACGATGATCGGCTCGGAGTTCACCCACGTCTTCGACTCGCCGGGCACCTACTCGGTGGTCTGGACGGCCACCGACGGGGGCCGGCAACAGCACCATCTGCACGACCTTCGTCACCGTCGTCGACACGACGGGCCCGGTGCTCGACTGCGGCGTGGTCGACACCATCGTGAGCGCCGTCGGCGACGACGACGACTTCGCCAACGTCGGTCCCGACGACAGCTCGACGAGCGGACCCGGCTACCCGGGTTGCTCCGCCAGCTTGGGCCACGCCCCGCTCGACTCCCTGGCCAACAACCGCTGCCGGACCTGGGTGCACGAGTACACGTTGCCCGCCGACGCCTGCATGACGGGGGCTCGACTGACGCTCGACTGGCGACTCACCGAGGACCTCTGCGGCGGCTGCATGGGAGGCTTCGATCGCCCGACCGAGTGGCTCCAGTTCTCCACCGCGTCCGGCAACCTGCTCTTCGACCGCTGCTTCGAGCCGTTCTCCGGGGCCCTCTACGGTGACTGTCCCACGCCGAACACTTCCGGGATCACGACCCTCGACCTCGAGGACTTCCCCGGTGTCATGGACCTGCTGGACGGCACGCCGCTGACGATCTCGATCGGCGACGACACCGCCATCGACATCGCCACCCTCGAGATCGACGTGCTCACCGGAAGCACCCCGGGCGTGACGGTCGTCGAGGCCGACCCGGACCGCTGCTGCGCGACGGTCACCCTGGCCGCCTGTGGCAGCGACGACTGCTCGGAGCTGATCGCCATCGTCAACGACCACCAGCCTGACGACCAGGATGTCGTCACCGACTGCTTCCCGCTCGGCTTCCACGAGGTGACCTTCACCGCGGTCGACGGTCTCGAGAACGTCAGCACCTGCACGGTGTCCTTCGAGGTCGTGGACGGCACGCCACCGGAGATCACCTGTCCGGATCCCGCGACGTTCTTCGCCGACGGCGACTGCCAGGTGACCCCACCGGCTGCCACGGTCTTCGACAACTGTGACGCCGACCCGGTCGTCACCGTCAGCCCGCCCGTGCTCGAGGGGAGCGGCTTCCACACCGTGACCTACACGGCCACCGACGCGAGCGGCAACACCAGCTCCTGCACGACGGTCATCGAGGTCCGCGACGTCACGCCGCCGGCGCTCAACTGCGGCGTGCGGCTGGGCGCCTGCCCGGGCAGCGGCCCCGTGCAGAGCTCGGTCACCGTCGACTGTGGCCAGGAGCTCTGCTTCACGGCCCGAGCTAGTGACGCCTGTGGTCCCATCTCGCTGGTCGACGACCTGACCGGCGCGGGCAGCATCAGCACGCCCGGGACCCTGGTCGGCTCGAGCCTCACGCACGTCTTCACGACACCCGGGACGCACGTGGTCACCTGGACGGCGACCGACGGGGCCGGCAACACCAGCACCTGCTCGACGGTGGTGCGAGTGCTCGGCAGCGCTGCTCCCGACCTGGAGTGCAGCCCGGTGAGCACCCTGCGCAACCTGGTGGGGGACGACGACGACTTCGGTTCCGAGGATCCCGGAGACGCACCCATGACGGGTCCCGGCTTCCCGGGCTGCCTGGGGGCCAACCCGACCGAGCTGGGCATGGACAGCACGGATCCCAATGCCTGCCGTGTCTGGGTCCACGACTACGCCCTGCCTCCGGACGCCTGCGTCGTCGACGCTCGCCTGATCCTGGACTGGGAGATCCGCAGCCGCGCCTGCGGTCCCTGTCCGGCCGGCAACCTGCGACCGACCGAGCACATCCAGCTCGCCAGCGCCGCTGGGGCAATCTCGTTCGGCCGTTGCTTCGACCCCTTCGCGGCGGTCATGTACGGTGACTGCCCGAACCCGACCAGCTCGGGCGTGACGACCCTGGAGCTGTCGCTCTTCCCGGGCGCGCTCGACCTGCTCGACGGGTCGCCGCTGACGGTGGCCATCGGGGACGACACGCTCATCGATCGAGCGATCCTCGAGATCGACTCGGTTCTCGCGGGCAGCAACACGATCACCGTCGTGACGCCGCCGGGCGGTCCTTGCTGCGCCACGGCGACGGTGGGCTCCTGCGCGACCGCTGGCTGCGAGGAGATCGTCTCGGTGACCAACGACCACGATCCCTCTCAGGGTGAGCTGGTCACCGACTGCTTCCCGCTGGGCATCACGCCGGTGACCTTCACCGTCACCGACGCCGGCGGTGGCAGCAGCGACTGCACCGTGTACGTCGAGGTCCGCAACGGCGGTTGCTCTCCTCCGGACGGACAGGCGACGGACCCCTCCGGGCCCGTCTCGTCTCGAACCGGACGGGAGCTCCAGCCCTGACCGGCTGAGTCGTCCGGGCCCCGGTCATCGGTGACGGTGGCCGGGGCAGGTCGGGGACCTCGAGACGTGCTCGAGGTCCCCGGC
>JBCCFW010000078.1:0-33257 GCA_039029535.1 Acidobacteriota bacterium
CCAGCTCTCTCGAGACTCGAAGGGCGCGTTCTGCGAGCTCCAGTGAGCCTCCAGTGTCGGCCATCATCATGAGGGCGAGCGCGATCAACTCCTTGGCGTTCAAGTCCTCGGCGACCCGGAGGGCTTCGGCGGTGATGTCGTGTTGCAGGCTTTGGTCACCGCAGGCGGTCAGCGCCTCCGCCTGCAGGAGGCAGAGCTCGCAGCGCAGTCGAGAGGCCTCGACGCCAGGGCAGAGGACTTCGAGCGCCTGGGCACAGAGAACCGTGACCTCGCCTGGCTGACCGAGATGCTCGAGCAGTCTCGCTGCGGCGAGCACCAACTCGGGGCCACGAGCGACGTGGCGTGCGGCGAGGCCGTGACGGGCGAGGTAGAGCAGGCTCTCCGGCGGCAGCTCGTCGAGAGTCAGGTGGCTCAGCCCGTATCTCTCCTCGTGCAACTCGGTGAGTGCGAGGTGCCAAGCGGTGAGGCGGGCCTGAGACTGCTCGTCGCAGAGGACGTCGGCAGTGACCTGGTGAGTGAAGCGAGGGCTGCTTCCAGTCGTCGAGAGAAGACCCGTCTCCCGAGCGATGCGAGTGCAGGCCTCGAGGACCTGGAGCCGGGGTCGTCTGAGCATGCGGGCGAGGGTCTCGGCATCGAGCGAGGGGCCCTGCACCGCGGCGGCGTCCAGCAACTCGCGGTCGTCGTCGTCGAGCTCGTCGAGGCGCTCCAGCACGGTCGCCTGGATGGAAGTCGGCACGCCGAGGGCCTCGACGGCCGTGCCGCTCGCGCGACCGGACGTGGTCTCTTCGCGAAAGAGCCCCTGGCGCTCCAGGCCGCGCATCAGCTCTTGGAGAAAGAGCGGGTTGCCACCAGAGCGCTCGACCAGGGCGTCGACCAGGCCCGATGACAGCCGAACGTCGGGAAGCAAGGAGCGAGCGAGATCGCGGACGGAGCGTGGATCCAGCTCCGGGAGATCGTGATGAGCGACTCCCTCGATGCGCGCCAGCGTGGCGAGCAGGTCTGCAGGAAGGCCAGGGCGGGTCGTGGCGACGACGAGCAGCCGGTGGCCCTGCGCCAGTCGCGCCAAGCCCAGCATCAGATCGAGATCGTCCGCGCTGGCGAGCTGCAGGTTCTCGACGACGACGAGCACGGGCCTCTCCGCCTCGTCGGCCAGCAGTCGGTCGGTGAGGCGCGTCATGCGGAGCGCGCGGGAGCCTTGTCGAGTTTCATCGAGCTCCCACTGGGGGCCCTCGGCGGCACCCGGTCCTGGGGTGGCAAGCAGCTCCGCCCACGCGGACCTGTCCTCGTCTCGAGCATGGCTCACGCGCAAGAGCGAGGCCTCTTCGCACTCGATTCGAGCCGCGAGTGCCTCGACGAGCTGCGTCTTGCCCATCCCCGCGGTGGCCTCGATCAGCACGAAGCCACCACGGGCCTGCTTCGCTGTGTCCCAGGCCGATGCCAGGACTGCCAGGTCGCTCTCCCGGCCGACCAGCGGAGTCCTGTCGGCACGCGCGGGCGAGGCGAGCCGCTTGTCGTCGTTCCGGTTTCTCCGTCTTCGCTCACGCCACCAGGCCGAGTCTTCTCCCTCGGCCAGGATCGTGCTCAGCTCGGCAGCGCTGGCAAATCGCTCACTGGGCCGACGCTTCAACAAGGTGCTCACGACCTCGGCAAGGAAGGGGGTGATGGCCGGATTCACGGCGTCGACTCGCGTCGGCTCGACCTCCAGGTGAAGGCGCTTCATGGCTGCACGGCTCTGGGCTCGGAACGGCTCGACGCCCGTCGCTCCCCAGTACAACGTCACGCCGAGCGAGTGCTGATCGGCCTCGAGCCCGAGGGGACCTTCCAGGAGCATCTCGGGGGCGGCGAAGCTCAAGGACCCCGCGAAACCCCGCGCTCGCCCATCGAGCCCGTCGATGAGGGTGGAGACTCCCAGGTCCACCAGCTTGACCTCGTGCGCGTCGCTCAGGAGAACGTTGCCCGGCTTGACGTCGCGGTGGAGGATCCCGGCGGCGTGCAAGGCGGCGAGGCCCCTCGCGACTCGCTCTCCGACGTAGCGAAGCAGGACCTCGGGCAACTCGCCCATCTCGGCCCGCGAGCGCTGGAGATCGCGTCCCGTCACGAGCTCGAGGACGATGCCAGCGGCTCCGGATTCCTCCACCAGCTCGTGGGTTCGAACCACGGAGGGGTCGTCGACGGCCAGTCCGAGGCGGGCCTCTTCCCTCAGGCGCTCGAGCCCCTCGCCAGTCTCGTCTGCGTTGAGAAGCTTGACTGCCACGAGAGCACCGCAACGACCGTAGGGACGGTCCTCGACGAGCCGCGCGAGGTGGACGGCCCCCATGGATCCGCGACCGATCTCACGCAGTAGCTCGCAGGGGCCAAGGGTCGGAAGTCCTGGTGCCAAGCCTGTTCTCCGTGCCGCACGCAGGTGCCACGTGCCGTCCTGGGCTCAATGTAAGACAATGAGTCCCGGCCTGCCTCCCATGCCAGCCTTCGACTGCGAAGTGGGCTCGCGCCCATCGGGTCTCATGGTCCGATCCGGCCGTCGACTTTCGTCCCTGCTTCCTCCGGGCCTCTCGCGATGAGAGAGCGGGCCAACGTCCATCCAGTCCAACATCGTGGAGGTCGGGAGAGATGTCGGTGCTCTGCGTCACGGTCGATCCTGGCGGTCGGCCCCGTCGCTACGAACTCGGAGAGAGGGCGCTCGTCATCGGGAGCGCGCCTGACAGCGACGTGGTCGTCGAGTCGCCCCATGTTTCGGCCCGCCATGCGCGAGTCTGCCGAACGGGGGATGCGGAAGTGGAGGTCCGCGACCTGGGCAGCCTGAATGGCACCCGGATGGCAGGCGAGCGCATCCTGCGGCACCGGGGTCTCCCGCCCTTCGAGTTCCAGCTCGGGGCTGGCGTCGTGCTGCTCGTTCACGACATCGAGTCTCGCGAGCTGGCCCTCACTCCCGAGGTGGATCTCGCGGGGCGAGCGCGCGAGCGGACCACGGCCCCTCGGGCCGTCGGCGCCACGGAGCCGACTCTCGAGATCTTCGGAGACGAGGCTCCGGATGCGCTGGCTCTGGTGCTCTTGCGCGTCCTGGCGGACACGTCGAATCGGCGGCTCGTGACCCGGCGCATCCTCGACGCAGCGGTGGCGCAGGCGCAGGCCGACGCGGCCCTGCTGGTTCGCCACTCCGCGGAAGGAGACGGAGCGAGCACTCCGCTCGTCGTCGACGCGATCGGGACCGACATGGGGCTGCCAGTCGGCATCGCCAGTCGCGTGGCGGGCTTCCTGGTGGGCGACGTCGAGGAGGCCTGCCTCGACGAGGTGGAGCCGCCGGTCCTCCTGAGACGAGTGCCGACCGAGAGGCACCGAACAGCGCTCGTGATCTTGGGGGCACGGCGGACGGCGGTCCCGCTCGAGACCCTCTCACTGGTGCTGGCCGTCGGGCTGCAAGCCCACCGTGGAGCGGCGCCGAGCTCGCTCCGTGGTCAGCGGAAGCGCTTCGAGCTCACGCTGCCGAACGGCTCGGTCTTCGAGAGCCGGTCAGGAGACCTCCTGCGGCTCCATCGAAGCCTCGATGGAGCGCTCACCTCGGACCTGCCGGTCTTGCTGACGGGAGAGACGGGAGTCGGCAAGGAGGTCTACGCTCGAGCTCTCCACGAGCAGTCGACACGAGCGAGCGGGCCACTGCGAAGCATCAACTCGAGCGCGATCCCCGAGGGAATCCTGGAGGCGATGTTGTTCGGGTCCCGCGCCGGCGTTGCGACGGGCGTCGGCAAGCAAGAGGGGCTGCTCGCCGCCAGTGATGGCGGGACGTTCTTCTTCGACGAGATCGGTGAGATGAGCCCGACGCTCCAGGCCAAGCTCCTCCGCGTGCTCGATCAGAAGGAGGTCCTGCCCGTGGGGGCCTCGGCGCCCGTGCCCATCGACGTTCGCTTCGTGGCGGCAACCAATCGTCACCTGCCCAGCGAGATCGAGGCCGGCCGCTTTCGCAAGGATCTCTACTATCGGCTCTGCGGCCACGAGCTGCGCATCCCTCCGCTTCGCGATCGCAAGGACGACATCCCGGCGCTGGTCGACCTCATTCTTCGGGACGAGTGCGAGCAGCGAGGGCGGCACGTCGCCGGCGTGAGCCTCAAGGCCATGGACGCTCTCGTCGGCCACCAATGGCCCGGCAACGTGCGGGAGCTCGAGACCCTCATTCGCCGTCTCGCGCACGAGGTCGCCGACGGGGAGCCCATCCGTCACGCGGAGCTGCCTTCCGAGCTTCGAGCTCAGGTCCGGGAGACGGTGTCGGGCTCCCTGGACGAGCGGCTCGCCGAAGTGGAGCGAGAGCTCATCGAGGCCGCGCTGGAGCGTCTCGGTGGCAACGTCGCCGGCGCCGCCCGAGCGCTCGGCGTGACCCGCGGTCGTCTGCGTCGCCTCCTCGAGAAGCACGAGCTGGAGGACAGCGACTGACCCGGATGGCGCACGCGGACCACTCGGTGGCCCCAGCTGGCCACTTCGTGCAACTCGCCTTGAATGAGCTACTTCGGGTTGGTCTGGCGTCGCTCGTGCGCTGAAGCGTGGCCTGGGGCGGCCAGGCGTGCAGCAGCACGCGCTTGCCGTCCGAGCAGGCCGCGCGGGGGAGCGTGGCCTCCTCGCGGACCTCAGAGCTGTCTGGAGCCTCATCTTCGCCTCGAGCCCTCGGTCGGGCTCGACCTGGCCCGTCGCTTGCTCTGGTGAGTCCGTGAGCAACGACCCGTCGAAGGACGTCCCGTCTCGACATCGACTGGTGAGGACAGGCCGTGAAGTCATCAACGCGAGTGTCTCGGAGTGATCCGGCGGTAGCCGAGCAACTCGATGGAGGCTCCGTCCTCACCCGACGCCGCGCCTCGGAGCCTGGCTGGCCGAGGCTCCTGGCGCGCGCCCGCCGGGGCGAGCGGGTTGCATTCGACCGGTTCACCGACGAGTTGTGGGCTCCGCTGCGTCGGTTCTTCTGGTGTCGGGTCGGGCCCGAAGACGCGAGCGAGCTCACCCAGGAGGTGTTCTGTAGGGTCTACCGCGTCCTCCGCAGCGGTGGTGGTCCTGCCGAGGACCAACTCGAAGATTGGCGTCGGTATCTCTTCAGGATGGCTCGCAACGCGTGGATCGATCACGGCCGTCGCCGGGCGGTCCGACCGGATGAGATCAGCTTCGACGTTCTCTTCGGCGAGGGAGGGACGTCGCCTCGCGATTCACGTGGCGACGACTCCGAGCCGAGCGCCCTCCAGCAGCTTCTCGACGACGAGACTCGCACCCTGCTCGAGGACGGCCTCGGTCGACTCGAGCCGGAGGAGCGGACGCTGTGCTGGTCACACTTCGTCGACGGTTGCTCGAAGCGTGAGATCGGGCGTCGCTTGAATCGGCCGGAGTCGACGATCCGCGTGCTCATGAACCGAGCGCTGGCGAAGCTCCGGGCCCACCTCGAGAGCCAGGGGCTGACTCCGGGCGCGTGAGTCATGGCGTCGGGCGTCACTTCGTGTCGGAGCTGCCGAGGGAAGGAGAGCGTCAGGACGACGAGCAGGCCTGTCCCGGTGGTGTCACGCGAGCGCGCCCCGGGCGAGGAGGTCCTCTGCCTCGTCGCGGACCTTCCCGCAGTCCCGATCGTCGAGACCGAGGAAGTCACGGGCGCTCTGGAGGGTCGAAGAGGGAGTTCGGTCGGTCAGGCCGTCCTCGACGGCGTCCATGCCCAGCTCAGAGGCGAGATCGTCGGCGAGAGTGACGATGCTGGAGAGCGGGTGGTGGCGACCCTCGACCGTCACCTGGTGGTGGAAGTAGGTGACGCGTGCGATCTCCTGCGGGAGATCCCAGAGTCTCGTCATGATCGAGCCGGCCTCGGCATGAGCGCGGTGGATTGCGGGCCAGAGGAGCATGAGGTCAGGGACGGGCTGTCCACGTGGGACGTCGCCGAGCACGAGGAGGATGCCGGCCATGCCCACGTCGTGGAGCAGGCCGGCGGTGACGGCATCGTCGCCATGGACCGAGGTCTTCCGACGAAACAGCTCGGAGAGACGAGCGACGGCCTGAGAGTGTCGCCTGATGCGCTCCATGTGGGGGGCGTAGGCCGCGGTGCGGAAGACCCGCATGTTCATGCAGACGCTCATAACGATGCCGTGGAGCGTCTTCAAGCCCAGGCGGACCACCGCGGTCTCGAGATTGGTGACCTCGCGTCCGCGGGAGTAGAAGACGGACTGCACCTGTTTCAGGCACTCGCCCGCCAGCATCGGGTCCGACTGCAAGAGCCTCACGATGCTCTTGATGTCGGCGTCCGGGCTCTGGGACAGCCGGATCAGTTGCGTTCCGACCGAGGGGAGCTGTGGTGGCACGTAGCCAGGAGCTCGGAAGACTTCGACGATCCTCTGCGAGAGTGCCTTCTCGTCGAGCAACAGCTCCTCGCTGACCTCGAAGCAGGCCTCACCCTCACCGTAGTCGTCGTCCGTCCTGGACCTGCCTCGTCTCTCTTTGAGCTGCTGCACGTCGAGCCTCGACCTGACTTTCGGTCGAAGACGAAGGGGCCTGAGCCCGGCTCCCGAGCAAGCCCCGTCTGGGCCCGAATTCGACCGGATCCGGTCCGTCGACGGGCCGTTCGAGACGAGCTGGACGAACACTCCCGAGGTCCCCGCCTCGTGGTGCACGGGAGCCTGGCGAGCTGCGCTCGGGAGGAGGCTCCGACCTGGGGCGAGTGCGCGCGGACGCCTGGCGCCCCTACCTCGAGCCCTGCTCGGAGCTCTCCGTTCCGGCGGTTGGCTCGGCGGCGGGCCGCAGTCGCCCTCGGGCAGCGTTGCGCATGAGCGTGAGGAACTGGCTCTTGATCACGTCGGCTCCGGCGTCGTTTCCCTCGTTGTCGAGGTAGTCGGCCATGAGCAGGTAGTCGCTCGCGTTGATGACGGGCTCCCAGGCCGGGTCCATTCGTGACATGTAGGGGTTGCTGGTCGCCTTGGTGGTGCCGAACCACTCGGTGAGGACCACCAGGAGATGCTCGTCCTCCACCCACTGCACCTTGCGGGCTCTCTGCAGGCGGTGATTGCGCGGGGCGACGAAGTCGATCACGGGTCGGTCGTCGGTGTTCACGGGTGCCGCTCGCACGCGTGGATGCTCGAGGTCGAGCTGGCCGACGTAGTGCGCCATCAGCGGGACCTTGTCGTCGCTCCCCGCGGCCCAGTCACTCAGCGCCCCGCGGCTGGCCTGGACGAGGTTGCCCTCTGGATCCAGAGGCGAAGGCGAGTGGTGGCCGGCCAGGCCCAGGACCGGGTGGCTGGCGCTGAAGCTGCCGAGCCAGGCGGTCACCTGGGGGAAGACCTCCAGCATGCTCCGGGCGATGATCGCGAGCTCTTCCTCGCTGACCTGATAGAGGGGGATCCACTGCATGTAGAGGCCGTCCGGCGTCAGCCGATCCATCGAGGCGCGATAGTGCTCGACGGCGTACAGCGTCCCGGTGCCAGCCTTCCACGGGATGAACAGGTCGCTGATGATGAGGTCGAGCTCCTGGTCGAGACCGCGCAGCACGTTGCGGCCATCCTCCGCCAGGACCGTGGCTCGCGGATCGGTGTACAGGCCGTTGACGTGTTCGGCGAAGTGGGTCCGGGATGCGGTGATGACCGAGGGCACGAGCTCGGCGACCAGCACTTCGCTCACCGGATGGCTCAAGGCGGTGCCGGCGGTGATGCCGGTGCCCATGCCCAGGTAGAACACTCGCTCGGGATCACCGTGGAGCATGATCGGGACGTCGGTGAGGAGCTTCTGGGTCGTCTTGTCTCCGCTGCCGCCGAGCGTGTACCAGTTGTTGAGCTTGATCCTCAGGGACTTGCCCCGACGGATGACCGCGACCGTCCCCGAGCTGCCCTCCCACACCTGAAGGAGGGAGTCGCCACGGCGGGCGGGATCGAGCCGCACGACCGGCAGCCGACTGGTGTCGAGCACTGACATCAGCAGGACGAGGGCAGCGAGTGGCGCCGCCTGCACGAGACGAGGCAGGTTGCGTCCCCGGAGCACGAGCCAGGCCGCCAACAGCAGGTAGACCCCCGCCAGCATGCGCAGCGACGTCCACAGGCCCAGCCACTCCAGGAGCACGAAGCCTCCGGCCACCGAACCGACGATCGCACCGAGCGTGTTGAAGGTGACCAGTCGGCCGACGCTGTCGCCGGGGCTCGCGCGGAGCTGCTCGGCGAGCTTGAACGAGAACGGCAGCACGATGCCGAGCACCGTGACCGGAACGCCCACCACCACGGCCGCGATCCCGAAGAGCAGGAGGATGTAGCCGACCAGGTTGGCGTCGCCACCGATGTAGCGCAGGCCATCGGTCCACGTGTTGAAGACGTGCACGGAGGTCGCGACGAGGAGGCCGGCCGCCGTGGTCACGATGGCCAACACGAGATGTGCTCGCGAGGCCCAGCGCCCGAGCAACCTGGCCAGGAAGCCACCGAGCGCCAGGGCGACCAGGAAGGTCACCAGGATCGCCGCGTAGCTGTAGACCGAGTTCTGAAGGACCTGGGCGAACATCCGGATCCAGAGGACCTGGAGAGCGAGGGTGACGCAGCCCGAGACGGCGGCCAGGACGTAGAGCTCGTTCCAGGTGAGGGGCTGGGCGGCCTCGCTCGGGCTCTCCTGGTCGTCGGGCGTGACCTGGGTCTCGGGTTGGTCCTCGGCTCCTCGATCGATCATCCAGGCGACAGCGGCCACGACGAGGGTCAGCGCCATGTTGGCGAGGTAGCAGTTCGTGTAGCCCAGGAGCCGCGGAAGAAGGAAGCCGGTGAACAGCACGCCCGTGGCCGCGCCCAGGATGTTGATGCCGTAGAGCAGCGCCGCCTGACGCCCGAGCGCGTTCCGCTGTCGCACCAGGAACTGACTCATGACGGGCAGGGTGCCGCCCATGAAGAACGCGGGCAGGAACAGCAGGCCGCAGGACAGCGCGAACTTGATGACGACGAAGACGGCCGGGACGTCGTGGAGCGAGGTGTAGAGCGCGACGTAGACCTTCTGGTAGACCGCCAGGATCGCGAAGTACACGACGGCCGAGGCGGCGACTCCGGCCTCGAGCAGGGCGTAGCTGCGCAGCGGTCGGCGAACCGAGTCGGCTCGACGCCCCCAGTGCCAGTTGCCCGCCGCGAGCCCGCCGAAGAATGCGGCGAGCGTCGCCGCGGCCGCCTGCGTCGAGTTGCCGAAGAGCAGCGACAGCTCGCGCATCCAGAGCATCTCGTAGACCAGGCCGGTCATGCCCGAGAAGAAGAAGAGGCCGAAGGGGCCGGCCTTGCGCACGCGGTCAGCCGTTGTCATCTGGTTCCTGGCGTGGGCTGCACGGCCGGTCTCGGCGGCCGTCGAGTCCGGCTGGCGAGAGGCTCGGGGCCACGGTCTACGGGCAAGCGCTGGGGATTCTCGTGCGCCTCGATTTTACACGTTCGGAGGGGCTGGCGCCGGTCGAACGGTGCGGACCTGAGCGGCGTCCCCAGTGGCTCGGTTCTCCCATTGGAGGGCGCTCGAGGTACAAGGAGGGGGAGCCGTCTGGGGAGAGTGATGGGGGCTCCTCGCCCGGGACACTCTTTCTTGGTGATGCGCTTGCCGTGGTCGTTACGTCACGAGCAAGGGTAGCCGTTCGTGCGCGGCACGCGGCGTGGTCTCGAGGCATTGGGAGGACAGAATTCGAGGGCGAGCAGGTAAGACTTCTTCAACGCAGGCTTCTCGGTTTCTTCAGTCGTGTCGCTGTCGGAGAAGTCATGCGCATCAAGCAAGCCACCACTGCCTTCCTGCTCCATTGTCGAGCCCATCGGGGTCTCTCGCCTCACACGATTCGCGCCTACCGCTCTGACTTGGGGCGCTTTCAGCAGCATCTCGTCAAGAACGTTCCGGTCGCGAGCTGTGGCTCTTCAGTCATCTCGAGCTACGTCAGTCGGATGTCAGGGGAGCAGGGCCTGAGCCCGGCGACGATCAAGAGACGGACTGCTTGTCTCAAGGCGTTCTTCGGTTGGTTGCTGTCGAGGGGCTTCATCGAGTCGAGTCCCCTGCGGTCTCTCGAGCTGAACATCCGGGTTCCTCGGAGGCTGCCGAGGAGCGTGCCGCTCGCAGAGCTCCACCGCTTGCTGACCGGAGTCCGGCGAGAGGCGAGTCAGGACAGGAGCACTTGGGTCGCGCTGCCTTGCCGGCAGCGAGCGTTGCTCGTGTGCCGTGTTGCCGTGGAGATCTTGTTCGGCACGGGGATTCGGGTCGGTGAGCTCACCACGGTTCGAGTGCAGGACGTGGACCTGCAGTCTGAGAGCCTGATCGTGATGGGGAAGGGGGGTCGTCAGCGCCGGGTCTTCTTGGTGGATGACGAGCTTCGGTCGCTCCTGGGTGACTACCTGCGTGCACGCACGGAATGGGACGTCGGTTGCGACGAGCTGCTCGTCAACGGGGCAGGACGAGCGGCGACGACACAGGACATCCGGCGCCTCTTGCGTGGAGCGGCGGAACGCGCGGCCATTGGGCGGAGAGTGACGCCTCACATGCTGCGTCATTCGACTGCGACCTATCTGCTCGAGGCAGGTCTCGACATCCGTTTCGTGCAACGCCTGCTCGGGCACCAGAGCATCAGCACGACGCAGCTCTACACGCACGTGAGCGACACGAGCCTGCACCAGGCGTTGCGTCGGGCTCCGCTGCGTGAGCACGTGGAGAGGAGCGTGGGCCACGCTTGACGGATAACTGAGGATTATCGTGGTTCCACCGCTCAGCACGGCATCCGCGGCACTCGAGAGAGCCGTACAGCGAGCCATGGCTCACAGAGCGGAAATCGACCTCGTTCTCATCTGCAATCAAAAGGGCCGGACCCGTGAGCCCGGTCATGGTGGCGGAGAGATCAGCTCGGAGTTCCTGAGCGCCGCCGAGATGAGTGAAGTTCTCGGCTGCCTGCGAGAGAGCAGGTTTGCCGTCACGGCGGTCGTAGACGAAGACGAGTTCATGCGCGAACACGCGAGGCTGACGCGTGGCCGTGGAGAGCGGCTTCCACTGGTGATGAACTTCGCCTCAGCTCGGCTCGGTCCCTGGGGTAAGACAGTCGTTCCCGCTCTCGCAGATGCTGCTGGCTGCAAGACAACGAACTCCGATGCCTACGCAATGGCACTTGTCCGCCACAAGTTCCATCTTTCGGCCGTGGTGGAGAGGCTGGGCGTGCAAGTGCCGGCGTGCTGGTGTTTCGATTCCGGAAATGGGTGGCTCGGTTCTGGTGCCCCCCCTGATGGCATCGAGGTTCTCATTCAGCCAGCATTCGAGTCAGCGAGCATCGGCCTCGACGCTCACTCGCTCGTCAGGGCCGGTCCTGACTTGAGCAAGACCGTTTCCGAAGTGGCTAGGAGGTACCAGCAGGCCGTTGTCGTACGGGAGTTCGTGGCGGGGGCCGAGGTCGAAGTGCCGGTGATCACGGAGGGCGCCGCCTTGCCAATGTCCCCAGTCGGTATCTCGGTGGACGGTGCAATGTCACTGGGGAAGCGGTATCTGACGTACGCCGAAGTCTACGGGGACGACTACTCGTTCTTCGCGTACGATGACTGGGCGGGTGAGGGGGCTGCCACCGAGTTACGAGAGCTCGCACACCGAGTCAGTCGTGGAATGCTCATGCGTGGCTTCAGCCGTGTCGACTTCCGTGTCACCGAGTGCGGCAGGCCGTTTGTCATTGACTTGTCCGCGACGCCGCACTTCGTGCATCACAGCTCGTTTGCCTACGCGGCCGAGCTTGCCGGAATGGACTCGAGGCAACTGCCTCTCGCGCTCGTCGGCTTGGCGCTCGCCGAGCCATGACGGCGCTGCCTCGGCTCATGACACTGCTGCTCAACCATCCGACCAGTCTTGCAAGTCAGACAACAAGAAGGCCCGGGAATAGAAGCCCCAAACCCTCCCTCCAAGCTGAGGGTGATGGCGAAGCACGTACTCGTCGAGCTCCGTCGTTGACGGGTGACGGAGAGACTCGAGTGCCTCACGCACGAGTTCGTGGCGCGATCGCAGCATGGGGCCGACGTTAGCGGGCATTGCTGGAAGATGGCGTCCGAGCAAGTCCCAGACGGTGAGTGGGTCGGCGATCTGCCCCATGCACGACTGCAGGCAGAGGAGATTGGAGGCCACGAAGTAGGAGTGATACTCGTCTGGCTCGAAGCTCTGGTTCAGGAGAGCCTCCGCCTCGAGGAGGCTTGCCTCGGCAATCTCGAGTCGCCCCATCGGGGCTTCGATCGCGGCAAGATTCGAGAGTATCAAGATCTTGTCGTCAACACGCTCGGCCTCCCTTGCGAGCGTGCGAAGTCCTTCGGCGGCAGCGTGACTGTTTCCAGCCAGGTGGTCGGCGAGGTGGCAGTTGTTGACGGCTGGGACCATGGAGGGCAAGAGGACCCCACTCGCTTCTTGGGCATGGCTCGCCAGCTCTTCCGCCAGAACTGTCGCCTCGTCGAGCTCCCCAAGCGTGACGAGTGTCCCAATCGTGCTGCCCGCTGCCCTCACGTACTCAGCTAGGGACCGGCTCATTCCGCCCCGTGGCCTGAAGTATGCGAGAGTGTCGCGTTGTCGGCGAACGCAGATCTCGGGATCGTGCAACATCGAAGATCGGCGGTAGAGCCCGAACCGGTAGTAATCCACTCTCCGATCAATCTTTCGGCGCTCTTCGATTCTCGCGCCGAGCTGCTTCTCGAGCGCTTGTGCCTCCCGTGTTTCTCCGCATTGGACCAAGGCGACCAATTGCGTGGCCGAGAGCCGGAACCAGACGTCGAACTCCTCGGTCATGCGTGGCGCCCACTCGCTGAGCAAGTCCAGTGCTCGGAGACGATCGGCCTGCCCCATCGACTTCAGCCAGCAATCGGCGAGCAGGTAGACTCTCTCCGCTTGCAGCCGGTCGGGTCCGTCTGGAGGGAGCTCATCGAGCCGAGCGGTGCAGGTGCTGTAGTCAGCCTCGAGCCAGCTCCGCGTAGCCCGATGTAGCGTTGCCGACCAGGGGATGTCCCACATGTCCGCTGATTCGGCCATCTGAGCAACGCCGACGCCGTTCCGGAGCCTGGCCAATGAGCCAAGAACCCGGAGCTCACCCGCCTCCTGATGCCTGTCCGCGTGAGCGAGGTGATAGGCCCTCGTCTCATGATCCGTAGGGCTGAGCAGGCGAAGGCAGTCAGCGAACCGGCCATGGAGCTCGACGAGGTCGATCCCAGGGCTACCGTAGAGTGCCTGCTGAACCACGTCGTGCGAGAAGCGAATGGCCCTTCCGGAGATCTGGAGTACTCGTAACTCGACGAGCTCACGGATGATGCGCCTGGCCTCCAGTCCAGTTTCTCCTAGTAGGCAGGCGGCCTCTTCCTCCAGAAACTGAGAGCCGATGGCGGCCAGGCTAAGGAGTGCTTCGGTGAGCGCTTCAGGCTCGGTAGCCGATGCTCGCAAGTTCTTGAGAAGGCTGTCTCTCAGGAATCCTGCCTGTTCTGGTTTCAACTGGGACGCGTCCTCCAGTGCGCTGGAGTCAGTAGCCGAAAGATAGACGGCGAGGTCGCGGAGCAGCTGAAGGTGGCATCCGGTCACGTCTGCCAAGAGGTCGATTGAGCTCTGATCGAACTCACAGCCGAACGCCTCGAGAACATCCGGGATGGAGCCAGCGCTCGCGAGCTGAAGTCGCACCTCTCGTGTTTCTTGCTCTTCTCGGAGAGCCTCGACTTGCTCTCCGTCCTCGCCTTCCGTGTGGAGCACCAGCAGCTTCGAGTTGCGCACGACTCGGTAGTCGCGCCGGAGAGCGGGCAGGAGCAGCAGTCTCAGGAAGGCGAGAGAGCGCTCATCCCACCAGTGCGGGTTGTCGGCCACCAGGAGCCAGGGGGTGTCGCCGAGGAGCAAGTCGAGCTCGCTCAAGATCCGGTGAGCAGGTTGCTCCAGAGAACTAGCAGGCATGCGGATCCGGCGTGGCAGCGTCAGCAGGACCCGTGCGAGCTCAGACAGCCCGAGCGTGGACTTGGATGCAGCGGCAAGCGCGTCTTCAGCGATCGGCACGAAGGTCCTACTGAGCCCTCGGGCATGCGCTGCGAGTAGTCGATGAAGGACCGCGTATTCGGTCGCCTGCCACGAGACTTGCCCAACTGCGTGGAGTGTTTGCCGCGGCGAACCTGCGCCCACGTGGAGCGCGAGCCATGTCTTGCCCGCACCCGATGGACCGCGCAGCACGCACATCGGCTGCGAGCTCTCCAGGAAGGAACTCAACTCGCTGGCTGCTGCTGTCTGGTGAGGTAACGGGCTCGCTGACACTGATAATCCTCAGTTATCCGTCAGGTTGAGAGTCAAGTATAAGCGGCATGCCGACGGGCTAGGCAAGACGCTGTCTTGGCGGCCCTCAACTGCTTCCCGATGCCGGAGCCTCGACGGACCGCTCCCCATCGCGAGGCGGTCCGCCGAGGCGAGACGGAGCAGGACTACTTGCAGACCACGTCGGTCAGCGCGCCGCTACCGGCGAGGATGACCTCGAGACGGTCGACGTCGCAGGCGCCGAGCGGCACCGACTGCCAGGAGTTGTCGCCGAGCGCGATGATCGCGACGTTGGCAATGAGACGGTTCGCGCTGTCGTAGGCCCGGACGAAGCCCCCGGACTCGTTGAAGTCGATGTCGAGGATGCCGACCGAGGTCACCTGAACGGGACTGTCGAAGCTCAGCGTGATCGTGCCGCCGCCAGCCGCGTCGTTGGGCGTGCAGATGGTGGCCTCCTGAAGGACCAGGACGTCATGGCGGGCAGTGTTGTTGCCGTTGCCCAAACCGGCGGTCGCCAGGTCGAGATCGCCGCAGGTGGGACTGGACGAGTCGAAGGAGACGACCGTCGAGGTGCCGGAGATCGTCACGCCTGGGAATTGCGTGGTGACCGCCGTGCCGGCGGCGAGACCGTCGAAGTCCCACGAGATGCAGTCGTTGCCGCAGCCGCAGGGTCCGGGGGTCGTTCGGGTCGGATTGCTGGGACAGCCGTCGCAGATGTCGCCGACCCCGTCACCGTCGCCGTCGTCCTGGAAGGGGTTGGCGTCGTCGGGACAGTTGTCGCAGGCATCGCCGAGTCCGTCGGAGTCGCTGTCTTCCTGGAGAGGGTTGAAGTCGTCGGGACAGTTGTCGTTGCAGTCGATGTCGTCGCCGTCGAGCTCGAGCTCGAAGACGTAGGCCGAGCCGGCGTCCGTGGCGCCGTCGTCGTCGAAATCGGCCCCGGCGGCGAAGCGAGTGCCATCTGCCGCGACGCCGACGCCGAAACGGTCGCCAGCGGCGGCATCGCTCGCGGTGAGCTTGGCGATCTCACCCCAGTTGTCGGGACAGCCCCCCAGGCGCTTGAAGATGTACGCCGCGCCCGCATCGGACCCCTGGCTGTTCTCGAACCGCGCACCGGCGATGGCGAGGTCGCCGGAGATCGAAACGGACTCGCCGAGCTGGTCGTTCGAGGCGCCGTCGCTGGCGGTGAGCTTCTCGACCTCACCCCAGTTGTCGGGACCACCCTCGTCACGCTCGAACACGTAGGCCGCCCCCGTCGAGCCGGCCGCGGCGTCTTCGAGTGGAGCGCCGGCCAGGGCGTGATCGCCTGAGATGCTGACGGACCGGCCGAATTGATCCTGGCTCTCACCATCGCTGGCAAGACGCTTCGGGCCAGCAATCCAGTCGGTGGGGTCGGTGTCTCTCTCGTAGAAGTAAATGGCGCCTGCGTTGGAGCCATTGTCGTCATCGAGATAGGCGCCGACGAGGAGCGTGTCGCCGGAAACGGCGACGCTGATGCCAAAGAGGTCGAAGTCGTCCGCCGGTGCGAGCTTCTCGACCTCACCCCAGTTGCCGAGACCGCCCGCATTGCGTTCGAACACGTAGGCCGCTCCTTCGTTGTCGGCGCCACTCGCGCTGGCACCGACGGCGATGGTGTCGCTCGAGACTGAGACGGAGACGCCGAAGCTGTCGCCGGCGGCAGCATCCAGGGCGGTCAGCTTCTTGGACTGGCCCCAGTTGCCAAGGCCGCCTTCGTCGCGCTCGAAAAAGTAGGCAGCGCCGGTGTTCAGCACGGAATCGTCGTGGAGGTGGGCACCGACCACGACGGTGTGACCATCGGCTGCCACGCTGATTCCGAGAAGGTCACCGGCTCCCGTGTCACTGGCCTGGAGCTTGGTCTCGCTCCAGGTCTCGGTGAGGGGATCGCGCTCGAAGACGTAGGCGGCACCCTCGTTGTCCTCGGCCGAGGTGGGAGAACCGATCGCGAGGACGTCGCCGGAGAGAGAGACCGAGAAACCGAACTGCCCGAGCGGGAACGGGTCCGACGGCGTGAGCTTGGCGACCTCCACCCAGGTGGGGTCGATGGTCACCGGGTACCGTGCGCCGCTGTCGTCGACGACGAGTCGAACCGTCGGCTCGGCCTCGTCGACGTGCAGCTCCATCTCGGTGGGGAGCTCACGGCCGTTGGCGTCCCAGGTGAGAAGTCCCTCATAACGCAGCACGGGCTCGCCCTCGTGGCTCACGAGCTCCAGGGTGTCGTCGATGAGCCGAGGAACGAGCACGCTCGACAAGGTGACGTCGACGACCAGCGGGCCGGCTTCGGCGGTCGGGGCCTGCTCGATGGTGAAGCCCTGTTCGAGGCCGTGACGGCGGTTGACGTACCACTCGGTCACGTTCTCGTGCTCATACTCGGCCCGATCGCCGATGGCGGCGGGCTGGCGACGGGGGAGAGGCTGAAGCGCGTCGGGTCGACCCCAGGCCACGGCCCGTTGGCGAAGCTGCCAGTCGGGAGTGGTGCCATGACCGCGTGGAGAGAGCAGGACGCCTTGCTCATCCAGCTCGGCACGGACGCGGTGGGCCGGGCTGGTTGCGAGCAGTCGACCGTCTTCCTGCGTGACGACCTCGAGGAGACGGGTCTCGAGATGAGCGAGGACGTCGCCTGGGCTGGTCAGCGTGGGCTGAGCCTCGGCGGCGCTGAGCGGGAGCGCAGCGATCAGGCTCGCCAGGAAGAGGAAAGTGATGCGGGCCGTCCAGTGGAACGACCCGGGGGGTTTCGAAGAAGGGGCGGACGAGGGGCGGGTTGCGATTCGAGTCAACATGGTTCCTCCAAGCGAGCGCGGAGGAATCCGGCGGGACGCAGTCCGAGAGCATGGCGACGAGTGATCGCCGTCCCTCCCAGGACCCCCTCCAACGTGGCTCCCCCCACGACTCGACGTATCGATGTCAGGCCATCGCCGTGACAATTGTCCTTGAAGTTAGGGGGGTCTCATTGGGGTGTCAAGTGACTAGGTCACGAAAGTCGAGTTCGTGGTGGTGAGTTGTCTTGCTTTGCGAGGCCTCACGTGGCCCTTCCATGGGCTCGACTTCATCGGGAGGGGCGGTAGTGGGAAAGCTCGCGCTGTTCGGGATGATGGCGAGGCCTGCTGGCGCTGATGACTCGGGCGGTGGTGTCGGCGGCTCGATGTTCATCGAAGCGAGCCACTCACGCCATCACGTCTCGTGAACGCGGTCACTCGTGGCACTGCTTCGGAGCGAGCGATGACTCTGTCGTGGTTGCTGGCGGACTTTCTCGATGTCCGTCGTTCCCTCCTCGAGCGGCGTGGTCGAGCTCGGTTCGGGAAGCGGCCGGCTCGTTGCCACGATCGGTCCGTCGGCCATCGCCTCAAGGGCCCGGCGGATACTCGTCGACCGACATCGCACGGCAGTTCTCCACCCGCAGGTCGAAGAACTGGCGTGGGCTGCTCGTGTCGATCTCGGTGTAGGAGCGGGCGTCAGGTGAAGCCAAGGGCACCGGAGCGAACTCGGCGTAGGGTCGGTCGACCGCCTTGAGCAGGACGAAGCTCTCGCCGCGCAGGAGGTCACGCGCGGTCGGCCAGAGGAAGGTGACCTCCTCTCCACGGTTGCGTGCGCGCAGGGGCGCCCAGACCACGGCCGGCTCTTCGACGATGCCATCGGTGAAAGCCGGAAGGCAGGACTGGTTGATCAGCCCGCCGTGCGTCGGTCCGGTGGGACAGGGGGACTCGCCGGCCGGTAGGGCGTCCTCGGCGACGATGACGTAGACGTACTCGCGATCGGGAAGGGTCGTCTCGTCGAACCAGCGGGTCTCGGTCAGTCCCTCGACGAGCGCAGGACGTGCGAGGGCGTCCTCACAGGTCGGCGAGTCGGCATCGCTGCGGTGAACGTGGTAGACGCCGCCGAGGACCGGGTCGTTGAAGGTCGCCGGGTTCCATCGGACGAGGATGCCAGGGAGGCAGCGATCGTTGTCGGCGAGGGGAGTGGCGCCCATGACTGGGGCGTCGACGACCTCGACCGGGACGTCGAGCACCGCGACGCAGTCTGGCTGGGAGGGACACGCGACGGTCACCTCGAAGGTGGTGCTGCGCTCGGGGTCGACGGTGATCGTCGCCAAGTACCCGATGATGTCGTCGCCCTCACGCCAGGTGAACTGCCGGAAGCTACAGTCGGTGAAGATCGTGCTCGCGTCCAAGAGCACCGGCTCATCCTGGCACTTCGCGCGCGGAGGGAGCGCCGCAGCGGAGCTCACGACGTCGACTGCCTCGACACAGCTGCGGGTCGCGGCGCCGCCGGCTGGCCCGACGGGACCGGGGCAGGAGACGCCGGGGTCCTCGGCCTCGACGACGTAGACGTGACGTTGATCGGGAAGCGTCGTGTCGTCGCGCCAGGTCGTGGTAGTGAGAGCCGTCGCCACCGGTGGTCGGGTGAGAGCGTCGTCGCAGCTCGCGTCCGGTCCGACACTGCGGTAGACGTTGTACCAGCCCGAGACGCCGCCGCGGAACTCCACCGGTGCCCAGCGGACCTCGAGATCTCCTGCACAAGCCAGGGGGTCGGCCGCCGTGGCTTCGACTGGAGCTGGCCGGCTCGGGCCGACCATCACGCTCCGTCCGTGGCAGCACGAGAGAGTGGGACAGCTCACGGTGAGTCGGATCTCGATGTCGTCCCCGACGGTGACGTGCAGCGTCGGCTCGGTGCCCAGGGTGACCCCCTCGGCGCTCCACTCGAGGAGGAGGTCCTCACTGCAACCGGCGATCGCGACGGCGGACGCGTCGAGGACGACCTCTTCACCCGGACAGGTGAAGACGTGGTCGAGGCCCTCCAGCCCGGTGAGGGGCCCGCAGCTTCCGGCGGTCGCTTGCCGGTTCCATTGATGCTCTCCTGTCCAGGCCGGAGCCTCGATCATCGGGATCCGGCCGTCCGGATCGACGTTGGTGACGTGGTACTGGCGCTGGTTCCAGATTCCTCGCGGCGTGACCGAGCAGGGGACCTCGTGAACGTCGATCTCGCGCCAGCCGATGGGGGCGATCACGATCTCGGCCTGCGGGTCGGCGTCGAGGTTCGCGACCAGCGGTCGCTCGTGCCAGGTCGAGCTCGGCATTGCGGACCAGAAGAGCCGTCGCCCGGACCGACCCTCCACGACATGCCAGGCATCTTCGTCTTGGTAGAGCAGCTCGGGAGCACCGTCGCCTTCGAAGTCGAAGGAGGTCGCCCCTCCACAGCAGCTCCGATCGTTCGTGGCGAGGCTCCATCGTGGAATCAACGTCGCGCCATCCCAGTCGAAGAGACGGATCTCGTTCGCGTAGGTCAACAGGAGCTCGGAGATGCCGTCTCCTTCGACGTCGAAGAAAAAGAGAGGACGAGGCTCGCCGCTGTCGGGGTGCTCGAGGCCGCCCAGCCGAGCGCCGAGGTGATCGAGGAGGACCACTTCGCCGGGATCCCCAGCGACGATCATCGCGATCTCGGGGTCGCCGTCGCCGTCGATGTCGCCGATGCTGGCAGCACCGTGGTCGTCGACCGGTGCGGTCCAGGCGCGGCTGCCGTCGGCGCGGTAGCAATGACGCCCAGCGAGGAGCTCCAGGCCCGGACTGTCCGGGAGGAGATCCGCGACGAGGGTCGTGACCGCCCGCCCTCCGACGCCGGCGAGCGGGTCCGACCAAACCAGGGAATCGTCGACGGAGCGGACGTTCGGCCCCCGATAGAGCTCGGGGACGCCGTCCTGGTTCAAGTCGGCGATGCCGAGCGCCGGCATGTTGACCTCCAGTGAGGGCCAGCTCGCCGTCCAGGCCGGCGCACCGTCGTGCTCTCGGACCTCGAAGCCGCGATGGTCGGCGGCCACGATCTCCACCCGGCCGTCGCCGTCGAGGTCGCCGGCGGCGAGCTCCAGGAGCGGTCGCTCCAACCTCACCCGGAAGAGCTCTGAGGCCTGGCTCACGTCGTAGCCCACGAGGTCCGACCCCTCGAGCAGGACCAGGTCGGCGTGATCGTCGCGGTCGATCGCACCATCACCGTCGTCATCGGTGAGCTGGGCGATGATCAAGTCGACCTTCTTGTAGTCCTCGTTCAGTTGAAGGACCGGCTCCCCGGGCAGGCCGGCCCATCCCTCGCTGCTGCCGAGCATGCCGACGAGCAGCAGGCTGCCGAGGAGTCGGCGGCGGGGGGCAAGAGCGGACGGACGGCGTGGGGCGGGGGACTCCATGACGCGTTCTCTCCTGGACTGTGAGGTCGAGGGAGCGTCGTCAGGCCCGAATCCGATTTCAAGGCCCTGAGTGCCGGCGACGACCGACGGACCCGTGAGCTGCCGGTGACTCGAGCCTCCACTCGGGACGGTCGTGGCACGGTCACGAACATCAGTTGCGACTCAGTGGGGTCGTCGGCGAATGCCGCCGTCTCGCCGATGGCGCGAGCCGGATTGACCCGGGGCTCTCGGAAGCTGGATCCTGAGACCCGTCGCCACGGCGCTCCCGCGCCTGGCCCGACCGAGGCTCTTCGGGTGAAGCTCCTTCGTAGCAACCAAGCAGGCCGCCACGACTTCCACGCGGCGTTTCGGACGTCAGGGCTGGCGCCTCTCTTCTGGGGGCTGTGCCTGGTCAGTTTCATGACCGTGGCCTTCTTGTTCGGCTTTCCTGCTGCGTGGGCCGAGGACTGGCCAATGAGGATTGCGGGTCTGCTGGGCATCGGGCTCGTGTTCGGCGTCATCGGCCTGGTCGGGGTCCTTGCTCTCCGTGAGTTCCTGCGGACGCTGCGAACCGAGAATTGGCTGATCCGGGTCGGTCGTGAGGGCTTGCTCGTCAGGCTACGCTCCTACAGGGACCTACATCTTCCCGAGCCCCATCCCACCCTGCTGTTCATCGATCGTGACGAAATCGTGTCGGTGCGCGGGCACGTGGAGAGGTACTACCGACCGAGAAACGAGGGCTCGTCGGAGACCGTGGTGAAAGTGAGCAGCTTCCTCGAGATCGTCCTGCGCGATGCGGACTCGTCCGAGTTGAAGAGGGTGCTTGAACAGGAGCGCAAGCTTCCTGCTGCTGGCGGGCCGACCGTGAGGGCTCGGTCGAAGCACCGACCGGTGAGCCTGCCCGAGCCCGATGTCATTCGTTTCGTCTGGAGAGGAGCATCGGGCAACATCACGCCGGGGCTGAGCAAGGCGCTGAGCATCTTGAGGGAGCACTACCCCGTCGCGGGCGAGAGGCGGAGTGATTCGGACTTTCGGCGGATGAACACCAAGGACATGGCGGAACACCTGCTCCGCCTCGTCGATGCGGGTGACACGAGGTCCGCCACTGCCATCACGCGCAAGGCCTACCACATGAGCCTCAGCGAGGCGCGCAGCTACATCGATGGGCTCATCGAGGAGCGCGACGGCTGAGCCGTGCCGATGCCGCCGCGGTGGTGGGCGTGCTCGCGACAGCTCGCCGTGCAGAGATCCTCCGCCCGTGAACTCATCAGCGTCCAGGTTCGCGCCCGTCTCCCGGTGTCGTCGCGGGGCCGCCGTCACAGATCGCGGCGATCCGGAGGTCGTACTCGTCGCCGGGTCGGAGCTGGTCGTCGAACCAAACGAGCAACTCGTGTCGTGGTTCGAGCGGTCCTTGATGACGACCGTCCCGGTCGGCTCGGAGGGAGCGGCTCGGCACGGTGAAGCGGACCTCGTTGAGTTGAGACTCGCCGTCACGAGAGCGTCGGGCGCGGTGGGGAGGAGAGCGGTCGATGACCGAGCCACGCGCGTCCACGACGGCGAGGCCGACACGATGGTTGCTCTCGACCGAGAAGCGTCGGCTGAACCGTCCGCCGAGCCAGTCGGGCCAGGGTGAGGTCCGCGGATCCTCGCGGGGATCGCAGCCGATGACGGGCAAGCGGAAGGGTCGCATGGGCTCGCGCCAGACCCCGTCGATCTCGAAGAGACCGCGGGCCAGCAGCTCGTTCAGGTCTTCCCAGTCACAGGCGTCGCCGATGCCGTCGGCGTCTGCGTCGGCTTGTGGACCGCCGGGGAGGGTCGGCGGGTTCGCCGTCTTGGGGCAGTTGTCGATCACGTCGGGCACGCCGTCCCCGTCGTCGTCGGGATCGCAGGGCTCGCCCAGCTCGTCCAGGTCGGTGTCCGCCTGGGAGGCGTTTTCGATCTCCGGACAGTTGTCGCAGGCATCGCCGAGGCCGTCGCCGTCGGTGTCGACGTTCTCCTCAGGCTCATTCGCCAGGATGGGGCACCAGTCGTCGTCGTCGAGGATGCCGTCGTCGTCATCGTCGTCGTCGCAGGCGTCGCCGTCTCCGTCCATGTCGGTGTCGAGCTGGCTCGGGTTGGGATGGTCGGGACAGTTGTCGTTGGGATCGTTGAAGCCGTCTCCGTCGTCGGAGTAGTCGCAGGCCGTACCCAGGCCGTCCATGTCCGCGTCGGCTTGGTCCGGATTGGGATGCACCTTGCAGTTGTCCTCGTCGTTGGGGATGCCGTCGCCATCGATGTCGGGGTCGCAGGGGTTGCCGAGACCGTCGTCGTCCCTGTCGTCTTGCGAGGCGTTCCAGCTCTCCGGGCAGTTGTCGGAGACGTTGGGGACCGTGTCGCCGTCGAGGTCCACGCTCGGCCCGTCGATCTGCTGACCGTTCAGGACGCCGTTACAGTCGCTGTCGAAGTCGTGGTAGCCGACGCTGGCGAAGGCGTTGTGGACGTGACACCACATCCCGGGAGGAACGCAGTCCGGGGGTGGATCCGGCCCCTCGCACTCGCTGCCCTGGGCGCTCTCGAGCACGGTGATGGCGCTGATCAGGTGGGGGTAGAGATCCCAGTGCCAGGACGAGGACGTGAGCTCGTGGTGGAAGACCTCCCAGTAGAGGTCGGCGACCAGGTCGTCGGCGTGTCCGGGGATGATCACGGTCGGCTCGACGCCGCTGGACACCCAGCCCTCCCAGAAGTGACGGGCCGCCCGGTCGAGGACGTTGCGGTTCTCATGACCGTCGTCGCTGCTCTGGTCCCACTGGCCGACGTGCGTGGGCTCGCTGGGCATGTAGCCGAAGTTGGTGATGGCGGACTGCGTGACGTCGACCGACAGGTCCCAGGTGTCCGCGGTGGACATCCGCATGAAGTGGAGGCCGAAGATGTTGGCGATGGTCTCCTTGACCGCCCCGGTGGTGTGGTTCTGATCGAGGTTCACCGTGGCCTCGTCGATCCCGTGGACCCACTCGTGGCCGAGGATGCCGCGACCCAGCGCGTCCGGGTGGAGCTGGATCTGATCGCAGGGCGCACCGATGTAGGTCCCCGGCGCGTCGTTGGGCACGTCGACGATGATCTCGACCTGCTCGTCGTCCCAGCCGTGGAAGTCGTGAAAGTCGTGGAAGTAGTCGTGCAGCTCGAGGGTGAAGGTCCGAGCGGTCGAGACCGAGCCGGGTGGACAGCTCTCGTCGTCCTCGGTGCAGGCGGGGATCGTCGGAGAGAAGCAGGTCATGTCGAAGAGGAAGTTGTCGTGGTCGTCGATCTCGAAGTTCAGGCCGACCTCACTCCACTCCTGCTGAACGTCCAGGACGTCGCCGCTCACCGCGTCGACGAGCACCCGCCACTGCGCGCCGTCGTCGGGCAGCCCGACCGTCACCTCCCAGGCGCGACGGGCCGGCTCGGGCCGGGTTCGTCGCACGGAGGGGTCGTGCCAGGCGAGCTCCGGTAGGCCGAGCACCCGGGCTCCTCGTCGCCCGATGGCCTCGCGCGCAGCCCGTGCCGCGGCCGCCTCTGACATCACGGTCTCGAGCGCCGGGAGGATCTCGGTCGGGTGACGGGCAGAGGCACCGATCACGGAGCCTGCGTCGTCGAAGTGCAGGTTGAGACCGGCCTCGAGGAGGACGAGCTCCTCGTGCTGACGACCGAAGCGCAGCGTGGCACGGCGGGCCCCGGCGATCTCCTGCAAGGGGAAGAGCTCGCGTCGGGGATCCTGCAGGCCGAAGGCGGCACCGTGCTCGTCGAGGAAGGACCAGGCTCGGTCCAGCCGGCTACGACCCTCCACCGGCACGCGACCGCGGAAGGCCACCAGGACACCCTCGTCGACGCTCAGGCTCGGCGTGCCCTCCGAGGCGATCGCCAGTCGACGAAGGGGTAGCGTGGTCGCATCGAGTGCGATCGCAGTCTCCGTCTGCGCCTTGGCCAGGAGCCGACGCTGATGTCGCCAGCGGACGCTCACGACGGCGCCCTCCTCGGGCAGCGCCGTCGGCTCGAAGCCGAGCTCACCACGGCGGTTGCGGGGGCGCAGGTCGATCGACTGCGTGAGCCTGTCGTCGAGCCAGAGCTCGAGGGTCGTGCGGCGACGGGACCGGGCGGGGAGCCCTCCTCGGCGGGGTCCCTGGTAGCGAACGTCGACCTCGAGTCTCGGGTCCTCGGCCTCGCCGGTCAGCGCCACTCGGGTGAGCTCGAGCGACCAGCGCGCTGGTGGCGGGGTGCTCCGTCCTGAGGCGCACCCCGCCGAGCCGCCACGTCCGGCGACCGGCGAGCCGTTGAGCAGTCCGGCGAGCACGACCACTGCCGACCACTGGAACCTGGACGTCACCGCTTGCCACATGAGCTGCCTCCTCTCGTTGAGAGCGATCATGCGCACTGCCACTCAGAGGACCAGGGAGGGGGGGCTCCGGCTGCTTGGGGCTGACTCGCAGGAAGGGGGCGACGACGAGGAACGGCGGTCGCTCAGGAAGACTGAATGTCCCCTGCGTGCTCAGGTAGACTGCCGGTCCTCTTCGGCGCGCCCGTCCTCACCGGAAGAACCGATGCTGTTGCACGTTCGCATCCCCCTCCTGCTCGCGGCCCTCGGCATCGCCTGGGTGTTCGCGGTGATCGACGTGTCGTCTTCCGGTCAGAGCCCCGGCGTCTTCCGGCAGGGCATCCGCGGGGACTACCACTACATCGCGGTCTTCGTCTTCGCGGTCCTCCTCGGCCTTGCGGCGGCCTTCCCGGCCCGGGTGATCGAGCTGCTGCGTCGGATGGATCGGGCCCTGCTCTTCGAGCCGGCGACCGGCAGTCGACGTCAGCGCTTGATCCAACTGCTGGTGGCCAGCATCGCCAGCCTCTTCCTCGAGATCATGCTCATCCGCTGGCTCTCGGTGGAGGTGCGGATCTTCGCGTACTTCAAGAACCTCGCCCTGCTCACCGCCTTCTTCGGATTGGGGCTGGGCAGCCTGCGTTGCGCCCGTCCGATCCGCCTGTCGTGGCTCCTGGGTGGCCTGGTCCTGCTGACCCTGCTGGTCAAGACGTCCTTCCTCGTCCCGAGTCTCTCCATCCCCGATCTCTCCTTCAGTCTCGGTGGAGGAGAGGCGCTCTACACGCGCTCGTTCCGAGACGTCGGGGGGATGCTCGGGCACGTCGTCGCGCTGGCCTGCCTGGTCCTGCTGGTCACCCTGGTCTGCGCGATCATGTTCCCGCTCGGGCAGATCATCGGTCGGCACTTCCGCGACGAGTCGGAGCCCGTCGTCGCCTACTCGGTCAACGTGTTCGCCAGCCTGCTCGGGATCGGTGGCTTCTACCTGGTGTCCTGGGCGAGCCTGCCTCCCTGGTCGTGGTTCTGTGTCGGGTTGGCCGTGACGCTACCGCTGATTCCCGCGCTCTCGAGCAGTCGAACGTTGGCGGGGGTGATGGGCGTGGTGATGGTCCTGGTGGTCGGCTGGAGCACGCCGATCCCGACGAACACCGAGCTGGCCTGGTCGCCCTACCACAAGGTGTCGTGGCAGCCGCTCTTCGCGCCCGGTGTCGAGGAGCCGCTCGGCTACAACGTCCAGATCAACAACGCGATCTTCCAGCGTCCGGTCAACCTGAGCCGGGAGTATCTCGAGAAGATGCCCTCGGGCGTGGACTTCGAGATCTACCCATACAACCGGTACAACATCCCGTACCGCATCGTCGAGCGGCCGGACGACGTGCTCATCGTCGGTGCGGGCTCGGGCAACGACGTGGCGGCGGCCCTCCGTGGGGGAGCCGGTCACGTGGTGGCGGTGGAGATCGACCCGGCGTTGGTGGCGCTCGGTCGTCGCATCCATCCGGAGAACCCTTACGGCGATCCCCGAGTGGAGCCGGTCATCAACGATGCTCGGGCCTACATGAATCACACCGAGCAGAAGTTCGACCTCATCGTCTTCGCCACGCTCGACTCGCACACGCTGGCCTCGGGCTACACCAACGTCCAGCTCGATCACTTCATCTACACGCTCGAGAGCTTCGAGAACGCGCGTCGCCTCCTCAAGCCGGGTGGCGTGCTGTGCATGCCCTTCGACAACACGTCCGACTGGCTGGTGCCTCGCTTCCGCGAGGTGTTGACGCGGGCCTTCGAGCGTCCGCCGGAGGTCTTCTACGCCCGCAAGGCGACCGCCTGGCAATGGGGCAAGTGGATGTACGTGGCCGGGGACCACGAGCGGGTCGCTCGGGCTCGTGCCGCCGATCCGAAGCTGGACGAGTCATTGCGCTGGGTGGTGGACGCGATCGACACCCAGGAAGCCGTCGACCGAATTCAGACCGACGACTGGCCGTATCTCTACTTGAAGAGCAACGCGGTGCCCTCGCTCTATCTTCAGATCTCGGGCGTGTTGCTCCTCCTCTTCCTGGTGTTGGTGCGGGCGACCGGCAAGCTGGAGGGCGGGCTCGACCTCCACTTCCTCTCCCTCGGGGCGGCCTTCATGCTCCTGGAGTTCCAGGGCCTGACGCGTCTCTCGTTGCTGTTCGGGAGCACCTGGATCGTCTCCTCGGTGGTCATCACGGGGATCTTGTTGATGATCCTCGCGGCCAACTTCGCCGTCCTGCGATTCCGACCGAGGCGCGTGGAGCTGGCCTACGTCGGGCTGGCGCTCAGCCTGGTGGTCAGCTACTTGCTCCCGCCGAGCTTCGGTCTCGGTCAGGGGCTCGGTGGGGGACTGCTGGCGACGGCCCTGACGGTGCTGCCGCTGTTCTTCGCCGGGATCATCTTCGCCACCTCGTTCGCTCGAACCTCCGACACCGCGCGGGCCTTCGGGTCCAACCTGTTCGGTGCCGTGGTGGGCGGCCTCCTGGTCTGCACGTCCTTCGTGATCGGGATCAGCGCGGTGCTGTTCATCGCGGCGGCGATCTATGGAGCGTCGTTCTTCTTCCGGGGGCGGGTGGCCTGACGAGAGCGGCCCGAGCTCTCTCAGTGTCGGGAAGCCTCGAAGGTGGTGAGCACCACGACCTGCGACCGCGCTGCCTCCGCCAACTTGGCGTGATTCGGGTGGTCCGACGACATGTACGCGAGCTCGTCGTGGTAGCGCAGGACTTCGTGCAGCACGTTGCTGCGTCGCATGGCGTCGTACTCGCCGCGCTCGAGCTCGAGGGGCTCCAAGAAGGCGTCGATGACGTCGTCATGAAGGTCGCGAGGGACTTGGTCGAGAAGTCGGTCGCAACTGAAGACGGGGTGGCCGATCACGACGTCGGCCCAGTCGTAGAGGACCACTCCTCCCTCGTGGACGTGGATGTTGCAACAGCCGGAGTCTTGAGGCACCAGCGTCGCCGGCGCAGCGAAGGCGTCGACGAAGCGAGTGATGAACTCGGGCACGAAGTGTTCGAACTGACTTAGCTCGTCGGCAGGGAGGGCTCTCATGACGGGGCTGGCGAGGAGGGCCTCCACGGCCGGTGCCCAGCTCGCGGGTCGTCGATCCCGCACGCCGAGGTCGAGCCAGGTCTGCACGTGGTCTCGTTCGCCTCGCGCCATCGTGGCCAGAGCTCGCGCCGCGGCGGTCCAGTGCTCGACGGGTGCGTCCTCCTGCAGCTCGGCTCCAGGGAGCTGGGCGGTCGCGAAGCCACCCTCCCAAGTGGCGATCACTTGCGGCATCAGCTCGGGCCAGCGCTGCACGAGAGGCTCGAGCACCTGCTCTTCCCCTGGGGGGAGTCGGTAGCAGTGCTTCACCCACGTCATTCCCTGTTCGGTGGGGATCTTCAGGTGCCAGGCGCGACCGGAGCTCGCGACTTCCACTGCCGGTCCGGTGGGTGCATGGCCAGCCGTCTCGAGTGCGTGGTTCATCCGGTCGGTGGCGGCGGTCCGCCAGTCCGAGTCTGTCCAGGGCGTGAGTGAGCTCATGATGCGGCTCGCGGTGCGTGATCGGTGGAGGTCATGCTTGGGACGCGCTCGGCCCGTGCCGAGTGGTGACTCCTGGATGGTACGACCATGTCGTGCATGCTGGCTCGGTCGGCGGGAGCGCTCCGGCGCCGTGTCCGGTTGCGTGAGCGATCGTTGAATGGGGAAACGCCTCATGGCGATGACCCGATTCCGAAGCTGACGCTCTGGGTCGACATCGATGCGGAGCCACTTCGAGACGAGGCAGAGCGTGTTCTCGCGCTCCTCGAAGCAGGAAGCGGGGGTCGAGAGGCCTCGACGTCGGGTTCTTCCGAAGCAGCCCGCTGACCCCACGGGAGGGCCGACTCGATCGAACCCGTGCAGGTCGTTGCGCGTCGGCTGTCTAGCCTGCGCAGGTCGCTGCGCGCATCGAGCTCGATGAAGCGAGAGACCGACGATCTCGGCCATCTCCCGCGAAGCACGGCTGGGCATGAGTCCTGCTCCTCCCGGTGACGTGCCCGTGTCGACCCGGGTGCAGACCGCCGGCGTGCGTCACTGACGAGCCGCACGCGCTGTCGAGGAAATCTCCGTGCTACCCACCCTGCTGGCAGCTCTCGCGGCGATCGTCGTCGCGGACTTCGTGTCCGGTCTCGGCCACTGGTTCGAGGACACGTACTTCCGTCACGACACGCCCCTCATCGGGCGGGTCATCCGCGCGAACATCCGCCACCACGTTGCGCCCTGGATGTTCGCGCGGCATCCCTGGTGGGTGAACATTGGGAGCACGGCGGCCCTCGTCGCTCCGCTTGCCCTGATCCTCGCGCTCACCGGGCACCTCACGCTCTGGTGGGGTGCCGTTCTCGGCTTGCTCCTCATCTCGAACCTGGGCCACGCCTGGACGCACCGTCCCCGACGCGAGGTCCCGCGAATCGTGCAGGCCCTGTGGAAGGCGCGGCTCCTCCAGACCCCCGAGCATCACCGTGGCCATCATCGGGGCGCGAAGAACACGCGCTACTGCGTGATCACCAATGCTCTCAACCCGGTTCTCGACGGCCTGGGGTTCTGGCGTGGCCTGGAGCGGATGATCGCGAAGCTCACCGGCGTGACCCCGAGACCCGATCCGACGGTCCTCGGATTGCCGATTCCGGAGGGAGTCCTCGAGTCGGCTCGACTGGTGACGGGAGAAAGCGGCAAGCCGCCGCGTGGTCCCAGGTCGGAACGGCCCCGACTTTCTTGAAGCCTCACGATCGGAAAGGCGTGCGTCACCGACTCCCCATTCAGTGAGGAAGGGGGAGCGGATGAAGAGGGATGGCTCCGCCACGATGGCTCACTGATTGAGCGAGCTGGCGCCGTTCATTCCTGCAACCCAGATCCGAGCCTCCCGTAGCACGGCCTGATGAGGCAGCGCGATCGAGAGCTCTCAGTTCCCTTTCTCCGTGCAGTCCTCCTTCCGTTCGTGGCCGCCGTGCTCCTAGCGGTATTCGGACTCACCGTGGTCGAGCTCGGCTGGTCGCTGGCTCTGGCCATGATGGCGGGCATCGGCTGCGTCGGCATCGTGGCGTGGTGCCACGGAGAGCTCGTCCGACATGCTCGCCATTGAGTGAGGGAGAGGGGGGACGAGTGGGCGGACCGTTCTCCATGAGCCTGGCGCCGACTCCGACTTCAGGCAGGCTCGAGACCCGAGCCGAGTGAGCTGCTAGAGTCTCGTTCGGCCGGAGCCGTGGTGTTCATGGATGCACTTTCCGTGGACCTCGGTCATGTCTCTGAGCCTTGGAGGGAGGATCATGAGCGAGTTGATCGCGGAGATCTGCCCGGCTCCGATGGAGCACTGCCAGGCGCTGCTCCCGTCTCTCCTGGCGGAAATCGGTCTGCCAGGGCAGCGCTTCCAGCGAGTCGATGACTACCTGAGGCCAACTGAGACGTGGGCCAGGGGTTGCTCCGTGAAGGTCCATTGCTCAGCGGAGGACGATGGCGATCGTCATGCGTGCAGCTTGGGATCGGTCACTGTCAGGGTGCCCGGAGGGAGGTTTCCGCGGAACCTGATGCAGGTCGACGATCTTCGACGCTTCGCAGAGCTGGTACGGAGCCTGCACCGAGCTCTTGGCGCAGAGCAGACAGAGATCTTCGACGAGTTCTCCGAGCTGCCACCCGTGACCGATGCCAACCTGGACGAGGTCATCGACGGCCTCTGGGAGGTTCCGCACCGTCGAACAGTTCGGGTGCCTACGGAGATGACGCGAGCGGTGATCGCGGCGCTGAAGTCGGCCTCACTCGTGCTCGAGCCAGATGGTGCAGTCCTCCTGAGCCGTTCAGGAGCGAGATCCTCCGAGCGCTGTCTGATGAAGTCGCGTCTCGACTCTCCGTATCGGTACCGAGTGCCGGAGCGCCTCAGCTCGCTTGGAAGGATCGATCGTGGAGAAGAGAGAGAGCTCGTGAAGCGGGTCTGGCCTGCGACCAGCATGGGCGACCTCGAGAAGTTGATGGGGAAGCCGGACCAGGAGCTGGGTGGTCTGAACCACGAGGAGGTCGCCGAAACCTTGACCGGGAAGAGTCGTCAAGCCCTGCTGGACATGAAGGTGTTTTCCTTCGCCCACTCTTGGGCGTACTGGGACCTGCATCCCGACTTCGTCCTGCTCGTCCGTCAGTTCGACAGCGGAAAGATCCTTCCTGATCTTGCGCCAAAACTAGCGCGTGGGGCTTGAGCCTCGTCTCGGAGGAAGAGCGGCGGCTCGGGACTGCGTGTTCGTGTTGTGATGGTGTCGCCGAATCAGGAGGGTCGTGACGATGGGGAGGAGCTTGGTCATCGGAACGTGGAACGTCTCCACCGCCGAGGCGTTGGACGTCCTTCCGGAAGCGCTCGCGAGAGTCGGGGTGCCCGGTGCCGACTTCATGGTGGAGCGCGACGAGATCCAGCTCTCGGGACGGTGGCCTGACTGGTGCCACTTCGATGTCGAGGGCGACCTGGAGGGCGACCGGAAGACCTGCACTCTCAGGCTCGAGGTCGCGGGCGGCTGTGCCCCGTTCGATCTCGCTGAGACTGACCAGCTCTGCCGTGCTCTCGAGCTGGCGCGTTCCCTTCACGTTCAGCTCGTGGCTTCCCACACGACGTTCGTCCACGACTACGGTGAGTGGCCGACCTGGCCGGCTGGGCTCGTCGAGGATGCGCACGCCGAGATGGCTCATCCCAAGCTCTGCTTGCCGCACCCCGAAGTCGATCGGGTGGCGATCCGCCTGATGGGGCTTCGGGGGGCGCACCTGGACGACTCCGGCGCCGTGACCCTGGAGCGGCCCGGACGCGGTCACGGAGCCAGCCGCTGTCGGCTGCGCTCCTACCTCCACGCGCCGATCGCCCTGCAGGGCATTGAGGAGGGCGGACTGCAGGAGACCAGCCCATTCGGTCAGAGGCCCGATCTCCTGCGTCAGGTCTGGCCCGCCACGAGCATGGACGACGTGCAGGCCACCTGGGGAGATCCGGATCAGGACCTAGGGGGCTTGGACCACCAGCAACTGGCAGACGCCGTGGGAGGGGAAGACGGAGAGGAGGTTCGCGACGAGCCGTTCTCCTTCACGCACTACTGGGCCTTCTGGGAGCTCGATCCCGAGCTCGTCGTTCTGGTGCGTCGGCTCGCCAGCGGTCACGTGCTTCCGGAGCTGGCCACGAAGTCGTGAGCCAATGCTCGAGGGCGTTCTGCGAGGGGGGGCAGCCCGCGCAGAGCATCACGCCGAGATGGGAAGCGAGCCGGGCGTGCCTCAGCCTTCCTCAGACAGGCAGTCCGGGCACTCTCCCTGGAGCTGCACCATGGCCCCGTCGACCGATGCTGCCCACGGGCCCGGCACCGACATCGACTCGGTCAGCTCTGCTGGCAGGCAAGCGACGACGCCACAGTCGTCGCACACGAAGTGCGCGTGTGAGTGCCGGCCGGCCTCCGTGGCTCCCGCCAGGGCGTAGCGGTCGACGCCGTCCACCCGGGTGACCACCGGAGCGATCCCCGCGTCCCGGAGCTTGACGAGGTTCCGGTAGGTGGTCGCCGGGTCCCAGTCCGTCTCGCCCAGGCGCTCCAGCACCTCACCGTGCGAGAGCGGACGGTCCGCCTTCGCAAGGACGGCGAGCACGCCCAGGCGAGGAGCCGTGGCGCGGAGACCGTTGCCCTGGAGCAGCTGTCGAGCCTCTTCCTTGGTCATCTGCCCTCCGAGCGTAGCTGGAGGCTCTTGCATGAGCAAGTAGCTTGCAAGTATTGTCTCGCACGCAAGCGGCTTGCAAGTGCGCTTCGACCATGACCAGGCGGGAGCAGGCCTTCCCGCGTCGAAGTCGAAGACGAGCCGGCGAGCGGACCTCGAGACATGAACGAACACGCCAACGACAGCCCAGACCGCTTGCCCGTCACCGTCCTCTCCGGCTTTCTCGGAGCCGGCAAGACCACCCTCCTCAATCAGGTGCTCAACAACCGGGACGGGCGGCGTGTTGCGGTGATCGTCAACGACATGAGCGAGGTCACGCCATTCTCCGGATCCTCAGATATCTTCTATGGATCGAGACCTACGAGCGACAAAGAATACAGACAGACTAGCGCACCAGAATGCATTCGCAACATATTTCAGGTTCGGTAGCGTTTTCCGTGTTGCAGTCATACGATATTCTGTATTGCACTGAGCCGCAACTAGCGTTCGCTAGCATGGAGCGTTTGCTAGCGTTTGCTAGCGTGGGGTGTAGTACCACAGCAGGCCGTTACATTAGATCGAGGCCTATGCAGTAACCCTGTAGGCTAGTTTAGGCTAGCAATGCTTCCACTGTCGGTCGACGACGGGTTGTCGCTGGCGCTCGTAAACTTGCACAGCAGACTGCTGAACTTCGGAGGACAGACCCTTACCAGCTAGCAACAGTAAAAAATGCCCTTGCTACGGTGGCTATCGTCTTCCCACTACTACTAGCGTCGCCATCCAAAGCTGCATACCCGTCACTGGAAGTGATGTTCAAGGTTGAATGCGGAGGTAAGCTGAACAGCTGGCTTGCATTAGAAGGATGCTAGCTGTGTGACAGCAGCTGCG
>JBCCFW010000079.1:0-33117 GCA_039029535.1 Acidobacteriota bacterium
CTCACCTTCTTCGAGCTCGGCGAGCGCTCCGGCGACTGGCTCCGCGTTCTCCACGACGAGGACATCACCGAGCTCGGCACGAGACTCTCGCGAGAGCTCGGCACCGACTCGATCGTCGCGTGGCATCAGCAGGTGCCCGAGCTGGCCTCGTTCCAGCTCTGGTGCTCTGGCGTGCTGCGTCGGCAGCTCACGAGCTCGAAGCTCGATGGCTGGCTCGTCAACCGAGGTGACCGCCATCCCCTGGAAGGCCAGCTCTACGACAGCAGCACGGCTGACGACCGGAAGAAGGCTCCCTTCGGCGAAGACGAGCTCCGCCGCGCCTGCCGACACCTGGGACTCGAGCTCCCGCCGTCAGCGCCGGCCTGGACGCTTCCATCGAAGAGCCAACCCATCTGAGCCCAACGACCGGGAGGGAACGTGCATCTCGACGAAGAATCCGGGACGCTCCACTTCAAGATCCTCTACTGGGGACCTGGCCTGGTGGGCAAGACCACCAGCATCCAGTACCTGCACGACCACGCCCCGCCGAGCCGCAGCACGCCGGGACCACCGGCGCCGGGCCTTTCCTCCATTCCTGCGTGTTGGACTGGCTCGAGCTGCCGCCCACCACGCACCAGGTCAGGCTCCACCTCTTCACTGTTCCCGGTCCACTCTTCCATGATCCCCGTCGCGAGCAAGAGCTCCGGGATGCCGACGCCATCCTCTGCGTCTGGGACTCCCAGCAGGCTCGCGACGTGTCCAACATCGAGAGTCTCGACGAGCTCGAATCTTGCCTCGGCAATCAAGGACGTCACCTGCGCAACGTTCCTCTGGTCCACCAGTACAACAAGCGCGATCTCGTGGTTCGCTCGCGCGAGAACCACGTCGCGGTGTCGGAGCACGAAGCCAACCTGAACGAAGACGGTCGACCGAGCTTCGGCAGCGTGGCCAAGGACGGCATCGGCGTGCGGGAGACTCTCCGAGCGCTGGCGCGCACGCTGCTCGGCAGCCAACGCCACTGCCATGTCCGAGCCCCCGAGTCGAGCGACTTGCCCTCCCGGCTTGCGAGCTTGCTTGGGACCTGGCGAGAGCAGCGCGAGCGTGAGGTGCGCTCACGGCTGTCGTCCCTGACTCAGCCCAGCTCCGTGGATGCTCTCTTCTCCGATTGCTACGAGCACGGTCACTCGCTCTTCGAGCTGGGCGAGCGCTCGGGGGAGTGGCTCGAGGTCCGTCATGACGAAGACCTCACCGAGCTCGGCACCCGCCTCTCCCGAGAGCTCGGCACCGACTCGATCATCGCGTGGCATCAGCAGGTTCCCGAGCTCGCTTCCTTCCAGCTCTGGAACTCGGGCGTGCTCCGACGTCAGCTCACCTGCTCGACGCTCGATGGCTGGCTGGTCGATCGCGGCGACCGTCTCGGCTTCGAAGACGTCGCCTCGAGAGCCGATGGAGAGCGACCCTCCCTCGGTGAGGCCGAGCTCCGGCACGCCTGCCGGCATCTCGGTCTCGAGCTGCCGCCGTCTCCTCCCGCATGGCCGCTCGCCCAACACGACGGACCACCGACGCCCACGTCGGAGACGACGCCCATGGTCTTCTCTTCCCCACCAACGCCACGAGCCAGCTTGATGTCGCGTCTCGGTGGCTGGCTGCGGCGGAGCTGACGACGGTTCGACATCCGGCCTGGAGGATTCATGTACATCGACGAAGAGCGCGGGACGCTCCACTTCAAGATCGTCTGCTGGGGACCAGGCATCGTGGGTCGGACCAGCAGCGTCGACGCCGTGCAGCCCTGGAGCCGCGAGAGCACCAGCTATCAAGAGTTCTTCCGCCTTTCCATCGTGGACTGGCAGGAGCTCCCTGACGAAGCACCGCGAATCCAGCTCCACGTCGTCATCCAAGGAAACGTGAACCCCATGGAGTGCCGGCGGCAGGTGCTCATGGATGTCGACGCCGTCCTGTGCGTCTGGGACTCGCAGCGCCCACGTGACGAGGCCAACCAAGCCGTGCTCGAGTGGCTCGGGTCGTTCTTGAGCGAGCAGGGCCGTGACGTCCGCGACCTCCACCTGGTCCACCAATACAACAAGCGTGACCTCGGCGGCAGCGAGGGTGTCGGACGCATCTCCGTGGCCGAGCACGAGACCACGCTCAACCCCGACGGCCGACCGAGCTTCGGAAGCGTCGCGCGCCTCGGGATCGGCGTGCATGCGGCGTTTCGCACGCTGGTCCGCTCCCTGCTCGGGAGTCAGCGCTGCCTGCACGTGCGGGCTCCGTCAGGGAGCGAGCTGGAAGCTCGGCTCACGAGATGGCTCGATGACCAGCGCCAGGAGCAACGACATCGACTCCGGACGAAGCTCGAAGAGAACCTCTCCGAAGTCATCACTCCAGCGCCGGTCGACGACATCATCGCAGACTGCTTCGACCACGGACGCTTGCTCTTCCAGGCGGGAGAGCGCTCGGGCGACTGGCTCCGCATCCTCCACGACGAAGACCTCACCGAGCTCGGAACGCGGCTCTCGGAAGAGCTGAACACCGACACCCTGGTCACCTGGCAGCAACGACTCCCGAGTCTCGCCTCGCTCGAGCTGTGGAGCTCAGGCGAGCTGCAACGTCAGTGCAGCTCCTCGACGGCTGACGGAGACCAGGAGTCCTTCGACGAGACCGAGCTGCGTCGCACTTGCGCCTCGCTCGGCGTCGAGCTCCCGCCGCCGCCCCGCGCCTGGCGACTCCTCAGGAGCGAGGAGCCGCCAGCGAGCATCGACTAGGCCTAGAGCCCGAGCGTGAAGCGATGGAGCGTCCCATCAGCTTCACCACTCACGGAGATGGTCCGATGCGCGTTGCTCGCCTCGAGAGATCGCAACAAGGTGGCCATGGCGTCCTCTCCAAACTCGGGCTGCGGCTCCGTCATGACCTCCAGGACATCCGCGCTCAGGTCGGCCCAGACGACCTGCGGCCAGGGAGCGTCCGCCAGCGTCACGGCCCCACGCTTGACCGTCTCGGCCTTCCGTCGCAGCTTGTCGTACGCCTCCCGCAGGGCCGGACTCGACTCCCCTTCGTCCCACGTGAGTGCTTGCGCCTCGTCCTGCGCCAGTCGCTCCGACTCGGCCAGGAAGCGCTCGCGTGACAGCGTTCCCTCGCGCAGTCGGCGCGCGAGCTCGAGACGTTCCTCCGTCAGCAAGGAGCTCGCCACCTGGTCGGACTCCTCGGCCGCCAGGATGAAGGACACGACCAACTCCACCCTCGCCCGCTCCGAGGGATTCATCATGTCGAAGCGGAACTCGATCGGGTCGACGACCACGAGCCGGTTGATCTGATGGAGACGGCTCACGAGCAAGCCCACGGATCGAATGGTCGCCGTGCCCTGCACCTTGACGGGATGAATGCGAACGGGACCAACCTTCCGAGCACGGCGCGGCGTGATCCGCTCGATGGCCATCCCCGCTCGTCCGCAGGCACGCTCGATCTCGTAGATCGGGCTCGTGTCGCTCACGAAGGGCCTGAGCTCTCGCATCATCTGGGCGTGGTCCACCGGATCCACGGCGCGACGCTCGGTGCGCAAGGGCGACCGGGTCATCGCCGTGGTGGCTGAGGCTTGCAGCCGCGACACCAGCCTCGCGCCCACCGGTTCCATGACCTGCGCCAGGCTCACCAGCGGCATGCTCGCGATCACCGCCGCCGTGAACAGCCACCCCGGTCGAAGAGACCGCGTCCGCTCGCCGAGCGATCTCTCGATGCGGGTCTTCAGGAAGCGACCACCCGCCGTGCCCTTCTCAGAAGGTGACGCCATGGGTGACACCGCCGGCCACGCCGGCTCGGCCACTGCCTGCTCCGCCACGCGAACCAAGCAGCTCGCGTAGGCCGACGGCTCGACGACACGACGGGCGACCACGGCTTCGTCACAGGCCAGCTCTTGAAGCTGGCCGAGGTCGCGCGACCACGTCCAGGCCGCCGGGTTCCACCAGAAGACGAGACGCAAGGTCTCGAGCCCGATGGCCCAGGCGGGATCGCCCACGCGGTGATGTTGCAGCTCGTGGAGCAACGCGAGACGGAGGTCCTCCGGCTCACCGAGCAAGCGCACCGGCAGCACGACGTGCGCTCGACCGAGCACGCGCGTCGAGAACGGAACGGTCATCGCGTCGGAGGCGACGATCGTCACCCGACCCCGACAACGGAAGGTCACCGCCGACTGGATCACGCGTCGCAAGTGAAGCCACGAACGCAAGGTCAGCAGACCTCGCAGGAGCACGCCACCCAGCAAGACGAGGGTGAGCCCGAGCGCGACCGCACGTGCTCTCGCCGGACTGAAGAGGACCGCTTGGCTCGAAGTCGTGCCGGCCGCCGGCGTGGCGAGGATCCCCTCCGTTGCCGGCGCCCCCTCGTTCGCGGGCTCGCCCACCATCGGTTCGACCGACTCCTTCTCCGTGACCCGACCGAGCTCGACGCCGCGCTGGGTCCAGCTCGCAGGCCAGCACGCCACCACCACCGGCACGAGCAGGCAGGCAGCGAGCACTGCTTGCCCGAAGCGCAGGAGCTGACGCGAGCTGGCCGGGGCCGAGCTTCGCTCCATCACCAGGCGACCGAGCCGGAAGAGCAGCCAGCCAGCCATCAACACGAGCCCGGTCGTCAGCCAGGCCACCATCATCGTCATCCACGTCGTCATGAGCTCGACCTCCTTCAGTCCGTGCTGAACTTCATGCGGGAGAAGCAGCGCACGCCGGTCACTTCAACTTGTCCTCGAGCACGCGGCGGATCTCCTCCAGCTCGTCGCGAGAGAGACCGTCGTGCTCGAGCAGGCGCTGCACGAGCGCCGTGGGCGTGCCGTCGAAGACCTTGTCCACGAGGTGGTCGACGCTTCGGCCTTCGTACTCCTGCTTGGAGACGAGAGGCCGGTACACGTGTGCCCGGCCGTCCTTGCGGCTGCCGACCATCCCCTTGGTCTCGAGGATGCGCACGACGGTGGACACCGACGTGTAGGCGAGATCCCGCCCCGCGGGCAGGGCCTCGATGAGCTCGCGAACCCGCGCCTCCCCCAGCTTCCAGAGCAGGCTCATGAGCTCGAGCTCGACATCGGTCAACAGCTTCGGTGGACCCGATCGCGGCGGACGACCCATCGCACGCACCTCCTGACCAGAAACTACTATTTTTTTAGCCAGTTGCAACTAAAAAATTCGATGACGTGTTCGCGGCCCTGGCGTTCCGTCACTTCACGCCCCTCTCGCGGGTGCTTCGTCAGCCCCTCAGCTCGACCAGCAGCACGCCGTCACCACCGAGCCCGGCGCCCGCCCGCCGATGCCGGAGGACCAGGGCGCTCCCGTCGAGGAAGCGCTCCACTTCCTCACGAACGAGTGCATGACGATCGCCGGAGTGAGCCCCACGACCGGTGACGACCCGGACCCGGAAGTCACGTCCGGACCGGTGTCGATCGAGGAAGCTCCGCAGCTCGTGGACCGCGTCCGCGACGGGGAGCCCGTGGAGGTCGATGCGCGGCGTGCCCTTCCACGAGTCGGCTGGCTTCGTCGATCGCTCGCCGTCGGCCGATCGCGCGACCGCACGGACCCGTCGGAGGGTTGCCGCCAGCGCCTCGTCCTCGAGCTCGGACGGCTGCACCGTCGGCTCCCGAGCCTCCTCGGTCGGACGCCGTCGAGGCCTCGGACTGCGCAAGGGACCGGGTGCCGGCGTGCGGTCACCCGCGGCCCGCTCGACGCCGTTCAGACGCGCGACGCCCTCCTCTGCCATGAGCGTGTCGAAGTCGGGCTCGTCCTCGGGAACCGTCTCGTCGAGCGCCCGCTCGGCCTCCGCCGCCGCGCGCTGGGCCTCCTCGGCCTGACGTGCTTCCTCGGCAGCTCGCTCCGCCTTCGTCGGGAAGCGACCGCGCAGCCCGCTCAGCCCCTCGGCGAGGGTCTTGCCTGGCTTCGGTCGGCTCTTCCGATCACCCACGACGGCTGCTCCACGACACGCGAAAACCGGGCCGTAGAAAAAAAGAAGCAGGGAGACCGAAGTCTCCCTGCTACGAGGACCATGGTGAACGGGATGGGGATGACAGGTCCATGGCCCCCTAGATGCATGGGTGGCAAGCCGCAGGGCGAGACCCCCGTGAAGGAACCCGCCTCGCGTCAGGTGCTCAGAGGATGGGGCGTGGCCTCCCCCGATGTCCAGAAAATCACCTCACGGATGTTGACCCACGTGACATCGGATGTTGACCGAACATCAAGACCAACGTCTTCAGTGACTTCCGGCCACTGGCCAGGCCCGACTTCAATGACCTCGAAGGGCGGACGCCGCTTGCCGAGCCCCGAGCGTGCTCCTTACAATTCGAATCTTCCTCGCCAGCAATCGACAGGACGTGTCGCGACGACGGATGAGCGTGGCGACAGCGGATGGCGTGACGATGTCGAACGGGAATTGCATCTTTGAGGGTCAGCTCGGGGAGATCCACGCCCCGGATCTCCTGACCTTCCTCGACATGCTGGGCAAGACCGGCACGTTCGAGATCGAGCATCCGACGCACGGCGTGCGTCGGCTCCATTGGAGCTCGGGCGAAATCGTGTTCGCCGACTCCACCCTCTCGGGCGAAGACCTCCCCGGCTACCTGCTCCGCAACGGCGTGAGCGCGCCCGACGCGCTCAGCAAGGCGGCAGAGAGCGCGACCGACGAGGCCTCCCTGATCTCCGGGCTGATCCGCGAGGGTGCCCTCGAGGCCGCCCAGCTCCCGCGCGCCCTGCGCTCGCTGGTCATGGAGATCATCTACAGCCTGTTCGAGTGGCAGGAAGGTCGCTTCCGCTTCCTGTTCACGGAGAAGCCCCACGCCGAGCGCGTCGTGCTTCGGACCTCCGTGAGCAACATCATCATGGAAGCGAGCCGTCGTCTCGACGAGTGGCCGCGCATCCGCGAGGCCTTCCCCCACGACGGCTGCAAGCTCACCCGCACTGACACCTCCTCCGAGGGCTGCAAGCTCGAGTCCTCCGAGCAGGAGATCCTCGACGCCCTCGACGGGACCATGACGATCGCCGAGCTGGTTCGTGCCGTGTCGCACGATCACTTCGAAACGGTCTCGGCGTTGCACGGCCTGCTCAGCCATCGACTCCTGACCGTGGAGATCACCGAGCCCGAGGCCGCGCCGGTCACCGAGCCGATGAAGCAGCCCGAGCCGGTTCCCGTGCCGGTGCCGGCGCCACCCGCCGACGCCGAGACCACGCAGGAGACGGAGGTCATGCTCGAGCTGTCCGAGGAGGCAGCCCTCAAGGTCGTCGGTGCCTTCAACAACATCTTCGCCGGCATTCACGAGCGCATCACCTCGGTGAAGGGTGACGACGGCAAGGAGCGCTACGCGGCGACCATCCGCAAGGCATCCTTCCAGAAGAACGGCGGCGTATTCGCCGGGCTGGAGTTCCAGGACGACGGCCGACTGCCCGAGCCCGAGCTCCTCGCCAACCTCGAAGAGGTCCCGGCCCACGAGCGGCTGCAGCGACTGAAGGGGAGCATGGATCGCCTGCTGGCCCAGCAGGTGCTCCAGATGGATCGCTCTTACCCGTCCGAGGACAAGAAGGCGATCTCCGACCTCATCGCCCGCGAGAAGGAACGCATCTCCATCGAGGCGTGAGTGCAGGGCGAGCAACCCGGACCGTTCGCGGGTCTCCGTCGCGAGTGGCCGGAGACGCTAGCCGAGAGGGGTCGCTCGGGCCTTGGCCCGCTAGGTGGCCCGAAGGGACACCGCCCACGTAGCCGCGAGGACCGCGGCTCGATCCGGTCGGAACCGAGGAATGAGAGCCGGAGGCGCACTTGAACCGTGCGTTGAGGATGCGAGGGGCGAGTACGCCCTTCGCAGGCAGCGGATGCGGTCACGCAGCAGGAGACTCGTGAAGGGTCCGGGTTAAGGCCACTCGCCTCTTTGGAGACGCTCCAAGGCCCGACGCGCGGCGACCTGCTGCGCGCCTCGCTTGGTCGGCAGGCCCACGCCCTCGGCGACCGTCTCGCCACCGACCAGCACCCGCACGTGGAAGCGCTTGTCGTGGTCGGGTCCCTGCTCGTCGAAGACGACGTACTCCGGAGTGCCGAGCCCCCGCCCCTGGGTCTCTTCCTGGAGCGCCGACTTGTAGTCGTTGATCGGGTTCTCGGCGTCGAGCCCCTCCATGCGATCGGCGAGCGCGCGGTCGAGCAGGATGTCCACCGCCTTCAGGCCACCGTCGAGATAGGTGGCGGCCACGAGAGCCTCGAAGGCGTTGGAGAGGATCTTGTCGTTGGTGGCTCCCCCACTCCGACGTTCGCCTCGACCCAAGCGGAGGAAGGTGCCCAGACGCAAGTCCCGGGCCGCATCGGCCAGGGTGGCCGCTTTCTCCAGCATGGACTTGTGCTTGGAGAGCCGTCCCTCGTCGAGACCGGGAAAGCGACGATAGAGACGGTCGGCGATCCGGAAGGCCAGCACCGCGTCGCCGAGGAACTCGAGCGCCTCGTTGTCGACGCAGTCGTCCTCGGCGGTCTCGTGCGCATAGGACCGGTGCGTCACCGCCGTGAGCAGCAGCTCACGATCACGGAAGACGTGCCCCGCGATCCTCTCGAGCTCTTCCAGCCCGGGCTGGTTGTCGTCGGATGTCGTCAAGCGGAGGCGCCCCCCTGGGCCTGCGTCACGGCCCGTCGAGGCCGAGAGAATCATGCTCTGCGGTCACCGCGAGCGACAAGTTGACATGATGACGGCAGTCGCTTCGGAATTCTCGAACGGCTCGGAGTCGCGCCCGTCGTGAGCAGCCCCCGCATCATCGGCCTGACCGGTCCCAACGCCGCCGGCAAGGGGGCCGTCGGCGAGTACCTGTCCCGCCGTCACGACCTCCCCCTCCACTCGCTCTCCGACGTCATCCGTCGCGAGGCCGCCGCCCGCGGTCAGGAGCCCGGCCGGGAGGTCATGATCGCGCTCGGCAACGAGCTCCGCGCAGCGGGCGGCCCGGGCGCCCTCGCCCAGGGCTTGCTCCCCCACCTCGTTCCACCTGCCGTGGTCGACTCGATCCGCACGCCGGCCGAGGTCGAGGTTCTCCGTGCTCAGGCCGGCTTCGAGCTTTGGCTGGTGACCGCCCCGGTGGAGCTGCGCTTCGAGCGCAGCCGCGCACGCGACCGCGTCGGTGACGCGACCGACCTCGAGACCTTCCGCCGACTCGAAGAAGCCGAGGACGGCACCGACGCCCACCGTCAGCAGCTCAGCGCCACCGCGGCGCTCGCCGATCGCACGCTGACCAACGATGGCGACCTGGCCCGGCTCGAGGCCCAGGTCGAGGACCTGCTCACGCTGCCCCCGGTGCGGTGAGCGAGCCGACGCTGACCGTCGACGCGACGGGCCTGCTCTGCCCCCTGCCGGTCCTGGAAGTGGAGCGTGCGCTCGCTCGAGTGAACACCGGTGACGTGGTGCTACTGCTGGCGACCGACGAGGGGATCCGTCGCGACCTCCCCGCCTGGTGCGAGGGTGTCGGTCACGAGCTGCTCGAGCTCACCGAGCATCCCGACGCTCCGGCTCGGTTTCGTGGCTTGGTCCGCCGCTGCGAACCGACCGAAGCCACGTCGGGGGCTTGAGCCGACGCCGCTCCGGCCGATGCCCAAGGTGACCGACTCGCTCTCCGCATCGGTCCGGAGACGACGTGACCACTGCCCTCGATTCTCCTGCGGTCACAGAGACCCTCGACGCGCTGGCGACCTCCCTGCTGGCACCGGGCACCCCGGCGCTCGGTGCGCTGGAGGTCCGAGTCCTCCATCAGCTCGGCCTGGCCCTCGACCGCGAGCAAGCGCTGGGTGACGAGGTCGGTCGTCAACTCGGTGCCACGACCTGCGAGGCGGTCGAGACGGCTCGCCTCGCGCACCCGTTGATCGGTCTCGACGCGGGCTTCACTCGACGCAGCACGACCCGACGTCAACGCGAGCTCAAGGCGCTGATCTTCTCCTGTCACCGCAGGGAGGCCGCCACTCTCGAGGCGCTCACCCGTGAGGCTCCCGAGCAGGCCTTCCCCCTGGCTGCGCTCGTCGGACACGACCTCGGCCGACGCACGGGCATCGCCTTGCGCGAGCACGCTGGCGACGGTGGACCGCAGGGTGTTCACGAAGCGCTTGCCGTGCTCTGTCTCGAAGGCCTCCCGGGTCAGCGCTCGATCACCTTGCTCGAAGACGGCCCGCGGGCCGCGTGCTGGGTGGGCTCACCGTCGCTTCGAGAAGAAGCCGAACGTCAGGTCGGGCTCGACCCCACCCGCGCGCGTCGCATCCACTCGAGCTGGTGCGCCGGCCTGGTCAAGGGCCTCGACCCTCGCGTCGACTATCGCGAGAGTGAGTGCGCGGACGGTTCGGGTCGTCGACACGAGCTCCGGTTGCTCACCGGCTGACGTCGTCCGCCGAGCGACCTAACTCTCGCGCGCCGTCTTCAGTCGCTCGAGCAGCGCCGCGTGCTGGAGTCCGTTGGTCGCGAGGATGTCGCCACTGTCGAGATGTCCCTGAGCGCCGTCGAGATCGCTCACCGTGCCGCCGGCCTCCTCGACGATGAGGCTGCCCGCCGAGATGTCCCAGCGCGACAAGCCGTGCTCCCAGAAGCTCTCCATCCGACCGGCCGCGACGTGACACAGGTCGAGCGCCGCCGACCCCATCCGCCGGATGCCGCAGGAGCCCATGGCCATCGCCTCCAGCTCACGCAAGTACTCGGGCATGCCCGTGAGCTCACGGAACGGGATGCCGGTGGCGTGCAGGCCCTCGGCAAACTCGGTCGCCGTGCTGACCCGCAGGACCTGACCGTCGCGATGCGCTCCCTGGCCCCGCGCCGCCGAGTAGAGCTCGTCGTGCGCGACGTCGTACACGGCCGCCACGACGGGACGTCCCTCGTGCTCGAGACCGACCGAGACGGCGAAGGCGGGCAGGTCGCGGATGAAGTTCGTCGTCCCGTCGAGAGGATCGATGACCCAGCAATGACCGCTCTCGGCACCTTCCTTCGCCCCACTCTCCTCGGCGAGGACGGCGTGGTCGGGGAAGGCGGTGGTGAGCACCTCCAGCACGGCCTTCTCGGCGGCCACGTCGACCTCGGTCACGAAGTCGGCCGGCGCCTTGTTCTTGATCGAGAAGCTGCGCTCGCTGCGCGCCGCTGCGATCACGGCGCCACCGGCACGGGCGGCGTCCTGCGCCACGGCGAGAGGATCGGTGCTCATCGTCGACGACTCCTGACCTGGGATCGGCCGGGACGGCCGAGGGCTCGGAGCGATGCTCTCACGGAGTCGACCAGCTCAGCTCCACCAGGTCACCGAGACGTCGCAGGCGCAGGTCGCGCGCCGGCGTCACCCGGAAGAAGGTGAGCGGCTCACCGATCGACACGACGAAGCGTCCGTCCTCCCCGACGCCCAGCGCGTGCAGGGCATGCGCTTCCCCACCGCCCGACACGATCACCTGCGGCCTCGCGCCGCTGCTCACCACCGAGCCCTGCGCCTTGAAGCCACCGAAGGAGACCAGCCACGCCGCGCAGGGCTGCTCGCAGGCGAGGCGATGCAAGGCGCCGTCGCCGCTCGGCGGCGTCGCGAGATCGACGACGGTCCAGCTCAGCTCGGACGTCGGCCCGGCCAGGAAGCCGGTCAGCGGCGCGCCGTCGAGGCTCACGCCATCGGCCGTGCCTCCTTCACTGACGACCACCAGGTGCTGACGCTCGCCGTAGCCGTCGGGCACGAAGAAACGATCACCGTCGCCCCACTGCTGTCGCGGCACCAGCGACCAGGCCGCCGGATCACCCCGGCCTCGTCGCGCCCGGCTGCTGGTGAGATGCCAGGCCGTCACCGGTCCGTCCGCGTCGATTCGCAGCGTGCGGTCGGCTCCGTCACCGGCCGTGTCGATCTCGAGGACCTCGCCTGCTGCGAGCGCATGCTGCTCGTCGCCACCGGCATCGTCGCGGACACGGACGAGCACCGCCTCGCTGGCGACGACCTGCACGAGGTCGCCCCGTCCCTCGAGACCGGGCGCGCGTGGCAACGCGGGCACGAGATGCGTCGTGCCGCCGACGAGACGATCGACCGGCGGGGTCAGGTCGAGGAGGTAATCACCCGACAGGCCCGGCGTCTCCACCGGCACCTCGGCCACCACGTTGCCCGAGAGCACCAGCACCGGATGCTCCGAGACGAGCTCGACGCCGGAGAGCTCCGCACCGACGAGCTCGCACGTGAGCGTGAGCGCCGTGCCTACCGGGAGGGTCCAGGCCCCGAGGCTCGTGCAGTCGCCTGCTCGCGTCAGCTCCAGCTCGACCGGCTCGTCGGCACCGAGGATCGTGACGAAGCTCGTCGACAGCCCGAACTGCGACGACACCGGGAAGGACTGCAGCACGTGGTGTCGTCCCCAGGTCGATGGCGGCGGCACGCTCACGGCATCGTGAGCGGTGAAGAGCAGGGTGTCCGGGACGCCTGCCGTTCCCGGTGACTGGAGCCAGGCACGCACGCTACCCGCCCCCCCGATCAGCTCGACGTCGAGGATGCAGTCATCGAGCCCATCAACACAACGCTGACTCGACGGGAGCGGGATCCGCGTCGCGAGGTCGCCGCTCACCTCGCCTTCCCACAGCAGGTCGCGACCGCTGACACTCACGGTGGCCGCGCCATCGTCCTCGTCGAGGAACAGCACGAGCTCGGCGTCGCCGTAGTGGCTCGGTGGCCAGGCGACGTGCAGGCGCTCGGCCACCGCGACGTGGGCCATGGCGAGGAGCGTCACGAGCAGCAGGCCCGACCGCAGCGAGATCACGGGCTCCTCCAGTCCACGCGGAGGGCCACGCGTCGCGATGCTCCCGGGACGAGGAAGACATCACCCGCCGTCTCCACTCCCCAGGTGACCAGGTCTCGATCGAGCAGGTTTTCGACCTCGAGCCCGAGCCGGAGCCGACCGCCACGTCGCAACGAGACGTCGCGCTCCACCAGCAGGTCGACGCGCTCGAGGGTCGGCAGCTCGTCCCGCGAGTTGTCGAAGTCGCTCGCGACCGGACGTCGTCCCTGTCGGCTCCAGTCGAGACGAACGCTCAGGTCGTGGAAGGGGCCCAGCTCGAGACCGATCCGCAGAGCATCCGACGGCACCAGCGGCACCGAGGCCCCCGACGGCACGTCGCCCAGGTAAGAGCTCCAGTCGCTGCTGTAGCGGGCCTGCTGACGGATCCAACCGAGGTCGAGCCGCGCATGGCTACCGAGGCGGAGCTCTCCGCCGAGCTGGACACCGCGTCGTCGCGTGTCGGCAGCGTTCACGTTGCGTCCCGCCAGGCCTTCGGCCGGGTCGAAGACGATCTCGTCACGCACTCTCAGGTCAAAGAGCTCGGCGGTGAGCGTTCCCCTGTCCTCCCAGGACCAGCGCGTCCCCAGCGACAGGCCCCGACCTCGCACGGGACGCAGGTCGGGGTTGCTCCCGAAGCCGGGGAAGGCGAAGAGCTCGTTCGTGCTCGGCGGCAAGAACGACTCGCCCCAACTCAGCTCGACGGTGCCGCGATGCCGTGGTCCGTCGAAGCTCCGGACGACCCCGACACCGAGCAGGCTGCGCGAGAAGCTCCGTGCGTCGTCGACCTCGCCGGTCCCGACCTCCAACCCGCTGCGCCCGAGCTCACTCTTCTCACGTCGCAACGCCGCCTGCCAGCGCCAGCCGGCTCCAAGCTCCTGCGCCAGCGAGATCCAGGCCCCCGTGCGTTCGTGACGAACGCGCAGGTCGGACGAGAGGACCTCGTCGTCCCAGTGCCGGTCGACGATGGCCGTGGTCGCCCAGGCTCGAGGTTGCAGGCGATGACGCTGGACCTCGAACCCACCGCTCAGCTCGAAGCGCTCGGCGCGACCCAGTCGACGGGATCCCTCGACGACGAGACCGTGCTGACGGCTGCTCTCGGTGGTGAGGTAGCCGAAGCCACCGCTGGTCGTCAGCGTCCGACCGCGCAGCCGGCGACGCGCGAGCTGGGCGGAGAGCTCGCCTCGATCCCACGTCCATCGCGCACGGACACGCTGGAGATCGTGACGACGTTCTTGAAAGTCGATCTTGGTCTCGGCGAGTTGGTGACGATCGCGATGGAGGTCGGCCGTCGAGAGCGAGCCGAGATGAGGCCAGTCGCCCACGAAGCGGGACCAGCTCGCCTGCAGCTCGAGCTGCTCACCGTGATGGGCCAGGCCGATCGTCGCGTCGCGCTCGGAGGCGTCCTCCGGGCCACGCACCACGGGCAGGCGTTCGGCACCGGCGCTCACCCGAACACCGAGCCGCCCGAAGCGCTCCGACCAAGCGAAGCGTCCGGCACGTCCGCCGTCGTCGCTCAGCCTCAGGCCCAGGCGCCAGCCCGGGTCGTCCCCAGGCGTCGGCGTGCGCACTCGCACGACCCCGGCGAGGCTCCCGCCCCCCAGCAAGGCACCGAGGGGGCCCGAGTGGATGGTGACGCTCTCGATCCCGTCGAGCCGGAGCAGCTCGAAGGGCGGCGCCCCCAGCTCGACGCCGTCGAGCCGCACGCCGTCGACGAGCAGGGCCGTGGCGCCGGACTCGCCGGAGAAGCCCCGGAGCCCGAGCCGAAGCTGACGCCCGTTGCCGGTCAGGTCCTGGGCGGCCACGCCCGGGCGCCGCGCCAAGAGCTCGGGCAGCGAGCGCCCCACGCCGGCGGCGACCAGCTCGGCGTCGATCGTCTCGACCGACACCGACGCGGCCGGCGCTTCTTCGAGCCGCCGGCCCAGGACCAAGACGTCCTCGGTGAGGCCCGGAGGGCTCGGTTCGGTCGCAGCTGCGGCCGGTGCCGCTGCGTGCTCGGGGTCGGGGTCGGCGAGGGCGACCGAGCTCAGGGCGAGGAGGACGAGGCCGCGGACAGCGAGGAGCGACCGACCGCGCGCGGTCGTCGTCCCTGCCGTCGTCGTGCCCCTGGTCGCCATCGATGCCCCGAGGGGGGGATCGGTCCGACAGCGACGACGAGACGCCGCCCTCGTGCCTCGCGAGGCGGCGTCTGACCATCACGGACGGGTTTCCCGGCTTGCAAGCCTCGAGCGACCTGCTCACGGTGGCGGGACCGCCGCGGAGTTGCACCGCGTTCCCCCGGTCGGACTCGATGAGTCCCCGTGAAGTCGCGGTCGTTCTGGACCGCGACGCATGGTCGGCTGTCTCTCCGACCCGGGCAGACGCTACGTCCCCAGGTCGGTGGGAGTCAACGTGACGGATCCGCGCGGCTCGCGCGCCTGGGAAGTTCGGCCTCAGGCAAGGAGACCTGGCTCAAGCCTTGCGCGTGTCGGCGTCGGCGGCCGGTCGACGGGCCTGCAGGATCTCGATGTCGAAACCGTTGGGGTCCTTGGTGAAGATGTAGCGCGAGGGGTTGCCCGGCTTGGACTCACGCATCCACCAGCCCTTCTCCTGCACCTGCGCGATGACGGCGTCGAGGTCGTCGACGAGGAAGGCGAGGTGACCGAAGCGATCGCCGTTCTCGTACTCGCGCCCGTCCTTGTTGTGCGTGAGCTCGAGGTGGTAGTTGCCGCTCTCGTCGGTGAGGAAGGCCAGCGTCGCCTCGTCACCCAGCTCGTGGCGTCGCACCTCACGCAGGCCGAGGAACTCGGTGTAGAAGTGGACGGACTCGTCCATGTCGTTCACGCGGATCATCGTGTGGGCCATGCGCATGAGGAGGTTCTCCTTGCCGAGAGGGTGAGGTGATGAGCTCAGTCGGTCGACTTGGCGCGACGCACCGACAGGCGCCAGCGGTCGCGCTGAGCGTCACGACCGGCCACGCCGACCGAGACGCGATCGCCCAGGGCCAGCACGCGGCGTCCTCGGGCGTCGAGAAGGGCCACGCCCGAGCGCGCGAGCCGACACTTGCGGCCGCCACGCTCGAGGTCGCGACGGTAGGCCTTCACGTCGAGCGGCGGGTCGTCGAGCAGGACGTGAACCTTCGAGCGCGTGAGCCCCATGACGGTGCCCACGAGCCGGTCGCGGCCGAGATGTCCCAGGACGTCGTCGAGCACCAGCCGGTTGGCCGCGCGGGTCAGCTTCCGCTGAAGGTCCTTCGACTGGTTGGCGATCTCGACGACGCGCTCTTGCAGCGCGACGTCGGCTCGCGTCGGCTTGCGCTTGCGACGTCGACGATCGAGTGACTCGAGCAGCTCGGCGTGGAGGAACACGCCAACGATCTCGCGCATGGGCGCGGAGAAGCGGGCGTAGACCTCGGCACCGACGCCAAAGTGATCTGCCGGCAACGTGCCGAAGGTCGAGCGCCCGTTGGTCATGAGAGCCTGACGGTTGATCGCCTTGGCGACGCGTCCCTCTTCACCATCGTGCGGAAGAGCGGCGAGGAAATCGGACAGGCTCTGACCCTCGCGACGTCGCCAGGTCCAGACCTTCGGATCGAGACGTCGCTCGCGTCGCACGCGGCCGAGCAGGCTCGTGAAGCGACGTAGCTTGCCCTCTTCCGGCGGCGCGTGCGTCCGGTAGATGGGCTGCATGGCGTCGTCGTCGCCACGGTCGTGAGCACGGAGCAGCCGCGCACCCTCGATGTTGCAGAGCAACGAGACCTGCTCGTTGTGACGCTCGACCCCGAGCCGCAGCTCCGAGCCCGCGACGAAGCGTGGGCTCTCGGCGCCTTTCAGCGACACGTCGAGCTCCTGACGTCGATAGCGCACGACGCCGCGCTCGGCCGCGAGCGCCTGACGACGTCGGCCGACCTCTTCGAGAGCGAGCAGGCTCTCCTGCACGTCGCGATCGCGGAAGGCACCGCGGCGACGATCGTCGTAGAGCGACTGCACCCGCTCGAAGGAGAGCTTGGCCCGCGAGTGGATGCGCGCTCGGAGAACCCGGGTGTCACTCACGAGACCGTCGGCGTCGAGCTCGATCTCGAAGACGAGGGCCCGACGATCCACCTTCGGGTTGAGGGAGATCAGGTCCTCGCAGAGCCGGCGCGGCAGCATGGGCACGACGAAGGACGGCAGGTAATAGCTCGCGCCTCGACGCAGCGCCTCGTCGTGGAGGGCGGTGCCGGGTCGGACGAAGTGCGCGGCGTCGGCCAGGGCATAGCGGACGAGGTGCCCGTCGCCGCGGCGCTCGACCTGCACCGCCTGGTCGAGATCACGCGAGTGCTCGTCGTCGATGGTGACGAAGGCCAGCCCGGTGTAGTCCTTCAGCTTCGGATCGTCGATGCCGGAGTCGGCCTCCAGCTTCCGCGCTTCCTCTTCGACCTCCTCCGAGAAGGCAGGGTCGAGGCCCTCGCCGGCCGCCAACGCGACGATCCGGGCGAGGGCGCTGTCGGTCTTCGCGATGCGCTCGGCGATGCGGGGCGGCGTGGAGTCGTCGAGGCGGACGAGGTCGCCGACCTCGCAGCGACGCCGCGCGCCAGCGAGCGCGAGCTCGACAGGCTCCGGACCGAGCAGCTCCGCGGTCAGCGGCTGCATCGAGGTCAGGCGAGCCAGTCGCCTGGATCCGTTCGTCGGGACGGAGGCGCTCACGGAGATCTCCGTGGGTCCGGCTCGGCGGGGAGAGAAGGTGGTGCCGAAGGGGAGACTCGAACTCCCACGAGGTTGCCCCCACTAGCTCCTGAAGCTAGCGCGTCTACCAATTCCGCCACTTCGGCAAGCCCGAGCGGGGCGAGAGCATGATCGGCTGCCTCAGCCCTGTCAAGACGCTGCGCCTGCATCGGAGGCGTCCGTCCCGTCGTTGAAGTCGGCGCGGTAGAGCTTGACCTGCTCCTTCCGCAGCAGCACTGCCGGTCGCCCCGGCAAGGCCAGCTCGAGACAGTTCCGATCGAAGGACTCGAGCCGGCCGGTCAGCTCCGTGCCGTCCAGCAGCCGGACGACCATCGGGCAGCGCGCCTCCACGGCCTGCTGGAGATACCGCGCCTCAGCCTGCGTGGACTCCGGCGGGAGGGCCTTTCGGCGAGGCGCGTTGCTCACCTCGCGACGAGCTCCGTCCAGGCTGGGTCGGATCAACTTGCGGGTCACGCGGGCTCCCGGACGCGAGAGGACGGTGGACGAACCACTCGGTTGGCGCGAAAACGGTGCGAGAGCGTAGCATGAGGGCGATCCGACAGCTTGACGCGCTCTCGGCGTCTTCTTAGGCTCTCCGCCGCGCTCGCAACCGCGCGAGGCGGTGAATCCTCTCCATCCGACTCCACTGAATGCCGCACCGGCCCTCCTCTCCTCACCGCCGTCTCCTGGGCCTCGTCTCAGGAGCCGTCCTGGCGGCCAGCCTCCTGGGCTGTGGAGAGCAGAACCTGGGGCCGGCCGGGGCCGGTCTCGACGGCCTGGAGGCTGAGCCCTTCGATCGCCCGGCGGTCTCCCCCGCCCGCATCGGCTGCGACCCCCGCTCGCGTGGCTTCTGGCACCGGCAGTGCCTTGCGGTGGGAGCCCTCGCGACCAGCGAGGACCAGTCGGACGCCCCCCGAGCCGCTCTTCCCGCGGCAGCGCTGGACCTCTTCTTCGAGGAGAGCGACCAGGCCCTGCTCGAGCTGGGTGAGGTCGGCGAGTGGAGCCCCGTCGCGTTCGGACCACCCACCCGCGAGGCGGACCCCGACGAGACCGCCGGCCAACGCAGTTGCGAGGTCCTGGTGGTCGAGCGACGCCGAGGCCCCTGCGCGCGAGCCCGCGCGGCCCTCGTCCAGCTTCAGCTCAACGTCTCGGCCGGCTACCTCGATCCCGGTCAGGAGGTCACCTGGCCGGACGGGCCGGCGACCCTGGCCACGGCCGCCGCGCAGGTGCGGGAGTGGATCGCCCGGGGCGACTGCGCCGGGGCCGCCGAGCTGGCTCAACGTCTGGCCGACGGTGCCGCCTGCGCTGGCAGCTCGTCCGACTCCGATCGCGACGGCATCGAGGATGCGGACGACCCCTGCCCCTTCGTCGCCGACCCGGAGCAGGTCGACACCGACGGCGACGGCCGGGGTGACGCCTGCGACCTCTGCCCCCTCGATCCAGAAGACGACCTCGACAGCGACCGTCACTGCGCCGGCGTGGACAACTGCCCGCGGCGCACCAACTACGGTCAGGAAGACCGCGACGGTGACGGCCTCGGCGACGCCTGCGACCCCTGCCCCGACGAGCCCACCACGGCCGACGACGCCGACGCCGATGGTCGAGGCGATGCCTGCGATCCCTGCCCAGGTGACGCACGAAACGATCGGGACGCCGACGGCCACTGCGAGGCAGTCGACAACTGCCCTGGTCTCCCGAACCCGACGCAGGCCGACGACGATGGGGACGGAATCGGCCAGCTCTGCGACAACTGTCCCAATCGTCCCAACCCGGACCAATCCGATGCCGACGGTGACGGACACGGCGACGTCTGCGACGACGGGGACGACGGGGACCGCGACGGCGTCTTCGACGGTCGTGACAACTGCCCGCGAAAGGCCAACCCGCGTCAGCTCGATCGCGACGGCGACGCCGTGGGCGACGCCTGCGACGTCTGTCCCCTGCTGAACGACCGGGTCCAGCTCGACACTGACGGCGACGGCATCGGCGACGCGTGCGACACCTGCCCGAGGACCGCCGACGCCGACCAGGCCGATCGCGACGGCGACGGCATCGGCGATGCCTGCGACGCCTGCCCTGGCGACCCCGAGAACGACGCGGATCTCGACGGGCGCTGTCGGGGCGAGGACAACTGTCCCGGCACCTGGAATCCCACGCAGGAAGATGTCGACGGCGATGGACGCGGCGACGCCTGCGACGGACCGGAGGTCAACGTCGCGGCCCCCGCACCCTGAGGCTCTTCGGAGGCCTCGCTCCTAGACCTCTCGGAAGGACTCGAGCACCTCGTCGATGCAGTCGAGGAGCTCCTGCCGCTCACGACGCTCCTGCGCGAGCTGACGTCCGACGGCCGCGACCATGGCCTGACGTCGCTTCTCCTCCTCCACCGTGCTGGGCAGGCCCGGAAGCAACGAGATCGGCGCTCGGGTCCCCAGACGGGCGTGATGCTCCTCCAGGGTCGTGAGGACGTGCTCTCGGAAGCTCAAGGTGGGCTCGGTCGTCAGGGCGTGCTTCGAGAGCTGCGCGACGACCTGGTCATGGCGCTCCAAGGCCTCGCGGAGGAAGAGGTAGGCCTCCTCGTGACCGGTCGGGCAGGGCCGACTGAGCGAGCGGCGGAGCCGCATGGCGCGTCGCTCCTGCTGCTGGGCCCGCCGGGGCGAGCGGCCCGAGCGCCGGGGCGTGGGCGACGACGAATCTGAAGACGCGAGGAAACCGAGACCGAGGAACATGAGGACCCCCTTGATGTCCCGGACTACGGTCCCTCACCCGACCGAGTTCCCCACGGACTGGAGTCGGGGTCCCTCGCCACGGTCGGTCGAGTTCCGGCCCCTCTCGGAAAACAAACCGCCACCGAACATGCCGCCTTGGCATTTCCTTACTCGAGGGCCTATCATTCAGAAAAGCTCGTGGCGCCGAGGCGCCTTGCCCGGCCGCCGGCCACGAGCGGGACCACGGAACGTGAACAGGAATCCTTCCGTCCCCTACTGCACCGTCAAGGGCTTCAGCCGCTGCCTGGACATCCTCCGGGAGAGTCGGCCTGAAATCGTGGACCGCAAGCTGCTCATTGAGCGTGGGCTCAGCCAGCATGCCGTCTACCCCGTCCTCGGTGCTCTCCGTTACCTCGGCCTCCTCAACGACGAGGGCCGGCTCACCGACTCGATCGAGGCCTTCCTGGATGACACTGACATCCAGGGACGGCGCGAGATCGTGGAGAAGGCCTACACGGACCTTCTCGCCGTGGTGACCTTCCCGGTCGGCGACCGCGAGGAGATCGACTCGATCCTCAAGGAGCAGTTCGACTGCGCCAGCGGCGTGGTGGCCTTCTGCTCGACGCTCTTCCTGTGGCTTGCCGCGGAGGCCGGAATGCCGGTCGCGCGTCTCGGCCGCAGCCGCCGCGGTCGTCCGCCGGCGTACCTGTCCCAGCTCTCGGAGCCCGCCCGGGCTTACCTCCTCGAGCAGGAGAACGAGCTGGCGCAGCCGTCCGGCAGCCTGCCCGCAGCATTCGAGCGCGTCGAGGACCGGCCAGCTCCGGCGGTCGTGCCCATGCCCCAGCGGCGCACGGCCACCGACGACGCTTAGCTAGAGCTCTCTTCGAGAGTCGAGCATGGCTCTGCTGCCGGCCTCGCGCCGGCGGCAGAGCACCCGTGTCTCCGGCGATCGCCCGGACGACACCCCTCCTCCCTCCTCTCGCACCCTCCCCGTGCGCCCGGCGCGGTCGCGCCTCAGCTCATCGCCGCGATCCAGCGGCGGACCTGCTCGAGCTGACGACGCACCAAGCGCCCGGAAGACTCGTCTGAGGCCATCGAGACGGCCTTCTCGAGGTCGTGGAGCGCTTCCTGGTGGCGGCCGACCTGGAAGGCCAGGCGTGCGCGCTCTTGGAGGGGGCTGACGTCGCCGGGGCGGAGGTCGATGAGCCGACCTTGCGCCCGAATCGCGGCGAACGGGTCACTTCGCCGCAGGTACCCGCGCTTGAGATGACCGAGCAGGCGCTCGAGCCAGCGACGCTCGGTGAGGGGTCGCTGGAACTCGGCGCGGAGGGACAACCCGGGCGTGCCGCTCTCGACGAGAGCCGGACAGGACTCGGGCAGGACGAGCCGTCCGCGGTCCTTGGGGTCGAAGAGCAGCGGCCGAGGCGGCACCTCCAGGCCGACGAAGAGCCGACCGGGACCGCACAGGCCACGCAGGGGTAGGCCGGCGCGACGGCCGACCTCGACCTGGATGAGAGCGAGGGACAGGGGCACGCCCAGCCGACGCTCGAGCACGAGGTCGAGCTCGACGTTCGCGGGGTCGTGGGGCGCCACCTGGTCGACGGCGAAGCCCTCTTCGTCGTAGAGCATCTCGGAGAGACGCAGGGCGGCGGCGAGCGGGTCGTCGAGGCAACCGGCATGCCGCAGGCGGCTCGACAGGCGGGCAGCCCAGATCGAGACCTGGCTTTCGATGAGCCCGAGATCGGCCTCGGGACGGGCGTCGAGCACGAGAGCCGACGCGGCCCGAAGCAGGTCGATGCGCCCGGACGGGCAGCAGGCCGCCGTCCGGAAGGCGATGCCGCCGGGGTCTTCAATCGGCTCTGGAGCGTGGTCTGAGGCCTTTTCCAACATGACGAAACTCCGGCCCGCGCACGGCTCACGCCACGACCGCCGCCTCCCCGTGGAGCACGGGAGAGCGGATCTCGGACACGACCTATTGCTGTGGGGGAGCCGTCATCATGCCACGGAGGCCCGAGCCGTTGCAGCTCGGGCGCTGAGGCAAGCGGCCAGGGCGGTGGGCCGGACCCCTCTCAGGACAGGGTGGGCGCCGGCAGGCCGCGGAGTTGGAGGAGGGCCTGGATCACCGCGCCGATCTCGCTATCGGGGGTCGACGCGCCGGCCGTCAGGCCGATGACGAGCTGGCCGTCCGGCAGCCAGGATTCGGCGACCACGGGGGTCTTGGTGGCCGCGGGGAGGTGCTCGAGGGAGCCGTCGTCGCGCAGGCATTGACGGGAGGCCAAGTGGTAGGTCGGCACGCTCTCCCGGCACATCCGCGCGAGATTGCAGGTGTTGGAGGAGTTGTAGCCCCCGATGACCAGGGCGAGGTCGACCCCGCCCGCCAGCAGCTCGACGACGGCGTCCTGCCGGTCCTGAGTGGCCGAGCAGATGGTGTCGAAGGCGCGGAAACGCTGCTCGACCGCCTCCTGGCCGCGGAGCTCGAGCACGGCCTGCCGGAGACGCTCGGCGATGGCCAGCGACTCGGAGGAGAGCATGGTCGTCTGGTTGGCCAGCCCGATCGCGGCGAGATCCCGCTCGGGCTCGAAGCCGGGCGAGACGGCGAACGCGAAGCGCTCCAGGAGATCCGCCGCGCTCATCCGACCTGCGAGGTGGTCGATGACCAGGTCGGTCTCGTCCATGTTGCGGACGACGAGGTAGTGCCCGCCCTCGGCCAGGGCGCGTGAGGCGGTGGCCCGAGTCTCCTCGTGCTCGTGCTTGCCGTGGATGACGCTCGTGTAGCCGTCGCGGGCATGCCGCTCGACGCGCTTCCAGACGTTGAGCACCGAGCCGCAGGTCGTGTCGACCCTCACGCAACCGAGCTCTTCCAGGCGCGCCATCCAGGTGGTGGTCACCCCGAAGGCGGGGATGAGGACGACGTCCTCGGAGGTGAGGTCGGCGAGGGGCCCGTCGTCCTCGGCCAGGTCCGGCGAGAGGATGGTCACCCCCATCGCCTCGAGCCGGTAGTTCACGCCCGGGTTGTGGATGATCTCGCCGACCAGGAAGATGCGGCGATCCGGGAACTTCTTCCGGGTCTCGTAGGCGTAGTCGATGGCTCGATCCACGCCGTAACAGAAGCCGAATTCGTGGGCGAGGCGGATCTCGAGGTCGCCCACCTTCAGGGTGCGGTCACCGGCCTTGAGCTGGGCGACCAGCTCGCTGTCGTAGTCCGCCGACAGCTCGCCCTGGATCTCGTTCTTGAGGCCGAATCCCTTGCGGAAGTAGGTGCTGCCCGAGGTCGCCGTCATGGCGTGATTCTATCGCAGCGGCCCCCCGGTCGCGGCGACTGGCATGATGACGAAATGGCGTCTTTTTCCTGGCCCTACCATCTCGACCTCCCCGTCCGCTTCCGCGACGTCGACGCCTATGGGCACGTCAACAACGCGGTCTACTTCACCTACCTCGAGCAGGCGCGCTGCGAGTGCTACATGGCCCTCCTGTCGCGGAACGACCCCTGCCACCAGGAGGAGGGTCTCGACTTCGTCGTGGCCCGGGCCGAGTGCGACTACGTGGCCCCCATCCACGCGGGCGACGTCATCCGGGTCGAGGTGAGGCCCAGCGCGGTGGGCACGAAGTCGTTCGCCTTCGCCTACGAGATGACGGTCGACGGCACCGTCCGGGCGACGGGCAGCACTGTCCTGGTCGCCTACGAGCACCGGGAGCGACAGACCAAGCCCCTCCCCGCCGAGCTGGCCGAGGAGCTCCGGGCGGGCCTGCCGGACCACGCGTGAGCGGCGATCCCGGCCAGGAGCCCGTCCTCCGCATCCAGCGCCTGCCGAGCGCCGAGGGCCTCTCCTTGCCCGCACCGGCCACCGAGGCCGCCGCCGGTCTCGACGTCGTCGCCGCCGTGGAGGAGCCACTGGAGCTGGCTCCGGGCACCCGCGCGGCCGTGCCCACGGGGCTGCGGGTGGCTCTCCCGCAAGACACCGAGCTGCAGGTCCGTCCGCGCTCGGGCTTGGCGTTTCGAGACGGAGTCACCGTCCTCAACGGGCCCGGGACCATCGACGCGGACTATCGCGGCGAGGTGAAGGTGCTCCTGGTCAACCTGGGCGACGCGACGGTGCGGATCGAGCGGGGCGAGCGCATCGCCCAGCTCGTGCTGGCGCCGGTGCTGCGACCGCGCTGCGTGGAGGTCGACGTCCTGGACGAAACGACCCGGGGTGAGGGCGGCTTCGGGAGCACCGGACGTCGGTGAAGCCGAGGGGGGTCCGGTTCGATACGATCGGGGAAAGGGTTCGAGAGGAAGCATGGTGAAGGTCGGTCGCAACGATCCCTGCCCCTGTGGCACGGGCAAGAAGTACAAGCGCTGCTGCGGAAAGATCGCCGCGGAGTCCCGGCCTCGGCCGAGCTTTCTCTCGCCGCGTGTTCCGGTGAAGACGGCTGAGGACATCGAGGGCATGCGGGCGGCGGGCAAGCTGGCCGCACGGGTGCTGCACGAGGCCTGCGCTCGCGTGAAGGTGGGCACGACCACTTCAGAGATCGACGACTGGGTCTTGGAGATGACCCTCGACGCCGATGCTTACCCGGCGCCCCTCAACTATCCCCACGCGCACACGGATCCCCGCAAGCCGATCATCGCGCCGAAGGCCTTCCCCCGCTCGGTGTGCACGTCGCTCAACGACGTCGTGTGCCACGGCATTCCCGATGACACCGTTCTCAAGGACGGCGACCTCATCAACGTCGACGTCACCTGCAACCTGAACGGCTATCACGGTGACACCTCGCGCAGCCTGCTCATCGGCGAGGTCGAGGACAGCACGCGTCGACTCGCCGAGATCACCCAGGAGTGCATGGACCGCGCGATCGCGCGGGTCCGACCCGGCGGCATGTTCTGGGAGATCGGTGACGCGATCCAGGAGCTGGCCGAGGGCGAAGGCTACTCAGTCGTCGAGCAGTTCACCGGACACGGCATCGGCAAGGGCTTCCACGAGCCGCCGGCGGTCCTGCACTACCGGGACCGCAGCATGCGCTTCCCCATGCAGGCGGGCCACATCTTCACCATCGAGCCCATGATCAACGCGGGCACGGCCGACGTCGTCATCGACGACTCCGACCACTGGACCGCCCGCACCGTCGACGGAAAGCTCTCCGCCCAGTTCGAGCACACCATCCTCGTCACCGACGAGGGTCACGAAGTGCTCACGGCCCGCCCTGAATAGAGACTCTCTCTCCGAGAGCACTGCCTCGGCTTGCCGCCCCCAACGCCCTACTCCGCGGGGAGCGCCAGTGCGCCAGATCCGGCCATGAGCCGAGCGAGCGTGAGGAGCCTACATGAGTAGGTGACGAGTGCGAGTCGAAGGCGAAGGGCCGGAGATGGCGTGCTGCCGCCCCCGCGCGCCGCCCCCGCTAAGCCCGAGCCGTACCCGTCTTGGCGGTCTTCGTGCGGCGCTTCTTGGCAGGAGCCTTCGCCTTCGCGCTCGCCGCCCGACGCCGCGGCGCCTTGGGCTTGCGGTCGACCGCTCCGTCGGGACGGAAGCGGAGGACGAACACGCGACCACCCTTGGCCGCCGGCTGGTGCACGCCCTTGGGTGCGAACACGTGCCAGCCCGGGTCCTCACCACAGAACTTCGGGCTGCCGTCGACCGGCCAGGCCAGGCCGACCTCACCCTTGGGGTGACCATGGGCCGCCGCCTCGCCCTCGAGGACGCTGGCGTCGATCGAGAACGGGAACCAGCTCGAGGTGTTGGCGAGACGGTGATCCTGACCGTCGGGCTCGCCGGTGCCGCAGAGCCAGCCATCGCTCAGGCCGCGATCGCAGAGCCGACGCACCTCGGCGATGTAGTCGCCGTTGAGGGGGTACTTCGAGGTCAATGCACGCCGCGCCTCGTCGGGACGAGACAGGTCGGACCTGCTCAGGTCCACCTTGAGGCGGGACAACATCGCCACCAGCGCGTCACGACCAGCCGAGCTCATCACTTCCTCTCTTCACGCGCCGTTGCATTCGCGCGCTGCGCACCCCGAGCACTCTTTCCACGCCGACCCGAAGACCGCCGACGACGCGAGGGGCGGGAAGCTCGGGTCTCCCCCTCCCCCTGCGTCTCACCCGACTCGGGTGCGCGTTCCTCGGCTGCCGCCGCCACGGGCGGCTCCGCCTCCAGTCCTTCGGTCAGGAGCTCCCAGAAGGACTCGGCGTCGGCGATGATCCCGGCCTCCTCGTCGACCACCAGCCCCTCGGTGAGGGTGGCCAGCGACCAGGCGGCGAGGATGAAGGCGGCCTGACGGTCGTCTTCCCCCTCGTCCTGGGCTCCGTCCTCGAGGTCGAGCACGTAGGCCACCTCGCTCTCGAAGAGGAAGTCCGGGAGGTCCTCGCCCGCCTCCTTCTCCTGACGCCAGCGCGCGTGCCGACGGGCCCGGCCGTGCTCGTCCAGGGTCCGCAGGCGAGCGACCACGTCGGTGCCTGCCTCGCCCTCGACGAAGAGCTCGAGCTCCTCCCAGCCGGTGTCCTCGTCGCCCTCGATGCGCCGTGCCCGCAACTCGAGCGGCAACCCAGGCAGCGCGGCCTGGGCGAGCAGCTCATCGGGAGCGGGGCGCAGTGGGGAGAGCGCGTGAACTTCTAGCTGATGCGTCATCGAAGGAGGGGGATTCGACACGGGCCCGATTTCGGGCCTGGGGCGCGGGAGCGCCATTTCGTGCCGGCGAGAGCCGGAATCTTAGCACGCCCTCCTCTTCCGTGCGGAGATTGCTCAAGGCTCCCTGCCGACGGTCGATTTCTGTTGAGCGCCCCACCGGGCGGCTTCCCGATGCCGGTCGCACCGACCGGCCCAACAAGACTCCCCACCCGAGCCAAGCCCATGACATTCGTCCGTCCCCTGGCAGCCGCTGCGTTCGCGGCACTGCTCTGCTGCACCGTGCCCGGCGCGGTGCTCGCCTCTCCGATCCCCGTCTCGGGGGTCCTCACCGAGGGCTGCGCCCAGCCCTGGAACTCTGACGCCAGCCTCGGCACCCTCGTCGCCTTCAAGGTCGGCAACCTCGAACAGCCCGATGTCCTCGTCGACGACTCCGCCGTCGGCGGCCAGGCCATCGGCGGCGCGAACATCCAGGACGTCACCTACCTCCTGCCCCCCAACTGGCGGAGCGAGACGATGGACGGCGAGCGCGTGGTCGTCTTCGCGCTGGCCGAGGGCTTGGCCGTGCTCGACTCCGACCAGCTCGGCGGCGCCATCGGCAACTTCGGCGCGTCGGCCGTGCAGGTGGTCGGTGCGCTCAACGGTGACGCCCCGCAGATCGAGCCCCGCCGTCACGGTTACGTCGTGGAGTTCGCGCCGCTGCGCGAGCTCACCGCGGTCGGCAACCCCGCGGAGGACTGTGCCCTGGCCGGTCATCCCGATGGTGGCCTCCGCCTGATCGCGGGCTACAACGTGTATCGCCTGCCGCAGGACGAGTTCCCCGATCCGAGCCTCGAAGACTTCCGACTCCACGGCTTCCTCGACCACCTGGCGCTGGACCGCGTGGCCTGGACGCTCGTCGACACCGGTGAGGGCCCAGGCGACCTGGTCTCCGCCGACGAGTTCTGGATCCGCAACCCGGACGGTCTCCCCGACAGCGGTGACGAGGTCATCGTCTACCGCGACACGACCCTCGACCCCGTTGGCCGCGTGCGCGAGAACGCTCCGGATCCCAGCCGCGCCTACTGGTACCGCATCCAGCCCGTCGTGTCGGGCTCCCTCGCGTACTTCGCCGATGGCGAGGTCGGCAACAGCCTCCAGCCCACCCGCACCCTGGACCTCGACGGCGACGGCACCCAGGAAGCGGTCGACCTTCAGCGCGACGGTCAGCCGGACTTCATCGACCCATCGCTCAACGGTCTCGGCCTGGCGTGGTCCGGCGAGATCCTCAGCTCGCCCGTCGCGGGCTCGGCCGAGCCCCTGCCGCCTCTCCGCGACAGTGACGAGGACGGCCTTCCCGACGACTACGAGGCCGACCACGGGCTCGACCCGTTCGTATCGAACGTCGACATGGACACCGACGGCGACGGTCTCTCCGATCAGCTCGAGGAAGAGCTGGGCACCCACCCCGACCGCGGCGACTCCGACCTCTCCGGTGAGGACGACGCCCGCGAGATCCTCTACGGCCGCAACCCGCGCAACCCCCACGACGACATCGTTCTCGACCCGGCCCATCGCCTCGGCGACATCGCGCCCGCCGGCAGCCGGGACGGCCGTCTCGACGTCGGCGACGTCGTCCGCCTCCTGCGGATGGCCGTCGGCACCGATGACGCCGACGACTACGACATCCTGCTGGGCGACCTCGCTCCGGCCCACGCTCCCGACCCCGACTCGACCCTGCGCGAGCGTCAGGGCGATGGTCGGATCGACATCGGTGACGTGGTCATGGCGCTGAGGGAGGCCGTCGGCCTCGTCCAGGTCGTCGAGGCCGGCGAGCTGCCCTGACCCCACGCCCCAGACGACGCGAGGTCTGCCGAGCAGCGTCCCGCTCGGACGGGCTCTCGCGCCCCCACGCCCCTCCCTCCACCGCGGGGGAGGGGCGTTTTCGATCGTCCTCCGGCGCCCCTCGCCCCCGTCCTCCACCATCAGAAAGGGGACGCTCAGGGACCGGTGCTTGCGCCCACGCCAGGGCAGCGCGACACTACGGGCATCCCACCCCGCTCCAGGATGGCCATGAGCGTGCGCGACGGCGACTCCAGCACCGATACCCAGGTCGGAAAGCGACTTCGGATCCGTCGGGTCGGCCGGGGGAAGCCCTGTCTGATCGTGATGACGGGCACCTTCCCCGGCGAGACCTACGTCCTGGAGCCGGGCTCCGAGCTGTCCATCGGCCGAGCAGCGGGCAACGACATCCGCCTCTGCTACGGCGATGTCTCTCGAGTCCAGGCCCGCATCAAGGTCTCCGGCTCCGGCAAGGTCGAGCTGACCGACCTCGGCTCGACCAACGGCACCTTCGTCAACGGCCGCCGGCAGAACTTCCGGGCGCTGCGCGAAGGGGACAAGATCCAGATCGGCGACGCCACGGTCTTCCGCTTCGCCTTCTATGACGAGGTCGACCGCGAGTTCCAGGAGCGCCTCTTCGGCGTCTCCTTCTTGGATCGCGAGACCTCCACGCTCAACCGCGACCGCCTCACCGCCTGGCTCGACACCGTCGACGAGCAGGCCACCGAGACCACGCCCTACAGCCTCGCGGTGCTCTCGGTCGACGGCTTCGACGTCCTGGTCGGGCTGCTCGGCTACGCCGTGCGCGACTACTTCCTCCGCGAGCTGAGCTGGATCATCCGTCGCTCGGTCTCCGGCGAGGCCGCGCTCTTCCGCCTCGACGACGAGAGCTTCGCCACGGTCCTCCCCTCACTAGGACCCGAGGCGGCCCTCGACGCGGCCGAGCGCATCCGTCGCGCCGTCGAGGAGGCGCGGCTCACCTACCGCGGCGACGTCATGCGCTTCTCCCTCGCCATCGGTGTCGCCACCTCGAACGAGAGCCTCCGCAACCCGGAGGACGTCCTCTCCGAGGCTCAGCGTCTGTCGGCCGCCGCCTCGGGTGCCGGTGGCAACCGCGTCCAGGCCGCCTGACGATCCCCCTCCTGCCTCCCGCCCCCCGGCGGGTCCGACCCGACCACCTCCATGCACCGTCCCGTCTCGCCCCAGGTCGGGTCCCGTCTCTTTCTAGACGCTCGTGACCCCGACCGCGTACCAACGGGCAAGCCGTCAGGGGCCTCCAACGCACCCTGGACGGCCCATTCGGCCAGGAGGGCCGGGAGGATCGACCCATCACGCGTGCTGCCCCCTTCGAGCGCGACTCGAGACCGCCGCGCCGCCAGCTCTCGCTGGTGGCCGGAGCCGAGTCGACGATGAGCTCGGAGGAGCAGCGCGAGGCCGCTGAAGCCGAGGTCGACGCTCTCGTCGCCCGCGCGGTCGAGGGAGACCGCCAGGCCTTCGGAGAGCTCTTCGAGCTGAAGCGCGGGTTGGTCTTCCGAGTCGCCCTGCACCAGCTCGGCGACCCCGAGGAGGCGCGGCAGGTAACCCAGACCGTGTTCGTGCGGCTCTGGAACAGCCTCGACCGTTACGACCCCTCGCGTCGGCTCGACACCTGGCTCTACCGCGTGGCGATCAACGCCGCCATCGACCATCACCGCCGGCAGGCCCCCCGCCGGCGCGAGCGTGAGATCGACGAGACGCTTTCGGGCGGTCTCGAGGACGAGCGCGCTCGACCGGCCCTGGAAGGCGGGCTCCAGAACGACGAGATCCAGCGAGTCCTGCTGGAGCTCTGCGAGCTGCTCGGTCCCAAGCAGCGAGCCGCCTTCCTGCTGCGCGAGGTCGAAGGCCACCCCACCTCCGAGGTGGCCCAGACCCTCGACAGCACGGAGTCGACGGTGCGCAACCACGTCGCCCAAGCCCGACGCATCCTCCAGCGAGCGCTACGCGAGCGCTATCCGGAGTACGCCCCCGTGGAGAACCCGACATGAGCGGTGCCTTCCCCCACCTCCCCGCCGACGCCTGGGAGCTGTTCCGTCAGGACCGTCTCCCCGCCTCTTCCACCGAGAAGATGGAGGAGCATCTCGAAGGCTGCGACGACTGCCGGCAGGTCCTGCGCTCGCTGGAGCCCACGCGTCTGTTCGCCGAGCTCCGCGGCTGGGAGCCGGAGCCGACCGATTGGTCCGACGCCACAGCCGACTTGCTCGGTGCCTTGCCCGAGCGCGGCGCCGCGGCCGAGCCCCAGCGCATCCGCAGCGGACTCGCTCGTTGGGGCTTCCTCAGCGGTGTCGCCAGCGTGTTGATGCTGCTGGCGCTGCCGTCGCAGGCTCCGCCTCCGCCCACTGCTCCGAGCTTCGACAACGCCTGTCTCCTGTCGATGGGGCAGGTCGAGCTCTCGCGTCCGCTGCGCGTCGACGAGCGGCTCGCGCTCTGCCTCGAAGGCAACGACACGATCGTCGTCGACAAGCTCGTCGTCGACGCGGGCTTCGAGCTGGGGGAGCTGTGAGTCACTGGCACCACGCGAGCCTGCTCGCGGGACTCCTGCTCCTCGCCGCACCGGTGCTGGCGCAGGAGAGCGAGGAGAAGGTCGGGGCGACCGAGGCCGAGATCCAGCGGGTCTTCACGATTCACTACCTCGACATGGAGGACATCACCGTCCTGCTCTCGAGGCAGCTCGAAGGCGGCGGCCTGGTGACGATCGACAACAAGACCCGCTCGGTCATCCTCCAGCACCGCCCCGACGTGGTGGAGAGGATCGAGCGCTGGCTCGCGGAGATCGACGTCCCGCCCCAGGCGGCGGTGGTGCGCGTCCTCCTCGAGAAGGCCGAGCGCAAGCCGAGCCAGGACGCCGAGCGCTTTCAGGTCCTCGACGAGTGGACCCGCACGCCGCTGGCCGAGACCACCCTCGAGGTCAAGGAGCGCAGCGAGGTCACTCAGGCCTTCGGGCCCGACGGTGTCTACGAGGTCCGAGTGAAGCTGTCCTCGGTGGATCGCCAGCGAGAGATGATGATCTTCGACGAGCTCGCCATCGCTCACTTCAAGGCCGACGAGGACGGCGGCACGCGACGTCGTCAGCTCCTGCGCACGAGCCTCGACCTGCGCGACCGCACGCCGAAGACGGTCATGAGCGCGAGCTCCAGCAACTCCGACGTCGCGCTCGTGGTGCGGGTCGTCGGCGTCCTCCGCGACGACGACTGGAAGGTCAAGTAGCGATGCGCTCGACGCAGCAGGCAGGCCGCTAGTGCCCGAGTTTCTCGTCCGCGTCGGGACCCCTTCCGGCGAAGTGCGTGAGGAGACCCACGTGGCTCCCGACGAGGACGCCCTCCGCGAGGAGCTGGCGCGCCGGGACCTGCACGTCTTCGAGATGCGTCCGTCCGGCGCGGGCCTGTCGGTCGGCGGCGTCCGACTCGGCGGTTCGGCCAAGAAGGTGCCGCGTCGTCAGTTCCTGCTCTTCAACCAGGAGCTCGTCACGCTGATCCGCGCCGGCCTCCCGCTGCTTCAGTGTCTCGACGTCCTCCTCGAGCGGATGAAGGAAGGCCCGTTCAAGCGCTACCTCGAGGACATCCGCGAGCGACTGCGGGGAGGCTCCTCCCTCTCCGAAGCCTTCGCCGCTCAGGGCGAGGCCTTCCCGCGGGTCTACTCGGCGACGCTTGCCTCGGGCGAGCGCAGCGGAGACTTGGCCGGCGTCCTCACCCGCTTCGTCGACTTCACGCGAAAGACCGAGGCGCTCCGCAGCCGCGTGCGAGCCGCGCTGACCTACCCGGTCCTGTTGACGGGGATGTCGCTCGCGCTCGTGGCGTTGCTGCTGTTCTACATCCTTCCGAGCTTCTCGAGCTTCTACAGCGAGTTCGGCCGGGAGCTGCCGGCGATCACCGACCTGGTCGTGGGCATCTCGCTCTTCCTCCAGGGCAACGCCATCTGGATCTTCGGTGGCCTGGCCATCGCGATCGTCGCGTTCAAGGTCTACAAGGGCACGCCCGCCGGTCGCTTCACCATCGACCGCCTGACGCTGCGCATCCCCTTCCTCGGCGGCATCCTGCGCAAGTACAACGTCTCGCAGTACTGCCGGACCCTCGCGACCATGCTCCAGGGCGGCATCCCCCTGGTGACCTCGCTCCAGACCACCGGCGAGGCGCTCGACAACCAGGCCATCGCCCAGGCCGTGCAGCGAGCCACCGAAGACGTGCGCGAGGGCATGCCGCTGTGGCAGTCCCTCGACGACACCGGTGAGATCCCGGATCTCGCCATCGAGATGACCAAGGTGGGAGAGTCCACCGGCGACCTCCCCGCGATGCTCTCCGACGTGTCCGGCTTCTACGACGAGCAGGTCGACGAAGCCATGACCCGCGCGGTCTCCCTGTTCGAGCCGCTTCTTCTCATCATCATGGGCTCGCTCATCGCCTTCCTTCTCCTGGCGATGTACCTGCCGATCTTCCAGCTCGCCGGTCAGTCGTGACCTCGAGCCCGTGAAGGACGATTGACATGGCCGAAGCCAGCGAACACCAGGTCCCCGCCGCCGCGCCGGATGCCGGCGTGGAGGGCATGCTCGACGAGATC
>JBCCFW010000080.1:0-33105 GCA_039029535.1 Acidobacteriota bacterium
GAGAAAATGGGTCGGGAATGATTCGGATCACCCTGGTCGTTGGGGCCGGGAAACAGGGTCGACAAAAATACGATGCCCAGGCCCTCAAAACCGTCACATCCACCCTTCAATCCGTGGGATTTTCCGAAGATCGAGGTGCCAGCTGCGTCCGGTCCTGTGCAGGCCTCTTCAAATTCCAACATGATACGGGCAAAAACCTCAAGACGGTCGTCGTTTTTCCCAAAGTCCTAGAGGAAAAAACGAATGCTGCTGGTGGAGCCAACGCTACGAACTCATCCTCCGAAGCATCCGATTCCATCTTGCCTGCCGGGTCCATGACCGCCAAAGTGGCCATGTCGAGCATGAATGTCTTTCGAAACATGGTTCAGGCCAAGACGCCGACCTGGTACGACCCGCGACGCAGACTCCTTTCATCATCCAGTGCTCGGCCGTCGGATACCGCTGACCGTCGACCTCGAAGGGAGCGACGAAGAACTGGCTCAGGCAGGTCGAGCCGATCGACCCATCAGGCCGAGGGCGATGTCCCCAGAAGCAGAGGTACTCGAACGCAGCGCCCGCGTCGACGGCCTCGCGGAGCTCGTCACGCGACCGGGGAAGCTGAATCGAGGTCGTGTCGTTCGTCATGCGGCCCTCCACGAGGCGAAGCGGTGCTCGAAGGCACGGCGGTTGGCGTCCTGGGCCTTGCTGCTCCAGGCCGCGAAGATCACGGTGTCGAAGTCACCGGCGAAGCTCGGACCCTCCAGCCAGTCCGCGAAGACATCGGCGACGACTCGTGGGTCGTTTCGGAAGACGCCACAGCCCCAGGGACCGAGGACGAGCTGACGGTGTCCCTCGTCGGCGGCGACCGCGAGCACCATCCCGGCCCGCCGACGCAAGGTCTCACGGACGGCCGGTCCGTCTTCCGGGTTCCGCTCGAGCGCCACGCCCGCGTTCGGAGCCGGCGCGGTGATCACCGACAGCGGCACGGGCTCGGGATGAAAGGCGCCCGACGCGTCTCGAAAGAACGGCACGGCGGGGGAGTGGATGACGTGATCGGTGTAGAGCGGCGTCCCGCACGCGCGGTTCGCTTCGTAGTACTCCGAGGCCCGCTCGAGCGCCGGGTACAGGGCCGACGCCCGGGCCAGGTCCTCCTCCTGAGCCCGGGCGCCACCGAGGAAGCCGCCCCCCGGGTTCTTCGCGGACGCGAAGTTGAGCAGGACGACGCTGCGATCCGGCGCCCCCCTCCAGAGCCGGATCGCCGCCTCGTCCGTCCGCTCGGCCGTCACCTCCACCCGGGGCGGCGTCCCGCCGTCTCCTCCGGCCTGACGCTCCTCCAGCAGCCGCGTCAGACCCTCGGGACGATGGACTCGGGTGCCCTCCACGCAGCGCTCGAGCCACGGCGAGAGACTCACTCGCCGGCCGTCGTGCTCGTAGGCACCCTCCCGAGCAACCCTCAGGGTCACCTGCGCCTGGTCTTTCCTCTCCGTTCTCGACATGTCCACATCATAGTGTATGAAGTACACCATGGCAAGTCCGGGGGGTGCCGTCAGCTTCGAGCTCCGCGTTCGTTACTCCCTGACAAGCGCGCCAGCTCGTTTTCTCATCATGGTGATCACGCCGGGGGAGCGGACCCTACATTGCAGTCATGGACCTGAAGCCCGCCCAACTCGTCATTCCTGCCTCGATGCGGCTGAAGTCCGGTCTCGTCACCGGCCTGCTCCTGTGTTGTGTCCTCGTCACGCGACCGAGCTCCGCTCAGCCTCAGGGCCCCTCGGCCCTGGATGCCTTCCGCGCTCGCTACGGAGCGGGATGGTCCCTTCACTTCGACGACCAGAGCGGTCGTCCTCGACGGCTCGTCGGCGGCGCGATCTCATTGCTGTCAGCGGACCAACGGGGGGCGGGTCACGAGGCGGCGATGGCCGCCACGCGTCGCGCGCGCGACTTCCTGCGGGAGCACCAGGACCTCCTCGGCGTGAAGGAAGACGAGCTCCGGCTGTCGGACGCCGGTGTCCTGTCGCTGCGGCGAGGGCGGCTCACGGTGCTTCACTTCGAGCCGCATCCGCACGGCATCCCGGTCATCGGCGGGCGCGTGAGCCTCGTCGTCAACCGCGGCAACCTCATTGCCGTGCACCTCGTCGGCACGACGCCGGTGAGCGTCAGCCCGCAGCCGACCATCGACTCCGGTGAGGCCTGGCGCCGGTCGCTCGCCGCGGCGCAGCTCGCCGAAGCGGACGTTCGAGGAGGGGCGAGCCCGAAGCTGGGTTTCTGGTCCGAGCCGTCGGGGCATCGCTTGGTCTGGGAGACGACGGTCGTGCACCGCCGACACCCTCAGCGACTCCGTGTTCGACTCGATGCTCGCACTGGGGTCGTCATCGACGTCACCGACGAGACGGTGTCCGCCTGTCCCGACGCGCCGCCGGCCGGGCTCGACAAGCGTGTTCTCGGTGGCGTGAAGCCGCACGGCGACGGGGACGAGGAGCGTCAGGAGCTCCTCCCCAACGGCCTGGTCGAGACCTCGTCGGTCGGTGCCGACGGTTTCTTCGCGCCGCCGGGGCCCACCTACGACGGCACCCTCAGCGGTCCCCACTTCAGCATCGAGTGTCAGGGTTGCGAGAACCCGACCCCGACGGCTCCCAGCGGTGCCGACGGTGACGTCGACTTCGGGACGGGTGGTGAGGACCAGGTCGGTAACGGGACCTCGACCCCGGCCGACCGCGCCACCTGGTTCCATGCCGAGATGGCACGTCGTCATGCATCTCGCTGGGTCGACTTCCCCTTCCTCGACCAGTGGGTGCCCCTGCGCACGAACATCCCGCAGGCCTGCAACGCCTACTGGGACGGCAGCTCGCTCAACTTCTTCCAGTCGTCGCATCGCTGTGGCAACACGGGTGAGAACCGCGACGTCATCGGTCACGAGTGGGGACACGGCCTCGACGACAACGACGGCATCCCCACGCCGGGGCTCGCCATCGACGCCGCCACCGGTGAGGGCGTGGCCGACGCCATCGCCTTGCTGCGCAGCCGCGACCCCTGCATCGGCGAGAGCTTCCATCGCGACGACGCCGCGTTCCCGTCCGACACCTGTGACGGCGTGCGTGACCTCGACGAGCTCTCGTCCGGTCATCAGCTCGGCATGCCGGCGACGCTCGCGACCGACAACGTCGGCGACAAGTGCCCGCCGAGCGGTCACTACCGCGGTCCGCTCGGTCGCCAGGGCCACTGCGAGGGCCAGATCTTCGGTCAGGCGCTTTGGAACCTCGTTCAGACCTTCCGCACCGGCGCGTCCCATCCCGACGGCACGCCGCTCCCGCCGGGCAACCCCGCCCTGGCCGAGGACGACGCCTGGGAGTTGCTCGAGGAGCTGTTCTATCTCTCTCGTCCGTTGATGGCGTCGTATGCGCCGAGTCACCTGCAAGCCATCGGGATGGGTGCGTACGAGGCCTTCCTCCTCGTCGACGACGAGGGGGACGGCCTGGCGACCGGCACGCCTCATGCCGCAGCGATCAACGAGGCCTTCGCGCATCACGGGATCACCGAGCTGGACCTGGTCGCCGACGCGCCGGCCCTCCCGCGTCCAGCTTCACCGGCGGTGACCCTGACGGCGGTGCCCGACGCCGCGAGCGGTCTCCTCGCGCTGCGCGTCGACTGGACCGACACGGGTGCCGCGGCTTACGAGGTGCTCCGCTCCGACGAGCCCACCGACGCCTTCCTGCCCGTGGCGCCTCCCGTCGATCCGGGAGTCGGCAGCCTCGTCGATCGGGGCGTGCTGGCGGGACGTAGCTATCGCTACCGCGTCGTCGCCCTCGACGCCGACGGCGTGCGCTCGGCTGACGCCGTCGCGGTCGCCGGCAGCGCGGGACCACTCGTGCGGATCGCCGACCTGCGCATCGACGACACGGCCCTGGGCAACGGCAACGCCGTGCTCGAGGCAGGTGAGACCGCCTCGGTCTTCGTCGACCTCGTGAACCGGGGCAGCGGTCCGGCGAGCAACGCCTTCGCGAGCCTGGCCATCGACGAAGCGACGGTGGTCGTTCTCGATCCGGGACCGATCGCCTACGGCACGATCGCGGCCGGGGCCACCGTGCCGGCCCCCGCACCGTTCCAGGTCCTTGCCGACGCCGGGGCGCCGCGCTGGGTCACGGTGACCGTGTCGTCGCAGTCCGACGAAGGCTGTCTCGATGCGGTGCATGTCCTCGAGCTGGGCGTGGCCTGGCTCGAGAAGCTCGAGCATCGAACCGACGACACGGCCGGTGGCGATGGCGACGGTCAGTGGGATCCCGGCGAGTCGGTCGTGCTGACCATCGACGTCGAGGACCAGGGCCTGCTCGACGCGCCCGACGTCGACGGCACCCTTCGCTTCCGCGGACCACCGGTCATGGGCGTCACCCTCGTCGACGACACGGCCGACTGGGGGACGATCGCGTCCCGCGCCGGCGCGTTCCCGACGCTGCCGCCGGGCTTCACGCTCCTGGCGGACCCTGGGCTTGGACCTCGGACCAAGGTGCCGCTCACTCTCGACCTGCGCATCGACGGCGTCGCTCACCGCAGCTTCGACTTCAACCTCACCGTCGGCGGCTTCCCGCCCGGTCAGCGTGAGTGGGGCTACGACGTGCCCGGGGTCGGCAGCATCGACGCGATCACGCCGCTGGTCTTGCACCTCACCGACGACGACGCGGACGGTGCCATCACGACCTGCGACACGCCCGACATCGTCGCTTGGGCCTTCAACGGCGCCGAGCCACGCTCCATCGTCGCGATCTCCGGTGACTCCGGTGACCTGCACTGGGAGTTCGTCGGCCCCGAGACCAACACGCGCCCCTTCGCCGGCCTCGCCGGTGGCGACATCAACGGCGACGGGCTTCCCGAGACCGTCCTCGTGGACGTCGATGCCCACGTGCACGCCTTCTCGGCGGACGGCGAGCTGCTCTGGACCAGCGCCAACCCGGCCCAGGCCGATCAAGCGTCGGCTTCTGCCAGCCTCGCCCACGTGTCACCGCAGGTCTGGGACCTGGACGGTGACGGCGACATCGAGGTCGTCGCCGGGTTGACCGTCCTGCGCGGCGTCGACGGCTCGCTGGTCTGGGAGTCTCGGGAAGCGAACCGAGGGCACTCCCTGGTCGGGGACTTCGACCTCGACGGCACGATGGAGATCCTCTCCAACCGCGTGGCCTACCGCTACGACGGCACGCCGTACCCGTTCGCGCTCCCCGGACCCTACGTCGGCAACGCGCCGCAGACGACGCTCGTTCAGTTCGACGACGACCCCGAGCCCGAGATCGTCGTGTCGGCGACCCTCGCGCACGAGCACACCGGTGAGCGGATCTGGACCCTCAACCTCCCAGGTGAGGCGCCGGTGGGAGCGCAGTGTGTCTTCGACTTCGATCGCGACGGCTACGACGAGCTCGTCGTCTCGAACCGTTCGGCGCTCCATCTCGTCGAGGAAGACGGCTCGATCGCGTGGAGCACGCCCGTCGACGACGGGAGCGGGGGCTCGGGTTGCTCGGTCTTCGACTTCGACGGCGACGAGCGCCCCGAGATCGTCTATCGCGACGAGGTCAATCTCATGATCCTCGACGCGACCGACGCCGAGATCCTGTGGTCGACGCCCATGCGGCACGGCACGGCGTTCGAGTACCCGGTCGTGGCGGACGTCGACGCGGACGGCTCGGCGGAGATCGTCGTGCTCGGTCAGAACGAGGAGGCGGGCAACCTGCACGTCTATGGCAACGACGCCTGGCTCCCGGCGCTCCAGGTCTGGAACCAGGAGGACTATCGCTCCACGCTGGTCACCGAGCTGGGTGACGTCGTCTCTGACCCCTTCCCGAGCTGGCTGGCCCGTGCCGGATTCCGTGCGCAGGCCCTGGGGCAGGACTTCACCTGCCTCTGCAACTCACCGACTCTCGCCGTCAGCTCGAGCGTGCCCGACTGCGGCGAGCTGCTCCACTGCTTCTCGGCGCCCGTCGAGGCGGGGCAGGGGCCCTACGAGCTCACCTGGGACTTCGGTGACGGCTCCGATCCGGTGGTGAGCAGCGCTCCCTGTCATCTCTATCCGGCGCCTGGCGACTACGCCGTGCGCGTGAGCGTGAAGGACGTGAACGGCTGCACCGACGAAACCGGAATGCTCGCGCGCGTGCGGGACGAGCTCCTCGTGAGCTTCGAGAGCCCGCCGGACTGTCCGGGAGACGCCTGCCTCATCGCCGACGTCGACGGCGGTCAGGCCCCCTACGAGCACGCCTGGGATCTCGGCGTTGGTGGTGAGGCGATCCCCGGTGACGAGCTCTGCCAGGCCTGGGAGGCGGGTGAGCACGTCGTGACCCTGCTGTCGCGGGACGCCAACGGTTGTCTCGCCGAGCACTCGCTGACCTTCACGGTGGCGGACCCGAGCAGCCTGCCGGAGGTGTCGCCTCCGGGCTCGTCGACCCCGCTGCGCGTGCGACGCAGCGGCGCCGACCTACAGCTCACCTGGGAGGTCACGGTGCTCGACTCGGGCGTGTACCAAGGCGACATCGCCTCGCTGCCCCTGGTCGGTTACACGCACGAGGCGACCATGGCCTGCCGCGACATCGACGGCGACGTGCTGCTGCCGCTGCCCGATGGGAACGTCTACTTCCTCGTGGCGACCGCGGCCTGTGAGCTCACGCGAATCGAGGGCAGCTACGGTCGTGACAGCGAGGGACGAGCCCGACCGAGCGCTGGCGAGCTCGGTCGGATGAGCTGTCCTTAGGCAAAGAGCGTCTCCTTCGCGTTGCTCACGATCTTCGCCACGGCGGGGTGCTTGATCCGTCGCTCGGCGGAGATCGCGTAGAAACGCTCACGGACGCTGTCCAGCTCGCCCACGATGCGGACTCGGTACTGCTTGCAGATGTCCTTGGCCACGACCGAGGGCGCGGGGAAGACACCGCGGCCGGCTTGACCGAAGACCTTGAGCAGGGCGCTGTCTTCGAACTCGCCCGTCACTCGCGGACGGAGGTCCTCTTGCTCCAGCCAGTGATCGAGTGAGTGTCGAATGGCGGTGTTGCGCGACGGCATGAGGAAGGGCGCTCCGTCGAGGGAGCGAGGGAAGCGACGTCGCAGTCGCTGGGCGAGCTCCGGTGAGGCGAACAGGGAGGTCGCGGACTCGCCCAGGACGTGGTTGTAGGCCTTCACGTCCACTCGAGGAGCGAGGGGGATGTCGGACAGGACGAGGTCGAGCTCGTGCAGGGCGAGCTCGGCGAAGAGACGGTCGGGATGGTCTTCGCGGCAGTCGAGAAGGATCGGCTCGTCGCGATCGAGGGTGGGCAGGAGGAGCTGGAAGGCGACGAGCTTGGCCATGACGTCGGCGATGCCCACGCGAAAGCTGGTCGGTCGGCCAGTCGGACGTCCGCGCACGGCGTCGACCAGCTCTCGCCCGGTCTGAAAGATCTCCTCGGCATAACCGTGGACCAACTTGCCGGTGTCGGTGAGCTCCAGCAGGCGTCCGCGTCGCGTGAAGAGCGGCGATCCGATGAACGACTCGAGGCTCTTGAGCTGTGCGCTGATCGAGGGGCGGCCCACGTGCAGCTTGCGGCTGGCCGCGGCGATCCCACCCTCCTGAACGACCACCCAGAAGTAGTGGAGGTGATGGTAGTTGAGCCATTCCATGTCGTGGAGCATGCGTCGATTCGATCGACGCAACAAGTCGAGGGAATGGGTCTGTTCGAAGGAATGGTCGGCGTGAGAGTCTGCCTGCCATCGAGCCAGCGCGCGATGAACCAAGGGGGCGGGACTCGTCATGACTTGGGTGTTTCGCATCGAGATCGTCATCGATGCCCTGCACCGTGAGCAGGCCATCGAGCTCCTTCGAGCCGGAGGGCGGGACAGCTACACGCTCATCCGTGGCGTGAGCCGAGCCAACGGTCGAGGCTTGCAGTCCGACGGAAGACCTGCGGGCGCTTGGGATGATGACTACTTGCTGACCACCTGCCTTCCGGAAGAGCTGGATGCCCTCGTCGAAGACCTCGGGCCCCTACTCAGCAAGGCCGGTGGCCTCTGTCTCGTGTCAGAGGCGAGATGGTTGGCCTGCTGAGCGTCGAGGAGGGTGTCAGTCGTCTGCCTTCACCACGACCCGGGCCGTCAACGCGCGTTCGGCTCGGGCTGCGAGGTCTTCGTAGTGAGCCAGAGCGTACTCGTCGAGACCGGCGGCGTGGTCGAGCGCGGACCGACAGCGGCCCTGCACCGAGCGGAGACTCCGGGCCGCGAGCTGCGTCGCCTCGGCCGGCGTGCCGTCATCGGGTCGGAGCACGAGCTCCTCGAGGCGGCTCACGAGCAAGCGCTGGAGGCTTCGTCGGTCTTGCGATGGTGAGCCGGCTCTCGAAGAGAAGGCCGCGTGTTCCAGCCGGCTGAACAGCTCGGGTAGCGTGAAGCGATCGGTTCCTGGCGAGATCCGACGTTCATTGTCGAGGATGCGGGCCAGGCGCGCTGGCTCGAGCAAGCTGGAGAGGGCCGCGTCGTGCAGCCCGGCGATCCGAGCCGCGACGGAGTAGTCGCTCTGGTAGCGCCACGGATAGTTCCAGTCCTCGAGCATGTCGGCCTTGAGCCGCGACATGAGCGTGGGTGACAGCGCGAAGCTGCCGTCGGCGAACACGTGCCGCGACAGGATGTCCAAGGCTCTCCGCTGTTCGGCGGCTGCGATGGGCGTGATGGACGGGTTGCCGCGGTTGGGGGACGCCGGCGACTGAACGACGCGACGCAGCAAGACCTGCCCACCGACGTGACGGGCGATGATGTCGATGTAGTCCATCGCCACCGAGAAGATGGCGGAGTCGAGCGCCTGGCGGATGAGGGAGTCGTCGTGACCCTCCGCGCGAACGAGCTCGTCGAGCCGGGGCAAGACCTCGTGACGCAGGATGCTCAGCCGCGACTCCGAGAAGGCGAGCGGATCGTCACCGAGGTCGTCGGAGCTCGTGGTCGGGTCGATGTCGCCGGTGCCTCCGGCATCGAAGGCGAGGCCAGGAGCGATCTCGGCCCGGGCGGCGATGGCATCCAGTACCTTGGCCTGCTCGTCGTCGTTGAGACCGTCGAGCGGTCGGTAGATGTACTGCAACGCCAGGTCGTCATAGGCGCCGACCTCGTGCATGAAGTAGTCGCCCTGCACTTGGCCTCGAGGGGCGAGGTAGATGGGGTTGTAGTCCATGATCGAGGCGGTGAAGGGTCGATCGCCTCGACCCGACACGCGGCCGGACGCGATGTCGTCCCAGCTCGAGACCATGCTGGCCTTCCAGTTGTGCGGGAAGCCGAGGGCATGGCCGACCTCGTGGGCCGCCAGCTCGAGGAAGGCCTCTCGGGCGAAGCGTTCGGCCTCGGGGGTGCCGGGCTTCAGGACTCCGCGCGCCTGCAGCACGAGCCGCGCGAAGGCGATCTGGCTGGAGAAGGAGAAAGCGCGGTCGCAGCGATGGGGATGACTCCGCAGCTCGCGCATGGCCTGACGGGAGGGGAGGGCCGCTCCGTGCTCGGCGCCCGGATCCGGAGCACGCCACCAGGCGTAGACCAGGTAGCGATTGAGCGCGTACGAGAAGAACTCGCCGTTGAGCCAGACGGTCGCCTTGAGGACCTTGCCGGTGCGGGGGTCGTGCAGGGTGGGGCCCGCGACGCCGGAGAAGACGAGGTTGTCGGAGAAGTTCCAGTAGATCGCGGAGTGACGCAGGTCGGCCGGATCCCACTCGGGATCGTCGGGCGGGTCGAGCACGCGGACGGCGTCGCGGATGCCGACCTTCTCGAACGACGCATTCCACCAGAGCGCCGCCTCTCGCACGAGCGGACGCCACTTCGGCGGGATGGAGTGATCCATCGTGAACGTGATGGGCTCGACCGGGGGTGACAGCGCCGCCGTCGGGTCCTGCTTGCGCAGGTCCCAGCGGATGAGGAGATGACGGAAGAGGCTGTCGCGGTCGTCGACGTCGGTGTAGTCCTTGTACTCCCGGGTGAAGCCGCCGATGCGCTCGTCGGCGAAGCGAGGCTGGAAGTCGTCGTCGGGAAGCTGGAAGAGGTTGTAGTCGACGATGGCCTCGGCGCTGCGCTCGTCCGGCAGCCGTCCCGGACGCTGGAAGCGAGCAAAGCCATCGCCACCGTCGGAGCTTCCGCCCTCACGCTTCAGTCGATGGCTCACCCGCACGACGACGTTCTGGGGGAAGCAGCGGATCGAGGTCACCGTGCTGCCGTCCACCGAGTAACCCGTGTCGTCGGAGAGCAGCTCGGTCAAGGTCTCTCCGAAGAGCTCGCTGGCGTCGATGAGCAAGGCCGAGTCACCATCGCCACCGGCCAGCAGCTCGGCCGAGAAGACCGGCGAGTCCGAGAAGCTCTTCTCGAGGATGCGCCGCATGCGCTCGTCGTCGGCGCGGAAGTCGAGGTTGTCCTTGTAGAGGACGAGCCGATCTCCGAGACGTCGCCAGCGGACGAGCTGGGAGTCGAGCGAGCCTCCTCGCATGTTGTAGTCGCCGAGGGCGTTCACGTTGAAGGCGGCCAGGCCGAGCGGAGCGTCGAGGAGAGCCGAGGGGATCTCGAGGAGGAGCTTGCCGTCGCCTTGGTGCAGCGTGAGGAGGCCCTCGTGCTTCTCGGTTCCGGTCAGGTGTTCGCTGAGCCCCGCACCCTTCGAGGCGGTTTCGGACTTTCCGGAGCGACGTCCCTTGAACGGGCGGGCGACGGCTGCATCGGCCAGGACGACGACGAGTAGCAGCAGGGGCCAGGCAGGGCGGGGGTGCGTCGGGTTGCTCACGGGAACCTCGCTGAGAGTCTGAGCTTCGATTCTAGTCGGAACGGCAGGTCGGCAACCCGGAGGCCCTCCAGCCGTAAGATGTCGTCGGAGCCTCAAGGTGGACACGTCCCTCGACATCGGCTGCCGCTCGTGCGGCGCCACCTATCACGTGCCGGAGAGGCAGCGGTCGGTCACCTGTCCGTACTGCGACTCGCCGGCGGTGGTCGAGCGCCCCAGCTCAGACGACCGACCCGATCCCGCCTTCGTGCTGCCGTTCGTTCTCGACGAGACCAGCGCCCGCGATCGCGTGCAGGCCTGGCTCAAGCGTGCCGCCGGCCTGTTCCGGCCGTCCGGGCTCGCGCGCGCGGCGCTCGGCAAGACGCGTTCGATGTACCTGCCCGCCTGGCTCTACGGTGCCGTTGCCGACTCGGCGTTCCGGGCGGACATCGGCGAGAAGTACACGAAGTCCGACAGCAATGGGCACACGACCACCTACCACGAGTGGCACGTGCTCGAGGGCCGACGCACCGTCTACCTCAAGGACGTCCTGGTCTCCGCTTCGGCCGGCCTGCCCAACGCCGAGCTCGAGGCCATCGAGCCGTATCAGCTCAGCAGCTTTCAGCGGTATCGGCCGGTGTTGCTGGCCGGTTGGGCCGCTGAGGACCCGTCTCGATCACTGGACGAGTGTCGCGAGGAGGCCCGGCAAGAGAGCCTCGAGCGCGTCAACCGCGAGCTGCCCGGTTTCCTGCCGGGCGACCGCCAGCGCAACCTGCAACACCGGACGCACCTGAACGAGGAGGTCACCGATCTCGTCCTCCTCCCGATCTGGATCTTCGCGGCGCGCTATCACGAGAAGAAGCCGCCGGTGCGCATCGTCGTCAACGGTCAGACTGGCGAGATCCACGGCAAGGTGCCCGTCTCCTGGCCGAAGGTGCTGGCGGCCACCATCATCGGCGCAGGCCTGCTCATCGCGCTCGTGTTGGGGCTCGCGTGGCTCGATAGTCAGGGAGGTCGTTGATGAGCACGGCCCTGGCGGATTGCCCCCGCTGCCACAGCCCCGTGGAGCGCGAGGACCTGCGCTGCGTCGTCTGTGCCTGCGTGCTGGCGGTCGTCGAGGATCGCGAGACCGTGCGCATCGACTTCCTGCGCTGCGACGGTTGCGGTGCGGCGGTGTCCCTTCGGGAAGACGGCAACGCGCTCGAGTGCGCCTTCTGTGGCTCGGAGCTCCATCGCGAGACGGTGGAGGACCCCGTCGATCAAGCCGAGGCCTACTTGCCGTTCACCGTCGATCGCGAGGCGGCGCAAGACGCCCTGCGCAACTGGTTGTCGGGGCTCGGCTGGTTCCGACCCGGCGATCTCGTCGATGCATCGAGGATCGAGTCGCTCCAACCCCTCTACTGGGTGGCCTGGGTCTTCGACGCGCGGGTGCAGGTCAGCTACACCGCCGACACGGAGGCGGGAGCCAAGAAGGCCAGATGGGCACCCTGCGCGGGCCAGGCCGACCTCCACCTGCAGAACGTGCTCATCTCGGCCTCGCAGGGGCTCAGCAAGGAGGAGACGAGCTTCGCCGCTGCGGGCTGCGACACCCGCACGCTCGCGCCGGAACCGACGGGAGCCGACGACGCGGTGGTGGAGCGCTTCCAGCTTCCACGATCGGCGGCTCGTCATCAGGTGCTGCAGGCGGTGCAGGCCAGCGTCGACCATCGCGTGGTCGCCGAGTGCTTGCCGGGACGTCGTCATCGCAAGCTGAAGACGGCCTTGCTGTTGCGGGGCCTGGTGACGCGACGCTTGGCCTTCCCGGCCTGGGTCATGGCCTATCGCTACGGTAATGAGGTCTACCGCGCCGTCATCTGCGGACAGGATGCGAGTCGCGTCTTGGCGGACGCCCCGTGGTCGACCCTGCGCATCGTCGCGGCCATCCTCGGAGGCCTCGGCCTGATCGGATTCTTCGGCTTGCTCGCCGCGATGGGTGGCTGAGTCGACCCTCGGTCAGAACCGGAACCAGGTCGCCATCTTGAGGATGAGCGCCGCGCCGCCGAGGAAGCCGAGCGAGAGGACCAGCAGGCCGACGCACGGTCCCCACAAGAGCAGCGTGCTCTTCATCCTCGCGAGCTCGGGTTGGTCGTCCACGTGCAGGACGGTCACGGCATCACCGACCTCGATCAGCCGAGGCAGCAGGGCGGAGCTCTCCTCGAGCTCGAGCGTCTCGCCTGATGGCGCCACGTAGCGGATGGTCGCGATCATCGTGCTCGCTCGGCGCGTTTCCGTGCCGTGACGGGTCTCGACGACACCCTCTTCGAGGCTGATGACCTCACCGGGCAGGGCGGTGCGCGAGAGGATGCCCGAGGTCTCCCTGATCTCGCCGATGGTGAGCCACGAGATGCCGAGGCCGACGAGCCCGAAGATCGAGGCACCGAACCAGAAGGGCCACTTGTCCTTCATCGCGAACGATCCTGCGAGCTGCTAGTTCGTCTCGTGACCGATGAGCTCGGTCCAGAGCGAGCCGGTGGACTGGTCGAGGATCAGGAGATACGACCGCTTCTCGTTGCGTCCCGACTTCATCAAGAGCTGGGCACCGGCGGGCGGATCCTGAAGGTGGGCCGGGAACTGGTCGCGACCGCGTCGCTGGGGCAGGTCGGCCAGGCTCGTGGACGTGAAGCCGTACTGCTGGGCGTAGCTGGCGATGTCGCCGTAGCGCTGGCGGAAGCCCGGGTCGGAGGAGTCGATGTCGAAGAACGACACCTTCACCTGGCCCTGACAGGAACAGTGATAGTCGGGCCCGAGCTTGGGGATGTCGATGCCGACCGACACCTCGTGACGATCGATGTTGGCCCAGCAGGGATCCTTGAGCGCAGACATCACGAGGAGGCCGATGCCCACGGCGCCCACGACGGCCAGGCCGGCCATCACGAGCAGCACCTTCAAGACGAGGCGGACGTTGTCGCCGCCGCTCGAGGGCGCCTGGGTTTCGGGGGAATCGCTCATCGACGCCGAGTCTGCCATGGAGGCCGCGGGCGCCGTACTCACCCCCCGGCCGGCTCGAGCAGCTCGCGGAGGTAACGGAAGAGCTTGCGGCTCGTCGCCGGCGGCTTGCCCTCGGCGGTCTCCTTGCGGCTGCGTCGGACGAGCTCGCGGAGCTGCGAGCGGTCGGCCTGGGGGGCGGCGGCGAGCAGCTCCTCGATCGCGGCGTCACCGTCGGAGCCGAGCAGGCGCTCCCTCCAGGCTTCGAGCCCGTGGAAGTGCGCCGTCTCTTCGGCCGTCTGGCCGTCGAGGTTGTCGGCGAAGTCGAACACGGCCGCGAGGTCGTCGTCGTCGAGATCGGCGAGCAGCCCGGCGATGAAGCGGTCCTGGCGACGCCGTGCCTGCTTCTTCATCCGCCGCGCCTCGACGATGGCGTCATGCAGGCGCTCGGGCAGGTCCAGCTTGGTGAGCTGTGCATCCGACAAGGTTCCCAGGCGCATGCCCAGGGACTCGAGCCCCTTGCGACGCCTCTTGGCCTGCGTGCGGCTCTCGCCCTCGATCATCGTCCGTCTCCCGTCGCTGCCTCGATGAGGTAGTCGACTCTCCGGGCATGGCGCTCCGGGTCGGCCTCGAATGCCTCGCGCGCCACGATCGGGTCGTCCCCGACGGCGCGGTCCAGGGCGAGCACGCCGTCGAGGTGGTCGATCTCGTGCTGCAGGAGCTCGGAGGTGGCGCGGTCGAGATCGTCCCAGCAACGGGGCTGACCGTCCTCGGTGAAGTACTCGACCGAGACCGACTCGTGGCGCTCGACCCGCACGAGCAGCCAGGGGAAGCTCATGCAGTCGTCCCACATGGTGAAGCGCCGCTCCGAGCGCTGCACGATGACGGGATTGCAGATCACGAACGGGCCCTCGCCGAGGTTCAGCGCGATCATCCGGCGCGAGCAGCCGACCTGCGGGGCGGCGATGGCGCGACCGAAACCCTGCCGGGCTCGAAAGTCCTCGAGCGTCGCCATCAGCGCGGCGCACTCCCGAGCGTGGTCGTCGGTCCGGAAGTCGGTGATCTCGACGGCCCGCTCGCGCAGGACCGGGTCGCCGACGAGTCGGACGGGAAGGGGGGACATGGCTCTCCTCACGGCTGCCTGAGGCTACCAGGGCCTCCCAGGTCGACCCCCGGAGACGGCTCGTGACGAACTACGTCTTGCAACGTACGACATCAATCGTACATGCTCGATCCCATGAGCACGACACGACCCCCTCGACCCACCGACGCCGAGCTCTCGGTCCTGGACGTCCTCTGGCAGCGCGGGCCCTCGACGGTCCGCGAGGTCCACGAGGAGCTTCAAGCCAGCCAGAGCACCGGCTACACCACGACCCTCAAGGTCATGCAGGTCATGGCGGGCAAGGGCCTGCTCGCTCGAGACGAGTCGGCGCGCAGCCATGTCTACAGCGCCTGCGTCCGACCCGAGCCGGTGCGACGTGGGCTCGTGCAGGACCTCGCGGTGCGGGCCTTCTCGGGTTCGGCAGCGCAGCTCGCTCTCGCCGCTCTCGCGAGTGAGCCGGCCAGTGCCGAGGAGCTCGCCGAGGTCCGCCGGCTCCTCGACGAGATGGAGTCGGGGGAAGGCCGATGATGACTGGCCTCGTCGCCTCGCTCCCGTCGGCCGAGCTGACCACGGCCTTGCTCGGCTCGCTGCTCGCGTCGCTGTGGCAGGGGGCGGTCCTCGCCCTGGGCTTTCTCGTCCTGCGCCCCTTCGCCCGTCGACCGTCGGAGCGTCACGCCCTCGGCGTGGTGGCGCTGTTCGGCCTGGTCGTCACCTGGCTGACGACCCTGGTCATGGGCTGGCGGGCACCGGCTCCCGAGAGCCTGCCCCTGCTGCTGGTCGCACCGGCACCCGAAGCCGGCCTGCTCTCGCGCGTCCTGCTCGGAGCCTGGGCGCTGGGGGTCGCGTGGTCCGGCCTGCGGCTGCTCGGTGGATGGTGGCGCTTGCGCAGCTTGGTCGTCAGCGCCGAGCCGTCGCGCTGGCAGCCGCTGCTCGACGAGCTCCGCGGCCGACTCGCCGTCTCTCGCGCGGTGCGCCTGCTCGAATCGGTGCGGGTCAGCGTGCCCATGGTCGTCGGTTGGCTGCGTCCGGTGGTGCTCTTGCCGCCGGCCCTGGTCGTCGGCCTGGACCCGCGTCAGCTCGAGGCGATCCTGTTGCACGAGCTGGCTCACGTCCGCCGCCGCGACGATCTCGTCAACGCGCTTCAATGCGTTGCCGAGACCCTTCTCTTCTTCAACCCGGCAGCCCGCTGGCTGTCGTCCTGCATCCGCGAGGACCGCGAGCTCTGCTGCGACGACCTCGCTGCCGAAGCCCTCGGCTCGCGACGCGAGCAGGCCGCGGCCCTCGCTGCCGTCGCTCACTGGCGTTCATCCATTCCCGTCCTCGCGCTCCCTGCGCACGGAGGTTCCCTCGTGAAACGCGTCACTCACCTGCTGCAACCCGCACCTGTCGACTCCAGCGAGCTCGGTCGGTCCCGTCGGGTGGTCCTGCCCGGTCTTCTCGTGCTCCTGTCCCTCACCGTGCTCGGAGCTCAGGCGGTGAGCGAGCCGTCTTCGTCATCCTGGCTCCCGCCCGACGTCACCCGCTTCATGGACGAGTTCCGCCGCGCCGGTGACGAGCACGGCGTCGACCCGGGTCTCCTCGCCGTCATGACCCTGGTCGAGTCGGGTGGGAACCCGGAGGCGATCAGCAGCCGCGGAGCACGGGGGCTCATGCAGGTCATGCCTGAGACTGCCGAAGTCATCGCCGACGCGCGGGGGCTCCCACGACCCAGCGACGACGAGCTCCTCGACCCGGCCGTGAGCACCGACCTCGGCGCCTGGTACCTCGCGCGACAGCTCGAGACCTTCGGTGACGAGGACACGGCCATCGCGGCCTACAACGCCGGGCCGAACCGAGCTCGACAGTGGGTCGAGGACGGCAAGCCGCTCCCGCTCGAGACGAGCGGTTACCTCTCGCTCATCAGGTCGCTGCTCGACGAGCGTGCGCAGCGGAAGAACGAAGCCTACGAGGAGTGGCGTGAGACCAAGCGCAGCCGGCTCGCGGAGCGGGCGCGCCCGATGCTGCCCTCGGGCAGGGTCACGTCGACCTTCGGGACCAAGCGCGATCCCTTCTCGGGCGACCACCGCTTTCACCAGGGAGTCGACCTGGCTGCTCCTCGCGGGACACCGGTGGTCGCGCCGCTGCCGGGTCGCGTGGTCGTCGCCGGCGACGCTGGTGCCTGGGGGAACACGGTGGTCCTCTCACACGGAGCGGGCATCGCCACGCACTACGCTCATCTCGATCGGGTCGACGTCCGGGTCGGTGAGCGTCTCGAGGCCGGCGAGGTGCTCGGCGCCGTGGGCTCGACCGGCCGGAGCACCGGGCCTCACCTCCACTTCGAGGTGCGCGAGATGGGGGCCGCGATCGATCCCGAGCGTTTCGTCAAGATCGAGCGCTAGCGTCTCTTCGTCTCGTGCCTCGCGAGAGGGGTGGGAGGGAAGCGGCGGTGGGCCGCTTCCCCCCCACGAAGGAACGCGATGCACGGGAAGGACCGGCTGCCCCTGTTCAGGGCAGGAACTCGAAGGACGGCCGGTCCTCGCTCTTGGTCACCGTTGCCGGTGACCTATCCGCCTTCTCACGGGCCAGACGCTCGACGCGGCGCAGGAGATCGACCTCCTGCACGCGACGTTCCCCGCTGTCGCCCGCGTCGAGACGTCCGGCGACCGTGAGAAGGAGGGGCGCGATCGCCAGCAGCACGCCGAAGCAAGCCCTTCGGCGGGGGACGCTGTCCGAAACGATCGCGACTCTGGGCGACAACTGAAGTTCCTCGTCTGAGCCGCTTCCACAGCGTCTGTCCAGACGGTGCCTTGCGGTCTCATTCACGGCCTGCGCAGGACGAGGCGAGAACCCGAACGCCGGACCGCACTTTTTTTCGAGGCCCGTGAGAATCGGGTCAGTTCGACCCGGTGGCTGCCAAGACCGGGAGGCTTGGTACCATCGCCGCATCGTGAGCACGGAAGACGAGACGGGTCAGCAGGCAGGCGCCGACGGATCGCCCGCGGAGCCGCCCGGGGCGGCGACCCTGCTCTTGCGTCGACTGGCCGAGGGGGAATCCCGGGCCGGCGACGAGCTCCTCGAGCTGCTGCAAGACGAGCTGAGTCGTCTGGCCGCCGCCTGCTTCCGCCGAGAGTCCCCCGGTCACACCCTCCAGCCCACGGCCCTCATCAACGAGGCCTGGCTCCGTCTCGTCGGCTCCGAGCAGCCGAACTACGAGAACCGCTCGCACTTCCTCGGCATCGCCGCGACCGTCATGCGCCGGGTGTTGGTCGAGCACGCTCGACGACGAGGAGCGGAGAAGCGGGGTGGCAACTGGGGGCGGGTCACGCTCGACGAGCGCAAGGTCTCCAACGACCCGCCACTGGGCTTCGATGCCGACGTTCTGGCCCTCCACCAGGCTCTCGAGCGGCTCGCCGAGCTGAGCCCGCGTCAGGCGACCATCGTCGAGCTCCGCTGGTTCGGGGGCATGACCCTCCGCGAGGTGGCCAAGCACATGGGCTTGGTGACGCGGACGGTCGAGAAGGACTGGGCCATCGCCCGCGCCTGGCTGCGACGCGAGCTGACGTCCTGACTTCGACACTCGGCTGTCGCTGAAGCTCGCGCTACCCTCTGCCCGTGGACCCCGGTCGCTACGAGCGCATGACGCGGATCCTCCATGCCGCCCTCGACCTCGATCTCTTCGAGCGAGCGCGGTACATCGAGGAGTCCTGCGGTGACGACGAAGACTTGCGTCGTGAAGTCATGGGCATGCTCGAGGAGCTGGAGGACGACCCCACCGAGGTGATGGACGAGGCGCCCGGCCGGGTCATGCGTCGGGAGGCCGAGCGGATTCGGATGACGCGGCCCTCGGAGTCGCTGGAGCGAGTCGGTCAGCACCGCGTCGTCCGCTACCTCGGCGCAGGGGGAATGGGGGTCGTCTACGAGGCCGAGCAGGAGACCACGCGTCAGCGCGTGGCGGTCAAGCTGCTGAGTCCTTCGTCTTCGAGCCCGAGCATGGTGCGTCGCTTCCAGCGCGAGGCGGAGTTCCTCGGACGTCTGCAGCATCCGGGAATCGCTCGGGTTTACGAGGCCGGTCAGACGAAGCCCTGGGGTGAGGATGGACCCGAGCTGCCCTACCTCGTCATGGAGCTCGTCGACGGGTTGAACCTCACCTCGCATGTCGTCGAGGAGAAGCTCGAGGTCCCCGAGCGCGTCGAGCTCATGGCGAAGATCTGCGACGCGGTGGAGCACGCTCATGCTCGGGGCGTCGTCCACCGTGATCTCAAGCCGGCCAACATCCTGGTCGACGCCAATGGACAGCCGCGCATCCTCGACTTCGGCGTCGCGCGTGCGATCGACGTCGACCCGGAGGTCCAGGCACAGCGCACCGGGACGGCGCAGGTCATCGGCACGCTCCAGTACATGAGCCCCGAGCAGCTCACCGGTGGCGAGGTCTCCCCGGCCACCGACGTCTACGCCCTCGGCGTCCTCACCTACGAGGTCCTCACCGGACGCGTCCCCCAGCCGGTGGCGGGGCTCAACTTCATGGAGGCCGCCCGCACCATCCAGGAGCAGGAAGCGCCGTCGCTGGCGCGCGTCGTGCCGCGCTTGGCGGGCGACCTCGACGCCATCGTCAGCACGGCGCTGGAGAAAGAGCCCGAGCGACGCTACTCCTCGGCCGCCGCCATGGGCGCCGACCTGCGTCGCTACTTGTCGGAGGAGCCCATCCTCGCGCGGCCCACCACGCTGTTCCATCGGGCGCGCAAGTTCGTGCGGCGCAACCGCGGCCCGACGATCGCCGCGGCGGTGCTCGTCGCGATCCTCAGCACCGGCTTCCTGGTGACCGCACGCTTCGCGCTGCGCGAGTCGCGTGCCCGGCACGCGGCTCAGCTCGCCGTCGAGCAGGCGCACGCGGCCTCGCGACGCGCCCAGCTCGCCGGTGCGGCCATGGCCTTGCGGGAAGGGGACACCGTCGCGGCGCGTTCGCATCTCGAGCCCACCGCACCCGAGCTTCGGGAGTGGACCTGGGAACACTTGCACGCCCGCCTGGACGACTCGCTCGATCGACTGTCCCTCTCACTCGGTCGCGGCAACCGCTTGCATCGGGTCGGTCGCGACCGTCTCGTCGTTCTCGACTTGGTCGGACTCGCCCAGGTTCGCGTGAAGGAAGACGGCGAGCTGGAGCTGATCGAGGCCCGCGATCACGCCGGCTACCTCGCGCTGTCCCGAGACGGCACGGAGGTCCTGGCCGAGGGGGACGGTCGCTGGTGGATCGAGAGCCTGTCCGACTCGGCGGAGCGACGACTCGTCTCAGGGGAGCTGAATCGAGCTCATCTCGTCGACGGCGAGGGAGAGGACGCTCGCTATCGCTGGCGCGAGGTCAAGGGTCGACACGATGCCTACAGCGCCGACGGTCGCTTCGCGGTCACCAAGCGTGGCTCGCTGGCTTACCTCGTTCCTGCCGACGACCCGGACGGGGGCGTCGAGCTCGGAGGGCCCACGCGAGGCATCGCCATTTCAGAGGATGGTGAGTGGGTCGTCATCGGAACGAACGAAGGCCAGCTTCGTCTCTTCGCCACGAGGGACCACTCCGAGCGCTGGTCGATCGCGGCCTCGAGCGAGCCCATCCGCACGATCAACTTCAGCCCCGAGGCGGACACCATCCGCACCGTCGACATGCGGGGTCAGGTGCGCCTCTGGCGACGTCACGACGGGCAGCGACTGGCGACGCTCCCCGTCGTCGGGCACAGCCTGCGCCCGCCCAGCTTCTCGCCGGACGGCAGCGCCGTCGTGATGGCGGCGAGCAACAGCGGCTGGTTGCGCTACTTCAGCACGACCGACGGTCGCAGCATCCACGAGCCCACCATCGGCCCCGTCACGACCTCGAAGGGACAGGCCTGGTTTTCGGAGCTGGGGCTCCTGGTCAACCTGGATGCGAGCAGCGAGCTCACGAGCTTCCTGTCGCCCGAGCTCGCCCAGCCTCGACTCCTGGCCGGTCACGGGAGCTACGTCTATGCGGTGGAGCACGTCCCCGGCGATCGGGTCGTGTCGACGAGTTGGGACGGCACGCTCAAGGTCTGGCAGGCCGGCACGGGTCGCTTGCTCGACTCGATCGACTTGCCCCACGCCGTGAGCATCGACCTCGACGCCTCGCCCGACGGCACGGCCTGTGCCGTGACCAGCCCGGGGATCAAGGTCAGCGTGTACGAGCTCGCGACCGGTCGGCAGCTCGCTCGCTTCGTCGACGAACGGATGCTCACGGCGACCTTCAGCGCGGATGGTCGCTGGCTGTACGTGGTGCGACTCGAGGGCTCGGTCGACGTCGTGAGCAGCACGAGTTGGGAGGTCGAACGCCGGTTCGCCTTCACCGAGGATGCTCCGGGGCGGGAAGGCTCGGGGCCCTTGCGAGCGATCGCTGGTGACGGTCTTCTCGTGGTCGTTCGGGGTGACACGGTCTGGGCGTTGGAGCCCGTCAGCGGTGATCCGCTCTGGACCTGGGAGGGGAGCGATCGCGTCACCGGCCAGACGCTGAGCGTCGAGGCAGGGCTGGTGGCCCTGGGATTCCAGGGCGAGGTCGTCCTTCTCGACCGCGTGGACGGGACGCTCCGCCACCGCATCGAGCTCGCCGGCGGCGCCGCGTACGGTCTCGCCTTTCATCCGCACGAGCCGACCCTCGCCATCGGCTCACGCGACTCGCTCATCCGAACGTGGAATCTCGAGGAGCACGAGCTCATCGGTCGTCTCTATGGACACCTCGACTACGTGCACGACCTCGACTTCTCGGACGACGGAGCCGTCCTCGTCTCCGGCTCGGGTGATGCGACCGTGCGTCTCTGGGACACCGTTCCGCTGCGCGAGCGTCGGGCGAAGGCCCTGGCGGCCGGGGACGGCTGAGTCCCGGCGACAGGTCAGTCGAGCAGCCGGAGTCCCTGGGTCTTGAGGAGGCAGCTCACCGGCAGGTCGTCGACGAGCTCGAGCTCGGCAGCAGCCTCGGCGGTGATCTCCGACCAGAGGAGCTGGCCGACGTCGACCGCGACGAACACGGCGCCCTCGACCGGCACGACCTGGCGGACCCGACCCGTGAGTCGGTTCCGCACGGACAGGCCGTCGACCTCGTGTCGACTCAAGGTGACGGCGGCGGGATCACAGCGCACGAACACCGAGGAGCGCGTCGCGACGCCGTCGTCGGGAAGCTGGAGACGTTGCTCGCCGAGACGACCGAGCAGGCGTCCGTCCTCGCGGGCGACGTCGTCGATGCGCAGGAGGTTCACCGGCGCGGTGGCGTCCTTCCAGGCGAGGGCCTCCGGCCGACCGAGCACCTCGTCGAGAGCGCCGCTGGCGATCACCCGTCCGTCCTCGAGCGCGATGACGTCTCGAGCGAGACGACGGGCCTCGGCCTGAGAGTGCGTGACGAAGAGGGTGGGGATGCGCCACTCCGCGAGGACCTGATCGAGATGGTCGAGGATGCGCAGCTTGAGGGGCTCGTCCAGGCTGGCGAGGGGCTCGTCCATGAGGAGGAGCTCGGCGCCGCTCAACAGGGCCCGACCGAGAGCGACCCGCTGGCTCTCGCCCCCGGAGAGCGTGGAGGGGCGACGACTCAACAGCGGCCGCAGGTCGAGGATGTCGACCAGGCGTTCGAAGTCGATGGGTTGGCTCGTCGATCGGCGGCGGCGTCCATAGAGGAGGTTCTTCTCGACGCTGAGATGCGGGAAGAGCAGGTGATCTTGAAAGACGACGGCGAGACGACGGCGCTCGGGAGGAAGGTCGACGCCGGCGTCGCGATCGAAGAGCGTCGTGTCGCCGAGGGTGATGCGACCGTGGTCGGGTGAAAGAAAGCCGGCGAGCATCGAGAACAGGCTGCTCTTGCCGCTTCCCGAGGGGCCGAGCAGGGCGGTCACGGTCGGCTCGCAGGTGAAGGCGACGTCGAGCTCGAAGCCACTTGGGTGGCGGTGTCGCAGGGCGACGTCGAGCGCGCTCACGGCCGGGCCTCGTGACGGCGGGCGAGCCACTCGGAAACGAGGAGGGCGCCGGCAGCACAAGCGATGGAGAGCAGCACCATCCGCCAGCAGCTCTCCAGCCCGCCGGGGCGATGCGCGAGGCTGTAGATGGCCAGCGGCAGCGTGCGCGTGCGGCCCTCGATGTTGCCCGCGATCATGATCGTGGCGCCGAACTCTCCGAGGCTCCGCGCGAAGGCGAGCAGGGCGCCGGCGAGAAGACCCGGACGGGCGAGGGGCAGGCTCACCGTGAAGAAGGCGGACAGCCGTGAGGCACCGAGGCTGCGAGCCGCGAGCTCCAGACGAGGGTCGAGGCCCTCGAAGGCGAGACGGATCGCGCGGACCATGAGCGGGAAGCTCACGACCATCGCGGCGATCACCGCGCCGCCCCAGGTGAAGACGAGGCTCAGGCCGAGGCGTTCGTGCAACCACGAGCCGAGGGGACCCGAGCGCCCGAGGAGCACCAGCAGCAGGTAGCCGGTAACGACCGGCGGGAGCACCAGGGGCAGGTTGACGAGGGTCTCGACCAGCACGCGGGCCCGTGAACGCGTGCGGGCGAGCCAGTAGCCGGTGCCCACGGCGAACGGCAGCGCCAGCACGGCGGCCGTGCCGGCGACCTGCAGGCTCACGCGGAGCGCCGAGAGCTCGTCGGGATGGAGCACGCCGCGACCTTATCGCATCGGTCGATCAGGTCCGGCTGCGTTCGAGCCGACGTTCTCCCTCGGCCGCGATGCGCTCGAAGCAGCCATCGAGATCGACGAAGAGATCCCAGCGCTCCTGGCCGAGACGACCCGCGACCTCGTCGATGACGGCCAGCTCGAGCTCCTCGACACGCTTGCCCTTCCAGAGCTTGTCCGCGAGGGCGATGAGTCGGTCTTCCAGCTCGGCCTCGGCCGAGCCCCAGTCGGCGTGGGTGCGACAGCAGCGGGCGAGATCGGGGGGCACGTCGTGGCTCAGGAGGAGGCGCTCGCCATCGGGCTCGTGCCGGTTGCCCGGACCATCGAGCTCGGCGGGATGCTCAATCTTGCCCGCGTCGTGCAGCACGGCGCCCAGCAGCACGCGCTCGTGGTCGAAGTCGACCCTCTTCTCGCGGAGCGTCGTGACGATCTCCTCCGCCGCCTCGGACACGAGCTGTCCGTGACGACGGAGCCGCGGTGGCGCGCCCAGGTCGGAGAGGAGAGCCAGGGCGTCCTCGATCGTGCGCAAGTCGGTCATGGTGGTCTCCCTCAGAAGGTCTCGTTCCCTGGAGGCAGGCGCCAGGTCGGTCCGCTCAGGCCGTGCTTGGCGAAGAGCGCGCGGGACTCCTCGAGCGTCCACTTGCGCCACGTGAGGTCGAGGTGTCGTCCGTACCACTCGCAGGCAAAGGGCCAGAAGGTCTTCAGCGGTCGGACGTCCCCCCGCGGGACGTGGCGACGGCGACACCAGTCGTCGACGGTCGACTCGTTCGTGAAGAGCAACATGACCGAGCAGGTGTAGAGCACGTTGTCCCAGGCCGAAAGCATGGCGACCGGGAAGTGGATGAGCCAGTCGGGCTCGCTCGGTCCCTGCGCGTCGACGACCAGCTCCAGCGGCTCGCCCTCGGCTCCGTCGCGGGTGCGGATCCGGACCGGTCCGTCATCACCGACCAGCGCGGCCACGCCGAGGCTGCACCAGGCGCAGGGGGCGTTCCACGAGCGCTCGCCCGCGTGGACGCTGAACGCGGTCGGCGAGGTCGTGAACGGATGGACTGTCCAGGGCGAGCCGTCATGCGGGTGCAGCACGGCTCCATGATCGTCGCCGAGCTCGCGCAGGAGCGTCCGGGCCTCGTCCTCGGAGACGTCGAGCCGAGACGCGAGCGCGGGCGTCGACGGGGGAGCGCCGTCCTCGAGGAAGCCCGTGAGGAGGTGGCGGTGGAGGTCGGAGAGCTGCTGGGTGCGGTCGGACGTCATGAGCGCTCGGCGACACGACGCGCCGCCTCGGCAGACGACATCACGGGGTGGACCTCGAAGTCGACGAGGTCGTCCCAGGCCGCGATCCACTCGTCGAGCAGGGCACGGTCGTCGGTCTCCATGAGCTGGAAGCAGAGATGGAGCTTCTCGTCGACCCAGCTCTCGACGTAGCGCAAGCCGGGAGGGGCGAGACGGCCGCGCTCCTCGTAGCGTCGGTAGACCGGGGCCGGATCCTCGTTTCGAAAGCGCTCGACGACCATGAAGAGCATGGGAACTCCGTCAACGCGGTGGCTCGGCCTCCCGGATCTCGACCAGCTCGAAGCGGAAGGTCGTGGCCCAACCCGACGGCTCGGACTCCGACGGTGCCTCGAAGACACCCTCGGTGGCCGTCTCCAGCCCCGGAGAGTACTGCTCCCGGAGGCGGCTCTTCGGTCGGCCGGATCCGTCGAGTTGCGTGATGGTCGTGGCGACCACCGGGATTGACCGACCGCTGATGGTGACCACGCTGCTGTCGCCGGTCTCGTAGCGAGAGGTGATCACGCCCTCGGCGTTGGGCCGATCCCAGGTCATCCCCGGACCGACCGGGCGCTTCGTCTTCCAAGTCGCGCCGTCATCGGTCAGTGAGTGCAGCACGTCGGCGTCGCGATGCAGCCGGCGGACCTCCGGGCCGCCCGGAGTCTTGGTCAGGGTGATCGTCGTGCAGCCCTCACGACCCGCGAGCGTGAGCTCGCGATCGATCGCATCGATCGACCAGACCTGACCGGGTTGACCGTTGGCGGTGTAGTGCAAGGTCATGCCCGACGTCAGCAGGCCGCCCGGGAGCTCGCTCGGCGGAGGAGGGAGCAGCACGCGGAAGCCGTGACGACGGAAGGTGGCGAGCGACTCGTTCGTCGTCATCACGTCGTAAAGGGCGACCGCCCGCGGATGTTCGGCCGCCGAGGTCAGCAGCAGCAGCGGGTAGACGACGGGGCCGCTGGCGCTCTCGGGGATGCGGCACGCTACCTGCACGCGGTCGCTCGCGCGGGCGTCGGTGGAGAAGACGATCCCGGCGTCGACCTCGCCTCGCTCCACCAGGGCCAGAGCCTGACGCACGTCGCCAGCGACGACGAGCTTCGCTCCGAGAGCCTCCCAGGCGCCGAGACGCGTGAACGCCTCCCGGGCGTGGAGACCCGCTGGCACCGACTCGGGGTCGGCGATGGCCACGCGTTCGACGTCTGCACCCGTCAGCGCCGTGGGATCGGAGAGGACCAGTGACGAGCCAGAAGGCACGACGATCACCAGGGTGTTGCCCAGGAGGTCGACGCGGCGTTCGACGAGACCACGCTCCTCGAGGTGGTCCGCCCAGGAGGCGTTGGCCGCGAGGAAGAGGTGGGCGTCGGCGCCGGAGACGACCTGCCTCGCGAGCACCGCCGTCGAGGCGAAGCTCGCGTCGACTTGGTCACCGCTCACGTCCGCGTGCTGGGCGAGCAGCTCCTGAACGACGTCGGTCGTGCTCGCCGCACCGAAGACCAGCAGCTCGTCGGAGCCGGTGGGCCCGTTGCAACCCGCAGCAGCTCCGACGAGAAGGACGAGGATTCCGAGGAACCCCCGCCGGGAGAGACGCGACTCAGTGACCGTGGTACTCCATGTACCAGGCGACGAAGCGCGGGATGCCTTCCTCGATGGGCGTGGTCGGCTCGAAGCCGAGGTCCCGCTTGGTCGCTTCGATGTCGGCGAAGGTCTCCTTCACGTCGCCTGGCTGCATGCCTTCGAGCTGACGCTCCGCCTTCTTGCCCAGGGCCTGCTCGAGCAGGTCGATGACCTTGAGCAGGGGCTCGCTGCGACAGTTGCCCAGGTTGTAGACGCGGTGCGGTGCGCCGTTCTCGTCCGAGGGGGGAGTGTCGAGGGCGGCGATGACGCCGGTGACGATGTCCCCGACCCAGGTGAAGTCACGACGCATGTCGCCGTGGTTGAACACGCGGATGGGGCGGTCGGCCATGATCGCGTCGGCGAACTTGAACAGAGCCATGTCCGGTCGGTACCAGGGGCCGTACACCGTGAAGAAGCGCAGCCCCGTCTGACGGATGCCGTAGAGATGCGAGTAGCACTGCGACATGAGCTCGTCGCAGCGCTTGGTCGCCGCATACAGCGACACGGGATGCTCGACCGGGTCGTCCACCGAGAACGGCATCTTCGTGTTGCCGCCGTACACCGAGCTCGAGCTCGCGTAGACGAAGTGCTCGACGCCCTCGTGATGACGGGCGAGCTCCATCATCGAGAGATGAGCGGTGAGGTTGGCGTGGGCGTACTCGAAGGGGTGGTCCAGCGAGTAGCGCACGCCCGGCTGCGCCGCGAGATGAATGATGCCGGTGACGCCGTCGAGGTCCATCGCCCGGAGCCGGTCGTGATCGGCGACGTCGAGCTCGGTGAAGCTGAAGCCTTCTCGACCTTCGAGGAGGGCGAGGCGGTCTCGCTTGAGCTTCTCCGAGTAGTAAGGGGTGAAGTTGTCGACCCCGATGACCTCGTCGCCACGACGCAGCAGGGCGTCGGCGACGTGCATGCCGATGAAGCCGGCAGCGCCGGTGACCATGACGCGCATGAGTTCCGTTCCTCGATCTGTTCGTTGTGCGTGGTTCGGATGATAGAGGAGTCTGCGGCTGACTGCCGGGGAGGCCTCCAGCCGCTCGACTCGAATGAGCGCGACGTCGCTCGCCGAGGGCGACTCCCTCGCGCTCGCGCCGACCGGCACGAATTCACGCTTCTCGGCGGTCGAGCTGGCCTCCTTGAGCGACGGCATCCCGCCTCGCCCGGACGAGGGGGCGCGGTGTCCGCCCTGCGAACCCTCGGGCTATCATCGGCCGCACGCACGTTGCGGCTCGTTCACGGGACGGGGGGGAGTCTCCCGAGGTCTCGCTCTGGAGGCGTGAGTCATGGCCCTCAGCTGTCCGAACTGTCACTTCGACCTGCCCGATCCGCCGGGCGGTGTCTGCCCGACCTGCGGGCAGATCCTCTCGACTCCCGCGGAGGAGACGGCACCGCAGCTGCCTCCACCGCAGCCTCCTCCAACACCGCCGCCCTCCGACTCACCCTATGCGGCACCGCCCTCGGCCGGGGTCGCCGCCGCGAGTGAGGTGTTCGGTTCCGACTCGGTCGATCCCTCCGCGATCCCCTGGGAGAACCCCGACCTCGGTCTCAAGCGACGCTTCGTCGACACGGTGAAGCTCTTCTTCAGCCGTCCGGGCTGGGCCTTCGCGAACGTGCCCCGGGCCGACATCACGGCGCCGCTCACCTACGGCTGGCTGGTCGCCGCTCTCGGCATCCTCATCATCTGGGCGCAGATCGCCATCATCCTGGGCGGGGGGATGTTGCTGTCGGGTGAGGGCCTCCCCATGGAAATCCTCCTCATGGGCGGGGCCTACATCGGCTTCAACGTGCTCTGGTCGGCCGGAACGAGCGTCGTCTCGCTGTTCATCCTGTCGGCCTTCCACGCCCTCGGCCTGCTCGTCTTCGGCGGCCAGCGTCGTGGCTTCCCCGTGACCTTCCGCGTGACCTGCTACTCGCAGACCATGCAGCTCCTCATGCTCATCCCCGTGCTCGGTTGGCTGGGAGCGTTGCTCCTCGTCCCGGGGATGCAGGTCTACGGCGCGGCCAAGGCGCATGACATCCCGATCTGGAAGTCGCTGCTCGCGTACTTCCTGCCGCCGCTGCTGTGCTTCGGCATCCTCTTCCTGCCGTTCTTCCTCGTCATCATGAGCGAGGGCATGGCTCTCGATTGAGACTGGAGCAGAGCGACGAGCGCAGCTCGCCCGTCGGCTTGATCCTCGGTGGCGCCGGCCTGCTGACGGCGCTGCTGACGGCGGCGTGGCTACGCATCGGCTTGCCGTGGCCACGCTGCGGCCTGCGCACGCTGACGGGCGTGCCCTGTCCGACCTGTGGCGGGACACGGATGTTCGGCGCGTTGCTCCGAGGTGAGTGGCTCGTCGCACTCGCGTCGAACCCGCTCCTGCTCGTCGCCATCGTGGTGCTGGCGATCGGGTGCGTGGCGTGGGCTGCGCGCTTTCTCACCGGACGGCCGGGTCTTCGCCTCGTCGTCGAGCCACGTGAGGGACGTCGCTTCGCTCTCGTGATGCTCGGTCTCGTGCTCGCGAACTGGGCCTGGCTCGTCGCGACGGATCGAGCATGAACACGACGCCCGACGGTCCTGTCTCACCCTACGAGGCGCCGGAGTCGGCCGGGACCGAGCTCGAGCGACGTCGTTCGGCGAGCGGTGAGGTGGTGCCCTGGGAAGACGACGCGCGCTCGTGGCCGGTCCGTCTCGGCGCGACGGTGGGTCAGATGTTGCTGGCGCCCTTGCGAGCCTTTCGAGCACTGCCGCGAGCGTCGGCCTGGCTGCCGCTGACCTACCTGGGCCTCTTCAGCGTGGTGGGAGCGTGGACTTGGCTCCTGTTCCTCGTGGGGCTCGACGTGCCGTGGACTCGCTGGCTGCCCGTTGGCCTGGTGACCGTCGCTGGCGTCCTGCTGGTTTGGATCCTGGTCGGCGCGGTCGTCCACCACTTCTGGCTGGAGATGGTCGGCAGCGGTCGACGCGGCTTCCCCGTCACGCTGCGCGTGCACTGCTATGCGGCGACCGTCTTGCTGCTCCTCTGGATTCCGCTCGTGGGGCCGCGGCTCATCGTGCTCTGGGGGATGGTCCTGCACCTGCTGGGGACCACCGTCGCGCACCCGACGCCGCTGCACCGATCGCTGCTGGCCTACTTCCTCTACCTGTTGATCTGGGCGGCGTGGTCGGGCCTCTTCCTGGTGCTCTTCTGCAGCGGAGCCCTCGGCGTGCTCTCGGCGATCTGAGCCTGTCGGATCAGCCCGCGCCGAGGTACGCGGCCAGCTCGCCGACCGTCTCGCAGAAGACGTCCGGGCTCCCGGCCTCGCTGAGCTGCTCGCGGCTGCGGTAGCCCCAGAGGACGGCGGCGACCCGAGCGCCGGCGGCCTGACCGGCGAGGAGGTCGGTGCTGCCGTCACCGACCATGACGACGTCGTCGGCGTCCTCCTCGCCGAGGGCGGTGAGGGCGGCGCGGAGGTGGGACGGGTCGGGCTTCTGGGCGGGGACCTCGTCGGGGCCGAGGACCACCGGGAGCCAGCGGTCGAGACCGAGCGCGCTCACGATGGTGCGGGAGAAGTCGCCGGGCTTGTTGGTCACCACGGCCATCCGCACCGGCGGGCGGGAGCGGTGGAGGGCGTCGAGCAGCTCGGGGATGCCCTCGTAGGGGCGGGTCCGGGCGGTGCAGTCGGCGCCGTAGCGCTCGCGGAAGCGGGGGAGGGCGTCGGCGGGAGGGGCCTCGCCACCGGCCTCGTAGCAACGCTGGACCAGCATGGCGGCGCCGTCGCCGACGAAGCCGCGGACCTGCTCGGGGGTGACGGCGGGACGGCCGTCCTCGGCGAGCACGGACCCGATGGCCGCGTGGATGTCGCCGACCGAGTCGACCAGGGTGCCGTCGAGGTCGAAGAGGATGACGGAGGGGGGTGACGACACGGTGGTGAGGGCCCGTGGTGGTCGGGGCGGCCCGATTCGAACGGGCGACCCTCTGCTCCCAAAGCAGATGCGCTACCAGGCTGCGCTACGCCCCGAGCACGGGTTCGAGGAGGTTAGCCCGGAAGTTCCGTGAAGTCGACCCGACCCGCCGACGAGTCGAGCCCGAAAACGAAAGAAGGCGAGCCCGTCGCCGGACTCGCCTTCTCGGAGCGGTCGGGGTCGGGACCCGTCAGCTCACGGCCTTCGCGACGCGATCGTCGAGGCCCGGCCACTTCTTCATGTACTCGGCGCGCTCGGTCTTGAGGCGGTCGACCTGGGCCGTGTACTCGTCCATCCGGCCGGTGCGGTCGTAGAGCTTGCGCGGCTGGAGGATCTCGGGGTCGTCGAACTCGGGGACCGAGACCGCGACCTCGTAGCCGAAGTCCGGGTCCATCTCCCACTCGATGGTGCCCTCGGCGATGCCCTTCACGCAGGCGGAGGAGTGGGGGATCTTGACCTTCTTGCTCGAGTCGACGCTCTCGGGACCACCGACGCGGCCGGTGTTCATGAGGTAGACGTCGAAGTTGCAGCTCTCCATGAGCTCGAGGAAGCGGTTGCCCTGCTCGGCGTGGAGGAGAGGGAAGAACGGGTTGGTGCCCGGGACGCGCAGCGACTTGCCGGCTTCCTCGGCGCCACCGGCGGAGGTGCCCTTGGTCTCGCCGAGCATGAAGTAGGCCGCGGCCTGCTCCTTGTTCAGCCGCGCGACCGCGGGGATGACCGTCTCGTTCCGGTTGAGGATGAGGAGGAACTTCGCGTTGCCGATCTCGCGGGCGTCGGCGGAGTTCTCGACGTCGGCCATGCGGACGACCGCGCGGCCGTTCTGCGTGTAGCTGTCGTCGTGGAAGTCGATCTTGGCGTCGGTCTGGGAGACGTTCTCGAGGTAGGCGTGCTCGCAGGTGACGGCGGCGTGGATGACCGGCTCGTACTTGGCGTCGAGACCGTAGGTCTTGGCGAAGCAGCCGTTCTCGGTGCCGTGGACCTTGCCGCCGGGCATGACGGCGATGAAGTCGTCCTGGACGGCGAGGGAGCCGTTCTGGCGGGTGAAGGTGGTGGTCGTCTTGCCCGTGCCGGAGAGACCGACGATGAGGCAGACGTGATTTTCGTCACCGACCGGGATGACCTTGGCGCCCGCGTGCATGGCGAGGCCGCCACGCTGCTGGACGATGTTGTTCCACATCCGGAGACCACCCTTCTTCGACTCGCCGAAGTAGTCCGAGTTGAAGACGCGGGTGATGTTGTTCTCGAGGTCGCAGGCGATGAGGCGGTCGTTGGGGAAGCCGGCGGCCTGGAGGTTCGGCGTGTAGATGACCGTCACCTCGGGCTCGAACTCGTCCTCGTCGTCCTTGGCCAGCGGGAAGTAGAGGTGCTTCTGCATCGCCGCGATGTTGGCGTTGGCCTTCTCGATGATGAGACGGGCCGGCGTGCGGAAGCTCGGGTCGTTGCCGATGTAACCGTCGACGACGAGCATCTCCTGGTCGGCGATGTACTCGTTCTGCTTCCCAGCCATCTCGTCGTACTTGACGCGCGTGATGGTCTGGTCGGAGTGCTTCTCCGGCGTGTCGCTGACGATGAAGGTGGACGCCTTGCTGCGGGAGACGACCTTGGTTTCGACGTTGAGGTTGTCGAACTCGGTCGGCCGGGCGTTGCCCATCTCGGACGCGAAGGAGCGAAGCTCGGCGTCGGTGGGGCGGAAGTAGGTCTTCTTGGGCGTCACGGGCAGGTTGCCCGGAAGAGAGCGGGACTCGGTGCTCACGGCTTACCTCTGCGGAGGGGGGAGAAGGGGCGCGAAAAAGCGCCGGCAGAGCCTCCGGAGGCTCGGAGAGGGCCAGGAGGAAGCCGATAGACTAGACGCGGACGCAGTCGCCGGCAAGGACACCACTGCCCCTGGACGCCCGAAAATGGCCGGGAAGGCCGATTTTCGGAGTGACACTGCTCACCGGGGCCGCGATCGAACGGAACTCGGCGCGCGGCCCGCTGGTATCTTTCAGGGAGCCCTGCGTCACGGGTCCGCGTGGCTCGTCTGCCGGGAATCGTGGCCCAGGAGAAGAACACCCTAGATGCGCAGGACCGTTTCGACCGGGAACCCCTTCTCCGAGTTCTACCACGGGCTCTCCCCGGCCATCCGCTGGATCCTCCTGTCCTGCGTGGGGATCTGGTTCCTCGAGGTCCTGACCTGGGAGTCGATGGCCTCGGCCTGGGCCTGGCTGGCCCTCACGGATCCGTTCCCCTGGGCCTGGCAGCTGGTGACCTACCAGTTCCTGCACGACCCGGGCGGCCTCTTCCACGTCGTGATCAACATGTTCATGTTGTGGATGTTCGGCCGGGAGCTGGAGCTCCGCTGGGGCTGGAAGCTCTTCCTGCGCTTCTACCTGACCTGCGGGATCGGCGCCGCCCTCTGCCACTGGGCGTTGTACACGCTCATGGGGAAGCAGAGCCTGGTCATGGGGGCCTCGGGAGCCGTGCTGGGCATCGCCGTGGCGTTCGCCATGACCTGGCCCGACCGCACCCTGCTCTTCATGATGCTCATCCCGATGAAGGCCAAGCACTGCGTCATGGCCTGGGCCCTCATCGACCTCATGTTCCTCTGGGTCGGCTCCGCCGGCGTGGCCAACCTGGCCCACCTCGGCGGGATGGCCACCGGCTGGCTCTACATGAAGCACGGCTGGCGGCTCTTCGACGGCCGGGGCTCCTGGTTCCTCAAGATCCAGCAGGCGTGGTGGGGCTGGCAGCGGAAGCGCCGGATGAGCAAGTCCGGCCTCGCCATCGTCGAGGACCAGAAGGAATGGGACGAGTGGCTCAAGAGGGAGCTGCCTCCTGAAGAAGAAACCCGGCACTAGGCCGGCGGATCTTTCGCGCCCTGAGCACCTCACGGCTCGCTCGTGGACCAAGAGCGCCCACGTCGCTCCTCCTTCGGCACCCGGCGGGTCTTTCGC
>JBCCFW010000081.1:0-32852 GCA_039029535.1 Acidobacteriota bacterium
AGAACCGAAGAGGACTTCCCAGAGCTCCATCGTGCCGACCACGCCAGCACCCGCGTCGAGCGTGGCCTTCACCGTGGAGGCAATCCGCTTCTCGTCGATCTCGCCGGCCAGCTTGCCGAGCTCGAAGAGACCGAGCTCCTCCGTGCGCGACGGGTCCTCGACCAGCGCCTCCACGTAACCGTCGAGGTGATCGATGGTCCGCTGACCCTTCTTCAACGCATCCCACAGTCCAACCTCGTTGGGCACGTGACCGGAGAACTCGAGGCCGACTTCCGTGGCTGTGCTGGCGATGGCATCGAAGACCGCGGGGCTGAGCTGCTCGTGCACCTTGAGGTGGTCGAAGCCCTTCTTCGCCGCCTCGCGCACGAGCTCCTCGGCCTTCTCGGCGTTCCTGACGAAATGACCGTGGAGCATGGGTGCGCAGACGAGCAACCTTGGTCCGATGACCTCGCCCTTCGCCACCGCATCACGGAGCGGGAGGTGCTGCGGACCACCCTGCATCCCCCGCACGAGCGTCACGCCGTTGGCCACGTACAGGAAGAGGAAGGACTGGGTGAGCTCGCTGTCGGCCTCCTGGGGGTAGTGGCCGTGCATCTCCGAGACGCCGGGCATGAGGTACTTGCCCTGCGCCTTGATGACCTGCGCCTTCTTGCCGGCGCGGGCGGTCCGGGTCGGGTGGACGGCGACGATGCGTCCGTCCTTGACGAAGACGTCGTGATTCTCGAGGACCCGCTCCCGGTCCATTGGGAGGACGTTGGCGCCGAGGAACACCGTGTCGGCGTCGACGCGCTGCCGCTTGGCGGCGGCCTCCTGGGCGAAGCACGGGCTCAGGGCCAGGACGAGCAAGAGGGCGAGGAGCGAGGCAGGGCGGGAGATCATGGCGGGGCTCCGGCGAGAAGGGGCTTGAACGATCCTACGCTCGCGCCCTGATGGGAGATCCCGTTTCTCGCTGGAGCCCGTCGCTTCAGGCCGCTCCCGGCCCGTCGCCGCTGCCTCGGAGGGTGACGAGCTCCTCGACCGTGTAGCGCGGCACGACGTGCTGAGGGCAGTTGGCGTCCCAGGCCTCGATGGTGAAGCGGAGGGCGCGCTCCGGTCGTGCCTGGTACTCCGGATCCACGAGTGACTCGAGCAGCGCCTCGTCGTCCTCCACCATCTCGGCTCGGCCCCAGATCTTGATGCGCTGTCGGTTCGGGTAGTCCATCAGGAAGAGAAAGGCCTGATCGTTCTCGCTCAGGTTCCCCACCGAGATGTACTGCCGGTTGCCCGCGAAGTCGGCGAAGGCGAGGGTGTGCTCGTCGAGGACCTTGAGGAAGCCCTTGGGTCCTCCGCGATGTTGGATGTACGGCCTACCGTCCGAGCTGGCCGTGGCCAGGTAGAACGAGTCGCGCTCCGCGAGGAACGCCGCCAGGTCTTCGGTGACCGTGGACTGCCAACCTCCCTTCTCTTCGAAGCGGGCGTAGCCCCCCCGAGAGCCTCGCTCTTCTTGAGCCTTCTTCACGGACGCGCTGAACATGACGTCGCCTGGTCGCATGGTGACTCTCCTCTCGATGGGATGACGGGCTCAGGACTTGCGAGCGCGGCCGCGACGACGTGAGCTCGGCTTCTTCTTCTCGAGCACCTTGCGATCGAGGAAGCTCAGCATGAGCTCGGCGATGCGATCGCCGTCCTCCTCCAACGCGAAGTGACCGGTGTCGAGAAGATGAAACTCGATGTCCTTCAGGTCGCGTCGGTAGGGATGGGCGCCTTCGGCCGGGAAGATGGGATCGTTCTTCCCCCAGACCACCAGCGTGGGCGGCTGATGCTTGCGGAGGAAGGCCTGCCACCGTGGGTAGAGCGGCGGGTTCGTGCCGTAGTCGAAGAAGAGCTCGAGCTGGATCTCCTGGTTGCCCGGTCGATCGAGCCCGGCCTGAGCCAGGGTCCAGGCGTCGGGGCTGATGGCCTCGACGTCGCGCACGCCTGCGACGTACTGCCAGCGAGTCGCCTCCAGCTTCAGGAAGTCACGCAGGGGCGCCGTGGTCTCCGGCGTCCGGTCCTTCCAGTACGCGCGGATCGGATCCCAGAACTCACGCAGGCCTTCCTGATACGCGTTGCCGTTCTGAACGATGAGGGACTGGACACGTTCGGGATGCGCCGTGGCGAGCCGGAAGCCCACCGGCGCGCCGTAGTCCATGACGTAGAGGCTGTAACGCGTCACTCCGAGCCGACCGACGAGCTTGTCGACGATGTCGGTGAGCGAGTCGAAGCTGTAGTCGAACTCGTCGACTGACGGCATCGAGCTCGCGCCGAAGCCCGGGTAGTCAGGGGCGATGACGTGGTAACGCTGCGCCAGCTCGGGGATGAGGTCGCGGAACATGTGCGACGAGGTGGGGAAGCCATGGAGCAACAGCACGACCGGCGCGTCGGCTGGACCGGCTTCGCGGTAGGCGATGTCGAGGCCGTCGATGACGGTCGAGCGGTAGCGGACGTCGGAAGCGAGGGCGCTGACGCTCAGGCTCAGCGCGAGCAGGGCGAGGGCGAGGAGGGTCTTCGGTCGAAGGCTCGGGACGGTCATGGGGGTCTCTCCGGATCGGGCCGGGGAGCATCCCCGGTCGGCGTCGGATGGCGACGTTGCGATCCACGAGAGCAAGTGAGGTGCCAGGGGAAGTAGCTCGTCACCTAAGTCATTGGAAATGAATGACTTGACGACTGGATCTGAGAGGTAGCCGTCAGCGCGAGATGTCGCGATTCACGAAATGTCGATGACATGTAAACGAAATTTCGTGACTCTGGTGCTCGGTCCCTGGCTCAGCTCCGGCGCGGCTTGCGGACGCCCATGACCTTCATCCGCGAGCTGAGCGTCGACGGCTTGAGGCCGAGGAGGGCGGCGGCGCCGTCGGGTCCGTTGACCTTGCCGTCCGTTCGTTCGAGCGCCGCCGCGATGTTGTCGCGCTCGAAGAGACGCATCTCGGCGTCGGTGAGGATCGCGCGCTCGGCGGGCTCGTCCTGGTCAGTGGTTGGCTCGACGACCTCGGTGGCGGTGGGCAGGGCGAGCTCCAGGGCGAGACGGTCTCCAGTGGAGAGGATGACGGCGCGCTCGATGACGTTCTGCAGCTCACGGATGTTGCCGGGCCAGTCGCGGCTTTCGAGCTGCTGAACCTGTCCCTTGGTGAGACGGGGAAGCTCTCGCTTGAGTCGCTCCGCCGACAACCGGAGGAAGTGAGCGGCGAGCGGCCCGATGTCGACCTTGCGCTCACGCAGCGGAGGCAGGTCGATGGGGAAGACGCTGAGACGGTAGTAGAGGTCCTGGCGGAAGCGCCCTTCCGTGGCGTCTTCCTTGAGACAGCGGTTGGTCGCGGCGACCACGCGCACGTCGACGCTGCGGGTCGACTCGTCGCCGATGCGTTCGAAGGTGCCTTCTTGCAGGACTCGCAGGAGCTTGCCCTGGAGCTCCAGCGGGATCTCCCCGATCTCGTCGAGGAAGATCGTCCCACCGTCGGCGAGCTCGAAGCGTCCGGTGCGATCGCGATGGGCTCCGGTGAAGGATCCACGGACGTGTCCGAAGAACTCGCTCTCGAAGAGATCCTTCGGGATTGAGGCGCAATTCACGCGAACGAGCGGTCGATCGCGGCGCGTGCTCTGCTCGTGGATCGCCTGGGCGGCGAGCTCCTTGCCGGTGCCCGACTCACCGAGGATGAGAACGCTCGAGTCGGTCGCGGCGACCAGCTCGATCTTGCGAAGCACGCCTTGCAAGGCCGGGCTCTCACCGACGATCTCACCGAAGGATCTTGCCTCGGCAACCTCGGAGCGGAGGTAGTCGCGTTCTTCCTCCAGCCGCCGCCGAAGACAGGCGATCTCCTCGAACGCGCGCGCGTTGGCGATGGCGACCGCGGCGTGGTCGGCGAAGCTCCGCAGCCAGGCGTGGTCGTCATCGGTGATGACCGCGCGCGAGAACACGCCGAGCACGCCCAGCGTTTCGCCCCGAAACACGAGTGGCTGACCGGCGAAGCTCCGAATGCCCTCGGCCTGCATCCACTCGGGCTTGGCGACCCAGCGATCGCTGGCCTGCGCGTCGTCGACGAGGAGCCCCTCGCCGGTGGCTCCCACGTGGCCGACCTTGCGCACGCCCAGGGGGAAGCGCCGGAACTCGCCGTCGATCCCATTCCAGTCGTCGCCCGGATCGCTCGGATGCCCCGCGCTGGCGACCAGGTGGAGGCAGGTGCGTCGGTCCCGGCACTCGGCGGCCATCCGACAGGTGTCACACGAATCTCCGGGGGCCTCGAGCCAGAGACGTGCGAGCGCGACGTCGGGCGTGGAGCCGAGGCCCGTGACGATCTGCTCGAGGGCGATGTCGACGGAGCGGGCCTCCGAGGAGGCGAGCAAGACGGACTGGAGGGCGCGGAAGTCCATTCGTGAAGCTACACGACATTTCGTGAACAAGGTCGTGAGATGTCGTGAATCACGAAATTTCGTGAATGCGCAGTGGACCGGTGATCATCGCTCATTTCACTGATAAGAAGCAGCTTGTGGCTCTCCCAAGCTCTCTGGCACGCCGGTTGCTCTTGGTGTCGGCAGGACGGCGATGACCGCCGCCCACGGTCCCGATGACCAGAGGATTCCCCGACATGACCACGACCTTCCCGCAGCACACCCTGGAGACCGCCCCGACCGAGTCCCGCCCTCATCTCGAGACGGTGAAGAAGGCCTACGGCTCCATCCCCAATCTCATGGCGACCTTCGCCGGCTCGCCGGCCCTGCTCGAGGGTTACCTCGCCCTGGGCGACATCTTCGACTCGCTCACGGCCTTCGACGCGACCGAGCGTCAGGTCGTCCTGCTCGCGACGAGCTACGAGAACGAGTGCGACTACTGCATGGCGGCCCACACGGCCATCGCCGGCATGCAAGGCGTCGACGCCGACGTCATCGAGAGCCTTCGCAAGGGTGAGCCGCTCGCGGACACCAAGCTCCGCGCGCTGCACGACTTCACGCAGGCGGTCGTTGCCAAGCGTGGCTGGGTGGAGGACGACGACGTCCAGGCCTTCATCACTGCGGGCTACACGAAGCGGCACGTCCTCGAGGTCGTTCTCGGAGTCGGCCTCAAGACCCTGAGCAACTTCACCAACCACGTGGCGCAGACGCCGCTCGACGCGCAGTTCAAGAAGTTCGAGTGGTCGCGACCGGCGGCCACCGCCAGCGCCAGCGCGTGAGCTGCGCCACGACGCCGGGGAGCGGGTCGCCGTTCCCCGGCGTCACGAGGAGAACGAGGACTTGAGGTCGTGACGTCAGGAGCGAGCGATGTACGAGAACGGCAGCAGGAGAGTGGCGGTGGTGGCGGGCTTGCGAACGCCCTTCGTGAAGTCCCGCACGCACTTCGAAGACTTCAGTCCCCTGAAGTTGTCCACGCCAGTGGTCGAGGGCCTTCTCGACCGTGCCGACGTCGATCCCGCGACCGTGCAACTCCTCGTGGCTGGCGCGGTCGTCCCCGAACCGGGTCGTCCCAACCTCGCGCGCGAGATCGTGCTCGAGACGGACTTACCCCGAAGCCTCGATGCTTGGACGCTGTCGTCCTACTGCATCACCGGACTGCGAGCCGTCACGTCGGTGGCGGAGGCCATCGCTGCCGGACGCATCGACTCAGGGATCGCGCTGGGCGTCGAGTCCCTGTCGTCAGCCACCCGCGACACGTTCCGTGAGCCGAGCACCGGCTTGCTGATGGGCGAGCACGCCGAGATCACGCGGCGGGCCTGGGAGATCACCAGAGAGGATCAAGACCGCTGGGCCTTCGAGAGTCATCGACGAGCGGTCGCCGCGCAGGAGCGGATGTCCTCACGTCTCTTGCCCCTGGCCGGAGCCGAGTCCGACACCGGTCCACGTCCGGACACGTCACGAGCGGCGCTCGCCGGTCTGAAGCCGGCGTTCGGTGACGACGGGACCATCACGGCCGGCAGCGCGTCACCCATCAGCGACGGTGCGGCCGCGGTGCTCCTCATGAGCGAGGAGCGTGCTCGTCGCGAGGGTCGTGAGCCGCTGGCGTTCCTTCGCGCCTCGGAGTTCGGCGGCGTCGACATCGTGGACGGCCTGCTCATGGCGCCGGGTGTCATCGTGCCGCGCTTGCTCAACCGCATCGGCGTCCCCCTGCACTGCCTCGACCTCATCGAGATCCACGAGGCCTTCGCGGCACAGGTCCTTGCCAACGTTCGTGCGTGGGAGCGCGGCTGGAAGGAGCCGGCGCTGGGCGAGATCGACTGGGACGTCGTCAACGTGAACGGTGGTTCCGTCGCGCTGGGTCACCCCTGGTCGGCGACGGGCGTCCGTCTCGTCTCCAACCTGGCCTACGAGATGGCGGAGCGCGACGTCACGCGGGGTCTCATCAGCGCCTGTGCTGGTGGGGGGTTGGGAGGAGCCCTGTTGCTCGAGCGGCGCTGAACGGTGAGCAGTCAGCGCTCCTGGTCGTGGTGATGGGCCTACACTGGGGTCTCGATTCAACGGTTCCTGACGTCACTCGGTTCTTCCATGCTCCCACGAGCTCGGTCACGCGGACAGCTCGGCCTCGCCCTGGCGACCGTCGTCTTCCAAGGTGCGGTCACCCAGGCGGCGACCGATCCGGGCCTGCCCGGTGCTTTCATCGCCGAGCGCATCGAGCTCGACGTGCCGGCGGATGGCGGGCGCACGCTCACCGCGGACCTGCACTACCCGGGCGACGGCAGCGGCTCTGTTGACCCGGCGGCCGGTCGCTGCCCTGCGGTGGTCTTCGGTCATGGCTTCGCGCGCAGCCGCGCCCGCTACGTGGACTTCGGTGCGCACCTGGCGAGCCGCGGCTTCCTCGTGCTCGTGCCCGACTTCTCCGGCGCCGACCACTCGCAGAACGCCGACGACTTGAGCGCGGGCCTCGACTGGCTGCTGGCCGAAGACGCCCGTGCAGGCTCCTTGCTCTTCGAACGTGTGGACGCGACGGCGCTCGGCTCGAGCGGCCACTCGGCCGGTGGCCTGAGCGCTCTCGTTGCCCTCTCGCGTGACCCGCGTCTCGTGACGGCCGCTCCACTCGACCCGGTGGACTCCGGCGAGCTCGGCACGACGGCGCTGGCCTCGACCACGGCGCCGGTGGCCATCACGCACTCGGAGGACTCGGCCTGCAACGCCTTTGGCAGCGCGCGCGACCTGTACGAAGCGGCCATCGGTCCGAAGCGGCGCGTGCTGGTGGTGGACGGCAACCACTGCGACCCCGAGATGCCGAGCGACCTCCTCTGCAGCCTGCCCTGCGGTGGTGCGAACGCGGAGCGGCAAGCGCTCTACCGCAAGCTCGTCACCGGCTGGCTGGAGCACTGGCTACGCTGCGACGCGAGCTACGCGCCGTGGGTGTCCGGAGTTGAGCTGGCAGCCGATGTCATGGCGGGTCGCGTCGTCACGGAGTCCATGCCGGATCCGGTCGAGGCGGATTGCGTCGTCGTGCCACCGGGCGAGGTCACGGGTCTTCGAGTGACCACGTCGGGGGACGACCTCGTCCTGAGCTGGGACCCGCTGGTCTCTGAGCCCGTGGTGGAGTCGTATCGGGTCTACCGATCGACGGTACCTGAGGTGGTCCGCGTCACGTCCGAGCGGGTCGGCGAGGTGCCGGCCCCGACGGTGGAGCTCGTGCTGCCCGGCGAGCGGACGACCCTGGCCAGCTCCTTCTTCGTCGTGCGTGCCGCCAACGCCGGCGGCGAGGGTCCGTGAGGGAGAGCATCGGGTAATCTCCTCGTGCGGGCGGCGTCTCGCAGGATCGAGGACGACCATGGCGACCTGGAGCACACCATCCACGCAGGGCTCGGCGGCGTTCTTCCAGCACCGCGTGGCCCTCTTCGGCCTCCTGTCGGGCCTGCTCTCGGCGGCCTTTCTCGCTTGCAGCCTGGTCATCCTGCTGCTCATCGACCCCGCGCAGGTCATCCGTCCGTCGTCGGGCTTCCATGCCCTGGCGATCGTCTTCCTGCTCGGCATCTGGTGGCTCTGCCGGAAAACGGAGCGCTCGCGCCGCTTCGTGACCTGCGTCGAGGCGACGGGTGTCATCGGGGCCTGCATCGCCTACCAGCTCATGGGCGCGTCCATCCCGGCGGTGGTCCGGCCGGACCTCATCATGATCCTGGCGCTGTCGTTCGCCCTCATTGCACGAGCGGTCTTCGTGCCGGTGCCGGCGCGCAACAACTTTCTCTTCGGCCTGGCGGTGGGCCTGCCGCTGGTGGTCGTGAGCTGGTGGATCTTTCGGCAGACGACGCCGGAGCTCGCGGCGCTGGTCAGCAGCGAGGTCGGTCCGACGACGAGGAACCAGCTCGCGCTCTTCGTCGCCATCAACACGGCGGTGTGGTGGATGTTGGCCACGTGCCTCGGTGCGGCGGCGAGCCACGTCATCTATGGGCTGCGGGTGGAAGTGAAGGAGGCGCAGCGCCTGGGTCAGTACGTGCTCGAGCGCAAGCTGGGCGAGGGCGGCATGGGCGTGGTGCACCTGGCTCGTCATGCGCTGCTGCGACGACCGACGGCGATCAAGCTCGTCTCCCGCTCGGCGGGCTGTGCCGACGCGCTGGCGCGCTTCGAGAAGGAAGTGCAGCTCACCGCGAGCCTGAGTCATCCCAACACCGTGCGCATCTTCGACTACGGCCGGACACCGGAGGGTGTCTTCTACTACGCCATGGAGATGCTCGAGGGCGTCACGCTCAAGGAGCTCGTCGAGGCCGAGGGTCCGCTGCCACCGGCGCGGGTCATCCACGTGCTGCATCAGGTGGCGGGCGCCTTGGCCGAGGCGCACGAGGCGGGCTTGGTTCATCGCGACGTCAAGCCGGGCAACATCATGTTGTGCCGTCACGGTGGGGTGCCCGACATCGCCAAGGTGCTCGACTTCGGTCTCGTCAAGGAGGTGGACGACGAGTCATCGGTGACCTTGACCAACGCCGGTTCCATCCTGGGCACGCCCGAGTACCTGCCGCCCGAGGTCATGACGAACCCGGACTCGGTCGACGCGCGCAGCGACCTCTACGCGCTGGGCGTGACGGCCTGGTACTTGCTCGTGGGTGAGCCGCTGTTCGCGGGCCGAACGGCCATGGAGGTGTGCAGTCATCACCTGCAGAGCACGCCGGACCGACCGTCGGTGCGTACGGACCGTCCTGTCCCGCTCGACCTGGAAGACCTGGTCATGGCCTGTCTCGAGAAGAAGCCGGACCGTCGTCCGGCGAGCGCCCGTGAGCTGCGTCGTGGCCTGGCGGTTTGTGAGGGCTTCGGGACCTGGTGTGAGGACGAGGGACTCGCCTGTCAGTCGCGTGAGCTCGCGGCGGTGGCCAAGCGGAAGCGCGAGGGCGGGCAGCAGATCTCGGAGCAGACGACGCGGGCGGTCTCGGCGGACGAGATCTCTCCCGTGCGGTTGACCGTCGAGCTGGATGCTCGCAGCCTGGGCCGGTGAGCCGGATGCGCAAGCTGCATCTCTGGATTGCCGTCGCCTTGCTGGCGAGCGCCAGCGCGGTCGTGCGCAAGCTCAGCGAGATCGGGGCAATGCATCCCGTCGACGGCCGCAACGCGATCTCCTTCTGCAACGTCCTCTTCGCCGGCAACTTGGTGGGGCTCATCGTCGTCGCGATCGTCCATCGACGCGACTGGTGTCGGGAGACGCTCGCCCGCGTGACGCCCTCTCAGTGGACCGTGCTGAGCGTGACCTCGCTGCTCTCGGTGGCGCTGGCGCCGGCGCTCACCTTCACGGCCCTGGAGCGCACCAGCGTCACGAGCGTGGTCTTGCTCGGACGGATCGAGCCTCCTCTCGTGCTGGCGCTGGCAGCTCTCGTGCTCGGTGAACGCCTCAACGCCTGGGGAGTGGTAGGCGCGTTGGTGGCCCTGGCTGGGGTGGCGGCGTCGCTCTTGCTCGCGCCCTCCATGGACGGTTGGAACCTGGGCGTGGGCGAGGTCTGTGCGCTCGGCGGCGCGGCTTGCTTGGCGATCGGGACCATCCTCACCAAGGCGCGTCTCGCGGAGGTGCCGCTGGGTGTCTTCGTGACCTTCCGGATGGCGCTCGGCACGGTCGTGTTTGCCATCGTCGTGGCGTGGCTCTTCGGTCCCGAGCACTTCATCGACGTGCTCTCACCCGTGCTCTGGGGATGGATGTTCGTCTACGGTGCGGTCATCGTCGCGGCCGGCCAGCTCCTGTGGTTCTCAGGGCTGCGAGTGAGCAACACCCTGCAGCTCACCCTCGCGACCTCGGTGAGCCCGATCATCGCGATCCTCGCGGCCGCGATCATCCTCGGCGAGAAGCCCATGCGCAGCCAGTGGATCGGTGGTGCCATCCTGCTGGTGGGGATCGCGCTGGGCGCGCGTGGTGCGATCTTGGCCGTGAAGTCGGCTCGGGATACGGACGGGACTGACGTCGACCGAGGTGTCGGCTTCAAGGGCACCTGAGCGCTGTCTCGGCGAGTGCCTACTTGGAAGCTCCTTGCTTGGTGAGGAACTTCAGTGACGACGCCGTGGCGGTCCTGAGCGCAGGGACGTCAACCGTTCCGTCCTTGTGGAGCTCGACGACTCCGTCCAGGTGCGCGTGGTAGATCGTCAAGAGCTCAGAGGCTCGTTCATTGCTGAGCCGGGCTCGTTCGTCGCAGATGGCTCCAGGGTGGAACCACTTGTCACCGGGATCATCCCAGGCCCTGGCATTGAACCAGGAGTGCCCCCGGCCGGAGCGAACCGCCCAGGCGTGCGCGTGAGGCTCGGCCTCGACGGTGGTAACCCAGCGTGAGCACTCATTGGCCTGCAGGCTTCGATGAGTCAGCACGCCGAGCGACCACTTGCTCGTGCGCTCCACGTCGCAATAGATGCAGTGATCGACTCGGCTCTGCTGCGGGCCCTGCCAGGAGGCGAGGGCCAAGATCAGAAGAAGGGCAAGAGCCGCACTGATGATCTTCGCTCCGCGGGTCACTCTAGGTTCACCATGTCGGGCAACAAGTCGATCAGAACTTGGCCAGGCCCATCACCGACGTTGAAGCAAGCGTGAGGCCGGATGTAGGCAAGCTTCTCGGGTGGACAAGCGTAGACGAGCTTGGGTTCAGTGAGTGGTCCGGCTACCTGCGTCAACAGGATCGCCTTGCCGTCGCGCACTCTAGCTGCGGCCCGATGCAGGCCTACCAAGGGACGTTCGCCCATGGAAACCAACTCTGGCCAGGCCTGAATGCAAGTGACGACCTGTGAGTTGGAGCCGACATCGACGAGCAAGCGTGCCCCGGGTCCCCGGTGCGGGATGTTGTCCAGGACGCGCTCGTACGAGACGGTCACTCGACCTGCCTGTGCCTTCGCTCCCAAGAACCGTGCGTCCGCCGGGAATGCGCCGCGCTCCTTCAGCCACGCATCGGCAATGATGCGAGCTTCATCTCCACTTGGCAGCGGTGCCTTTCTCGAGATTCGCCCATCCATGAAGTCGAGATCAGCCCATCGCCAAGCACCCTTGCCATCCATGGAGAACCAGAAGTGGTCCGTCAAGATCAGCAACATGTCGCCCTTCTTGACAGCTTTTCCTTCCAGGCCAAAGAGCCTCTTGGCAACTTCTTGAGCGTGTGTGGGCGTGATCTCTGGGGTCGTGACCCGGTAAACAGGGGCGTGTGAACCGAGCTGAGCTGCTTTCACTCCGATACCGAGCTTGAATTCTCCAAGCTCTGCCGGCTCACAGCCAGCGTCGGCCTCTTGGCTCTTGCTGCTTGTTGCGAGAGCCAAGAGAAGAAGGCCGGACGTCAGCACTTGGAATGGTCCGGGAATAGGGTGCTTCATCTTGGTACCACCACGATCTCTTCCCAAGCATAAGTGTCCAGAGTTGGGCTTGGGTCTCTGGGGACTGCTCCGCGGCCTGGCTTGACGGGTAGCCAGTCGTTGAGACGGTCCACGGCTCCGAAGACTCTCACCGTCGTGGGATCGTTGTTGTGCCATTGAAAGTCCCGAGCCTGCTCGAACCACGCGTCTTGGAGCGTGAAGCGGTCGACATAGAACGCAAACCGCCCTCCAGCATCCCTATAGACTTTCATCGAGCTTCCATATCCGAGCAAGAGGTGGGCGCCGCCCATCATCCGCTGTAGCTCGGCGACTTGCTCCTCGATTGGCAAGTCCGGGCTCGTTCTGAGGAAGTTGCAGGTGTTGAACACGAGGTACTCGACGTCGGTCTCCCCAAACGAGGCTTCGTCTTGTCTCAGATGGTCATCCATCGCTCCGAAGGCGCTGCAGTCCTGATCGACGAAGAAGTCCAGGTAGGGAATGACCTCAGAGTGCCCCACTCCGTGTCCGGTCCACCAGGCGATGTCGACCGAGTCGACATGTTGCTCGTCTGTAGCCGCGGACCAGTGAGCCTCCCTGGAATCGAGATCGCCGTTCGCAAACGCTCGCTCCCAGCCGGGCCTATGTTCTGCGAGACCCAGGCCCCATTCCCGTGAAGTCCAGGGAGAGAACACGAGCGTGGGTAGGACCGGCCTCCGGCTGCAGGAGTAGGTGCCGTAGCGGCTCTGCCACTCTTCGCCATGTTCGCCTCGGTCGACCATGACTTCCAGGTTCAGGCTGGGCTCGTCGATCACGGTGAAGGACAGGACCTCCTCGTCCAGGATCTTGATCCGGTCGTTGCTTCCTTCGGAAGTCTCTCGGTCCAAGTACAGTAGCTCTCCGGGTGCGGTGACGTTGTCGTAGATGTTCGAGTCGACGGCTGTCTCGCGGAGGAGGACCACGAGTCCGGCCGGATCTGATTCGCTCGTGACCCGAACCGCTACGTCTTCGGCAGAGCCCGGGTCACCGCCCGGTCGCTCCAGTCGGAGATAGATGGGGTCGTCGTTGCCGAAGAGAGCCTTCGGAGAGCGTGATCTTCCCTCCTCCTCTGGCCAGTCTTCTAGCTTGGTGCTGAAGCCAGCATCGACGTAGGCAACGAGCTGCCCCGGAGTAAGGGAGCGGACCTCGAGGATCTCGATGCGGCCCGACGAGGGTCGCTTGTTGTCTCCATCAGGAGACGTGTGCGTGTCGAGGACCACGTTCAGGTACTTGGGGCCTTCCCACTCTGCCGCCATCGTGACCGTGAGCTCTCCATTGGAACGCTCTTGCCCGCAGTTGATCCAGTCCTCACCGCCCCAGACGAAACCGGGGCTGTAGCCTTCTTCGGCAGTCAGCGGGTCGAATCCAGGAATGCCGGCATGTCCATGCGGCACCGAGGAGACGCTCACCGAGAACGAGTCGTAGTAGCCCGCTCCACCGCTGCCAGAGTAGGAGTCCCAGGTTCGCAGCACGTGGAAGAATCGGACCTCGTAGGCATCAGCAGGCGGCAGGACTGCGTACATGCCGTGGTAGCCGCGAGCTTGCCCCGCCAGGCAGGATCGCCGGACTCCCATCTCGATGTTGTTGCCCGAGGCTGTTGCCTCACCCGCCGGGTGAAGCGGGAACCACTCGAGTTCGGGTGGCTCTGGCTCGCCTGCAGCGACCGCAGAGGCCATGAGACACGCGATCAGGCAGTGAATTCGAGTTCTTGCTCGCTGTTTCACTTCGTTTTCCCCCCCAGTGAGTCCTGAGCTGGCAACTTAGGTGCTTAAGTTCACGATCATGAACTTAGTTTCCTGGCTCGTCCAGGGTGGTCGTTCGGAGTGAAATACGAGTGTTACTGCGCCTGGTCGATGACGCGCGGCTCCACGGCTCTCAGCAGTGGCAAGATGGTAGAGAAGGGTGGTGGAAGTGGCCGCTGGGAGAGTTGGACAAGCCGGCGTTCCTCATGATCGGACGCGAGCCGGCTCGGTCTCGCGCCTGGCGAGCTGCGTGCTCTTCCTGATGGTCGTGCTCGGAGCCTCCGGCTGCGTCCGCCACTCCATGCGCAACGCCGAGCTGGACGACCTCGTCGTCGAGCTGGAGCAGTTGATCCCAGAGCAGCTCGAAGGACGCCACGTGCCGGGCGCTGCGGTCGCGGTGCTGCGAGACGGGCAGGTCGTCTACCAACGTGGCTTCGGGCTGGCTGACGAGGGGAGGCCGATCGAGCCGACGACAGGCTTCAACGTCGCCTCCATCTCCAAGCCCGTCGCGGCCTGGGGTGTCATGAAGCTGGTGGAGGACGGGAAGGTCGACCTCGACGCGCCGTTCCGCCGCTACGTCACGCGCTGGAGCTTGCCGGAGAGCGCACACGACGCCGACCAGGTGACGGTCCGACGCCTGCTCAGCCACACCGCGGGTCTCTCGCTCCATGGCTACCCGGGCTTCGGTCCCGATGATCGTCTGCCCACGATCGAGGAGTCACTGTCCGGCGCGACCAACGGCTCCGGCGCAGTCGAGCTCGTCAGGCAGCCGGGCACGGAGTGGAAGTACTCGGGTGGTGGCTACACCTTGCTCCAGCTCCTCATCGAAGAAGTGAGCGGTCAGACCTTCGCGGACTTCATGCGGGAGACGGTCCTGCGTCCTCTGGGCATGAAGGGCAGTGACTACGAGCTCACGCCGGAGATTCTCGCGGCCTCAGCGACCTGCTTCGACGCGTCCGGCGAGTCGGCTCCAAGTCCTCGCTTCACTGCGCAGGCCGCGGCAGGGCTGCACGCGACCCTCGAGGACATGGGGCGCTTCGCAGTCGCCACGCTGTCGATGATGGAGGAGGGGCCCGGCCGGACCGTGCTGAGCCGCGAGTCGCTCGAGCTCATGCTGACGGCCGCGTCAGCGTCGGAGGGTCGCTACGGCCTGGGCTACTTCCTCAGGCCCCTGCCCAACGGCGTGCCGGCGATGGGCCACGACGGTGCCAACGAGGGCTGGCACTCGTCCTTCCTCGTCGTGCCCGAGACGGGCGATGGTTTGGTCGTGCTCACCAATGGAGACCAGGGCCGCCTCATCACCGCCGAGATCCGCTGTGCCTGGATGCACTGGCTGACCGGGCTGGTGCCGACCGAATTGCCCTGTGGCATCCCGTTGCCGGAGAAGCGACACGAGATCGAGCTGAGCGACGAGGTCCTTCGGAGGTACGTCGGCGTCTACGAAGTCGAGGCCGGCTTCCAGATGGCGATCCGCCTCGAGAACGGCCTGCTCCGAGCGAAGGCCACTGACCAGGTCGAGATGCCGATCTACCCCGAGTCCGAGACGGAGTTCTTCGTGAAGCTGTTCGAGGGTGAGGTGACGTTCGTGCTGGATGGGGCGGGCGAGGTCACGGGGCTGGTGTTGCGGAAGGGGGAGTGGGCCGGGGAGGCGAGGAAGGTGGAGTAGTCGTCCGGCCAGTAGAGCGATGCCCCTTGTGGCTAAACTCGCGGGTGGTGTTAAGTCGGGTCGAGTTTAGAAGCGTGTCTAATTAAATTAACAAATGAAATGCTTGAACTAGGCCTGGAAGTTCGGGAAGCTCTTGATGGAATGGCCTATAGATTCGGCGGAACACCAGTCTGATTCCAGTTCTCTCAGGAGCCGAGACGAAAGGGATGGTTCGTACCAGCCGCCAGGCCGAGCTCGCCGTAGTCCGGAGGTACTTGGGCTCGGCCGCGATTGAGGCTCTTGTCGACACCTTGCTGGCCTCAGAGCCGTGGTTCTGTCGCGCCAGCAAGACGGATTTCTTGGCGGACGGAGAGCGTCTTCTTGCTGAGTGCGGACTGGAGGAGGGTCAGCTGTTTCTTGTAGGCAGCGCAGCGATGGGCTTCAGCCTTGCGCCTGCAAAAGCGGGCCGGCCGTTTCGGTCCGTTGACAGTCCGGCGCCTTCAGATCTTGATGTTGCTCTCGTGCACTCTGGTGTCTTTCAGGATGCCTGGGGCGCGTTGACGGAAGCTGATCGTATGGGCCTTGTCCGTTCAGATGACCGCGTCCGCCGGGGTGTTTATTGGGGGAGGATCGATGAGGGACGATTGCCCCGAAGGACGGCTGTGAGGAGGTCCGTCATTGCGCTCTCTGCAGCGATCAGGAGATCGCATCCGTATCGAGGGCACAAGACGTCGGTTCGTGTCTATCGGCGCTTGGTGGATCTTCGTTATTACACGATTGATTGCTTTCGCAAGCTAGCTGGATGCCTTGAGATATGAATCCAATTGCAACTAATCATCCGATCAGTCATTTCAGAAAGTACTACGATGACGATCATCTAGACCTCTCTCCGACTTTTCAGCGGAAGGCGGTGTGGAGCAAGGCGCAGTCGTCGTATCTGATTGACTCGATACTCAACGATCTGCCCATCCCGGAAATCTTCGTGCGCAGCGTCACGGACCCGGGCGGTGCGACAACTCTCGAGGTAGTAGATGGTCAGCAGAGGCTGAGGGCGATCATCCAGTTTTATCAGGGCGATTTGGAGCTGAGTGGCTCTGATGTGACGCCTTCATTGGAGGGAACTAGCTGGAATGACCTGAGTTCGGCGGCCAAGAAGAAGTTCTGGGCTTACAAGCTCGTCACGCGAGAACTTGAAAGTGCATCCGATGCTGAAGTCCGAGATATGTTTCGTAGGCTCAATGCTAACCAGTCCAATCTGAATGCTCAGGAGCTACGGCACGCCGAGTACCGAGGGGAGTTCATTGCGGCGGTAGAGGGTCTTGCCGACAATCCTTGGTGGCTGGAGAGGCGGATTGTGACACCTGCTCAAGTGAGAAGGATGATAGACGCCGAATTTATCTCGGAGCTTCTGGTTGGTCTAATGGCGGGTCCTCTAGACAAGAAAGGTCGTCTCGATGACTATTATCAGGAGTATGACGACGAGTTTGCGGATCGTGATTATTGGCTTCAGCTGATGGAGGAGACGAGGCTCCAAGTTGACTCTTTCTTGAGGGGCGATTTCTCTGGATGGAGGAGCAAGACGGAGTTCTATACCTTGTTCTTGGCGGTGGGGGCCCTTGTGTATGAGGGGACGTCTTTCGGTAAGAGGCGCTTGGGTGAGGCTCGCGAGCGGCTCGCTGTGTTTCGGGAGAAGGTAGATCGAGCGAAGCGCAAAGGCCCCACTCCACGTCTGGCAAAGAAGGTGTTGAGTTATGCGGATGCCGCAACAAGGGCCTCGACAGACCTGTCACGGCGCGAACTGCGGATTCGAATTCTTAGGGAAGTGATCTTGGGAGACTAGACGGCTCAGGAGAGTGTCGTCTCTGGAAAAGAAACGTGTGCCAGTCGTGGCGGAGCCTCCGCACACGAGTGGAGAGATCTGGTGCTGTGGTCGAAGTCAGGAACGGACTTCTCTCTCGCCTCGGTAGCTGATGCCTGCAAGGCTTGATATTGGAGAAACGCATGACGGATGACGGCCTCTCTGTAGAAGAGAAGTGCGCGGCTCTGTTCCGCGAGCACCCTGAATGTGCCGCCCCTGAGGAGCACTTCGCCCTATGGGTCCGGTTCAATGTCCGCTACGCAGGACTCGATCCGCGGGTGGGGGATATGTTGCTCGCGTTCAAGAGTGATCTTTACAACTACGAGACGGTTCGCCGGGCGAGTCGGAAGGTCATCAACGAGCACCTAAGTGGCTAAGGCTCTAGAGCATTTTCTCGCCGGCTTCGAATGAGATCTGCTTCGAGTGGCAGCTGCTTGCCGGCAGTGTGCAAGGCGTCGCGGAGTGCTCGTCTCCCACCCACCTAGGAGTGTTCACCTTCGTTCCCAAAGATCTCCCCCACCATCCCCGTCACCACCCGCGCCAGCTCCTCGGACGATCCCTCAAATCCCTTCCGCCCCAGCGCGCCGTCGTTCCATAGCGACGACAGCCCGTGCACGCAGGACCACGCCGTCAGCGCGATCGACTGCGCCCGCTCCGGTGACCCCTCGGCCAGCTCTCCAGCCGTCGCCAGCAGCTTGCCGAAGCACGCGTCCCGGCCGCTCGTGAGCTCGGCCGACTCCTCATCGGGGTCCAGGTCCTCGCGAAACATGACGCGGTAGTGCGCCGGGTGTGCGACCGCGAAACGCACGTAGGCGCGGCCCATGGCCTCCAGCCGGACGATGGGCGTCGCACCCTCCGGCAAGGACGCGATCTCTGCCTCCATGACCTCCGCCATCTTGCGGAAGCCCTCCGCCGCGACCTCTCTCAGCAAGGCCGACTTGTTGGGGAAGTGGTGGTAGGGCGCCGCATTGGTCACTCCCACCCGGCGGGCGATGGCTCGGAGCGAGACGCCCCCCACGTCCTTCTCGCGGATGAGCTCGAGGGCCGCGTCCAGCAGGGCTCGACGGAGGTCACCGTGGTGGTAACCCCGTCGCTCGCCCCCCGCTCCCGCTGCTGACGTCAAGTTCGGACCTCTCCTCCCGGGTCCGCTGAATCCAGCCACGCCGGAGCCGCGAACTCCCTGACATCTTACCAACGGCCAGAATCTTGACAATGGTCAGATTGACGATATCTTGTCGGTGTTCAGATGGCCGGGGGAGCCCGGCCTGACCACCTCGGAACCCCCTCATGACTCAGGACACCCGCCTCCGCTGGACCTTCGGCCTCGTCGGCCTGCTGGTCCTCATCCTCGGCACCCGCGGCTTCGATCGAGCCGACGCCAGCTCCCCGACGGCCACCTCTCGCACCACCGAGCCCCGCGGCGTCCGCGTCGCCCGGGTCACCGAGGTCGACGCCGTCCGCGACCGGACCTTCTCCGGCATCGTCCGAGCCAAGCGGCGTGCCGTCCTCGGCTTCGACGTGGGGGGACGGCTCGACCGACGTCCCGTCGAGGTCGGTGATCGCGTGACCGCCAAGCAAGTCCTCGCTCGGCTCGACTCGGCCCGCTACCGACACGAGCTCGACCGCGCGCAGGCTTCCCGCCGCGACGTCCAAGCTCGACTCGATCAGCTTCGTCGCGACGAGGACCGCGTCGCCGGTCTCCTCGCATCGCGCGCCGCCACGACCGAGGAGGTCGAGCAGGTCCGCAGTCGACGCGAGGCCGTCCAGGCTTCCCTCACCGCCCTCGACGCCCAGGTCGCCGAGGCCCGACGGCTCGTCGACGAGACCACCCTGCGCGCACCCTTCGCCGGCACCATCACCGAGGTCCTCCTCGAACCCGGCGAGCACGCTCGACCCGGCAGTGGCGTCGTCATCCTCTCCGGTGAAGACGAGCTCGAGGTCGAGCTGGAAGTCCCCGAGGCCGTGCGCACCGGCTTGCGTGAGGACGACACCGTCGACGTGAGCCTCCCCCTCGCCGGTGGCGCCACGACCACTGGCCGTCTTCGCTCCATCGGGCGCTCGGCCGCCGGTGCCGGCCGGCTCTTCCCGGTTGTCGTGAGCCTCGAGCCGACGCCAGCGATCGTCCCCGGCCTCACCGCCGAGGTCACGTTGCGTGCCGCCGCCACGTCACGTCTCGCCGTGCCTGCCACCGCCGTCATCGATCCCGGTGGCAGCAACCCGGCGCTGCATCGCGTGCGGGACGGGCGAGCCGAGCTCGTCACCGTCGAGGTGGGGGAGCTCGTCGGTGAGCTGGTGACGGTCTCATCTGAGCAACTTTCCGTCGACGACCCGGTCATCATCGCGGGTCACGCCAACCTCCTCCCCGGTGAGGCGGTGGAGATCCGGCCGTGAACGTCTTCGAGCTGCTTCTCGACCGACGACGCGTCGTCCTCACCATGGCGAGCATCGCCGTCTTCCTCGGCGTCGTCTCGTGGCTGACCATGCCCACGCAGGAAGACCCGAAGCTGCCCGACCGCAACGGCATCCTCGTCGTGCCGTTCCCCGGGGCCGACGCCGAGACCATCGAGCGCCTGGTCGTCGAGCCGCTCGAGGAGCAGCTCGCGCAGGTGAGCGAGCTGTTCTACGTGGAGTCGACCTCGCGCACCGACGCCGCCGTCCTCCGGCTGGAGCTGCGTGACGAGGTCACCGACGTCGACGCCGCCTGGGACGACGTCGAAGAGGCCATCGACGACGCGCGAGCCGAGTTTCCCGACGGCGTCGGCGACGAGGAGCTCGACACCGGGCTCATCAGCGAGCAAGAAGCGATCGTCCTCGCCGTCACCGGCTCCCTCGATCCGCTCGAGCTGCTCCGCGTCGCCCGTGAGGTGCGCACCGACCTGCTCCGTCTCGATGGCGTCGCCGAGGTGCGACTCCTCGCCGACCCCGGTGAGCAAGTCACCATCGAGTACGACGATGCCCTCGCGCGACGTCTCGCCCTGCCGCCGGAGCAGCTCGTCGCGCAGCTCCGCGGGCGCAACGCCACCGTGCCCGCCGGCTCGGTCCGACTCGGAGGTCGTGCCGCAACCCTCGCGCCACGCTCCGAGCTCGACTCGCTGCAAGACCTCGAGCGCAGCGCGCTCACCCTGAGCTCGGGCGCCGCCATCCCCCTCGGTGACCTCGCCCGCGTGCGACTCGGTCCGGCCGAGCCCGCGTCCGAGCTGCTCCGCGTGGACGGCGAGCGCGCCGTCGGTCTCGGTGTCGTGCCCGACGCCCGACTCGACGTCATCGGACTCGGTCATCGCGTGCGAGCCGAGCTCGACCGACTCCGCGCCGAGCACGCGCCGCTCGTCCTCCGTGAGCTCAGCTTCCAGCCCGACCACGTGACGCAGCGTCTCGATGGCCTCACGCGATCGCTCATGCTGGGCATCGGCATCGTCGCGCTCGTGCTCGTGAGCACGATGGGCTTCCGTCTCGGACTGCTCGTGACCGCTGTCGTCCCCCTGGTCGGTCTCTCCTCGGTCGCCCTCTACGCACTCGGCGGCGGCGTGCTGCAACAGCTCTCGGTGGCTGCGCTCATCGTCGCGCTCGGGCTGCTGGTCGACAACGCCATCGTCGTCGCGGAAGCCACGCAGCAACACCTCGACGCGGGCCTGTCACGACGTGAGGCCGCCGCCAAGGCCGCGCGCGAGCTCGTCACGCCTCTCGCCACCGCCACCGGCACGACGCTCGCCGCCTTCGTGCCCATGCTGCTGTCGCGGGGCGCCACCGGTGACTTCACCCGCGCCATCCCCATCGTCGTCATGCTCACGCTGACCGTGAGCTACGTCTTCGCCATCCTCGTCACGCCCGTGCTCTCCGAGATGGTGCTGCGACGACGCACGAAGGAGGGCGAGGTCCGCGAGTCCCGTCTCCTGCGTGGCATCGGCCGCTTCGGTGCGGGTCGGCCCAAGACGGTCGTCGTCCTCGCGATGCTGTTGATCGGCGTGGCCATCGCCATGGCGGCGCACGTCGAGGCGTCGTTCTTCCCACCGGCCGACCGCAACCAGCTCGTCGTCGAAGTCTTCCTCCCCGAAGGTGCGCACCTCGACGAGACCGACGCCGCCGCCCGTCGACTCGAACGTCACCTCCAGTCCGACGCCCGCGTCGCCATGGTCGCGTCGTTCGTGGGTCGGGCGGCGCCGAGCTTCTACTACAACCTTCCGAATCGACCGCGCAGTCCTCACTTCGCTCACCTGCTCGTCGTCACGAAGGGCCTCGACGTCATCCCTGCCGTCATGGACGACGCGCGACGCTTTGCCCATGCCGAGCTACCCGAGGCCGAGGTCATCCCCCGCGCTCTCGAGCAGGGACCACCGCTCGATGCACCCCTGGAGATCCGCCTGTTCGGTGAGGACCTCGAAGCCCTCCGCGCCGGAGCGCTGGTCGTCATGGGGGAGCTGCGTGAGCTCGACGGCACGCTCAACGTGCGACACGACCAGGGCAACGGTCGAGCCACCGTCGTCTTCGACATCGACGATGCCGCCGCCGCGCGTCACGACCTCGACCGCGCCGCCGTCGCCCGCGCGTTGCTCAAGCAGACCCGTGGCCTGCTCGTCGGTCAGCTCCGGTCGGAAGACGACCCCATTCCCATCCTCGTGCGTTCCGCTGCAGGTGAGTCGCTCGATCCCGATCGCCTGCCCGTGGTCGAGGCGGCGACCCGCAGTGCGCGCTTTGTTCCCGTGCGTGAGGTGTCGACGCCGAGCCTCGAGTGGCGACCCGCCGCCATCCATCGACGGGATCAGGAGCGGATGGTCACGGTCTCCGCGCAGCTCGCCGAGGGGGTCGCGTACTCGAAGGTGGTGTCGGCTCTCGAGCCCCGGCTCGAACGCGCCGACTGGCCGAAGGGCGTGCGCTGGGAGCACGGTGGCGCTGTCGAGGGTGCCGGCAAGGCCAACACCGCCATCCTCGCGTCGGGACCGCTCGCGGCCGGCCTGCTCCTGTTCTTCCTGCTGCTCGACTTCAACTCGTTCCGCCGGGTCATGATCATCTTCGCGACCGTGCCCCTGGCTGCCGTCGGCGTCATCCCGGGGCTCGTGCTGGCAGACCAGCCGTTCGGGTTCATGTCACTGCTCGGCGTGTTCGCGTTGCTCGGCATCGTCGTGAACAACGCCATCGTCCTGCTCAGCGTCGTCGACGCGCGGCTGAAGGAGGGTGCTTCGGTCCACGACGCCCTCACCGCCGCCGTGCAGGTGCGGACGCGGCCCATCCTCCTGACCACGGCAACGACCGTCGCCGGCCTGCTGCCGCTCGCGCTCTCGTCATCGAGTCTCTGGCCACCCATGGCCTTCGCGATGATCGCGGGGCTGCTCGCCTCGACCCTGCTGACTCTCTTCGTCGTGCCCGCGCTCTTCGCGCTGGCCTTCCCCGAGCGGACCACCGCGCCGCTGCCCTCTGGAGCTGCGTGATGTCGTCGCGTCTTCGTTTTCTTCCCTCCCTGCTCATCGGGCTCGCGGCAGCGGCCTCCTCCGAGACGCTGACACTCGACCAGGTTCTCGGATCTGCTGCCGAGCGACCGGCCGTGCAGGCGGTCGCCGAGCGGGCGAATCAAGCCGAGGAAGCCCTTCGCATCGAGCGTCGACGCGCGTTCTGGCCAACCGTGGGTGCCGACTTCACCCGCACGCGACGCGACCGCACGCTCAGCTTGTCCACGCCCATCGGTGACTTCCCGTCGGGTGGTCGCACCGGCACGAGTGGCGCGCTGAGCGTCACTCAACCGCTGCTCGACCCCGCCCGCATGCTGCACGGCATCCCCGCAGCGCGGCACGACCTCGATGCCGCCCAGGCCTCACACGAACGAGCACGACGCGAGCGAGCGGCGGAGGCGGCCGAGCTGTTCTTCGACGTGCTCGCCCTCGATTCGCGTCGAAGAGCGGTCGACGCCTTCGTGAAGAGCCTCGGTGCCCGGCTCGACGAGGTGAGCGCCCGCGTGAAGGCAGGACGTGCGCTGGAACGCGACCGCCTGCTCGTCCAGCTCGCCCTCGACGACGCCGAGCAGTCGCGGCTCGAGTTGGATCGCCGACGGGAGGTCGTCACCCATGCTCTCGGTCGGGCGGTGGGGAGTGACGCTCCGGTCGAGCCGCTGTTCACGGTCGAGATCGAGAGCACCGGCGCGACGCCGGTCGCCGACGACGCGAGCCTCACGCGGGCGCTCGAGACCCGACGCGACCTGGCCGCGCTCCGCGCTCGACTGGCAGCGACGGATCGTCGTCGTGCGGCGACCTGGGCCGAGCTCATCCCCCGCCTGGAAGCGAGGGCCGACTGGGTCCGGTCGTCCGGTGACTCGACGCCGCAGGATGACTGGGTCGACGCGTCCGTGCGGGTGACCTGGCAGCCCTTCGCCGCCGGCACGCGCAAGCCCCGGGCGCGGGCGCTGCGGGCCGAGGAGCGGGCGATCGAAGCGGAGCTGCGCGAGGCCATGCGCGGCGTGGCGGTGCAGGTGCGGGAGGCCGTCGCGGACCATCGCATCGCGGCCGGCGAGCTGAAGGCGGCGACCACCGGCGTGAAGGCGGCGCAGGAGGCCGTGCGGGTGACCGGCGAGCGCTACCGGGCCGGTCGCGACACGGTGCAGGACCTTCTCGACGCCGAGGCGATCCTGCGCGATCGCGATGGTCGACGTCAGGTCGCCTTGCTGGAGCTGGCCCGGGCCCGCGTGCGGTACGAGCTGGCGACGGGTGAGCTGCTGGGGTGAGTGAGGGTCGAGCGCCGGCTCGCGTTCCCACCCTTCGACAAGTACTGTTCCCGCTCCGGCGGCCTCCCTGGGCGTCGGGTCACACCCGAGTCCACCATGCGCGCCTGCTCCCCGTCCCTGCTTCGCTCCTTCTCCCTCGTGCTCGCCCTGCTCGTGGCCCCAGCGGCCCTGGCCGAGGGATGGGCACGGCTCACCGTGCAGGTCACCGACCCGGATCAGAGCGTGCTCCCGGGCGTGAGGATCTCCGCGAGCCCCAGGCTCGGCTCCCACGCCGCGTCGACCGATGCCTCGGGATCGGCCGAGCTCTTGCTCCCGGCTGGCGTGCCGCTTCAGCTCCTGGTTCGACTCGACGGCTTTCGCGACGTCGAGATTCGCGACCTCACCCTCGTGGCTGACAAGCACCATGAAGTCACCGCCGTCCGTCTCGCCGTCGCCGATGGTGAGGGCAAGGACCTCCACTCCTGGAGTGACGAGGGTTGGCGCTTCGTCAGCCAGGCCGCTACTGGTTCCACCGCGAAGCAGGAGCCGTACCGGGTCGAGGTGAAGCGACGTTCCGTGGGCAGCCTGAGCAGTCCGAAGGGCGCGGCCACGCCCGATCCCAGGCCTCGAGTGATCCTCGAGACCAACCACGGTTCCATCGAGCTCGAGCTCGACCGCGAAGCTGCGCCGAAGACGGTGGCGAACTTTCTCGGCTTGGCCGGGGGCACGAAGGAGTTCACGGACCATGGCACGAAGGAGAAGGTGAAGCGCCCCTTCTACGACGGTCTCACGTTCCATCGGATCATCGACGGCTTCATGCTCCAGGGTGGCTGCCCACTGGGCAGGGGAACGGGGGGCCCTGGCTACAAGTTTCCGAATGAGGTCAACGCGTCGGCGCTGGGGCTCGACCGCCACCGCGTTCTCACGGCCGAGGGCGCGCCGCATCCGTGGCTCCACGTCCGCGGGCCGGAGGAGATCGGATCCAAGGTGATCGCGCCGATCGTCCGGCACCTGGGAATCAAGAGTCAGGAGGAGTACGGGCAACGCGTGGACGAGGTCATGAAGCTGATCAACGAGATGAGCCTCCAGGAGTTCCGCGAGATCGAGGGCTACCGCCACGATGCCGAGCTGCCCACGTCCCACCGCCCTGCCAGGGGAACGCTCGGCATGGCCAACGCGGGACCCAACAGCAACGGTTCTCAGTTCTTCATCTGCACGGGCGACGCGCCCTGGCTCACGGGCAAGCACACCATGTTCGGGCGGGTCGTCCACGGCATGGACGTCGTGGATCGCATCGGCAAGTTGCCCGTCGGCGAGGCCGACCGTCCCTTGGAGCCGGTGGTGATCGAGTCGATCCGAGAGCGATAGCCGCGCGAATGGGTTGGTGAGGGACCACGCCAGTCCCTCTCGTGACCGCCGTCGTGCGGTTTCGATCCCCATTGTCATCACTGGCTCAGCGGCTCACGATGCCCCTGGCGAAGGCCCGCTCACCGCGGGTCCCGGCATCGTGAGGTCACCCTCGTGAGCACGCAGCAGCGCATCCTCCTCCTCTTCGCCCATCCGGCGTCGCAGCGTTCGCGGGCCAACGCGCGGCTGGCGCGCGAGGTCCGGGAGCTCCCCGGGCTGACCTTCCACGACCTCTACGAGGCCTACCCGGACTTCGACGTCGATGTCGAACGTGAGCAGGAGCTCCTCGCCGCTCACGACCTCGTCGTCGTGCAGCACCCGCTCTTCTGGTACTCGACGCCCGCCCTCGTGAAGGAGTGGGAAGACCTCGTCCTGCAGCACGGCTGGGCCTACGGCACCGACGGCACCGCGCTCCAGGGCAAGCGCTGGCTGACGGCCATCACCACCGGAGGAGGCCCCGAGGGCTACCGTGAGGAGGGGATTCACCGTCACACGCTGAGGCAGTTCCTCGCGCCGCTGGAGCAGACCGCGTTGCTCTGCGGCATGGAGTACCTGCCGCCTTTCGTCGTCCAACGCACGCACGCGCTCAGCGACGACGAGCTGTCCGCCCACGCCGCGGAGTACCGACGACTCCTCGAAGCCCTTCGCGACGGAAGCCTCGATGACGAGCGTCTTCGCGCCGCGTCTTACCTGAACGAGCTCCTCGATGGGGAGGTGAGCTGATGCACGGAGAAGCGGTCTTCTTCCAGGCCTTCATCTACCTCCTGGCCGCCGTCATCTCGGTGCCCATTTCCAAGCGACTCGGCTTCGGCTCGGTGCTCGGCTACCTCGTGGCTGGCGTCGCCATCGGCCCGTTCTGCCTGCGGCTTGTTGGTGACGAGGGACAAGACGTCTTGCACTTCGCCGAGTTCGGCGTCGTCATGATGCTCTTCGTCGTCGGACTCGAGCTTCAGCCGTCGCTGCTCTGGCGGATGCGTGGACCGATCCTCGGGCTCGGTGGTCTCCAGGTCGGCGTGACCGCCGCCGTCGTCACGGGGATCGGGCTCGGCTTGGGCTTGGAGTGGCGGCCCGCTCTCGCCATCGGGCTCATCCTCGCGCTGTCGTCGACCGCCATCGTCCTCCAGACCCTTGACGAGAAGGGGCTGCTCAAGACCGAGGCCGGGCAGAGCTCGTTCTCCGTCCTGCTCTTCCAGGACATCGCCGTCATCCCCATCATCGCGCTGCTGCCGTTGCTCGCATCAGGACATGGTGCCAGCGGCGACGGACACGGAGCTCACGGTGGACACGACGCCGGCCACGGTCCGAGCTTCGTCGAGCAGCTTCCGGGTTGGGGTCACGCGCTGGTCGTGCTCGGCGCCATCGCGCTGGTGATCCTCGCCGGTCGCTACCTGGTGCGACCGCTCTTCCGCATCGTCGCCGGCACGCAGCTCCGGGAAGTCTTCACCTGCGCAGCGCTGCTGCTCGTCATCGGCATCGCCCTGCTCATGACCAAGGTCGGCCTGAGCCCGGCGCTCGGCACCTTCCTCGCCGGGGTCATGCTCGCCAGCAGCGAGTACCGGCACGAGCTGGAAGCGGAGATCGAGCCCTTCAAGGGGCTCATGCTCGGCCTGTTCTTCATCTCCGTGGGCGCCTCGATCGACTTCGCCCTCATCGCCGAGAAGCCCGGGCTCATCGCGGCGCTCACCGTGGTGTTGGTCGTCGTCAAGCTGCTGGTGCTCTTCGTGCTCAGCCGACGCTTCGGCATGGGGCTCGACCAGGGCCTGCTCTTCTCCTTCGCGCTCGCGCAGAGCGGGGAGTTCTGCTTCGTCCTGTTCTCCCACGCCGCGCAGCACGGCGTGCTCGAGGCGGGCGTGTCGAGCCCGCTGGTCGCCGTGGTCGCTCTCTCCATGGCGCTCACGCCGCTGCTCATGCTGCTCAACGAGCGCGTGATCCAGCCACGCTTCGGAACGAAGGAAGTCGTCGAGCGGGAGGCCGACGACATGCACGAGCGCAACCCCGTCATCATCGCCGGCTTCGGTCGCTTCGGGCACGTGGTCGGACGTCTGCTCAGCGCCAACGGCGTTCGCTGCACGGTGCTCGACACCGACTCGGATCAAGTCGACCTGCTTCGACGTCTCGGGCTCGAGGTCTACTACGGCGACGCGTCACGAGCCGACTTGCTGCACGCCGCCGGCGCCGACGAGGCCGAGCTGCTCATCGTCGCGGTCGACTCCGTGGAGAAGACCAGCGCGATCGTCGAGTGCGCCCAACACCACTTCCCGAACCTGCGCATCCTCGCCCGGGCGGAGGGACGACTGCACGCCTACGAGCTCCTCGATGCCGGCGTCGAGCACGTCTATCGCGAGACCCTCGACACCTCGCTCACCCTCGGTGTCGACGCCCTGAAGCTCCTGGGCTTCTCGGCCCATCAGGTCCAGCGCTCGGCGAGGGCCTTCCGTCGTCACGACGAGGCGTCACTCCGCGAGCTCGCCGGGCTCCGTCACGACCGCCAGTCGTACATCTGTCGGGCGCGGGAACGCATCCGATTGGTCGAGGAGCAGCTCAGGCAGGACTTCGAGGGGAGCGACCGACGCGAGGACAGGGCCTGGGACGTCAGCTCGCTGTCTCGCGACGAAGGGCTCGGGGCCGCGCCGACGAAGACGTGACGGGCGAAGGGAAGAGAGCCCGGCTCAGCCTCAGGCGGCGCGGAGGCCGGCCTGCTCGAAGGCGGCGGCGCCGGAGCTGAGGACGACGAGACGGGCCGGGCCGCGCGGGCCTTCGCGACCGAGGTCACGGGCGAGCAGCAGGTCGAGCTCGCCGAGCTGGGTCAGGCCCTCGTGACGGCTCTTGGTGACCACGCCGTCGTCGGTCATCTCGGCGATGACGGCGCCGAAGCGGCCGTCTGAGGCCCGCCAGACGATGGTGCACCACGACGTGCCGGCGTCGCTGCGGGCCACGCGGGCCAGGACGCGGGCCTCGGACGGGATGAGCGTCTCGAGCTCGGGGGCGGTCGGGTCGAGTTGTCCGGCGTTCTGGGTCATGGCGTGGCTCTTCGAGTGCTCCGGCCGCTCTCGCGGTCTCGAAGGTGGTTACGCTCGAAGAACTGGCGTCGTCTACGCACCTGACCCCCGGAACCGGGCACCCGGGTCGAGATGACCCGAAGCGCCCCGGATCGAGGGTCTGAGGGCGGGGGTGGCCCGCTGTACTCACCAGTGTTCGTAGCGAGTGGCCGGAAATGCTAGACGAGAAGGGAGATCGTAGCCGTGAGGGCCGGAGGCGTACTCGGACCGTACGGTGAGGATCCGAGGGGCGAGAACTCCCTTCGCAGTCAGCAGATCTGGCCACGCAGTAGAAGACTGGTGAGTGAAGTGGGCTAGCTGAACCGGTTCTTCACGACGACCTCGTCGAGGGGGAGCTGACCGCCGCGGGCCCAGGCCTCCTGGGTGCCCTTGCCGATGGCGACGAGGGGGCCGATGACGTGGTCGTCCGGGAGGTTGACGAGCTTGGCGACCTCGGGACGGTCGAAGCCGATCATCGGGCAGGACTGGTAGCCCTTGGCGGTGGCCGCGAGCATGAGCGTCTGCATGGCGATGCCGATGGAGCGCATGGCCTCGTCGCGCTGGAGCTCCTCGTCACCCTCGTGGAACGGACCCATCCAGCCGACGAGCAGGTCCGAGACTGCCTTGGGCGCGTTGACCCAGTACCGCTCCGGGCTCTTCGCCCAGGCCTTGAGGTCCGCGGTCATGAGCACGAGCAGCGACGCATCGGTCATCTGGGCCTGGTCGTTGCCGTGCGCCCGGACCTGCTTGCGGAGCTCGGGGTCGTCGATGACCACGAAGCGCCAGTGCTGGATGTTGAAGCTCGTCGGCGACTTGAGGGTGGCCTCGAGCAGCGCGGTGACCTCCTCCTCGGAGATTCGGTGATCGGGATCGAAGTGCTTGATGGAGCGACGTCGTTCGATGGCGTCGAGGGTGTCCACGGTCTCGGTCTCCTGTCCGAAGGGGAGCGGTGTCGGTCTCAGGCGAGGTCGAAGGGAATCACTTTCGGGCCCCGCGCGCCAGGGGGTGCGTGATCGGTTCGGGTGATCCGCCGATCAGCTCGTGAGATCGCGCTGGAGAGTCTCGGCTTGCTTCCGGATGGCGCGCAGCTCGCCTGCGCTCTTGCGGTCGAGGTTCTTGAGCTGCATGCCGAGCCGATGGTTCTTCTTCAGCTCCTCGCGGTGCTTCGCGAGGAAGCTCCAGTACAGCGTCGTGAACGGGCAGGCGTCGTCCCCGGTGGCGCGGCTCGGGTTGAAGCGACAGCTCCCGCAGTAGTTGCTCATCCGCTTGATGTAGGCGCCGCTCGCGCAGTAGGGCTTCGACGTCATGAGACCGCCGTCGGCGAACTGGCTCATGCCGAGCACGTTGGGTAGCTCCACCCACTCGATCGCATCGACGTAGACCGACAGGTACCACTCGTGGACGACGCGGGGATCGGCGCCGAACAACATGGCGAAGAGCCCGGTGATCATGAGGCGTTGGACGTGGTGCGCGTAGCCGAGCTCCAGCGTCTGGCCGACCGCCTGCTGGAGACAGCGCATGTCCGTCTCGGCCGTCCAGTAGAGATGCGGCAGCGGAAGCGTGGCGCCGAGGTGGTTGCGCTCGACGTACTCGGGCATGAAGCGCCAGTAGACGCCCCGGACGAACTCGCGCCAGCCGAGAATCTGGCGCACGAAGCCCTCGACGGCGTTGAGCGGTGCCATGCCGTCGGCATGGGCGTCCACCGCCGCGTCGACGACCTCACGCGGATCGAGCAGCTTGAGGTTGATGGCCGCCGAGAGACGCGAGTGGTAGAGCCAGGGCTGGTCCGTCCACATGGCGTCCTGGTAGTCGCCGAAGAGGGGGAGGCGATGACGGATGAAGTCGTCGAGCGCCTCCTTCGCCTGCGCCCGCGTGACCGGCCAGTCGAAGCGGGAGAGATCGCCGGCGCGATCGCCGAGCTCGCGGTCGACCAGGGCGAGCACCTCCTTCGTGGTCGCGTCGGGAGCGAACGGCAGCGGCTCCTGTAAGCCTGTCGGACCACCGCGGCGGAACGACCGGCGATTGTCGGCGTCGTAGTTCCACGAGCCGCCGACGGGCTCACGACCGTCGAGGAGGATGTCGTGACGTCGCCGCAGCTCGCGATAGAAGTACTCGAGTCGGAGCTGCTTCCGGCCGTCGGCGTGGGCGTCGAACTCCTCGAGCGTCGTGTAGAAGTGCCGGTCGTCGTGGATGGTGAGCGGAAGGTCGAGCCGCGACGCCGCTTCCTTCAGGCCGACGAGCAAGCGGTGCTCGCCGGGATGGACGACGTGGAGGCTCTCCGGCTGATGCGCGCGCACGGTCCGCTCCAGGACCGCGACGAGGCCACCGTCCTCGTCGTCGTCGAGCTCGCGATAGATCACCGGCCGACCGCTCGACCGCAGCTCGTCGCGGAAGTGACGCATGGCCGCGAGGAAGACGGCGGTGCGGGGCTTGATCGACGGGACGTGCGACGACTCCTCGGCGACCTCGGCCATCCACGCGGCGTCGTGCTCCGGATCGAAGCCGTCGAAGACCGCGCTCCCGGCGTCGAGCTGATCCCCGAGGACCAGCACGAGTCGACGAAGACGCTGGGGGACGGGCGGGGAAGGAGTCGTCATGCGATCTCGAGGTGGAGGATGAGTCACCAGCGTCGAGCCGACGGAGGCGTCTCCATCATTGCTCGGACGACGCCCGAGTCGGCTTGACCACGGCCACGTCGGTTGAAAGCGCTGGGGCGTGACTGCTCGGCCATGGCATCGTCTGCTCTCCCTGCCGGCCGGGTCGGCTCGGCGTGACGATGAGGTGCGTGCATGTCGTTCCAGGATGACGTCAAGGAAGCGATCAAGGAGACCCGGGCCCGCGTCCCGACCCTCCGCAAGCTCATGGCCCAGTTCGACGGTCGGATGGTGACCCTCCGCGGCGAGGCGCCGGACCTCCGGACGAAGGCGCGAGCGGCGGCGGTGTTCAACGGCCTCGTCGACACGAAGAACACGATCAACAACATCCGCCTCAAGCGACCCGTGCAGCCGGAGAATCCCGCCAAGCGCGTGAAGTTCAGCCTGGGCGACGCGCTCCAGCAGCTCCTGCTGCACGCCGGCCAGAAGGGCCCCGCTCCCGCTCCCGCGCGTGGACGCCGCCGCCCGGAGCCGCAGTTCCAGTCCGAGCGCGTGGCCTACGACGAGGTCCGTGACGACGAGCTGCAGGGTGTCTTCGGCCGACGACACGACAGCGTCCACCAGAAGCTCGCCGCCCGGCACGAGAAGCAGTGGGCCCAGCTCGCCCGTCAGCAGAACCGTGAGCGTGAGCAGCTCGAACGCCAGCAGGCCGGCGAGTGGGAGCAGCTCGAGCGTGAGCTCGACCAGCTCCGCCGCTCCGGTGGTCGTGCCGCCGCTCCGACGCGTCGACGCACCCGAAGCGCCCAGCCCGCGCCGACCCGGAGCCGACGCAGCGGTGGTCTTCCGCCGCTCCGCCGCCGCTGATCCAGCCCCCGAAACGACGACGACCTCGCTTCCGCCATCGAGGCAGGAGCGAGGTCGTGGTGATTGCGGGGTCCTGTTCGAGCGGTGATCAGATCCCGTCGATGATCCCGTTCAGCGTGGAGCTCGGCCGCATGGACTTCTCCAGCAGCTCCTCGCTCGGGCGGTAGTAGCCACCGAGCTCGACCGCCGGGCCCTGCGCTCCGTTGAGCTCGCCCACGATGGCTTCCTCGGCGTCGGCCAGGGACTTCGCGATGGGTGCGAAGGAGCCCGCGAGCTCGGCGTCGTCACCTTGGTTGGCGAGGGCCTGGGCCCAGTACATCGCCAAGTAGAAGTGGCTGCCGCGGTTGTCGAGCTCGCCGCACTTGCGCGAGGGCGACTTGCCGTTCAGCAGCACCTTCTCGGTGGCGTCGCCCAGCGCCTGGCCCAGGAGGCGGGAGCGCGGGTTGTCGAAGCTGTCGGCGAGGTGCTCGAAGGACTCGGCCAGGGCGAGGAACTCACCGAGCGAGTCCCAGCGGAGGTGACCCTCCTTGGTGAACTGCTGCACGTGCTTGGGCGCCGAGCCACCCGCGCCGGTCTCGAAGAGGCCACCGCCGTTCATGAGCGGGACGATGGAGAGCATCTTCGCGCTCGTGCCCACCTCGAGGATGGGGAAGAGGTCGGTGAGGTAGTCGCGCAGGACGTTGCCGGTGACCGAGATGGTGTCCTCACCACGGCGGATGCGCTCCAGCGAGAACTGCATGGCCTGCACCGGCGCGAGGATCTTGATCTCGAGCCCGTCGGTGTCGTGGTCGGCGAGGTAGGTCTCGACCTTGTTGATGAGCTGGGCGTCGTGGGCCCGCTCCGGGTTGAGCCAGAACACGGCTGGGGCGCCGCTCGCGCGGGCACGGGTGACGGCGAGCTTGACCCAGTCGCGGATGGGGCCGTCCTTGGTCTGGCAGGCACGCCAGATGTCACCGGCCTCGACCGCGTGCTCGAGCAGCGTGTTGCCGTCACCGTCGACGATGCGCATCGTGCCGTCGGCCGACATCTCGAAGGTCTTGTCGTGGGAGCCGTACTCCTGGGCCTTCTTGGCCATGAGGCCGACGTTGGGGACCGAGCCCATGGTCGCGGGATCGAAGGCGCCGTGCTCCTGGCAGGAGTCGACCACCGCCTGATACATGCCCGCGTAGCTGCTGTCGGGGATGACGGCCTTGGTTTCCTGGAGCTCACCGTCGGCGTTCCACATCTGACCGGAGGTGCGGATCATGGCCGGCATCGACGCATCGATG
>JBCCFW010000082.1:0-32662 GCA_039029535.1 Acidobacteriota bacterium
TATAAGTAATGCAATTGGTTATGAAGATGCGTTACAGATCGGAACTCTGCATTCACCAATTGGCTGTTATATGGGCATCTATAATCTATATATGGAATTATTTTGGCTTTCGTCCGGCCGCGGCGCCTCCTGTCGCTGCCCCCGCGCCGGCTGCTCCCGCACCGGCTGCTCCCGCGCCAGCCGCGGCACCGCCCCCGGCGGCGGCTCCAGCCGCTGCGGCGGCAGCCTCGATCAATCCCGGCCAGCTCGATGCGGCGACGCTCGACCAGCTCGCCCAGCGCGTGGCCCAGCACCTGTCGCAGCAGGTCCTCGAGCAGGTGGCCTGGGAGGTCATCCCGGACGTCGCCGAGGCCGTGGTGCGGCAGCGGATGAACGAGATCGAGGCCAAGCTCCAGGGCTCGTGACCGGCGACCACGATCCGCCGGAGGTCGACGAGGAGTCGTCTCCCTCCGGTCCGTCCGTGCCCGGCGCTCCGCTCCGACCCACGCTCCCCGCGTCGTCGACGGGGGAGCCGGGGGAGACGACGCCCGCACCGGCAAGCCCTCTCGACGACGAGGGGGCTCCCGACCTCGAGCCGTCACCGGTCGTGCCGCTCGCCGAGCCTGCGGTCAGTGACGACCCCTGGCCCGAGGTGCGAGACGAGGACCTGGGCACGGAGCTCGAGGAGGCCGAGGCGGCAGCCCCTGGGCCTCGCACGCCGAGTCGACCCACGGGCGTGCGGCTCATCATCGAGACGCTGATCATCGCCGTGTTGGTCGTGCTCTTCGGCACGCGCTTCGTCGTCCAGAACTCGGTCATTCCGTCCGCGTCCATGGAGGACACCCTGCTCATCGGCGACTACGTGCTCGTCGACCGCTTCGTGTTCTCTGCCGTCGACGCCGACGAGCCCAGCTCCACCTTCTTCCAGCGGCCCATCGAGCGGGGCGACGTCGTCGTCTTCAAGTACCCGCCCGACCCGAGCCTCGACTACGTGAAGCGAGTCGTCGGCCTGCCCGGCGACGTCATCGAGATCCGCAGCAAGCAGGTCTTCATCGACGGCAAGCGGCTCGACGAGCCGTACAAGATGCACTCGAGCTCGCGCATCTACCGACCCCGCACGGACGCCGGTCGACGCGACCATCTCCTGCCGGTGCGGGTGCCGCCGGGGCATTACTTCGTCATGGGCGACAACCGGGACCACAGCGCCGACTCGCGCGAGTGGCGCTTCCTGCCGCGAGAGAACATCCGGGGGCGGGCGCTGCTCGTCTTCTGGTCACGCGACAGCCGACCCGGGGAGTGGGAGGTGGCCGGGAGCTGGACCCGGGTCAAGAACCTCTGGCGCGCGCTGCGCTCGTTCCCCGACGACACCCGCTGGGAACGCATCGGTCGCCCGGTCGAGTAGTAGTTCCCATCCAGAAAGTCTGCCTCGCGGCTTCATCCCGCCTGGCACGCCATCTCGCCGACCTCCTCAAACGCCGGAGACGCCCGGTTCCGACTCTTTCGTCGGCCAGCGATCTGACGCACCAGTCGGGCGAGTCCTGGCGGACGGACTTTCCGGACGGGAACTTGCTAGCTCGCTTGCTCGCCTGCCGGCAGCGCCGGCAGCGACCAGCGTGCCCGCTTCAGGCTCGGCAGCAGCCAGCGGAAGAAGGCGCGTAGGCCGCCGAGGTGTCCGTAGTCGTCGAGCGTCAGGAGGATGAAGAAGACGTAGACCGCCCGAGGATCGGTGCGTCCCTGGAGCTCGATGAGGGTGAACATCGTGATGCCCAGGTCACCGAAGTGACCGTTGTGCAGGGCGTCCTTCAGCGGGGCCGTCGGCACGATGAGCTGGAAGTGACCTTCCGACGTCCCCGAGCTCAGGTCGCCGGTCCACGGGTTGAAGCGGAGCTCGGCGTCGTCGAGCCGGAAGCCGATGCCGCGGGGGAAGAGCGGGGCGAGCAGGAGGCGGGCGCTGGCCAGCTTGGAGCGCAGCCGGTCCCGGTCCTCGGCGGTGAAGCGGGCGCCCGACTCGGTGTCTTCTTGCGCGGCGACCTTGCGCTCGGCCACCGAGCGGTCGTGCCGGAACGTGGCACGGTCCTGTGAGGAGTGCTCGTGGGAGCCGAGGTCGAGACGCGTGAAGGTCGGCAGCAGCTCGGTCCGCTTCGCGCACCAGTGCTCCTGGAGCTGCTCGGCGCTCACCTTGAACTCGTTGGCCCAGCGGGAGTCGCGTCGCAGGTAGACGACCTGGCTGGCGAAGGGGAGGTACCAGTCGGCGTCGAGGAGGTCGCAGTTGCGCGAGATGTACGTGACGTAGTCGGTCGCCTCGCGGAGGGCGACGCGCTCGTCCTTGCGCAGGAAGCTGTTGACGATGCTGGCGGGGGAGAAGCTCGACAGCAGCAGCCTCTTCTTGCCCGGGAGCTCGGCGTCGAGGAAGCGACGCAGGGCGGTGAGCTGACCCTGGCTCGGCTTGGTGTCGTTGAGGTTGATGACGAAGCAGTCCGGCGTGTCGATGAGCAGGACCGAGTCGTCGTTGAAGATGGGAATGGAGAGGATCGAGACGCCCGGGGCGAGCTCCTTCCACTCGAGGCTCGGCAGCACCGTCGCGTCGAAGCCTTGCTCCTTCAGGTAGAGGCAGATGTTCTCTTCCGGGAGGTCCGGCGCGAGGTAGCGCGGGCCCTTGCCGAGGCGGCGGATCGAGTAGGTGTGGAAGTGATCCGGGTGCTCGTGGGTGACGTAGCAGTACCGCACGCGACGGAGGGTCTCGAGCTCCTCGTCGTCGGGCTCGTTCTCCAGCCACCAGCTCCGCCAGTAGGCCGAGCCCCGGAGCCAGGGATCGGTCAGCAGGATCGGCTCACCGGCGTCGTCGGTGAGGAGCAGGCTGGCGTGGCCGAGGGTGCGGAGCTGCATGGCGGACGCGTTCCAGTTGGGGAGCGGAGAGACGCTCGCCGCATCATGGCAGAACTGCGTTCTTCCACCGTCCATCCCGACGAGCCGGAGGAGCGGCGATCGACGAGGGAGCGATCAGGTGCGGACGTTGAGCATGAGGAAGAGGCCGACCAGCGTGAACAGGACGTTGGGAGCCCAGGCGGCAACCAGGGGGGCGAGGTAGCCGGCGGCCCCGAGGCTCTTGAAGAAGGCCATGGCGACGAAGTAGAGCACGGCGAGGATGATGGCGATGCCGACCCCGTAGAGCGCTCCGCGGCGACCGGTGGTGAAGGCGAAGGGCAGGCCGACCAGGACGAGCACGACCGTGGCCAGGGGGAAGGCGAGCTTGCTCTGGAGCTCGGTCTCCAGCCCGTTGACCGGGTAGCCGGCCGCGCGCTGGGCCTCCATGTAGGTGGCGAACTCCCGGAGGTTCATCTCTTCCGGGTCGACGGGGTCGGTCGCGAAGTACTCGGGCTCCTCCATGAGGGCCAGCGGTAGGGTCTCGAAGCGACGCTTGGTCATCTCGGTCGGTGACGGGAAGCGGGCCTCCCAGCCGGCGCGGAGCACCCAGGTCCGACCGTTCCAGTGCGCGTCGGTGGCGGAGATGAGCGTGCGGATGCGGTTCTGGTCGTCGTAGCGCAGCACCGTCGGGGACAGCAGGTGCGGTCGCCCCTCGGTCTGCCCCTTCGCCGGCGGCAGCACCCGGAAGTGTCGGAACAGGTAGAGGCTGCGTCCGTCCCGCGCGATGACCTGGCTCTCACCCTGGGTCTTCACCCCGCGGGGGCGTCCGCGGATCTCGTCCTTGAGGGCCTCGGCGCGGGCGTTGGCGGCCGGGAGCACGTGGTCGTGGACGAGGAAGATGGCGCCGGAGATGAGGGCGGCGACCATGAGCACCGGGAGGACCAGCCGGAACAGGCTGGTGCCGCAGCAGCGGAAGGCGGTGGTCTCGTTGAACTTCGCGGCCACCCCGAACTGGACGAGGGCCGAGACCATCGCGGCCAGCGGCGTCATCTCGAGGAAGATGCGGGGGATGAGGTTCAAGTAGAAGTCGAGCACGCGTCGGAACGGGATGTCGTTCTCGAGGACGTCGGAGGCGATCTCGACGAACTGGATGACCACGTAGAGCACGACCAGTGAGGCGAGCATGGTCGTCAGGGTCTTGGCGTAGCCGGCGAGGACCCAGGCGTCGGCCGTGCGGATGATGCGCACGCCCGCCTGACGCAGCAGCACCCCGGCGAAGGCGAAGCCGACCAGCCCCAGGCCCTCGGGGCTCATGATGAGCTCCCGGGTGATCCCCGTGAGCTGCTCGCGTCGCTCGAAGAGCTTGGCGACGGCCAAGCCCGCGCAGGCGAGGAAGCCGATCAGCACCGGCCAACGCAGGCGATCCAGGAGGAGGCGCGGGCTGCGGCGGGCGGGGTCGAGGACCATCCCGGTGAGGGTGGGCTGATCCCGGTTGGCGAGCCGCGTGGCTTCGGCCTCGATCCGGGCTTCGGTCTTCTTCGGGTCGGCCGCCTTCCGCGCAGCGGGAGCGGCGGCGCGACGCTGAAGTGGCGAGAGGATCCCGTCGAGGACCTTGGCGACCTGTCGGGGGAAGCTCGCGAGCAGCACCCAGAGCACGCCGGTGCCGATGACGGCGGGCCACAGCCAGGGCAGCGGTGCCGTGGCCGTGACGCCCACCGAGCCTCGCGAGACGTAGTGGCCGCCCAGGAAGCAGGCGAGCGTCCACGCCACCAGCAGGCAGAGGTTGGCGAGGAGCACTGGACCCGGCCAGCGGCGACGCTGACGTTGTCGGACCACGAGGTAGATGCCCACCGCGCCGATGGCGACGTTGGGGAGCCAGGCGGTGGCAGCGGCCGAGAGCTGCCCGATGTTGCGCAGCGCGTCACCGACCGAGAAGAGGATCCACCACAGGATGATCACGCCCACCGACACGACGAAGGAGGCGGGGCGGCCGCCGCGGCGGGTGGCGATGCCCAGGGGCATGCCGAGCAGCGAGAACACCAGGCAGGCAAAGGGGAACGACCACTTCTTGTGGACCTCGAGCAAGGCCAGGGAGCGACGCTTGTCGCGCTCGGGGGTGAGCGTCCAGCCGTACTCGACCTGGAGCTCGCGTCGAGCGGCGAGGATCTGGTCCTCGGGCAGCTTCTCGATCGCGTCCATGCGGTCGAGGGCGGCGAGGTACTCCCGAAGCTCACCCAGGCTCTTGCTCCGCAGGTCTCTCGGGCTACCCACCCGCGACGCGAGCTCGAGCTTGCGGTGCTGCTCGGGACCCTGGCGCTCGAGCACCGAGCCCTCGAAGCGGACCGGGTCACCCTCGCCGTCCTTGGGCCAGGTCACCGATCGTGCGTTCTCGGTGACGAGCTCCAGCCGGAACTTCGTGTCGTCGATGGCGACCCGGCGGATGCGGGCGCGCTCGGCCTTGAGGTGCTCGAGCCGGGAGCTGTCGCGTCGCGCCAGGAGGATGTCGACGTCCTCCAGCCAGGGCTCCTCGGCGGTCTGGTCGACGTGTCGTGCGTAGAGACTGACCTCGTCGAGGCGGATCCACGTGCCGGGACGGACCTCGCGGTTGAGGTCGGAGCGGGCCTCGGCCTTGCGTCGAACCTCGAGGTAGGCGCGATTGCCCTTCGGGACGAGGTGCAGGTAGACGACGGCGGTGGCCGCCAGGGCGAGCAGGGCGACGAGCCCGGTGGGGAGGAGCAGCCGGTAGTAGGAGACGCCCGAGGCGCGGAGGGCGGTGATCTCGGAGTCGGCCGAGAGCCGGGAGAAGCCGATGACCACGCCCATGAGCACGGACATGGGGATGGTCTGGGCGAGGATGCTCGGCAGGATGAGGGCGAGCGACTGGATCAGGTCGGGCAGGTCGAGAGTGCCCTTGACCCAGCTGTCGGCGAGCGAGAAGAAGGTGCGCACGAGCAGGATCGAGGTGTAGACCAAGATCCCAAGCAGGAAGGGCGTGCCGAGCTCGCGGATGAGGTAACGGTCGAGAAGCATCCTTGACCGAAGCGTATCAAGCCGACCCGCCGGTCTCCTCCCGAATCTCGTCGGCTTGGCTCGACGCCGACGGCGTGGGAAGATGCGCCCCCTCATGAGCCCTCCCGACGGACCGGCACCGGCCGAGCCCACCGTGACGCCCGGCGTCGGCGACCCGCCTCCCACGGCGGTCGAGGCGGCCGAGCTGCGTTGGAGCCTCGATCCCTCCTCCCTGGGCTTCGCCAGCACCGCCGAGCTCGAGTGGTCGGCGCCCTTCCGCGGTCAGGAGCGGGCGCTGGAGGCCCTCCAGCTCGCCGTCGAGCTCGACCAGCCCGGATACAACGCGTTCGTGCTGGGGCTCTCCGGGGCCGCCCGTCTCGATGCCGCCCGCGCGGCCGTGGCCTCGGTCGTGCCGCCCGGACGCGAGGTTCCCGACCGGGCCTACGTCTTCAACTTCCAGCGCCCCCAGCGACCGCGTCTTCTCGAGCTACCGCCGGGTCGCGCCGGTGCTTTCGCCGCAGACCTCGCCGATGGTCTCCGGCAGCTCGAAGGACGGCTCGTCGCCGCCTTCGAGGACAAGTCCTTTCTCGAGCGCATGGACGCCACGCGTCGTCGTCACGCCGAGCGTGAGCGCGAGCTCCTCGACGGTCTCCGCGAGCAGGCGCAGGAGAGGGGGCTGCACGTCGCGACCATCACGGACGAGGACGGGCCGCGGCTCGAGCTCCTCGTGCAGGTCGGCGAGCAGGTCCTCTCCTTCGACGACGTCGAGGGCCTGAGAGCCGGTCGCGTCGAGCTCGAAGAGGAAGAGGGTGAGGCCGGGCTGGTTGCGGCCCTGCAAGAGCAGGTCGAGGCGCTCGACCTCGAGGCCCTTCTCGCCGTCCGTGCCGAGCTGGAAGACGAGCTCCGTCGAGGCGTCATCGCCGGACGGCAGGTCGCTCGCTCACTCCAGAATGAGGTCGCCACCCTCGAGCGCGAAGCCGGGCTGTCGGGCATCTCCGGCTTCCTGACCGAGCTCCTGGAGGAGCACGGTGACGAGCCTCGCGTGCGGTCGCACCTGGAAGACCTGCGACGCGACCTGCTTGCCCACCTGCACCTGTGCAAGACCCGTGGCCTCGACGAGAGTCACCCGGACCGACCTGGCGGGGATCCGGCGGCCCCGACGAGCTTCCAAGATCTCATCGAGCGCTACCGGGTCAACGTCGTCTCCGAGGGTCACCCGGCGGGCGAGGCCCCCGTGCTCATCGAGGCGCTGCCCGGCGTGCGCAGTCTCTTCGGGGCCGTGCGCGGCCGGCTCGATCGCTTCGGTCGCTCCCACGCCGACCATCGCTCGGTCGCGACCGGCAGCCTGCTCGCCGCCGATGGCGGCATCCTCATCATGGAGGCGGGCGAGCTGGTGTCGGACCTCGACGCCTGGACTGCGCTCAAGCGCGTGCTGGTCACCCAGAGCCTCGACTTGCGCGAGCTCAGCCGTGAGCGTGACCCCTCGGGTGGTCCCGTGCCCTGGCCCGAGCCCATCCCGCTCTCGGCGAAGGTCGTGCTGGTCGGCGATCACGAGACCTACGACCTGCTCCACCAGGCCGACAAGGACTTCCAGCACGCCATGCGCATCCGCGCCGAGTTCGATCCGATCGGCGGTCGCGATCGCGCCAGCGTCGTGAGCCTGGCGACCGGGGTGGCCGAGCTCTGCCGTCGCGAGGGGCTGCGACCGCTCACCGTCGACGCCATCGCGCGCCTGGCCGAGCACGCCGCTCGGCTGGCTGCCGAGGAAGCGAAGATGGTCACCGACATCGACCTCCTCGCCGACCCCGTGCGACAGGCGAGCCTGCTCGCGGCGCGAGCCGGTGACGAGGAGGTCGGAGCGAAGGCCGTCCAGCAGGTCCTCGTCGACGCCGAGCGTCGCTGCTCGCTCTGGGTGGAGCACCTCCGCGAGAACCAGGCGCAGGGCAAGGTGCTGCTGCGCGTCAGCGGCCAGCGGGTCGGCGAGATCAACGCCCTGGCCGTGCGCTCGACCATCGAGCACGCCTTCGGTCACCCCGTGCGCATCACCGCGGTGGTCGGTCAGGGCAACACGGGCCTCATCAACATCGAGCGCGAGGTCAAGCTCTCGGGCCAGGTCCACGACAAGGGCGTGTTCATCGCCCTCGGCTACCTCACGGGCCAGTACGCCGATCGGGGCCCGCTGACCTTCAGCGCCTCGCTCGCCTTCGAGCAGCTCTACGGCGGCATCGACGGCGACTCGGCCACCGCAGCCGAGATCTGCGCCTTGCTCTCGGCGCTCTCGGAGTGGCCGCTGGACCAGGGGCTGGCGTTGACCGGCTCGATGAATCAGCTCGGCGAGATCCAGCCGGTGGGCGGGGTCGACGAGAAGATCGAGGGCTTCTTCGACGCCTGCTGCAGTCTCGGCGGAGGTCGCGACGGTCTCACCGGCAAGCAGGGCGTCATCATCCCGCGCTCGAACGTGGCCGACCTCATGCTGCGGGCCGACGTCGTCGAGGCCGTGCGCGAGGGGCGCTTCCACGTGCACGCCGTCACTCACGTCGACGAGGTCCTCGAGCTGCTCACCGGACGGCGGGCCGGTCGACGCCACGTCGACGGGTTCTACGAGGACGGCACGCTCCATCACGCGGTGTCGTGTCGGCTCGAGCAGCTCGCCATGGGCGGGCAGGTGCCCGCCGAGCTTTCGGCAGCGGGTGCCGGAGCTTCGCTCGACCCGCGGGTGCGGTCGGCGGCCAGCGAGCCGGGATCGGGGGAGTCTCAGCCCTCCGGCACCGAGCCGCCGCCGGCCGAGCCCTCTGCGCAGTGAGCGCGCGTTCGCGCCAGGCCCTCGTCTTCCGCCTGGCGTCCACCGTCCTCTCCTTTCTCCCGCGACGGCTGACCCTTCCGTTGGCGCACGCTCTCGGGCAGCTCAGCTACTTCCTGCTGGGGAGACGTCGGCAGGTGGCCCTCGACAACCTGACGGCGACGTTGGGTCGTGACTGGGGTGAGGCCGAGCGTCGACGCGTGGCGCGACGGAGCTTTGGTCACTCGATCGCCATGGGCATGGACCTCCTCACCCTGCCGGCGGTCACGCGCTCGCCGACGCGCTACTGCACCGTGGAGGAGGGGAGCCTCGAGCTACTGCGTGGCGTGTTGGCGGAGAGGAAGGGAGCCCTGCTCGTCGCCGGTCACTTCGGGCTCATGGAGTCGATGGGAATCCTGCTCGGCCACGAGAAGATCACCCTGCACTTCGTCTCCAAGCCTTTCGACGATCCCAGTCTCGACGCGGCGGTGAACGCCCTGCGGGGCGCGACCGGCAACGGCTTCATCCACAAGGGCGGCGCGAAGGACCGCATCCTCGAGACCTTGGCCAGTGGTGAGGCGGTGGCGGTGGTCGCCGATCAACACGTGCACGGCAAGGACCGGGCGTGGATCCCCTGGTTCGGCCTGCCGGCGGCGACGACGCGCTCGCTGGGGACCATGGCCCTGCTCAGCGGGGCGCCGCTGGTCCCCATCCACTCCTTCCCGCGTCCGGGCGGGCGGGCGCATCTCGAGTTCGGTCCGGCGATCCGACCGGGTGCCATGCCGGAGGACCCAGATGAGGCGCGGGCCGTGGCCGAGCGCCTGGTGGCGCTCGCGACGGTGGAGTTGGAGAAGGCCGTGCGTCGTCAGCCCGGCGACTGGCTCTGGCTCCACCGTCGCTTCAAGGTGTGCCCCGAGGGTCTCGAGGATCGCTACCCACCGAGGACCGAGCCGGTCCCGTGGGAGTGGACCGGCTTCGACTCGAAGTAGATCTCCCTCCGAAGCGAACGAGCGGCGCGACGCTCCGGGCCTCACGCCGCCGCGGTGGTTGGGCTCAGTGGATGATCGAGCTCGCCCGGTTGTCGAAGCCGAGGATGCCGAGGTCGTTGATCTGGAAGAACGGGATCGGGAAGGCGATGAACCACACGCGCGGTCCTCGGAACCAGGTGCGATCACAGAGAAGGGCGATGCCACCCATCTGGCGATAGGAGCTGGCTCGGTTGTTCATGTTGAACCAGCCGAGGTTGGGGAACGAGAGGGTGGGGAGCCAGCGGCAGGGATTGCAGGCGTAGTTCTGACCGTTGTAGAGGATGACCGACTTGAGCACGGGGTCGACCAGGGGGTTGCTGTCGTCGGTGGCGATGTCCAGCAGCGCCCGGTCGTTGAGATCCAGCCCGTGGGTGGCGGACAGGCGACGCATGCCCTCCTCGGTGTGACGGAGGATCTCGCTCTGACGATCGATGGCGTCCTGGTTGCGCTCCTCCTCGTAGCGCTGAGCCTCCTTGATGCGGACGAGGAAGTCCTGGATCCCGTCGGCGTGAGGCGAGCGGATCGCCCAGGCGAGGAAGCCCTCTTCGGTGCTGAAGCCGAGCACGGGCATGGGCTCTCCCTCGGGCACCTCAGTGCCACCGACCACGATCTCGACCGGATCGGCACGGAGGAACTCGGCATGACCGATCTCACGACCGTCGAGGTGGAAGCGGAAGTCGTCCGGGCTGTCGTAGCCGCGGGTCTCGGTGGCGCTCGGGGTCTTGCCCTCCGGGAGCGCGCGCTCCTGACCGATCGCGAGGCTGGGAAGGAGCAACAGGCTGACGAGCCAGGCGCTTCGGTGAATCTTGAACATGGGGTGTCTCCTCTAAATCTCGGCACGTGAATCTCACGTGCCTTCAATGAAAAAAGCAGTCGACCAGGACTAGGGGAGACCGGGCTCGGACCTGACGACGGGAAACGACTTGGTGCTCCGCGTAGAATTGGGGGGAGGGCTGGAGCGTCTCCTGGCTGACGTCGTGCGGCGGGGGCCGCCGCAATCACCGACCGGAGTCACCCGTGAAGAACCGCCGTCTCTTGCGTTTCCTCGGCTGTGCCGGCGGACTCTTTCTCGTGGTCGTCGCCGTGGCGGCGTTGCTGTTGCCCCGGCTCGCCGACGTCAACTCCCACCGTCCTCGCCTCGAGGAGATGGCCAGCCAGAAGCTGGGCCGCCCCGTGCACCTCGGCGAGATGGACCTCTCCGTCTTCCCCCGCCCGGTGGTCGTCGTCGACGGTCTCCGCGTCGACGGTGAGACGGAGGCCGAGCCCCTCGTCGACTGCGCCCGACTCGAGGTGCGCGCCCCGCTGTCGGCCCTGGTCTCCGGCGAGATCGAGCTGGACGCGGTCGAGCTCGACCAGCCGGTCATCCGCCTCACCCGCAACGCCGACGGCAAGCTCACCCTGGGCGAGCTCGGCGCCGGTGGTGGTGGCGGTGGAGGCCAGCAGGGCCCCTCGGTCGCCTTGCGTCGGCTCAGCGTGACCGACGGTCGTGTCGAGCTCACCGACGAGAGCCGGCCCGGCTCGGAGGTTCAGGTCCTCGACGACCTCGACCTCGAGCTCCGTGGTCTCGGCGGCCAGCAGGTCGAGCGCGTGCGGGCGTCCGGTCTGTGGAAGAGCGGTGGCAGCGCACGCTTCGATGCCGACCTCGGCCTGGGTGACGGCCAACCGTTGGGCACCTTGAACGTCGAGGCCCTGCCCTTGGCGTCCTTGCCGCCCGAGCTGCCGGCGGCCCTGCGCGAGCTCGGTGGCGAGCTCGACCTGAGCCTCGAGCTGGCGAAGGCCGGGAGTCGTCAGCTCGAGCTCGAGCACCGACTGAGCGGTCGCGATCCCGTGCGCCTGGCGGTGGAGGTGGAAGGGGAGACGCTCTCCAACCTCACCCTGCCGTCATGGGAGCTGTCCTCGGGTGCGAGCACCCTGCGTGGCTCGGGTCAGGTGGTCACCGAGCCCGCCCGTCGCGTGAGTCTCACCCTCGACGAGAGCCGGCTGCGGGCGAGCGAGCTCGTGGCCCTCGTCCCCGACGGGACCGAGCGTCTCGCGGCCCTGGACGGGCTGGTGGCCGACGAGCCGTTCACTCTCACCGGTCAGGTCGACTGGGAGGGCGGACGCCAGGGACCCGACCTGGTGGTCGAGGAGCTCGCGCTCGACGGGCTCACCCTCACCGTCGAGCGGGACGCGCAAGGACGCTTCTCCTTCCAAGGGGCGGATGACGGCGCGTCGGGCTCGGGCCAGAAGAAGAACCAGGACGACGCGGAGTCCGAGCTGCGGGTCGGTCGGGTCCGACTCACCAACGCGCGGGTCGGTCTCACCGACCGCTCGCTGGCGACGCCGCAGGCGATCACGCTCACCGACCTGTCGGTGGAGTTGGCCGACCTGAGCCCGGGTGCCGAGTCACCGCTCACCCTGAGCGCGCGTCTGGGCGAAGGCCGCATCGAGATGCAGGGCAAGGTCGCGCCGGGAGGCGGCGGCCCGCTCGGTCTCGACCTGAGCGGCACGCTCGCCGACCTGCCGCTCTCCACGCTGCGTCCGTACCTCGAGCATCACGCGGGGCTCGCCCCGAAGAAGGGTGGTCTCGACTGGACGGGCTCGCTGAAGGGACGCGCCTCCGAGGACCTGCGTCTCGAGGGCCGACTGGGTCTCACCGACCTGGCGCTGCCCGGCGTGAGCGAGGCCCTCGACACGAGCATCGAGCACCGGCTGCGCCTGCGCGGCGGCGGCGAGCGCATCGACCTCGAGCGGCTCGCCTTCGCGCTGCCGGGCGGTCGGGTGGCCGTCACCGGTCGGCTCGATCGACCCGAGAACGGTCCGGTGGGCTTCGACCTGCGCAGCGACGGACCAGCGCGTCTCGGTCAGCGCGACCTCGACCTCCTCTTGAGCCTGCTCGGCGTGAGCCTGCCGTTCCGGATGGAGCTGGCCGAGCCGCTGTCACTCGAAGGACGCCTCCGTCGCAAGGGCGGTGAGCTCATCACCGACGGTCAGGCGAGCCTGCCCGCGCTGTCGATCTGGCACCGCGTGCTCGAGGCGCCCTTGCAGGTGACCGACACGCGCGTCGCTCTCGAGCCCGGTGAGAAGCTCCGCTTCGAGCCGCTCTCGCTGCGCGTGGGCAACACGGACCTGAGCGGTCGTCTGGGCGTGACCGGGCTCGACGCTCCCAGCGTCGACTTCGACCTGCGCTCGCAGCGCGCCGACCTCGACGAGCTCTTCGCCTTCCTACGCGACGACGATGCGGAGAACTCTTCGGGCAGCGCCGGTTCCGGCAGCGGTGGTGACGTCGGCGCCGAGGAGCGCATCCAGCGAGCGCAGGCGAGGGGTCGGCTCCGCGTCGACGAGGCGCAGGTCGGTGGCCTGAAGGTCGAGAGCCTCGACAGTCGCATCACCTTGAAGGACCAGAAGCTGACCTGGAGCGACCTGAAGGCGCGCACGCACGGTGGTCGCACGTCGGGTCGGGCCGAGGTCGATCTCTCGGTCGAGCCCCCGCGCTTCGCCGCCGACGCTCGTCTCACCGACGTCGACGTCGGTGGCCTGCTCGCGGCGACCATGGGCTTCTCGGAGCTGAGCGGGACGGGCTCGGGCCGCCTGGACGTCCGTGGCCTGGCCGGCGGCGTCGATGCAGCCTTGCGCAGCGTCGAGGGCACGGCCGAGGTCGAGCTCGGCGAGGGCCGGCTCACGGGTCTCGACGTGCTGTCCATGCTCGAGCGCGCGCGCGTGCTCGGTGACGACACCTTGGCGAGCCTGTCCACGCAGCTCGCTTCGGAGGGCACGAGCTTCTCGCGCCTCTCGGGTCGAGCCGAGCTGGGCTCGGGCACGATGACCTTGAGGGATCTCGTCGCCATCACGCCGGAAGCGCGCATCGACGGAGAGGGCACGGCGGGCTTGGTGAGCCAGGCGCTCGACATGGACTTGCGCCTGCTGTTCTCGAAGGAGATCTCGCGACGCATGCGGGCCGACGGCGGCCTGGCCGGTCGGGCGTTCTGGGATCGCAAGCGCTCGCAGGTGCGCGTGCCCTTGCAGGTCGGCGGCACCTTCTCCGAGCCGAAGGGGAGCGTCGACACCGAAGAAGCCTTGGCCCGCCTGGCCAAGCAGGAGGCGCTCGACGCCTTGCTCGGTCGGGACCGCGGTGCCGAGGAGTCGGCTGAGGGTTCGGGTGACGGCTCGGCCGGCGCGTCGGAGTCGGAGGACCGTGGCTCGACGGCCGAGCAAGTGCTCGGCGCCTTGCTCGGGGGAGGCCGCGAGCGCCCGGCCGAGGAGCCAGCGACACCGGCCGATGCGGGCTCGAGCAGCGGCAACGGCGGCACGGCCGGAGCAGCGCCGGGTCGGACGGATCCGCCACCGGCTGCCGGCACGCGACCCGACCTGAAGATCGAGATACAGCGCGTGCGCTGGTCGGGCAACTTCCTCAAGCCGAAGCTGCAGGTCGAGACGGTGGTGCACGGCGCCGACGCCGGTCGCGTGTCGCTGGTCATCGTCGACCCGACGGGTCGCGAGGTCTTCCGCGACGACCAGGCCTTCGCCTCCGAGCTGGAGGCGGCGCGAGCCGGTGGTCAGGCGGGTCCGTTCCCGCTCCACTACCGGCTCTCGAGCAGCAAGCTGGGTGGTGCGACCGAGGTCGAGGCGCGCGCGATCGTTCACGGACGCTCGGGTGGAACCAGTGCGGAAGCGCGAGGGAGCGTGGAGGGGCGGAGCCTGTTCTGAGCGCTCGCCTGAGTGAACGGTCCGGCTTGCTTCCACGCCTCCAGGAGCCCATGTTGAAGACGTAGGTTTCACTGCTCTTGGAGGGAGTTTGATGTACCGCTCATCCGTTCCTTGGATTGCTGCGTCCATCGTCGCTTGTTTGATCACCTGTGATGTCCGAGGTCAATGCACTCCATCGCCAGGTGACCGCTGGGAGCCGTATCAGGCGCCCAGCGAGGCCTACTTCTTCGATCAGGGTGATTACGACCCCGAAGGTGACGTGCCACTCATCACTTGGGCCTGCACGGATCCCGATGGAGTCGACCTCGAGGCGGCTCTCACCGGTCATCCGCTGTTCGAGGACGCGATTTGGGCGGCTCCAGCGAATGCGATCATCGAGCTGAAGTTCCAGCCGGCCGTCGTCAACCACCCTGGGGCCGATCTCACGTTCTACCGCCTCAACCGGCCGCATGCGCTTCAGGTTCTCCTGGCCAGCTTCGATCATGATGGCTTTGCGACGGAGACCGAGCTGGGGTCGGGCGTCACGTACAGCTCGACCTCGCTTCAGAACCCATGTCTCTACGTGGGGCCGGTGCCCGACACGCCCGAGGGAGATCCAGGCGAGCCGAACGGTCCCTTCGAGTTCACGATCCGCCAGTACGGTCTCGACCTGACCTCCCTGGGCATCCCCATGGGAGGCAGCGTGAGCCGCGTGAGGTTGCGGATCCAGGACGAAGGCGGGAAGCAGTTCGTCCTGGCGGGAGTCGGTCGCACGAGTCGCCCGCCGGCTCCGTACGTCTACCCTTCGACGGATGGTGATCCCACCACGTCCCAGCTCTGGGGCTACGAGCCAGTGGGGAATGTCCACGTCGGTGAGTCAGGCGGCCAACTGATGTTCGAGCCGACTCAGATCGACCTGGTGGCGTACATCCCGCCCTACTGGGCCGGTGTTGCAGGGAGCGTCGAGCTGAAGCTCAACGAAGAGACGCTTTCCAAGCATCCGGGCTTCGCGACGAACATGTCCACTGAGAAGCCGCACGAGGCTGATCTCGAGATCGTGGATGAGGGGCCGTTTCCATTCTCGGCTGATGGCACGGCGGTGACCAAGCTCAAGGTGACCGACTACGGAGCCTACGGTGAGTTCATCGCGAGCTCGCCAGGAGGCGGCGTTGGTGGTGGCGTGCTCGTTGCTGACTGGGACCTGAACCGCGTGGCCGACTTCTGGTCGGCGACGAGTCATGCTCACTATCACGCAGTGGACGAGTACAGCTCCGAGCACTACGAGCTCTACTTGTTCTCGGCCGGCTGCGAGGATCCGGAGAACGAGCCGCCGAGTAGCGCCGGTCCAGGCGATGGATTTCGATACTTCGACGAGTACCGGGGCTTCGTGGTGAGCGAACGTGCTTCTGAAGCATCGCCGTTCTCTTCTCACGAATATCATCATCGAAGGGTGAGCCCCTACGCGAAGGACGTGTTCTTGGGCTGTGAGGCGGAGCTGGCTGGCTCCATCATGATCCCTCAATGCGATTCGTGGGCCTTCTCGCATCTCGATGACCTACCGCTGTGGTTCCACGGTCCGATGTTGAGGCCAGGTACGGAGCTGGGGGATAACTACGTGGCCAATCAGTGGGCGCCAGAGCTCCCGCCCACGCTGCTCTCGGAGGGGTGTGGGAGCCCTCCGGATCAGCGAGCAGTGGTGGTGAACATGCGGTCGCGCGTCATGATGACTCCCACCGGTGGGTTGCCGGCCCTGGGTTTCGTGGACTGTGGCTCCCACGAACCTTGCAATCCCAACCTCTACCTTTCAGTCAACGTTCAGGTCCCGGCGGTCTTCAGGAACACGCCGCCGACTCCCAGCGAGGAGCACTTCGAAGCCAGTGACATCGACTTCCGGCTCATTGCGTTGACCACGGCTCACGAAGTGGGTCATGCCATCGGGCTCTCTCATCACGCCTATCCCACGGGTCCGGGCGACTGCGAACCGCCGAGCAGCGAGTGTGGTCCCGCTTCGGTCATGGTCGAGTCCATTCGCTACGACGAGGATCCACCCAACACGGCTCCCAAGACCTGGGCTCGACCAAGCTGCAACATGCACCCCTGCCCTGACACGGGGCCGCATCCCCTGTGTGAGGAGGAGCTGCCGAGCTGTCCGCCGTCATCACCCGAGGACAGCTACTGGCAGAACCTTCCCACGGGCTTCGTCGAGCTCGACGTCTCACGAATCGCGCTCAAGTGATGGAGGGAATGATGATGAAGGCAATGCGACGTGCTGCGGTTTCTTCGTTCTTGGTCTTGCTTTCTCTCGGAGGTGTTGTCGGGGACGGCCATGCGTCGGTAGGCGTGTACTTGGCCCACGACGTCGAGAGAGTGGTCAGGGTCCGGGCCCATGGCGACTCTGCCAGCCGGGTCGAGGGCCGACTCTGCAGGTCTGATGAGTCGATCGAGTTGACGCTCATGGTTTGGAACGAGGCGGGGACACCGGCTGCGATTCCAACGGGCTGGCTGCAGGGTGTCGTGGTGGACTGGTGTTCGTTGCCCGCGCGGAAGAGTGATTGGTTCCCGACCCGTAGGCCGACGGGATGCCGTGACAAGGCACCGCCGGCAATCGAGATGCCGGACGATCTCGAAGGGCGAGTGCTCGCTGCCGGACAGCGAGTGCTGACCAACGTGACCGTGACGTTTCCCGAAGCGGGACGTTACGGAGCTTGGCTCCGCCTTCGAGAGCCCTTGCGCGAGCAGGGATTCATGGTTCGCCAGCCCAGCAGCCATTGGCAAGGGCCACTGTACGTGGAGGTCGTCGAGGAGCTCTCGCCACGCCAGCAAGCCGAGAAGAACGTGTTGGAAGCTCACCTTGCCTTGAGGGCAGGTCGTCTCGAGGAGGCCGACGCTCTCACGGCCGAGGCCGTCGACCTCGCGCCAGAGTCGGCGAGTGCCTGGGTGCTGAGGGCCAAGGCTCTCGAGCGAGTTCGGCAACAGGGGCACGACACGAACGACGGAGCGCTTCTCGAGCGCTCGCGGGCCGCTCATTCTCGAGCGGCCAACCTGCTCGGCATGAGAGCCGCTGACCGGGAGCTCGGCGTTCACGACGGCTGGAGCTCCGAGAGCGAGCGCATGGCGAGACAGATGCGTTCGCTGGAGACCTCCCTGGCACGAGAGTTCGCCACCGGGTCGAGACAGCGGGAGGGGCGGGGAGGTCTCAGGTGACTCGTGTCCACCTCGTCGCTCTCGCCTCGATTGCCGTGGCTCTCGGTCCGGTGGGATCGGTGTCTGCCGCGGGCAAGGTCAACCTCATGCTCCAGCCATCCTCGGTGGGGCAGCTCTCCCTCGATGGCGGCCGCCGCCACGTCTCCTGTGGAGTGGGTGAGGCGGTCCAGCTGAACCTCGGTCTCTTCAATGGGGAGACCGAGCCTGTTCGCATCCCCGACTTCCACGTGCAAGGCCTCGACGTGCTCGTCCTGAGTGGCTGGGGCACGCCCGGGGACCTCATGCGTCAGGTGCGGGGTTCTTTCTCCGACGAGCTCGTGATGAGAGCCGTACCCGAGCCGCCCCAGGTGGCCTGGGGAAGTCTGCCGGATGCGATCGAGATCCCCGCGCGCAGTCCGGCGTTCGTGCCCTTGGAGGTGCGCTTTCCCGCAGCGGGTCAGTACACGGTCATCTTGGACGCGGCCCCGATGACCGAGGACTACACTCAATTCAACTGGCGAGGCCCCCTGGGCGTGCGACCGCTGCTGGTGGAGGTCGTCGAGGAGCTCTCGGCGCGAGCCGAGGTCGCACGGCTCCTCGAAGAGATCTTGCAGGCGCTGGAAGAAGGAGAGCTCGAGCTTGCCGGCGAGCTCAGCCACCTGGCCACCGAAGAGCTGCCTGAGTCTCGCTGGGCCTGGTCGATGCGAGCGACGGTCCTCCAGCGCCAGCTCGATGAGTCTGCTGGGCTCGAAGTCGCGCTCGCCGAGGAGGCGGTCCGGGCACTCGACCGGCTCGTGAGCGTCGACGAAGCCGATCCGCTGCAGGACTTCTCGGTCACGCGTCGACCGATCCGAATCGCGGAGGCCCGTCGGCAGGCTGGCGAGCTCCGGGAGCGACTCCGCCGATGGAGGGACGGAGAGTGAGCACCTGTCTGGCTCCTTGACCGATTCCTGACAGCACCGGTCGCCCACGGAGAGCATCCTCACGACGAGGTGTTCCGTGGATGGTGTTCATTCGAAGACAGGGAGCTGGTGCGCCTGTTGGCTCCTCGTGCTCGCCCTCGTCGGTCCGGCTCGGGCCAGTACCAACCCGGAAGACGCTCGCTTCCTGCCCTGGACTCCTGGTTGGCAGGTCGGGGACTCTTGGGTGCTCGAGCGTCCGGAGCGTCGATGGAAGCGTGACGGCGAACAGGTGCTGTTCCGGTTCCTGGTGCGTCGATGCGAGCCCGAGCTCGAAGGGACACGCCACGACGGTTGTCTCGCCATCGAGGTCGTCGGCGGCCGGAGGACCGAGGGTGGAGACCTGCCCTCCTTTGCTGCGCGGAAGGGGGGCTGGGTCCATCGGTTCAACACGAAGGGGGGCTCCTCCTTGCTGCGAGAGCTGGGACGTCCGGAGGGGCCCAGGTACCGGCACCTCGTGGGCAGCCTCTTCTTCAGGAGCACGGGGCAGCCAGGACGTCTCGGCGTGTCCGAGTACCGGCCTCCCTGGCAGCCCGTCGAGAACCAGGTCGAGCTGCTGAATGATGGCGTTCGCTACCATGGCTCGAAGGGGACGGCGGACTACTACCAGGGGCAGCCCTGGCCGGTGGAGGTCGTGCGGGACGAGACGAGCGGCGACTTCGTCGCGGTCGAGCAGGTCGTGGCTCGGAGACGGTTCACCGCCGACGAGCTCGCCCGCGAGCGGATGGCGATCGGAAGCCACGAGCTGCGTCCGCTCATCGAGGAAGCGAAGCCCTGCGCCTGGCGGTCGACCTGGCGTCCCGGCCTCTACTGGGTGTTGCGGCGGCCCTTCGGCCCTCATTCAGAAGGCTTGCGCACGGACTGGCACGAGCACGCACCCTCGAACCCCTCGAAGCCCGAGGGCTGGACGGAGTGGCGTTTCGAGCTGAGGGACATCGACCTCGACCTCGCGGGTGGAGACTGTGAAGGCGACCTGCTCGAGTTGAGGGTCCTCACCCGACATCGCACCGCGGACGAGGACGAGCCCATTCCCTTCGAAGAGGCACGTCGGCAGCGCGCCCTTCTTTGTGGTCGTGACGGTCGCTGGCTCGGATCCGACGAGTGGGAGCACGACGCGGGCGAGTGGCGGGCCTCCGATCCATTTCGGCGTCTCGGCGGGGTGCACTGGAGAGCCCTCAGGCCGTCTTGGTATCCGACCATCCCGTACGTGGCCTTGCCTCCGCTGCGACGTCTGGGCGCAGGTGGCGCCTGGATGCTCGACTCCCACTGGACCCAGCCGAGTCATGCCAAGAGCTCCGCCCTGCCGGGAGGGCAAGCGCCAACGCTCGCCACGCGGTTGCCCTCGGGGGAGGGCATCCGTGTCGATCACGGGCTGCGGCGGTCGAGCCATCGGACTCGCCTCGTCTACCTGTTCCGACACGGTCAGCCCTGGCCCGTGGTCGTCCGGGAGAGTCTCGATCGATCGGGCGAGCTCGTCCGCACGGAGCTGACCGAGATCGTGGAGGTCGGCGAGCTCGCGACGACGAGGGCGCCGTCGCTGCCCAGCACGCCACGCACTCGGCGCCAGCCCATGGGCTCGGGAGACTGAGAGTGCCTTGCCGCTTCAGGCTGTAGGAGGGAGGTCGGATGAGCGTGACGTCGAGAGCCCGAACGCCCGGGAGACTCAGCGGAGCTCTCGGGGTCGTCATCCTCGCGTGGTCGATGAGTGCCGGTGCGACCGAGCCGGGCCCAGCGTGGTCACCGGGCTGGACGCCGGGGACCTACTGGCTGGTCGAGCACCGTCGTTGGTTCCCTGGATTGAGTCCTCCTTCTCGTCTCGTCGACGTGAGCATGCGCTTCCTCGTTCGGGAGCCCGACGAGTGGGAGCGAGCTGCGGACGAGCTCGTGATCATCGAAGTGACCTCGTCGCGGGTTCCCGCGGGAGCGGGGCACCAGGCACGTCGCACGGGCTACCAGTGGCACGTGGACCCGCTCACGGGCCGTGTTCATCGCGTGCGAAGGTTGGGGGCGAGGGTGACGCTGATCCCTGGCCAGGAGGAGCGCGACCTCTCGTCCGCTCGCCAGCAGGACTGGCTCGACATGGAGAGCCTGTTCGGAGGATGGGACCATGGAATCGCTCATCGGCCGGGGCCCATCGAGCTGCCGCTGGTGCGCTGGCCGCCCCTGGCTCCCGGACCGATGGCGGGGACGCTGCGGCTCGACGATCCCCTGGGCTGCGTGGTCCCGGGCCGGGAGGGCGAGGTTGCTCGAGCCTGGGTGCACCGGGTCGACGACGGAGTGACGCAGGTCTTTCGCGAGGGCCAGCCGTGGTACGACGTCGTGCAGCGCGGCGGGGTCGACGGGAAGGAACATCACCTCTCCCGGGTCGTGAAGGTCGGGCAGCTCTCGCCGGGCGAGCTGATCCGTGAGCGGATGAAGGTGCCCTGCGATCCCCGGCTCGACGACCTCGAGCGTGCCAGCAAGCTGCCCTGGCGACGGCCGTGGGAGCCGGGGGAGACCTGGACCGAGAGCTTCGCTCATCGGCGCGGGCTGCCGGTTGGGAGTGGTGAGCGCGCGACCTGGCACGCGCCGGTCCTCAGCTCATGCGAGCTGAGGTATCTCGTCAGGGAGCCCGACCCCTGGGAGCGCGAGCTGGCCTGGCCCGACGCCCGCGTCCTGGAGGTGCGAGCCGAGTTGAGAGATGTGGCCTCTGGTGAGACGAGCGCTCCGGACGGTTGGCAAGGCGGGCCACTGCTCATCACCTTCGAGCCCTCGACGGGAGACGTCGTTCGGATCCGCCGCTTCCGCCCTGGCCGAGTGCCCGGCACCGTCACTCTCGAGACGATCGAGAAGACCGCGTCAGGGGAGACCGACCCGCGGAGCATGGCGGCCGAGCTGCTCGGCCGAGGCACGGGACACCCCGACCCACGCTGGCCGGCGATTCGCGGAGTCGACGCGAACGGCCACTGGTGGCTGGGGCCGGTCCCTCACCGGCTCGGTGCCGATGCCTGGCGGTTCATCTCGGAGCCGGAGATCGTCCACGTCGACTACCGCTACGAGTCGGAGCCGTGGAACGAGCGGCCGGGATCGCTCCGTCACGTGCACCCCCCGGACTCGCCTTGGCCCCACGTGGTGAGTCCCTACGACCCGACCCGAAGCCTCTGGGAGGTCGCGGAGCCCCCGGACCGCCGCTGCGATCTCGCCGTGACCGCCGTCCGGGAGGCCCGGCGTCTCGACGCTCACGAGCTCGAGCGAGCGCGGTTCCGCGTCCGGCCTTTCACCCGTGGAGAGGGGGTTCGGCACCCCGGTCGGGTCCATCGGGCGACTCTGGCTCCAGGGCTCTGCTCAGGCGCCTCCCGACAGCAGGCTCGCACGCTCGGTCTCGACCCGAGCGCTCGTCCTGATCCCTTCGTCCCGCCCTGGTAATCTTTCCGCCATGGGAGGGGCCGGAGCATTCCATGAGCGCCAGTGACCGTGACCTGTCCGAGCTGATCCACGACTGGAACACCCTCGAGGAGATTCCAGGGCCGCGCCGTGGACACGTGGAGCTGGACGACGAGACCCTGCGCGACGGTCTCCAGAATCCCTCCGTCCAGGACCCCGAGCTCGAGGACAAGAAGCGCCTCCTGCACCTCATGAACGACCTCGGGATCGACTCCGCCTCCCTCGGGCTCCCGGGGGCCGGCCCGAAGGCCTTCGAGCACGTGAAGGCCCTCTGCGAGGAGATCCGAGACCAGAAGCTCAACGTCACGGCCAACTGCGCCGGCCGCACCATGGTGCAGGACGCCGAGCCCATGGTCCGCATCACCCAGGAGACCGGCGTCCCCATCGAGGCCTGTCTCTTCATCGGCTCCTCGCCGATCCGGCAGTTCGTCGAGAGCTGGACCGTCAACGAGATCCTCAAGCGCTCCACCGAGGCCGTCTCCTACGCGGCCGGGGAAGGCCTCCCGGTCATGTACGTGACCGAGGACACGACCCGCGCTGACCCTGAGACCATCCGTCGTCTCTACACCGCCGCCGTCGAGGCCGGCGCCCGCCGCGTCTGCGTCTGCGACACCGTCGGCCACTCCACGCCACGAGGCGCCTTCGCCGTGACCAAGTTCGTCCGCGAGGTCGTCGACGCCACCGGCGAGGAGGTGAAGGTCGACTGGCACGGACACCGTGACCGCGGTCTCGCCGTCGCCAACTGCCTGGCCGCCATCGAGGCCGGCGCCGACCGCGTCCACGGCTGTGGCATCGGCATCGGCGAGCGGGTCGGCAACGCCGAGATCGAGCTGCTGCTCGTGAACCTCATGCTGCTCGGCTGGTCCGATCGCGACCTGTCCAAGCTTCCCGAGTACTGCGAGGCCGTGTCCCGCGCGGTCGAGGCCCCGATCCCACGCAACCTGCCCATCGTCGGTGACGACGCCTTCGAGACCGCGACCGGCGTTCATGCTGCCGCCGTCATCAAGGCCGCCGAGAAGGGATCCGATTGGCTGGCCGACCGGGTCTACTCCGGCGTCCCCGCCGGGTCCATCGGACGTCGGCAGGTCATCAAGGTCGGGATCATGAGCGGACGCAGCAACGTCGCCTGGTGGTTGCGCGAGAACGGACACGAGGTCACCGATGACCGCGTGGCCGCCATCCTCGCCGCCGCCAAGCAGTCGCGGAGCAACCTCACCGACGAGGAGCTCGAGCGACTCGTGAGCGCTTCTTGAGAACGGGTCTCGCGACCCTGTTCCTCACCCTGGCGACCACCGCCGGGGCGCTGGACCTCCGCGTCCCCGAGCCGCTCGCGCCGCTCCTCAACGACCAGGGGCTGAGACAAGGTCTCGAACCCGTCTCCGACAGCTGGCTGCTGGTCTTCGAGGACGAAGCGGCAGGCCGAAGAGGACGTGAGCTCCTCCGCGAGCGAGGGCTCAAGCCGGCCGACGGTCATCAGGTCGTGCCGCAGGTCGTCCACCTGCGTCCCTGCACCGTCGAGGACCTCGATCGCGTCGTGGGCTTGCCGGGCTTGAAGAGCCTCGAGCCCGACGTCCGCGTGCCGCTCAAGCTCAGCCAGTCGGTGGGGCAGGTCGAGGGAACCTCCTCCCAGCTCACGGCGGCCGGCTTTCCCGGCATCGACGGTGACGGCATCCGCGTCTGCGTCGTCGACAGCGGCGTGCGCGCCACGCACTTCGCCTTCGAGGGACGTGTCGACACGACGGCCGGCTTCAACTACGCCGACTTCCCCAACGACAACGACAGCTCGGACGTCTTCGGTCACGGCACCCACGTCGCCGGCATCATCGCAGCCAACGGCAACGAGGTGGGGGTGGCGCCCGCCTCGACCATCGTGCCGCTGCGCGCCTGCGACTCCGACGGCACCTGCCCGAACTCGGCCATCATCGCCGCCATCGATCACTGCGCCGATCCTTCTCGCGGCAACGCCGACGTCATCAACCTCTCGCTCGGCGGCTCCGCCTTCATCGGCACGTGCAGCCACGAGGCCACGGCCGTGGCCGGCATCAGCGCCGTCAACAGTGGGATCGTGGTGGTCGCTGCCTCCGGCAACGAGGCTCACGACGATCGCATCGCCGCGCCCGCCTGCGGCGTGGGCATCCTCTCCGTCGGCGGCGTCTACGACGACTTCGGTCTCAACGGCTTCTGGGAAGACTGCACCGACGCGAGCACCGCGCCCGACCAGCGCATCTGCTTCAGCAACGGGGGCCAGCACCTCGACCTCGTCGCCCCCGGCGGCGCGATCCGCTCGACCTCGCACCTGAGCAACAACGCCTTCGTCGCGCGCTACGGCACGTCGATGGCCACGCCACACGTCGCGGGGCTCGCGGCGCTCATGCTCCAGGCCGCTCCCGACGCGACCCCGGACGAGATCCGCGAGGCGATGGTGACGACCACCGTCGACACTGGGGCGCCCGGCTTCGACTTCCTTCACGGCAACGGTCGCATCGTCGTCGCCGATGCCATCGCGGCCATCGCGGCTTGCCCCGAGGGCGACGCCGACGGGGACGGGGTGTGCGACGTCGAGGACAACTGCGTCGGCATCTCCAACTCGAGCCAGGCCGACGGCGACGGTGACGGGATCGGCAACCCCTGCGACATCTGTCCGGGTGACCCCGATCCCGACCAGCTCGACGGCGACATGGACGGACAGGGCGACGCCTGTGACCTCTGCCCGACGGTCTCGGATCCCGCCCAGCTCGACCTCGACACCGACGGCATCGGCGATGCCTGCGACAACTGCCCGGTGCATCTCAACCCGGGTCAAGACGACTCCGACATGGACGGGTCCGGCGACGCCTGCGACCGCTGTCCGCTCGTCGCCGACCCCGACCAGCTCGACCTCGACGGCGACCTCGTCGGAGACGCCTGCGACAACTGTGCGCTGGTCTTCAACCCGGGCCAGCAGGCCACCGACGGCGACAGCTTCGGCGACGCCTGTGACAACTGTCCCTTGCTCGACAACGAGGAACAGGTCAACCGCGACGGGGACCTCCACGGCGACGACTGCGACAACTGTCCCAGCCATCGCAACGACGACCAGGCCGACACCGACGCCGACCTGGTCGGCGACGCCTGCGACACCTGTCCCGAGGAGCCGACCAAGACCGAGCCGGGCGACTGCGGCTGCGACTGGCCGGACCGCGACCTCGACGAGAACGGGGTGACCGACTGCGTGCAGTGCGTGTACGGCGACGTCCATCCGTCCTTCGGCGACAGCCAGGTCGGACTCGCCGACCTCGTCGTGCATCAGCGGGCGGTGACCGGCGTCGAGCCGGCTGCCGGTCGGGTGCTGGCCTGCGGCGACCTCGCCCCGGGTCGGGACTGTGCGGTGGGCACCACCTGGTGTGCCCTCGGCGACACCGTTCTCGACGCAGCCGATGCCGCGGTGCTGCGGCAGGTGAGCGCCGGAGCACTGACGTCGACCTGTGCGCCCTGTCCGGCGGGGAGCGAGGTGGCGAGTCTCCTTCGCTTGCCCGCCGACGTCGCCCCGCCCGGAGCTCCCGACGGCCTCGTCAACATCGCCGACGTGGTTCAGCTTCTCCGCTACTCGGTCGGTCTCGAGATCCCCGGCGACGAGGAGAACCTCTTGGGCGACGTGGCGCCTTCTGGAGAAGAAGGCGACGGCACGCGGATCGTGGTGGGGGACGATGTCCTCGACATCGCCGACGTGGTCGAGTGCCTCCGTCTCTCCGTGGGGCTGGTCGAGACGGCTTGGCCGCTGCGGAGCTTGAGCCTCGGCACGGACTCTGCCGTCACGTCGCTGGCCCTTCAGGTGACCCTCGACGGCTTGCCGACATGGGCGATTCCGGAGCTCGATGCGTCCGCCGACTGCGGCGAGGCCGGCGGGCTCGACGCCGTCGACGAGAGCTGGATATTGACCTGCGTCACTGACGGGGCGGGAGTCACCGGACCAGGTGAGCTCGTCCTGCTCGGCTACCGCGCTCCGGAAGAGGTCACGCCCGAGTCCGCGCTCATCGCACGCAGCCTCGACGAGTCGCTGGTCGAGTCGGACCTGTCGCTGAGCCTGAGCCCGGTCGCCCGCTGAGAACGACGTCGCGATCCCGCGCTCGAGTCGCTGCGTGACGTTCGTGGCTCACGGGCCGAAGTCGATTGCGTTCGGGAATCGGGTCGACGGAACCACGAGGGTCTGCGCTAGCATCGCGCGGAAGTGGGGGCCGTTCGGCCTCCCTCGCCGAGGTGGTACTCGATGCGCTCTCGTCTCTCCGTCCTGCTCCTGATCTCCTCTCTCGTCCTGATGGGCACCGGCTCCGCGGCCGCGCAGCCCGAGTGCGCCGAGCTCACCGACGCGCCGATCGTCATCGAGGTCTCACCCTCCGGTCCCATCGAGGCCGGCCGCGTCGCCGTCATCAACGGTGACCGCCTGACCACCGGCACGGTCACGCTCGATGGCACGCCGCTGACCGTCATCGCCGACCGCCCAGACCTGGGCGCCCTGGCGGTCGCCATCGGCGGCACCACGGGCATCGACCTGCCCCTGGTCGTCACGACGGTCGACGGTGCATCCAACACGGTGCTCGTCGACGTGGTCGCCGCGGTCGCGGGCACCTGTCAGCTCGACGTGAACGTCGCCGACGACACCTTCGGATTCAGCGAGGCGGCCGTCGTCCTCGTCGAGGACGTCGAGACCGAAGGGATCCTCGCGGCCGGGGTCACCGACGCGGCCGGTGACGTCAGCTTCACCAACCTGCCCGCCGGCCTCGATGTGTTGCTCATCGTCTTCCCCGACACGGTCTTCGGCACCGCGCCGGCTGCCTTCCTCGAGCGGACCTGCAACGCCGGCGCGCAGGCCGTGAACCTGACGATTGAACGCTTCAACGCCGACTTCTTCACCGGCTCCGTCTCGGGGGACGAAGATCCCGTGGAGGGCGTGCTCGTCGAGATCTCCGGCGAGGCCGGCGACTTCAGCTCGGTGACCGACGCCTCGGGCAACTTCGACATCGCGGCGCCGGCCGGCAACTACGATTTCGAGCTTCGCCTGCCGTTCGGCAGCCCCTTCGTCGACGACGTGCACTCGATGCCCGTGACCATCGACCCAGGTGGCACCAACCTCGACATCGAGCTCGACTCCGGCGCGGTCTTCTGCGGTCAGGTCACCGACGGGGCGGGCCAGCCGCGCGCGGCGTCCCTGCGCGGCAACACCGACTTCGACGGTCAGGCCGCCGGCTCGACCTTCGCGCGGAGCAGTGACGGCGAGTTCCGCATCGCGCTCCCACCGGGGCAGCTGGTGAACCTCTTCCTCGAGGACCTCGACGACGAGACCATCATCACCGACGTGCGGGGCGTCGAGATCGAAGGCGACGCTGTCGCGGCGTTCCCGTTCTGCCTGGTCGGGCCCGACGCCGTGCCGGAAGGGCTGCCGCCGCTCCGCATCAGCTTCATCAACTCGTCGCCGGCGAGCATCGGCGAGTTCGTCCAGATCAACGTCATCGATCTCGTCGACGAGATCGAGGTCGTCTTCACGGCGGCGGCTGGGGGAGAGGTCACCGTCACCGACCCCATCGTCGACTCCGCCCGTGGCGTGGTCGCCTTCCGCGTTCCGGCCGGCGCGGGCTCCGGTCCCTTCTTCCTCCGTGGCGTCGGTGACGACGACGGGCTGGAAGGTCCCGAGCAGATCTTCCAGGTGAGTGACGAGCCCGCTCCCGAGACGGCGTACCAGGTGATGGGTCAGGCTCAGGCTGACGCGGGAGGGCCGGTCGCGGATGCTCTCGTCCTGCTCTTCGCACCGCCGGTGCTCATCAGTCCCTGCGACGACGAGGACAGCGACGAGCTGGTCGACGTGGCGATGACCGGTGTCGACGGCAGCTTCACGCTCGACCACCCCGGTGGTGACTACTCGGTCCTCGTCCTTCCGCCCGCAGCGGCCGGCCTCGCTCCGACGTCGACCGGTGGCTCCGAGCCGGACGGCGCGACCGAGAACGTCGGGTCCGTGTCCCTGCCTGCCGGTGAGCAGGTCGTCGTCGTCGCCAGCGCCGGTGGTCAGCCCGCGCCCTTCGTCGAGATCAACGTCGAGACCGAGGGCGCCTTCGACTTCCGTCACACCGACGCGGCGGGTCGAGCGACCTTCTTCCTCGAGACCGGCAACTACTTCTTCGAGGCCATCCCGCCCCGCGACTCGCGCATCCTGGAAGGAGAGGGCGATTTCGTCGTCCCCGAGGGCGGGCTCGCGGGCACGCCGCTCGAGCTCCAAACCGGAGTGCTGATCAAGGGACAGCTCGTCGACGAGGAGGGGCAGCCCCTCCCCGGCATCATCACCGAGGCCAACACGCCGGAGACCTTCAGCCTGCTGTTCGAGCGTCTCACCGGTCCCGACGGGACCTTCGTGGGGCCGGTCCGGCCCGGCCAGCCGTGGCAGCTCAACGTCTTCCCGAACGACCCGGCCCTCGCGAGCTTCCAGCTCTTCGACCAGCCCGAGCTCGAGACCGACCTCATCATGTATCCGCCCTTCGAGCTCCCGCCCGCCGGGTTCATCGAGGGCACCATCCTTCGGCAGGAGACCGAAGACCCCCTCGCCATCCCGCTCAACGTGTTCCCGGCGGGTAAGGGTGGGCTCATCGACTTCACGATGGGGGGCGTGGCCTTCGGGAACTCCTGTGAAGTCGACGGTAGCTTCCGCATCAAGGTTCCGGCCGGCGAGCTCTTCCTCCAGGCCAACGCCTTCGGTGCTCCGGGCTTCCGCACGGACCTGCTCACGCTCTACAACGGCGACACCCCCTGCGATCAGCTCGCGGAGCCGGTCGTGGTCGAGCCGGGCATGAGCACCATCGTCGACCTGGCGCTGCCGTCGGCGGGGCAGATCACCGGCAACGCGATGGACGACTTCGGCAACGTCGTCGGCCTGACGGTCTGTGCCGAGAACGACGCCTTCGACTGCTCTTTCTGCGCCTTCACCGACGACTTCGGCAACTACTCCATCACCGCGCCCGCCGGTGCGCTCGAGTGGCGAGTCCGGGCTCTCGGCAGTCTCCAGGGCCTGGGCGATCTCTGCTGGAACCTCGATGGCGGCACGCCCGACTGCGATGCCTTCGACGCGGTCGCCGTCAACCCCGGCTCCTCGACCGACGGGATCAGCTTCGACTTCACCTGCGGCGACGATGGTGACGATGACGGGGACGGCGTCCTCAACTGCTACGACCGCTGTCCCGACGACAACCCCGACGACTCCGACGGGGACGGGAGCTGCGACGCCGACGACGTCTGCCCGGGCGAAGACGACTTCGCCGACCGCGACCTGGATGAGGTGCCGGACTGTCTCGACGGTTGTCCCGATGACGGGAACAAGGTGGAGCCCGGTGATTGCGGCTGCGGCGTGGTCGAGTCGGATCCCTGTCCCTGCCTGCCTGGCGACCTCTCCGAGGACGACGAGATCTCCCTCGTGGACTGGGCACTGGGTCGGCGTGAGGTCTTCCTCGCCGAGGACGCCGCGGCCGATGAGGTTGGCTGCGGTGACCTTCATCCGGGTGAGGTGGGCTGCGAGCCCGCTGGCGAGCCGGCCCGCTGGTGCGTGACCGGAGACGCGGACTTCGATGCCGACGACTTGCTGATCGTTCGAGAAATGCTCGGTGGCGGCCTGGCCATCGGCTGCGACCCCTGCCTGGCTGAGGAGGACGGACCCACGCCGGCCGAGCTCCGCGTCCGTGGCGACATCGCCCCCCGGGAGACGATGGGAGACGGGCGCGTCAACATCTCGGACGTCGTGCTGGCACTCCAGTTCTCGGTCGAGCTGTTCGTCCCGACGCCGGAGGAGCTGCTCCGTGGCGACGCCAACGAGGACGGGCGGATCACCATCGCGGACGTCGTGGACTCGCTCCGCGCCTCGGTCGGTCTCGTCGAGCTCGAGTGGCCCGAGCGGGAAATGCTCGTCGCCAACCTCGGTGCCACGACGGTCGTGGAGTACTGGCTCCAGACCAGCGGCTGGCCGGCCTCGGCCGAAATCTCCGGGTTCACCGCTGATGGCTGCGTCGATGAGGCGACCGACGGTGGCGGCCTCGAGCTCTTCGACGACATGGCGACGATCCTCTGCGCCACCGACGACGGCAGCGCCGGCATGCTGGGCGAGGTGGCCACCATCTTCTACCGGGCACCGGAGGAGATTCGCCCGGACTCGCTGGCTCTCGAGTCCGAGGCGCTCGACGCCGAGGCCGCCCCGACCGCCTTCAATGCGGTGTTGACTGCAGATTGAGCCAACGAGCCGGGCCCTTCCTGAGTCTCCGGCTCTCATTCGCCGGTTCCCACCGGATCGTGTCCGGGCTCGGCTCAAGCTTCCCGGCGGCGGTGTCGAAATGACCCGCCGTCGGGTGGTCTGCGAACCGACCGCCGACCCACCGAATCTTGATTTCGGTGACCGGTTTCGGCAGCCTAGGAGGGCTCTCGCCATCTCCAGGCCCGATCACCGGTCGCCTGGTCCGCCCGGGCCTCACGGCCCGAAGCACGCAGAGGTCTTCCGAATGTCCCGCAAGCTGTCCGTTCTCCTGGCGACCTGTGGTTTCGCTGCCGTCCTCCTGCTCGGTTGTGGCGACGGCTCCGACAACCTCAACATCCCGCCCCTGACCTTCGGTGACCTCGACGGCGACGGCGTCGCCAACGACATCGACAACTGCCCGGTCACGCCCAACGCCACGCAGGCGGACCGCGACGACGACCTGATCGGCGACGACTGCGACAACTGTCCCGACGACGCCAACAACGACCAGCTCGACACGGACAACAACGGCATCGGTGACATCTGCCAGGACATCGACCGGGATGGCGTCCCCAACGACATGGACAACTGTCCCGACGACGCCAACGCCGACCAGGCCGATGGCGACGGCGACACGGTGGGCGATGTCTGCGACAACTGCCCCATGGACGCCAACGCGGACCAGGCCGACAACGACGCGCCCATGCCCGACGGCATCGGTGACGCCTGCGACAACGCCCCGGGCGCCTTCAACCCGGGTCAGGAAGAGTCCGACGGTGACGGCATCGCCGACGCCATCGACAACTGCAACGGCTTCAGCAACCCGGCTCAGACGGACTCCGACGGCGACACCATCGGCGACGAGTGCGACGGCTGTCCCGACGACGCGGACAACGACGTCGATGGCGACGGGTTCTGCGCGGGCATGGGCTTCAACTGCGATGGTGGGTTGACCGACCCGGGCACCAACTGCATCGGCGGGATGAAGACCGGCGACGAAGACAACTGCCCCACGACCGCCAACGGCGATCAGGCGAACAACGACGCCGACACCCTCGGCGACGCCTGCGACAACTGTCCGATGACCGACAACGAGGACCAGGCGAACAACGACGGCGACACCCTCGGCAACGTCTGCGACAACTGTCCCGACGACGACAACGAGGACCAGAACAACGGCGACTCCGATGATGTCGGTGACGCCTGCGACAACTGCCCGGCCGCCGACAACAACGACCAGCTCGACAACGACATGGACGGCTTCGGCAACGCCTGCGAGGTCTGCATCGACGACCCGAACAAGCAGGACCCGGGCACCTGCGGCTGCGGCTTCGACGACGCCGGCGACTCCGACATGGACGGCATCCTCGACTGCGACGACGACTGTCCCGACGACGCCGACAACGACATCGACATGGACGGCATCTGCGCGGGCACGGGCTCGCAGGGCGCCGCCACCGGCGACATGGACAACTGCCCGACCGTCGGGAACGCCGACCAGATGAACAGCGACGGCGACTCGCATGGTGACGCCTGCGACAACTGCGACGACGACGACAACGAGGATCAGGCCAACAACGACGGCGACACCCACGGCGACGCCTGCGACAACTGCGCGATGACCGACAACGAGGACCAGGCCAACAGCGACGCCGACGATCTCGGCGACGCCTGTGACAACTGCGTCGACGACGACAACGACGACCAGGCCGACCTGGACATGGATGGTGCCGGCGACGTCTGCGATGTCTGCCCCGACGACGCCAACGACGACTCGGACATGGACGGCTTCTGCGCGGGCACCGGCCACAACCCGCCGGCCACCGACGACGGCGACCTCTGCCCCGACGATCCGGACAAGCAGGCTCCCGGTGACTGCGGCTGCGGCATCTCCGACGACGCCGACACCGACATGGACGGCACGGCCGACTGCGACGATCCCTGTCCCTCCGACGCCGACAACGACTCGGACATGGACGGCTACTGCAACGGCGCGACCTTCCTCGCTCCGGCAATCGGTGCCAACGACAACTGTCCGGGCACGACCAACGCCGACCAGGCCGACGTGCTCATGCCGGACGGGTCGGGTGGCGCGGACGGCATCGGTGATGCCTGCCAGGGCACCGTCACCGTCGTCGTGAGCACGGCCGGCACGACGGCCACCGACGTCACGGGCTTCCAGACCACGGTGACCTACCCGAACGACGGCACGGTCACGGCGACGGCGGGCACCGCCATCGGCGGACCCTTTGGCATCTTCTTGCCGAACCTCGGGACCGTCGGCACGGCGACCGGCGGTGGCACGGCCATGGACGTCCTCAACGGCTTCGCCATCCACCAGCCGGGTGGCCTGGTGCAGTTCGACTTCGAATGGCAGACCACGAGGCCGATGATGAGCGACTTCATGGTGACCGCTTGTGACGTCACGACCAACGCGACGGACGTCTCGGGCACCACCTGCACCGCCGACGTCACCATCCTGAGCGCTGGTGACTGACGAGTCGGTCGGTGACCCCTGAGGAGGCCGCGGCGA
>JBCCFW010000083.1:0-32475 GCA_039029535.1 Acidobacteriota bacterium
ATCACCACCGCCATCAAGGCGGCCGAGACCGGTCACCTCGTGTTCTCGACCTTGCACACGGTCGACGCGACCAAGACCGTCAACCGCGTCATCGACAGCTTCCCGCCCGACCAGCAGGGCCAGGTCCGCTACCAGCTCGCCGCGAACCTGCAGGCGGTCATCTCCCAGCGTCTCTTGCCCACCCTCGCGGGAGGCCGCGTGCCGGCGGTCGAGATCATGCGCTCGACCTCGACCATCAAGGACTACATCGAGAACCCCGAGAAGACGAGCCTCATCCGCGACGCCATCGAGGCCGGTCGCGACCAGTACGGCATGCAGACCTTCGACCAACACCTCACGGACCTGTACCGCAGCGAGGTCGTCTCTCTCGACGTCGCGACCGCCGCGGCATCGAGTCCCTCCGACTTCCAGCGCGCGCTGTCGTTCGAGTAGGAGGAGGAAGCCATGGACATGCTCACGACCCTCAAGGACACCGAGCTCTTCGCGGCCCTCACCGACGAGGAGCTCACCGAGGTGGTCAACGTGGTGGTTCAGCGCGAGGTCGAGGCCGGCGCCGTCCTCGTCGAGGAAGGCCGACCGGGCGAGGCCCTGTTCCTCGTCCACGAGGGCAAGGTGAAGGTCGAGAAGACCTCGGGCGGTGACACGATCACCCTGGCCGAGCTCGGCGCCGGCGCCGCGGTCGGCGAGATGAGCCTGCTCGACGACAGCCCCACCTCGGCCAGGGTCAGCGCGGTCGAGCCGACCACGGTGCTCTCGATCAGCCGCCTCGACCTCGACGTGCTGCTCAACTGGAACACGGTGCTGGCCGCCAAGATGTGGCGCTCCTTCACCAAGGTCCTCAGTCAGCGCGTCCGCGACATGAACGATCGCGTGCTCGCCAAGTACGGGGCCGACGCCCTCAGCGACTGAGCCCGCTCCGGCCCGCGAGGTCTAGCCGTCCTCGCGGGTCCACGTCCCGGACTTCCCCCCCTCCTTCCGGAGGAGGACGATGTCCTCGATGACGATGCCCTTCGCCGCCGACTTGCAGGTGTCGTGGAGGGCGAGCGCGGCGACCGACACCGCCGTCAGCGCCTCCATCTCCACGCCCGTCCGGGCGGTCGTCGTCGCGGTGGCGGTGATGACGACGCGGCTGTTCTCGGCGTCGAGCTCGAGGTCGACGCCGACCTTGTCGAGCGGCAGCGGATGGCAGAGCGGGATGAGTCGCGAGGTCTCCTTCGCCCCCTGAATCCCCGCCAGCCGCGCGATGGCCAGGGCGTCGCCCTTGGCGAGGCGGTCCTCGGCCAGGGCCGCGAAGGCGGGCGCCGGGAGATGCACCCGTCCCTGCGCCACCGCCGTGCGGCGCGTCGGCGTCTTCTCGGAGACGTCGACCATCCGCGCCTGCCCTCGCTCGTCGAGGTGCGTCAGGTCGCCGGGCTCGCGGGTCTCGTCGCTCTCGCTCACGTGCCGGCCACCTCACAGGTCGCCGTCGCGTGGCGGTCGAGACCGAGCGCTCGGACCTCCGTCAGGAAGCGCTCGAGCCCGACGCGACAGTCCTCGTCCAGGCGATAGACCAGCTCGTCGAAGTAGTCCCGCAGCTCCGGCACCGGCAGGCCCGATCGCACGGCCTCCTGCTCGGCCAAGGCGTCGAGCCGAGCCAGGCCCCGCTCCGCGGCCTCGTCGAGCACCCGACGCTGGCCAGGGTCGTCGCTCAGGCCCGGTCGCAGCGCCCAGCAGGCGAAGACGAAGGGCAGGCCGGTCCAGCGGGCCCACTCGGCTGCGAGGTCGATGCGGGCGAGCTCGGCCCCCGCCTCGCGGTCGGCGTGCAGGGCCGGATCCCCGATGAGAAGCGCGGCGTCGACTCCCTCGAGCCGGGCGGACAGGTCGCCGTCGACCGGCGGGGCCACGACGACCTCCGGATGCCCTCGACGGGCCAGGAGCACCCGGGTGAGGGCTGCGGCACAACGCGAATCTCCGTCGAGCCGCACGCGACGGAGCTCGGACAGGTGCTCGACACGTGAGAACAGCAAGACCGACCGGCAGCGTCCGCGAGCGGCCACGCCGTGGCCGGGGAGGAGCGGCGTCGAGCCGGGATGACGGGCCAGCTCGACGGCCGGCAGGAGGGCGACGTCGACCTCACCGGCCGCCCACCAGGCCGCCACGGAGGCCGGGGGGCCCCAGCGCTGCTCGTCCTCGGGAAGACCGTCGATGAGCGGGGCGGCGTTGCTGTAGCGCACCACCCCCAGGCGTCGCGTCGTCATGGGCGAATGGTAGCTCGACGGGCCACCGGGAACCGAACCTCGACGACGGCTCTCCGCGACCTGGATCACGTGGCCCGGAGCTGCTCCCGACGAGGCCGTCGGGACGGTCTGACCCGACATCGAACGTTTCTCAACCAGCCTGGGTGCTCGGCCTTGCCCCCTCCCCCATGACGTGCCAACATCTCGCGCCTTCGAGCTGGAAGAGCGGTCAACTCCACGGACGCGAGATCGTCGGATCGCCGTCCCGCTCCCAGCCTCACGGCCCGGCCATCCCATCCCGCAACAGCGCCGAGCCGACGGAACCGTCTCTTGGAATTCAGGACCCTCGATCCTCCCTCCTCGGGTCGACGCATCGACGTCGAGGACGGGCGGCAGATCGTTCCCGAAGACCCCATCGTCCCGTATCTCGAAGGCGATGGCGTGGGGCCCGAGATCTGGGCGGCCGCACGCGCGGTCCTCGATGCAGCCGTCGAGAAGGTCTTCGGCGGCCAGCGCCAGGTCCACTGGTTCGAGATCTTCGCCGGGCGCAAGGCCCACGACCGCTTCCAGGACTGGCTGCCCGACGAGACCGTCGAGGCCATCCGGCACTACCGCGTCGCCCTCAAGGGCCCCCTGGAGACCCCGGTCGACGGGAGCATCCGCCGTCTGAGCGTGTCCCTGCGTCAGCGCCTCGACCTCTACGCGAGCGTGCGCCCCATCCGCTGGCTGGAAGGCGTGCCCAGCCCGATCAAGCACCCCGAGAAGCTCGACCTCGTCCTGTTCCGCGAGAACACCGAGTGCCTCCACGCCGGGCTGGAGTGGTCGGCCACCTCCGACGAAGCCCAGGGTCTGGTTCACCACCTCAACGACACGCTCGAGACCAACGTCCGCGAGGGCTCCGCGCTCGCCCTCCATCCGAGCTCGGCCTACGGCAGCAAGCGACTCGTCCGACGGGCCATCCAGCACGCCCTCGATCGCGGTCGCGCCTCGGTGACCCTCGCCCACGCCGGCGACGTGCTCAAGATGACCGAGGGCGCCTTCCGCGACTGGGGGCTCGAGCTCGCCCGCGAGGAGTTCGCGGCCAGCACGATCTCGGAGGCCGACCTCCGCGAGAAGTACGACGGCGACCGTCCCGACAACAAGGTCGTCGTCAAGGATCGACGGATCGACGCGCTGTTCCAGCAGGTGCAGCTGCGACCCGGCGAGCACTCGGTGGTCGCCACGACGAACCTCCACGCCGACGCGCTCTTCAGCACGCTCATCGCTCAGGTGGGCGGGCTCGGCGGCAGCGCCAACGTCGGTGACGAGGTCGCGCTGTTCGAGACGACCCACGAGCCGCTCTCCGAGCTCGCCGGTCAGGATCAGGCCAACCCGGGCTCGCTCATCCTCGCCGGCGTGATGCTCCTCGAGCACCTCGGCTGGCATGAGGCCGGCCGGATGGTCACCAACGCCCTGCAGGAGACGCTCCGGCAGAAGCGCGTGACCGCCGACCTCGAGCGACAGATGTCGGGCGCCACCCTGGTCAAGTGCTCGGAGTTCGCCCAGGCCGTCGTCGGCAACCTCGGCAGCAACGACTGAATCCGTCGATCCGTCGGGCCCCGTCCCGACCGGCCCATCCCTACCATCCCCGTTCGTTCCTTCCAGTTCGAGAGAGCAAGAGATGATCACGAGCAAGAGACCCAAGATCACCGTCGTCGGCGCCGGCCACGTGGGCGCCACCACCGCCCAGCGCATCATCGAGAAGGAGCTCGGCGACTGCGTCCTCGTCGACATCGTCGAGGGGATGCCGCAGGGCAAGGCGCTCGACCTCCTGGAGAGCGGTCCGGTCGAGGGCTACGACGCACAGATCCAGGGCAGCAACGGCTACGAGGAGACGGCGGACTCCGACATCGTGGTGATCACCGCCGGCCTGGCCCGCAAGCCGGGGATGTCGCGTGACGACCTCCTCATGAAGAACGCCGCGATCGTCGGCGGCATCGTGGACGAGACGGCCAAGCGCAGCCCGAATTCCATCATCATCATGGTGACCAACCCCCTCGACGCCATGGCCCAGGTCGCCCTCGACCGCTCGGGCTTCCCGCGCGAGCGCGTGCTCGGCATGGCCGGCGTCCTCGACTCGGCGCGCTTCGAGACGTTCATCGCCCAGGAGCTCTCGGTCTCCGTCGACAACGTGCACGCCTTCGTCCTCGGCGGTCACGGCGACACGATGGTCCCGCTGCCGCGCTACTCGACGGTGGCCGGCGTGCCCCTGACCGACCTCCTCCCCCAGGACCGCATCGACGCCCTCTGCCAGCGCACCGCCCAGGGCGGCGCCGAGATCGTCGGCTTGCTCAAGACCGGCTCGGCCTACTACGCGCCGTCGGCCTCGACGGTCGAGATGGTCGACGCCATCGTCAACGATCGGAAGAAGATCCTCCCCTGCGCCGCCTATCTCAACGGCGAGTACGGCCACGAGGGGCTCTTCCTCGGCGTGCCCTGCAAGCTCGGCGCGGACGGCCTCGAGGAGATCTTCCAGATCGAGCTCACCGAGGTCGAAGCCACCTCCCTCGGCAAGTCGGCCGACGCAGTCCGTGAGCTCATGGACGTCATGAAGAACAACTCCTGACGGGGCTCCGTGCATCACGGCCGCACTCGACCTCCGTTCGCTTCCCGCAACGGGAACACGCTGTTCACGTTGCAGGTCGGCGGTCGGAGGCTCCCGCGTTCACCGAGCCCCCCCGCTATCAGCTGCGTGGCGGCGGGGGCTAAGATCCTGGTCATCCCCTGATGAGAGCACGGTCCGAAGCGCTGCCTTCAGACCGCAGCAGCCACCACCGATAAGCCCTCGGAGAGGTCGCCACGGTGACTAAACGACTTACCGAGTCCAATAGCTCACGCTCTGGACTCGTGAGTCATGCGCCTGTTAGCCTCGCCTCTCTGGAGGCCTCGATGGCTCGCGGTCTGGCCCTGCTATTCGTGCTCCTGCTGCCGCATTCGGCGGTCGCCGTCCCCACTCCGAGGGAGGGCGGCGACGAGGCCCTGCGTCCCTGCGTAGGTGATCCTCCCTGCGACGGCCTCCACTGCCCTGACGACATCGACTGCAACAGTGGCCAGGACATGACGTCCTGCGATTGCAACGGGCGGATCGGGGACGACTGGGGAGGCTGTCTCTCCTTCGGCGGCGAGGGTGAGCTCTCGGTCCTCGGCATCTTCAGCGTCCGCCGAGACACCGAGGACGGCTTCGCGACGGCCACTCTCGCCTGTGACGTTCGTGAGGAGATCCGACACTCCTTCACCTGGGGAGGCGGCACGCAGTCGTACACCGTGCCGGCCGGCAGTCTCTCCCTCGACCTCGAGAATCTCGGCCCGGCCGAGCTCTGGGGTCTCGACGGCTGGACGGCCTGGCGGGTCGTCGACGTCTGGGGCGCCGTTCCTCCGACCGAGACCATCGCGCTCGGCGGCTCGACCGTCCCCGAGATCAGCCTGTCGCTGTCCGACCGAGAGCTCCCGGACGGCCGACATGCCGGTGACCTCGCGCTCTTCTACGTGGCCGAGCAACCCATCGGCAAGTATCCGGAGGGCTACGTCGTCGGCTTCCTGCCCATCGCCCTGAGCCTGACGGAGCCACTTCCCTTCCCAGCCTCCCTGGCCTGGCCCGTCGAACGCGACGGTGAGGCGGTTCTCGAAGTGAGTGGGCTGGCGCAGCCGGATGGGAGCATCGTGTTCCTCCGAGGAAACGACCTCTTCAAGAGTCGAGCTCGCGCGACAGCAGCCCCCTGACGCCCCTCCGACTGGAAGCCAGCCCGTCCGAGACGCATGATCGGGCCGTGACCGAGCCGGCTTCCTCTCCCGCTGCCGGCCGCGATCTCCGCGAGACGGTGATCGCGGCCCTGGCCCCTCTCTGGTCGCTCGCCCTCGAACTCACCGAGGACACGAGCCAGGCCGAGAGCTGGGCCACCGAGGCTGCCCTGGCCTGTGCGCTGCACGGCCCCGAGGGCGACCTCCGTCTCGAGCGGGCCGCTCGCATCGACGCCTTGGTGCAGTCGTCGGGTCGTCTCGACCTGCTCGACCGCGCCGAGACCTGGCTCGCTGCCCGCCACGACGAGACCCAGCAGCGCCTCGACGAGAGCACGGTGCTCGCCCTCGGCGCCGGCGACTCGGTTCCCCTGGATGCCTGGTCACAGGCACTCCGCGAGCTGCCCTGGTCTCTCCGCTTCCTCCTCCGGGCCCACGTCCTCCAAGGCCTGTCGGCCGTCGAGCTGGCCATCGGCCTGGGAGCCGATGAGCAGCGGGTCGGCCGCTGCCTCCGGCGAGCGCGCCTGGCCCTCCTCGGACGCGCCCTCGAGCCGAGCGCGGCCTGGCCCGACGACGACGCCCTCGCCTCTCGCCCCGCGCTGCCACCGGAGCACCCGTGACGCCCAGCTCGAGCTGTCGCGAGCTGCGAGAGGACCTGCTCGCCTACCTCGATGGGGAGCTCGACGACGCGGCGGGCGCGCGGATGCAGGACCACCTCGACGGCTGCTCCGCCTGCTTTCACCTGAGCGAGCTCGACGCCGGCCTCCGGCCCGCCCTCCGCGAGGCCGTGCCGCCGACGAACCCGTCTCCCGAGCTGGAGGCCCGGGTCCTCCGACGGCTGCTCGAGCAGCAGCGACGCGCGAGCCGTCGTCCGGCGACGCGGTCCAGCCGTCTTCGACGGGGCCTGGTCGGCGCCGTGCTCGCGGCCCTCGTCTTCGCCCTCGTCGCTCAGCTCCAGGGCTCTGATGGCCGGCCCTCAGAAGAGCCCGCCCCCCTCCAGCTCCTGACGCTCGAGGGCGTCCTCCGCTGCCCCGCCATGGAGCTGTATCGCCGGGCGGCCCCGACACAGGCCGAGCGCGAGCTCCTGCCCACCCTGCCGGGACTGCCGACCCACCTGGGCTGGCGTCTCGACACCGAGGACCGCGGCTGGACGCTGGTCGTCGGCGACACCCTGGCGGCGAGCCTCTCGCCCTCGCAACACGTCGGCCGCCGGGTCGCCGTGGTGGGCGTCGGCGACCCCGAGATGGGCGCCCTCCGGGTCGCACGACTCAGGATCATCGAGGTGGACGCAGCGCGGGATGTCGTCGGGTCCGCTCCGTGATCGGTCCCGAGCTCGTCCGTCTGGACCGACGCTGGCGACGGGCCTTCCTCGAGATGGCCGCCGAGCAGCAAGCGGCTGGAGAGACCCGCTACGACGAGGCGCTGTCCGACTTCGACGGCCACCTGGCCGTGCTCGAGGCCCACGCCCGTGGGGAGGGCCTGGGAGCCGGCCGCGTCCCCTACGAGGTCCACCTCCTGGTCGACGAGGGCGAGGTCCTGGGCGTCGCGCGCCTCCGCTTCGGGCTCACGGAGGAGCTCCTCGACGAGGGCGGCAACGTCGGCTACGAGATCCGACCCAGCCGCCGAGGGCAGGGCCACGGCCGGACCCTCCTGCGTCTCGCCCTCGAGGTCATGGCCGAGCGCGGCATGTGGAGGGCCCGGGTCACCTGCGACGACGACAACGCCGCCTCGGCCGCCATCATCGAGGGGGCGCGGGGGGTCCTGGACGAGGTCGGCATCTCGACCGAGAGCGGGAAGCCGGTCCGACGTTACTGGGTGAAGACGACCCCCTGAAACGGCGTCTAAGGGGTGGGAGCGTCACGATTCGGTGACGACGCGCCCTTGAGCGGTGCTTGCCTGGACACCCCTGAGACCCCATGCGAGACTTGCCGGTCTGCCAGGTCAGAACACCCGAGGAGAAGAGCCGATGGCGGAAGTGAAGAAGGCGAACGACGCGAATTTCGAGGCCGACGTGATGCAGTCGGCGCTGCCGGTCCTGGTCGACTTCGGCGCTCCCTGGTGCGGTCCCTGCAAGCAGCTCGACCCCATCATGGACGAGCTCGCCGGCGACTTCGACGGCAAGGTCAGCATCGTCAAGGTCGACATCCAGGAGTCCCCGGGCACCGCCGCCAAGTTCGGCGTCATGGCCGTCCCGACGCTCCTCTTCGTGCAGGGCGGTGAGGTCAAGGACCAGATCACCGGCTCTGCTCCGAGCAAGGCGAAGCTCGAAGAGAAGCTCGGTTCGGTCTTCAGCTGAAGAGCATGAGAGTCCCGCATCCGGTCGTCGTCACCCTCCTGCTCCTGGGCCTCGCCGCCATCGCGCGTGCCGAGGGCCCTCCGGCAGAGCCGTTCCGGGTTCGGGCTTACCTGAACCAGGACGTCTACCACGCTGGTGACCACGGCCGGGTCGCGGTGCAACTCAAGATCGAGCATCCGCTCCACGTGAACGGTCCGGTCGCCAAGGACGATGGCGTCATCCCGACGTCCATCAAGTGGACCGACGTCCCCGAAGGCCTCACGCTCGGCGAGCTGAGCTGGCCGAAGCCCGAGAAGAAGGCCTTCCCCTTCACCAGCGGTCGCAAGATCCCGGTGTACGAGCGACGCATCCTCGCCCACGCCGATCTCTCGATCGCCGAGGGCCTGCCCGAGGGTCCGCTCAAGCTCCGCGGCGAGCTCCGGGCGCAGGCCTGCGACGACCGCCGCTGCTACCGACCCGAGACCGTGCCGTTCAAGGCCACCGTCCGCTTGGTTCCCGCCGACGAGCCCACTTCGTCCGTCAACGAGTCGAAGTTCGAGAAACGATGATGATGCACTCCCGCCTCCTCACCTGCTTCCTCTCCCTGACGCTCCTGGCCGGCTCGGCCGTTGCCCAGCTCTCCGACGACGAGCCCGGCTTCGGCGGTGACTCCGGCTTCGACTCCTTCGGCCTCGGTGGCGGCGTCCCCGACTACGTAGAGATCGACACCTACCTGAACCAGGACGTCTACCGTCCCGGCGACAAGGTGAAGCTCGCGGTGCAGATGACCATTCATCACACCGTCCACATCAACAGCGACACCCCCACCGCCGACTACCAGTACCCGACCTCACTCGACTGGGCCGACTTGCCCGCCGGGCTCACCCTCGGTGACATCCGCTGGCCCAAGGCCAAGATGATGGCTTTCGAGTTCACCTCCGGCGAGAAGATCGCCGTGTACGAAGGCACGGTCCGCGCCTTCGTCGAGGGTGAGGTCGCCAAGAGCGCCAAGCCCGGTGCGCTGCGTCTCAAGGGCAAGTTCGCCGCCCAGGGCTGCACGAACACCGTCTGCTACGCGCCGCAGAAAGATGACGTCGCCGTCACCGTGCGCGTCGTCGGTGCCGACGAAGAGCCCGAGCTCATCAACGAGGCGAAGTTCGCCACCGACGGCAGCGAGAACCAGAAGGGACACCACGGCGGCGACAAGCCCACGCAAGTCGTCAAGAACGGTGGCGGCTCTGGCCCCGACGGTGGCTCGGTGCCGGCCGAGTGTGAGTCGCTCACCTCCGAGACCGGCTGGAAGCACGGCCTGTTCCTGCTCTATCTCGCCTGCTTCGGCGGTGGTCTCGCGCTCTGCGCGACGCCCTGCGTGCTGCCGCTGGTGCCGGTGACCATCGGCTTCTTCTCGGGCCAGAGCAAGGCCGGCGGCAAGCCCATCCACCTGGCGATCGCCTACGTCCTCGGCCTGGCCCTGGTCTACGCGACGCTCGGCACGGTGGCCGCTCTCTCCGGAGGGCTCTTCGGCGCAGCGCTCCAGAATCCCTGGGTCATAGCGGGGATGGCGGCCGTGCTCATCGCGCTGGCCACCTCGATGTTCGGGCTCTGGAACCTCACGCTGCCCTCCTTCCTCACCGGGAAGATGGGTGGCGCTCGCTCCGGTCCGCTGGGCGCGGCGATCATGGGCGGCGCGATGGGCATCATCGCAGCCCCCTGCGTGGGGCCCTTCGTCGTGACCCTCCTGACCTACGTCGCCAAGCTGGGCGCCGAGCTCCCCAAGGCGCAGGCCGCCCTCACTGGCGGCAGCCTGTTCTTCGTGCTCGCCCTCGGTCTCGGCACGCCGTTCTTCCTCGTCGGCCTCGGCGTGGCCAGCTTCCAGCCGGGCGAGTGGATGGAGAACGTCAAGAAGGTCTTCGGCTTCCTCATCATCGGCGTGGCGCTCTGGTTCCTCCGCCCCATCCTGCCGTCGACGGTCTTCGTCCTCCTGATGGTCGCGTTGGGTGTCGCCTTCGCCGTGTTCTGCTTCCTGCCCATCGCCTCGCGCGGTGCGCCGAAGCTGGCTGCTCCCCTGAAGGCCCTCGGCGTCCTCGCCCTCGCGGGCGTCGGCTACTTCGGCTGGAGCTCGTTCCAGGGTCCCGACCACGGTCGCGCGTTCACGCCCTACTCCCACGAGGCGCTCGCAGCGGCGACGGCATCGGGCAAGCCGGTGGTCATCGACTTCATGGCCGAGTGGTGCACGGTCTGCAAGGAGATCGAGCACGTGACCTTCCCGGCCCCCGAGGTCCAGGAGGCGTTCGAGGGCTTCGAGCTCCTTCAGGCCGACCTCACCGACGACAAGGACCCGCTGGTCCAGGAGCTGTACAAGAACTACCAGATCGTCGGCCTGCCGACGATCGTGTTCATCGACAGCGCCGGCAAGGAGGTCCGCCCCTTGCGCCTCTCGAAGTTCGAGAAGGCCGCGGACTTCGCCAGCCGACTCCGCTGCGTCGAGAGCTTCGGCGCCACCGCCCAGGCCGACGCCTCCAGCGCGATGGCCAGCCCGGTGGTCGAGACCGCTTCGCGCTGAGGACAGAAGGCCGTATCATCCGCGGGCTCGTGATCTCCACGAGCCCGCCCTGAGGCTTCTCCCGGCTCCCGGGACCCCAGCGGCGCCGTCCCGCCCGAGCCCCTCCCGTCGTGTCCGGGGCTCGGCGCCCGCGAGTCAGCTCCGTGACGCAGCCCCTGCGCAACGCCGCCATCGTCGCCCACGTCGACCACGGCAAGACCACCCTGGTCGACGCCCTCCTCCGGGTCTCCGGCGCCTTCCACGCCAAGCAGGCCGTGGCCGAGCGGGCGATGGACAACATGGATCTCGAGCGCGAGCGAGGCATCACCATCCTCGCCAAGGCCACCGCGATCGAGCACCGCGACCACCGGATCAACCTGGTCGACACCCCCGGTCACGCGGACTTCGGCGGCGAGGTCGAGCGCTCCCTCTCCCTCATCGACGGCATCCTGCTCCTGGTCGACGCCGCCGAGGGCGTGCTGCCGCAGACCCGCTTCGTGCTCTCGAAGGCGTTGGCCCGCAGGCTGCCCTGCGTGCTGGTCATCAACAAGATCGACCGCAAGGACGCGCGCGCCGCCGAGGTCCTCGACGAGGTCTACGACCTCTTCATCGACCTGGGCGCCGAGGACGACGCGCTCGAGTTCCCCGTCTTCTTCACCGACGCTCGCAAGGGACTTTGCCGGACCTCGCCCGACGGTGAGGACAGCGACCTGGCGCCCCTGCTCGACACCCTCCTCGAGCACTTCCCCGCTCCCGAGGACGACCCCGCCGGGCCCTTGCAGTTCCACGTCACGAGCCTGGACCACTGCGAGTACCTCGGCCGGCTCTCGGTCGGACGCGTGCGCTCCGGCCGCCTCGCCGTCGGCGATCCCATCGTCCGCCTCGGACGCGAGGGTCAGACCGGCCCCGTTCGCATCGCGGCCCTCCAGCGCTACTCGGCCCTCAAGCGCACCTCGATCGAGGAGGCCTCGGCCGGCGACATCGTCATCGTGACCGGTTTCGACGAGGTCGAGATCGGCGACACCCTCGCCTCCCCCGACGACCCCCAGGAGCTGCCGCGGCTCCACGTCGACGAGCCCACCATCGCGGCGTTGTTCCGGGTCAACGACTCCCCGTTTTCCGGCCGCGACGACAGCCGCGTGACCTCACGCGAGCTCAAGGCCCGCCTGGAGAACGAGCTGCTCAAGGACGTCTCGCTCCGCGTCGAGGCCACCGAGACCGCCGACGCCTTCTCGGTCTCCGGTCGTGGCGAGCTCCACCTCGGCATCCTGATCGAACGCATGCGTCGCGAGGGCTACGAGCTCTGCATCGGTCGCCCGGAGGTGCTGACCAAGGAAGACGAGAACGGCAAGCTGCTCGAACCCTTCGAGACCGTGCTCATCGACGTCCCCGAGGATCTCGTCGGCACGGTCACCGGCGGCCTGGGTCCCCGCAAGGGTCAGCTCATCGGGATGACCGGAGCCGGCAGCGGTCGCACGCGCCTCGAGTTCGAGATCCCGTCCCGCGGGCTCATCGGCTATCGCGACGAGTTCCTCACCGCGACCCGGGGCGAGGGGATCTTGAACCGTCTCTATGCGGGCCATCGACCCTGGGCCGGCGACATCCCCCAGCGCAAGAGCGGAGCCCTGGTCGCCGATCGGCCGGGCAAGGCCACCACTTACGCCATCGAGGCGTTGCAAGAACGCGGCAAGCTCTTCGTCCGTCCGGGTGACGAGGTCTACGAGGGGATGATCGTCGGCGAGAACGCCCGCGAGGACGACCTCGACGTCAACATCACCAAGGAGAAGAAGCTCACCAACATGCGCAGCTCGACCAAGGACGCCACGACCACGTTGTCGGCCTCCCACGGGATCGAGCTGGAGCCGGCCCTGGCCTGGATCAAGAACGACGAGCTCGTCGAGGTGAGCCCCAGCTCTCTCCGGCTGCGCAAGCGCTTCCTCAAGATGGCCGACCGGCCGAAGCGCAAGAAGAAGGTCACGACCTGAGGGCCACTCGGCCCGGAACGTAAAGACGAGGTTACGACTGGGCGGGACACGGGCCCACCGGCGTCGCGGGCCGTACCGTCTCTTCATGAGCACGCGTCACCGACATCTCTCCCCCACCTGGCTGCTCGCCCTCACCGGCCTCCTCGCCCCGGTCGCGCTCGGCGCTCCCTTCCTCGAGGCTCAGCCTCGAACTCTCGAGGCGGAGTTCGAGGTGGCGTTTCGGGCAGCGCAGCGGAGTGGTGACGTCGCGCGCGTGCGAGTACTGCTCGCCGTGGGTGCGGATCCCGACGGAGGGTGGAACGGCAATCGCGTGTTGCCGCGAGCCATCCGGCGCGGAAGCCTGGCGCTGACCGAGGTCTTGCTCGACGCGGGAGCGACGCTCGGCTCCATGGACATCAACCCGGCCCTCGACACCGACGACGTCGCGATGATGGAGCTCCTCCTCGGTCGAGGTTTCGATCCCAATCAGGCCACGTGGTGGGGGAGCACTCCGCTGCTCAGGGCCGTCGAGGTCCGGGCGATGAACGTCGCCCGCGTCCTGCTGGAGGCTGGCGCCTCCCCGCAGCTCGAGTTGACCCAGTACTTCCCACGACAGCCCCTGCACCGGGCGATCGACCTGGACTCGAGTGAGCTCGTCGACCTGCTCCTGGACCACGGTGCCTCCATCGACGCGGAGACGTCCCACGGGGCCACGGCCCTACAGCTCGCGGTGCTGTATCGGCGAGACGGACTCGCGCGACGGCTCATCGAGGCCGGCGCCCACGTCGATCCGTTCACGCAGCGAGCGCTCGGCGACCCCGGTGCCCTCGAGTGGTTGACCGAGACCAACACGCACTTCCTGGGGAGCCAGGGCCTGCTTCACCTCGCCTACCACCACCGCCGGCTCGACCTGGCCCGATGGCTGCTCGACCAAGGGCTCGATGTCGACCTCCCCGATCGGTGGGGACAGACTGCGCTGCACCTGGCGGTGTCGGCCCGCGATCTCGAGATGGTGGTCTTCCTCCTCTCGCATGGAGCTCGCGTCGACCTGGCCGACCACTCCGGTCGGACGGCCCTGCACGTCGCTGCGGGGTGTGGGTACCAGGGTGGGGTCGATCACCCGCCGACGAGACCCTGGGATCGCGAGATCGTCGACCTGCTGCTGGCCAGCGGCGCGGACCTCGACGCCGCGATGTCGGGCTCGCTCTACGTCAGCAACCTGTGGCAACCGGTGCACTGCGCGGTCGGCAGTGGACGGCTGGAGCTGGCGCGCTTGCTCCTCGCCTCGGGCGCGAGCGCCTCCTCGGTCCACTACTTCGAACGAAGGGAAGAGCTCGCCTGCCTGATGGAGGCAGGCAGCAGCTAACTGTCGCTCCGACCGAGTGCCTCGACGATGGCGCTCGAGATGTCCTCCAGGGGCAGCACCTTGCTGGCCGCGCCCAGCTCGATGGCCGCCGCCGGCATCCCGAAGACCACCGAGCTCTCCTCGTCCTGGCAGAGCGTCGTCGCCCCGGCCGTCTTCATGGCCTGGAGACCATCCGCACCGTCGCGACCCATGCCCGTCAGCAGCACGCCGACGCTGCGCGGCCCGAGGGCCTCTGCCACGCTCTCGAACAGGACGTCCACGGAGGGGCGATGCCCCTCCACCTGCGGCTTCCGGGTCAGGGTGATGCGGGCCTCTTCCGAAAGCCCGAGGTGCCAGTCCTCGGGGGCGAAGTAGACGACTCCGGCCTCGAGACGCTCGCCCTGCTCGGCCACGCGTACGGAGAGAGGCACGGTCGAGTCGAGCCACTCGACGAAGCCCTGGAGGAACCCGGTCGAGATGTGCTGGACCGCCAGGACCGGCACGTCGAAGCCCGCCGGGAAGCCGTTGATGACCGAAGCGAGGGCCGGGGGCCCTCCGGTCGAGGCGCCGATGGCGATGGCTCGGGACCGCCCGACGACCACCTTCGACGCGGGCGCAGGCTCCGCCTGCTCGCGGGTCTTCTTCCTCCGCCGGATGGCCGGGACCGTGGAGACCAGGCGGATCCGACGGACGAGGTCGAGCTCGTTGCCGGCGTAGTCGGCCGAGAGCATCCCCGTGGGCTTGGCGACCACGTCGATGGCGCCGGCCTGGATCGCCTCGAACGCCACGTTGGCGTCCTCGTTGATGGCCGAGGAGAGGATGAGGACGGGGGTCGGACGGTCCTCCATGAGAGAGGCGGTGGCCTCGATGCCGTCCATGACCGGCATCCGCACGTCCATCAGGACGACATCCGGCTCGAGGTCCTTGGTCAGCGCCACGGCCTCCTTGCCGTTGGTCGCCATCCCCACCACCTGAATGTCGTCGATGCGCGACAGCACCCGCTCGAGAATGTCTCGAACGATGCTGGAGTCGTCGGCAACGAGCACCCGGATCAACGCACTAGTCCTCACGGTCCACGAGTTTTTGGAAATCGGCCACCGTCAGACCGTCCGAGAACGGTACCTCAGCCTGGACCTCCATGACCGACAGAAGTCGCCGGAGGGTCCTCAGGCTGCGCTGGCGCTCGGCCGGCTGGCCGAGCTCCCGGTGGAGTCGGGCGGCCAGGTAGTGGCCCATGACGAAGTCGCCGTCGATGTAGAGCGCCCGCTCGAGTCGCTCGAGGGCGACCGGCAGCTCCCGCTGCTCGACGGCCAGCAGGGACAGGACGTAGTGGGCCGCCAGGTCGAGGGGACGGAGGTCGACGGCCCTTTGGAGCCAGATCGAGGCCTCGCGGGAGTGCCCCCGATCCGCCGCCAGCTCACCCATGAACAGGCAGGCGTCCGGATCCGACCCCCGCTGCTCGAGCACGGTCACGGCGAGGGCCGAGGCGCGATCCGGATCCCCATCGGCCAGAGCCTGCCGGGCCGCCGCCAGGCTGGGTCGGTCGGGGCGGGGGCTCTCGGTGGCCGAGCGCCGGCTGGGCGCGGCCGGCAGGTCCTTGAAGAGGGGCGGCCGCTTGAGGTCGAGCTTGGGGAAGACGGGGGTCTTCAGGTTCACCCCGAAGAGCGGCTTCTCGGGCTCCCGCGGCGGCGGCTTCTTCGTCGTGAGACCCCGCCGATAGAGGATGGCGTCGGGCAGGGCATGGGTCTCGAAGGAGCGGTAGGTCTCGAGGGAATGCTCGCTGTGCCCCACCAGGAGATAGCCGCCCGGTCGCAGCGACGCGTGGAAGGACGAGGCCAGGTCCTGGGTCGTCTCCGGCGCGAAGTAGATGGTGACGTTGCGGCAGAGGATGAGATCGAGCTCGCGCAAGCCGCGGGTGATGTCGGGCAGCGGGTCGAGCTTGAGGTTGAAGGGCAAGAAGTCGACCAGCTTGCGGTAACGCTCGGCCACCCGGAAGTCGTCACCGACGCGGTCGAAGTGCCGCTGGATCTCGTCCTCGGTGACGCCCCGGAAGCTATAGCGGCCGTACTCGCCGGCTCGGGCTCGCTCCAGCGCGTTGCGGTTGATGTCGCTGCCGACGATGGAGACGTCCCAGCGCTCGAGGTCTTGGTTGAGGCGGGTCGCCGTGTCGTGCAGCACCATCGCCAGGCTGTAGACCTCCTCGCCGGTCGAGCAGCCCGCGCTCCACAACCGAATCCGCCGGTGCTCTTCGTTGGCCTGGAAGATCTCGGGGAGGACGACCTCCGTGAGAGCCTGGAAGTGTGGACGGTTCCGGAAGAAGTAGGTCTCGCTGACCGTGAGCCGCGAGACCAAGGACTCGAAGGCGTCACCTCGCTCGTTGCGACAGGCGTGGAGCAAGCTCTCGGGCGCGAGCCCCTGCTCGCGGCTGACGGCGTTGACCGCGTCGAGCAAGCCATCGAGACGACGGTCGTCCATGACCAGCCCGGAGCGCACCTCCATCAGGTGCCGGAACCGGTCACACAGCTCGTCGCCGGACGCGAGCGCGCCGATCCCGTCGGAGCCGGTCAACCGACCTGCGAGGACTGACCCGAGAAGTCGAACAGTCCCGCCTCCATCGCCTCCGTGAAGGCGTCCACCACCATGGGATCGGCAGCCTTGCCCGCGAAGTCGCGGATCTTCGCGGCTGCCACTTCGAAGGTCATCGCCCGTTGATACGGGCGGTTGGTCGTCATGGCATCGAAGGTGTCTGCCACGTTGACGATGCGAGCACCGAGCGGGATGTCCTCACCCGCCAGGCCCGAGGGATAGCCGGAGCCGTCCCAACGCTCGTGGTGATGCACGATGATGTCGGTGACGTCGCGCATGACCGCGATGGGCGCCATGATGTCGCCACCCTTCTCCGGGTGGGTCTTCATGATCTCGAACTCCTCGGGAGTGAGGGCCGAGGGCTTGCGGAGGATGCGGTCCTCGATGCCGATCTTGCCGACGTCGTGGAGCAGCGCTCCGACCTCCACCTGAGTCACCGCCGAGAGACCGAGCTCCATCTGGTCGGCGATGATCCGCGCGTAGCGGCTGACGCGATCGCTGTGACCGCGGGTGTAGGGATCGCGCGCGTCGATGGCGGCGGCCAGGCTGCGGATGGTCGAGAGGAACAGCTCCTCGTTGATCTCGCGCTGCCGCTGGAGCCCCTCGATGGTGTTGGCGACGGCGAGGGACATGACGTTGAAGTTGTCGGCGAGCTGCCCGATCTCGTTCTTGCGGCCGACGTCGACGAGCTGTCCGTACTGCCCGCTGGCAACCTGACGGGTGGACTCGGACAGGGCCTGGATCGGCTTGGTGATCCAGAGCGAGAACACGATGCCGATGGCCACGGCACAGGCCAGCGCGACCAGGCCGCTGCGCAGCGCCGTGCGTCGGAGCTGGAAGACCTGGGACCAGCCGAGCCGGCGGTCGACCTGGAGGAAGACTCCCCAGTTCTCGTTGTCCACCACCACCGGCACCGACGTGCCGATGATGCGCTCCTCGCGTCCGGCCACCATGCGCTCGAAGTCCATGGACTTCGCGGCGAAGCCCCCCTGGCTGAAGTCCTCGACCAGCGCCGAGCCGAGCACCTCGGCCGCGTGCGCCATCTTGCTGCGCTGGCCATGGGCGACGAGCTCGCCGGCACCATCGGTGACGAAGACCTCGTAGCCGAGCGAGCCGCCGGCCGTCTCGACGAGGGTCTGGACCTCCTCGAGCGAGACCACCGCCGCCAGCACGCCCCAAGGAGCAGCGCTGGCGCGTCCCTGGACGAACACCGGCACGGCGAACACCGCCAGCCCGCTCTGACTACCGTACGGGATGCGCCCGGAGAGACTCTCGACCCCCTCACGGCCCTTGCTCTTGGCGTGCTTGAGCGACTGAGAGAGGGCCTCGCCGGCCAGCGACCGGTCGAAGCGCGGCGACGGCGGCTCGATGGTGTCGAGCCCGGGCACCGACAGGCTCAGGTGCACCAGACGGTCGGTCCGGCCCCGTCCTCCCACGTGCTGCTCGGCCGCGTTGTAGCGCTCGAGCAGGCCACGGAGCCGCGCGACGGCCCGTTGACGCTGCTCGCCGCCAGCCTCGGCTCCGAGCTCGCTGGAGGAAGCGGCGATGAGAGACGAGATGCCGTCGGAGTACGTCCGCATCCGCTCGAACTGCCGGTGCAGGAGCGAGCCGATGTCCTCACCGAGACGGGTGCCCCGCTCGAGCTGGAGCTCCTTCTGATTCGAGTCCAGGTCGAGCTGGACGTCGCTGGCGATCTCGTAGCCGACCAGGATGGTCGGCACGACCGCGGTGAACACCAGGATCGCCAGGACCCAGGGCATCATGGAGCCGCGCTTGGGCTCCGGAAGCTCCGTCTTCTCGATGGTGGCGAAGCGACGCGCCTCGGGGGGCGGGGTCTGGCGGCTGGTCACGGTGCTCCCATGGGTGGTTCGTAGTCCAAGAGCCTAGCCCCAAAGCTCTCCCGGAGCGAGCGGGTGCCCTGGGGCTGGGACGGAGCGGACGGACGGAGGCTCGTCGGGGCATCGGCCTGCGCCGTCGGCCTCTTGAGAGAATTTCGGATCATGGACGCCGTCTCGGCGTCCGCCTCGTGATTTTTCGACTCAGTCCTGGTAGCGGAGGCGGTCCAGGTCGAGGTCCCGGATTTTCTCACGAAGCGTCTTGTAGTTCAGTCCGAGGACCTGGGCGGCCTTCGACTTGTTCCAGCCGGTCCGACGCAGGGCAGCGAGGAGGTAGGCCCGCTCGACCTGGTCGCCGGCCAGGCGCTTGGCCTCCTTCAGGCTGACGGCGTCGAGGTCGACCGGGGGGAGCACCAGCGAGCCCTCCGGCACCATCGCCCCGGCCTCGGTCCCCTCGGACGACACGCTCGGACCGGTCGAGGCAGGCTCGGCGGTTCCCGTCGACGGGTCCGGTGCGCTCCGGGTCGGCGCGACGCCGGCGGCGCCGGTCATCTCGGGAGAGAGGTGCTCGGGCCGGATCTCGTCGCCGGCCAGCAGCACCGCGCGCTCCATGACATTGCGGAGCTCGCGCACGTTGCCCGGCCAGTCGTGCTCTTGCATCGCGTCGAGAGCGGACGGCGTCAGCTCGAGCGGAGCCCGACCTTGCTCCTCCACGAAGCGTCGCGTGAAGTGGGTGGCCAGGAGCGGCAGGTCTTCCTTGCGATCGCGCAGGGGCGGGAGCTCGAACTTGAAGACGTTGAGGCGGTAGTAGAGGTCCTCGCGGAAGGTCTTGTCGGCCGAGGCCCTCGCGAGGTCGAGATTGGTCGCCGCCACCACGCGGACGTCGACGACCTTGACGTCCTGACCGCCGAGGCGGGTGACCCGCTTGTCCTCCAGCACGCGGAGGAGCTTGGCCTGAGCACCGTGGGACAGGTTGCCGATCTCGTCGAGGAAGAGCGAGCCCCCGTCGGCGAGCTCGAGCTTGCCGGGTCGGCTCTTGCGCGCGTCGGTGAAGGCGCCGGCCTCGTGACCGAAGATCTCGCTCTCGGTGAGCGTGTCGGGGAGGGTCCCGCAGTCGACCGTGACGTAGGCTTGATCCCGACGGCGGCTGGTGTCGTGGATCGCGCTGGCGACCAGCTCCTTGCCCGTGCCGGACTCGCCCTGGATCAGCACGGTCACGTCGCTGTGAGCCACCTTGCGGATGAGCTCGTAGATCGTCTGCATCGGCCGGCTGAGCCCGACCATCTGCTGGAAGCCGACATCCTGCTCCGGCTCCTCCTCGACCGGGGCCGAGCCGGGCGAGAAGCCGCGGCTGCGCAGGGCGTCTCGGATCGTCTGCCTGACGCCCTCCACGCCGCTGCCCTTGATCAGGTAGTCGAAGGCCCGCAGCTCGAGGACCGCGCGCCGCACGTCGGCGGCGTCGTCGTAGGCGGTGAAGAGCACGACCGTCACGACCGGATCGAAGTCGCGGATCTCGGCCAGCGCGTCGAGGCCCGACATGATCGGCATGCGGTTGTCGAGGACGATGAGGTCGGGGCGCGCCGACCGCGCGGCGTCGACGGCAGCGCGACCGTCCGCGGCCACCAACACCTCGTGACCATCGCCCTCGCAGACGCGTCTCAGCGCATCCCGCAGGTCCGGCTCGTCGTCTGCGACCAGGATCTTCGCCATGCCGTGTCGTTCTCTCCGTCTCGTCGGGCGCTGGGTGCGCGCCGAAGGCTACCCCTCGGCCACCGGAAAGCCGAGGGCGAAGGTCGCCCCCGAGGTCTCCCCTTCCGGGCGCACCTCGATGTAGCCCTCGTGATCCTGGACGATCCGATGGGTCACCGCCAAGCCGAGACCGGTCCCCTCCTCCTTCGTGCTGTAGAAGGGGTCGAAGACGTTGGCGGCTGCCTCCGCGGAGAGTCCCGGGCCCTCGTCCGCGATGACGATCTCGAGATGGGTGCCCTTCGCGGAGCGTCGCGTGCAGAGGACGAGGCGTCCTCCCTGGTCCTTCATGGCCTGGATGCCGTTGAGGGCGACGTTGAGCACGGCCTGCTCGACCTGAGGCGCATCGATGCGGGCCCGGGGCAGCTCCTCGTCGGCGTCGACCTCGATCTCGATCCCAGACGCAGCCGCCTGCTTGTCGAGAAGGGCGGCGACCGTGATGACGCAGCGGTTGAGGTCGCCGGGGTGGAAGGAAGGTGGCTGCGGACGCGCGAAGCGGAGCAGCTCCTTGACCAGCTCTTCCAGCCGGTTGACGTTCTTGACGATGACCTCGAGCTCGGTGCTGGAGCCCTGGATCTCGCGAAGGAAGCCGAGGTTGAAGCGGATCGCGGCCAGCGGATTGCGAATCTCGTGAGCGAGCCCCGCCCCGAGGATGCCGAGGCTCGCGAGCCGGTCCATCCGGACGAGCTCCGTCTCCATCTGCTTGAGCCGCGTGAGGTCGCGGAAGAGGACGACCAACCCGATCTCCGCCTCGTCGGCGTCGCGCAAGGGCGAGACCGAGAAGCCGAGTCGCAGCTCGCGGTCGTCGTGAGCCTTGACCAACGCCTCGCGCCGCTCGCCCTCGTCCTCCGGTGCACCGGAGATGATGGGAGCCACTTCCTCACCGAAGAGCGTGGCCAGCGGTTGATCGAGCATCTCCTCCTCACTGACCGCCATGAGTGTCTGGGCCGCGCGGTTGATCATCGTGATGCGGCCGTCGAGGTCGAGGGCGACGAGCCCCGAGCTCATGTGGCTGAGGATGCTCTCGTTGAACTCCTGGATCTCCCGCAGCTCGACGTTGGCTTCCTTGAGCTCGGCGGTGACCCGCTCGACCTCGGCCTCGAGGTTGGAGTAGAGCCTCGAGTTCTCGAGGGCGAGCACGGCCTGGGCCGAGAAGGTGGTGACGAGCGCGAGGTCCTGCTCATCGAGTGGCTGACGGCTCGGCTTGTTGTTGACGTTGATGACGCCGAGGACCTTGTCGGCAATGCGCAGCGGGACGCAAAGCAAGGACGAGGTCGTGTACTGCTCCGAGAAGGGCGACGGCCCGAAGTGCGGGTCCTTCGACATGTCCTCGATGAGCACCGGTCGGCCCTGGGCAGCGACCCAACCGGAGATGCCGTCACCCACCGCCACGCGAGCGTTGGCGACGATCTCGTCCGCGAGCCCCGAGGCTGCGGCGATGCGCAGGACGTTCTCCTCCGGGTCGAGCAACATGACCGACACGATCTCGACGTCGAGGACGCGCCGGAGCTGCTCGACGATCTCGGACAGCAGCGAGCCCACGTCGCGCAGCGAGGTGAGCCGGACGGAGGTCTCGTGAAGGAGCTGCAGCTCGCGGAGCCGACGCTCGAGATCGGACGAGCCGTTCATGCTCCCTCCCCCGCCTCTCGGTCGGTGATGGACAGCGGACCGGGAGCGCTGCGCCCGCGCAGGACGGCGAGCACCTCGGCGAGGATCGAGACGGCGATCTCCGCCGGGGTCTCCGCGCCGATGTCGAGGCCGATCGGCCCGTGGATGCTCGCGAGCCAGTCGGCCTCGACCTCACGCTCGCGGAGACGGCCCATCGCGGTGATCACCTTCCGCCGACTGCCGATGAGGCCGAGGTAGGCGAAGCGTCGAGGTTGGAGAGCCGAGAGGATCTCAAGGTCGGTGGCGTGACAGCGGGTCATGACCACGACGCAGTCGTCGTCGGCCAGCTCGGGCAGCTCGACGTCGTGAGCCAGGCGGTTGCGATTCAGCGTCACGCCCGCCGGGAAGGCCTGGGCGTCGAGCCACTCGGGCCGATCGTCGACGACCTCGACGGCGAAGCCGGTGTTCGCCGCCACCTGCGCCAGGGCACGACCGACGTGCCCTGCTCCGAACACCACCATCCGACGTGGGGGGGCGGCGACCTCGATGAGCACCTCGACCGTGCCACCGCAGGTCATGCCGACGCTGCGCTCGCCTTCCTCGGTGAGGTCGAGACGCAGGCGTCGAGGCCGCCCCTCGGCGAGAGCCTCACGGCAGGCCGCGATCACCGATGCCTCCAGTGGGCCCCCGCCGATGGAGAACGAGGGTCGCCCCTCGACGTCGACCAGCATCTTCGTGCCGACCTCACGGGGCCCGGAGCCCCGCGCCTCGATGACCGTCGCGATGGCCAGCCGTTCACCACCGGCCAGACGTCGCGTGAGCTCCTCGTGCAGCGCCAGCGACCAGGGGGCTCCGCGGTCGGAGTCGGAGGGATGCCCGCTCACGCGGCGCCTCCCTGCTCGGCCTCGCGGCGGTACTGCGCCGCGAGCTCTCGATAGCGCGCGGCTCCCTCGGCGATGCTGGCCGCGAAGCCCTCGGGGAGATCCTTCACGATCTTGGCCCCGGCGCCGAGGACGAGCTTGCCCGGCGGGATCTCCCGGCCCTCGGGCACGACGGCCCCGGCCCCCACCACCGAGCCGTCTCCGATGCGCGCACCGGACAGCACGACCGCGTTCATCGCGATGAGACAGCCGTCACCGACCTCGCAGCCGTGTACGACCGCGCCGTGACCGACGACGACGTCACGGCCCACGCGACAGGGCAGGTCGATGTCGACGTGGAAGACGCAGTTGTCCTGCACGTTGCTCCCGGCGCCGATCTCGATGGGCGCCAGGTCGGCGCGCAGGACGGCGTTGCACCAGATGGACACCCCCGGTCCGAGGGTCACGTCACCGAGGAGCCGCGCTCCCGGCGCGAGGTAGACATCCTCGGCCAGGACCGGACGGTGCTCTCCGAAGGGCAGCAGGGTGGCGTCGTTCATGGAACCGATGGTAGCTCCCGGACACCACCCGAGTCTCCTGGACGCTCAGCGTTGGCCGTTGGCCCGCTGCCATTCTCGCCACTTGCGGACGTTGCGCCGGTGCTGTCGCTCGGTCTCGGCGAAGCGATGACCGCCGTCGCCCGTGGCCACGAAGAAGATCAGCTTCGAGTCCGCGGGATCCAGCGCTGCCGCCAGCGCAGCCTGACCCGGCGCGCTCAGCGGCCCCGGCGGAAGCCCGGGGTGAACGTAGGTGTTGTACGCCCCCTCGTAGCGCAGGTCGCTCCGCGTGATGGAGCCGCCGTGCCAGCGACCGTCTCGCTTGAGCGCGACGATCACGGTGGGGTCGCACTCCATCTTCATCCCGCGTCGGAGCCGGTTGTCGAACACCGAGGCCACCAAGCGTCGCTCCTGTGGGAGGGCGGTCTCCTCCTCCACCAAGGACGCCAGGGTCACCAGCTCGCGCAGGTCCAGCCCCCGCTCTGCGAGCGCGTCGGGCAGGCCGAGCTCGGCCGCCACCTCGCGGAAGCGAGCGAGCATCGTGTCACGGAGCTCCTCGGCGCTGGCTCCGCGGGACAGGTGGTAGGTGTCGGGAAAGAGATAGCCCTCGAGGTCGTCAGCCTTCGGGTCGAGGTCGAGGATGGGCTCCGGGTCGGCGAAGACTCGGGTCAGCTCGTCCTCGGTCCATCGACCGTCCTCGCTCAGGAGCAGGCGCATCTCCTCGAGGTCGAGCCCCTCGGGGATGGTGATCGGGTAGAGCCGCACCTTGCCCGAGCTCAGCAGGCGACCGAGCTCCAGCGGCGAGCGCGGCTCCTCGACCTCGTACTCGCCGGCGTGGAGCCCACCGGTCCAGCCCTGGAGCTCCAGCGCCAGGGCGAAGAGGCGGGGCTCGTCGCAGAGCCCCTCCCGCTGGAGGAGCCTGGCGACGCCGAGAGCACCGGTGCCCGGCGTGACCTCGAAGGTCCGCGGCCACTCGCCGACCGACGGCCCGGGCGTGGTCAGCCAGCTCGTCCAGGCACTCCGGGCCTGCAGCCCGCCGAGCACCGCTGCCACGGGGATCACGCAGCAGGCGAGGAAGGCGAGCACGCGTCGCAGGGTCACGGGCTCACCCGTCCCTGGTCGGCCAGGTAGTCCTCGACGATGACCGCCGCCGCGAGCGCGTCGAGCTCGCCGCGGGCCCCGGCGTCGATGCGCTCTTGCGCCGTGACCGTCGAGTAGGCCTCGTCGACGAAGGCGACCGGGAGCTGGAGCCGGCGACCGAGGTCGAGCCCTCGCTCGCGGGCCGCCACGGCGGAGTCTCCTTCGTCACCGGAGGGAAGCAACGGCAGGCCGACGACGAGCTGCACTGGCCAGTCCTCTCCCACCGCCTGACGGATGGCGGTCGCGTCACGTCGCGCGCCGCGGCTGTTCACGACTCCCAAGGGACGCACGGTCAGACGGAGCTCGTCACTGAGTGCGAGGCCGATGCGACGCGCCCCGAGGTCGACGCCCAGCACGCGTCCCGGTCGCCCGTCGGCGCTAGGAGTCTGCGTCACGGGTCGGCGCGATCGCGCTCAGCCCTTGCGGCCCGACTTCGAGGTCTGGAGACGGCCGCGGAAGAAGGACCCCTCGGCCATGGAGACACGGGGTGCCACGATGTCGCCGCGGATGCGGCCGGTCACCCGGAGGTCGACCTTGTCGCCCGCGTTGAGGTTGCCGTCGATGCGGCCGTCGACGCCGACTTCCTTGGCCGTGACGTCACCACGGACCCGCCCGACCTCTCCGATCTCCACGGAGCCGTCAGCCTGGAGATTGCCGTCGAGGATGCCGAGGACCTGAAGGGGTTCCTGCGTCTTGAGGTCACCGGAGACCTTCAAGCCAGGGCCGATGACTGAGCTCTTGTCGGACTTCGAGGCCATCACGCTCTCTCCAGCACGCAGCGTCCTCTTTCGTGTCGTTGGCTGCGGCTGGGGGAGGCTATCACGCGCCCCTCAGCGAGGCTGGTGCTCGTGGACGCCACCGCGAGATCCGAAGTCGGCACGCAGCTTGCTCCATACCCCTCGTGACGTGGCCGCAGGTGCCACGCATCGACCAGGAGCCGCTCCTTCGAGGGCGGCAAGCGTTGCGGGACCAGGACGATTTTCAGTCCGAGAGCAAGAATTCCCATCGGCGAGCGATGCCGAGCGACCCGGACCCTCGGGGTGGTCGGGGTGCTGAGCGCCCTGCTCGCCGTCGAGCCGGCGCGGTCGTCCCACTTCGGCGGGACGTGGACCGCCCGGGCTTCGCAACGTGGGGGTGAACGCAACGACCGCTGGTCGTCCCGGCTGGAGATCCACTGGCAAGGTGGAAGTTGGAGCGGTGGCCTCGAGGTCCAGCTCGAATCGTCCCGACTCCCCGACGGCGTGCACCACGAGCGAGGCCTCGGCTCGGTGGACCTCCCCTCTCGCTGGCTGGCCTGGTCCGGTCGTCATCGGGGTCGCCCGCTCGGCATCCGTCTCGGTACCGACTCGGTCCAGGGGGCGAGCTCGAGCCTGGTCCTCGGTCCCACCCGGGTCGACGGCGTCACCGTGCGGTGGTCTCCCGACGAGCGGACCGACCTGCTCTTCGTGGCCGGCCACAGCGAGCAGGTCGACCCCCGCGAGCTCTTCGACGAGCCCCTCACCCTGTTCACGGAGGAGCAGCGGACCCTCGGCGACGACGGCCAGCTCGTCGCCGTGCGCGGACGCCGAGGCCTCGGGCGCTCGGCCGTGCTCGGGTCCACGTTGCTCGGCGTGAGCGCCGACGACGCACCGACCGTCGTGCTGGGCAGCGTCGACGTCGAGATGGAGCGAGGACCGTGGTCGCTCGAGGGCGAGCTCGCCCTGAGGGAAGAGGGCGGCTCGGCCATCTTCCTCCGCAACGGGCTGAGCCCGGGCGACCGCTGGGCCGCCTGGCTCGAGCTGCGTCGTCACCGTCGCTTCTTCTCCCCCCTCGGCCGCCTGCCCGTTCACTCCGGTCGCTTCACTGGTGACGAGACCGACGAGGACGGCGCGCAGCTCCGCTTCGACTGGTCGATCACCGATCGCATCGAGATCTCCCACGTGCTCGAGGGGCATCGCAACCGACGTCTCCAGAGCGATGGCGACGGTGGCGGCGGCGTGCGCTCGGCCGTCTTGCAGCGTCTGGAGCTCACGGCCTCCCTCGGTCGCGCGACCGCCCTGGCTTGGGGCTTCTCGCACGAGCAGGCCGGCCCCCTCGAGGCGCGGCTGCACTCCCTGCTGGTGACGCACGCTTTCGAACGCGGCAGTCGTCTCTCCGGTCGTCTCTCGCTCGACGAGCTCACCGGCGGCAGCACGTTCACCGCCCGCGTCGCCTGGCGCCAGCCCCTGCTGCGTCGCCGGATCACCCTGCTGGTCGACGACACCTTCCAGCGCAGTCCCGACGGCAAGGGCCACTCACTGCGCGTCGGCGGCACCCTGCGCCTGTCTCGCATCGGCTACCTCACCATCCGTTCGGTCATCGACGAGAACGGACCCGACGGCTGGGATGCCAGCTGGTACCGAAGGTTCTGATGCGCTCCGAAGGTCAAATCCTGCTCCTCCTCGCGGACGAGGACGAGGCGCGGCGCATGCGGTCGAGCCTGGCGGGCCAGCGCCTGGACCTTCGGATGGCTCATGACGGCATCAGCGGCCTGGCTCTCGTCTCGGAGCTCACTCCCGACCTCGTCGTCTGCGATCGTGCGCTGCCGAAGATGGACGGTCTCGAGGTCTGCCGTCTCATCAAGCGCAACCACCGTCTCAAGCACCTCCCGGTGCTGCTGCTGCTCGATGAGACCGACGACGCCTCCCTGCTCACCAGCCTCGAGGTCGGCGCCAACGACTACTTGCAACGACCGCTCAACCTCGACGAGCTCGAGACCGCGGTGCGGTGCCACCTGCGCAACCGGACCAGCATCAACCGGCTCAAGGACGACAACCGCGAGCTGGCGACCATTCTCGACATCGCCGAGAAGCTCAGCTCCACGCTCGCCACCGACGACCTGTTCCAGCTCTTGGTGGAGGAAGTCTCGGCCGCACTCACCCTCGACGAGTGCTCGGTGGTCCGCTGGGAAGACTCGACGGGGACGGCGATGGTCGAGGCCTCTCGCGACACCGACCAGGCCGAGAAACAAGCAGCCGACCTGGAGGCCTTCCCCGAGCTCACGCGCTGCGCCGAGACCGGGAAGATGCTCTACGTCGAGGACGTGCGACGCGACGGAGTGCTCGCGGAGGCTCACGGTGACGAGGAGCAGCTCTCCCTGCTCTGCATCCCCCTGCACCCCCGCGAGACCGATCAACGTCGAGCGGCGCTCCGGGTGGCCCGAAGCGGTGCCGCCTTGACCTATCGCGAGATCAAGTTTTGCCAGATCTGCTCGACCATGGCCGGCAACGCGCTGGAGAACGCCCGACTGTACGAGTCGCTGGAGCACGCTCACCGCGCGCTCACCGAGATCTCTCGACTCGACCCCCTCACCGACCTGTACAACCGTCGCCATCTCTTCGACCGCCTCCAGCACGAGCTGGCGCGTTGCGCCGAGCAAGCGGTGCCGCTGAGCTGCCTGCTCATCGACCTCGATCACTTCAAGGCCATCAACGATCAGCTCGGTCACCAGACCGGTGACCGCACCCTGGTACGGGTCGCGCGCCTCCTGTCGGGAAGCCTACGCGGAGGCGACCTGGTCGGTCGTTACGGAGGCGAGGAGTTCCTCGTCGTGTTGCCGCGCACGGGCCCCGACAACGCCCAAGAGCTGGCGGAACGCCTCCGTCAGCGCATCGAGACCGAGCAGGTGCCTGGCGCCCTCGGCTCGCTGACGGTGTCCATCGGCGTGGCCTCCGTCGACCCCAGCCGCCCCGTCTCGATGGACGACCTCGTCGGCCGTGCCGACCGGGCGCTCTATGAAGCCAAGGGACTCGGACGCAACCGAGTGGCCTGCGATGACCTCGAAACAGCTCTCACCGGACCCAACCGGACCTGAAGGAGGAGACGACATGAACGACACGAGAAGGAAGGTCCTGGTCGTCGACGACGAGCCGGTCATCCGCCTCTTCCTCCAGGAGCTCTTCGAGGACGAAGGCTACGAGGTGGTGGGCACCCAGTCCATCGCCGAAGGCCTGGCCGCCCTGCGCGAGCAAGAGTTCGACCTGGTGGTGACCGACAAGACCCTCCCGGACGGCACCGGTTTCGAGATCGTGCATGCCGCCAAGGCGCTGGAGCCCCCCTGCGAGGCGATGATCATCACCGGCTATGCCTCGCTCGATTCGGCCGTCATGGCGTTGCAGATCGGAGCGTACGACTACGTCCTCAAGCCCATCGAAGACGTGGACATGCTCCTCGAGAAGGCGCGCAAGGCCATCGAGAAGAAGGACCTCGCCCGCGAGCTGCTGGAGCTCCGGACCCGAGTCGCCAGCATGAGGGAGGCTCAGCCGGCGCGGACTCCCTCCTCGAACCCGGGAGCCTGCGTGAACGAGCTCGCCGGAGACCTGCCGCAGCTCATGAAGCTGGCCGAGTTGGGGAGCCTCCTCCCCATGCTCACGCACGAGCTGCGTCAACCGCTCACGGGGATCACCGGACACGTCGACCTGCTGCTCCACTCTCGCGAGCTGGACACCGCCTGTCGACGCAAGCTCGAGTCCATCCGTGGTCAGCTCTCCCATGTTCACGAGCTCGTCGAGAGCCTGACTTCCTACTCGCGCTTCGCCCGGGGACGTGGGCTCGTGTCGATCGAGAGCACCGTCGAACGGGCGCTGACCATCTTCCCCGGGCTCCGCAGCTCGAGCCGCTACCAGCTCGAGCTCGACATCGAGCCGGGTCTCCCTCCCCTGCGCGGCAATGCGAACTCGCTGCAGCAGGTCCTGGTCAACTTGATCAAGAACGCGAAAGACGCCCTCGACGAGGTCAACGGCGGCGCGCTCCGGCTGAGAGCCCGTCGCGAGAGCGAGGACTGGCTGGTCCTCACCGTCGAGGATGCCGGCCCCGGGATCAGCGAGGACGTGCGCGATCAAATGTTCCAGCCCTTCTTCACGACCAAGCCCGAGGGCCTGGGCACGGGCTTGGGGCTGACGATCTGCCGTCAGATCGTGGAGGAGCACGGCGGCCGTCTCTTCCTGAGCTCGGCCACCACCGGTGGCACTCGCGTCGAGCTCCACATCCCCACGGCGCCGGTCGCAGCTCCGGTGGGCGCCGGCTAAGCCCGTCTTCTTTCCCTTCCTTCATCCAGGAGTTCCGCCATGAAGAAGCTGATGGTCGGAGGCCTCGCCGCGCTGGGCATCGCGGCGCTCGGCGCGGTGCTCTACCTGCGGCTCTTCCCGACGGACTCGAAGCCCGCCTACGTGCTCAGCTCTCACGCCGGCCAGGTCGAGTACAGCCTCGACGGTGAGAGCTGGCGACCGGTGGAGATGAAGATGCGGCTGTCCGACCATGCTCGCATCCGCACCGCCGAGCACGCCGAGGCGACGCTCGCTCAGGGCAGCTCACATCTCACCGTGCGTCCGGGGACCGAGATCCTCGTCGCCGACCTGCGCGAGGGCGTCGACAGCTTCCGACTCGAGGAAGGTGAGGTCCGCGTCGAAGCCCGCGATCGACGACTGAAGGTTCGTGGGCGAGCGGGACAGCTCGTCGATGCCTCGGAGGCCGGCTTCGGGATGACCGTGCTCGGGGACGGCATCGCGACGGTTCACGTGACCCGCGGCACCGTCCGCTTCGAGGCGGCCAACCACGTGGAGGAAGTCGCCGAGGGTCAGACCTCGTTCGCCCGCCCGGGCTCTCGCCCTTCCCGACCCGTCGAGATCCCCGAGACCATCCTGGCCAACATCAAGTTCCCCGACGCCGAGGTGTTCAACGTGCGCCTCGCTCGCATCGAGGGGCGAGTCCCTCCCGGACATCGCGTGCGGGTCGACGACAAGCTCGTCGACACCGACGACGACGGGGTCTTCGCCGTCGACGTCACGTTGAAGGAGGGCTACAACCGCGTGCAGGTGGTCACCAACGACCCGCTGGGTCGCAAGCGAGTGGACCTGTCACCGCCCTACACGGTCGACACCTCCGAACCGGAGCTGACCGACCTGAGCATAGGACCCGGTCCTCGGGAGGACGGCGGATGAAGCTCAAGCTCGGGCACAAGATGCTCGCCTTGCTCCTGCTGACGGGCGTGGTCCCGCTGCTCGTCTGCTCCTGGCTGATGATCGGCATCGGACACGAGCAAGTCGCCACGGCGGTCGAGAGCCTGCACCGGCTCGAAGCGGGCGCGGCTGCCGGCTCGGTCCGACGGATCCTCACCTCGGCGGAGGACCGCCTTCTCGCCGACTTCGAGTCGGTGCTCGACCACGTCGAAGACGAAGACGTCCGCACCTGGCTGGTCTACGTGCTCGGACGCCAGGACAACGTCTTCACGTTCCGAGCCCTCGCCGTGCACGATGCCGAGGGTCAGCCGGTCTGCGAGCCGGTGAGCCTGCCGCCTTCGTCCATCCCGGAGGAGCATCGGGCCGACTATCTCGTGACCCCCGAGGACGTCACCGAGTTCGTCGCAGCCGCTCCGGTGAGCGAGGTGTTGACGAGTCGAGAGACCCAGTTCTCCCGCGTCCGCGTGAACCCCCGCCGCCGTGAGGCCTTGGTCGCCGTCTCGGTTCCGATCCTCGGTCAGCAGGGCCTACTGAAATGGGTGGTGTCGGGCGATCTCAGCCTTCGCAACATTCAAAAGGTCGTGTCCAACGTCACTCTCGGGAGCTCCGGCCACGCCTACATCGTCGACGGAACCGGTCGAATCATCGCGCACCCGACCTTCGACCACGTCGTGCGACGCGAGCTCCTGCCCGTCGGAGGCGTGGTGGCCACCGCCCTTCAGTCGGGCCGGGAGGACACCGTGCGCTTCGTGGACGCCGAGGGCGTGGGTCAGCTCGGAGCTCATGCTCCGATCTTCCGCGACGGCTGGCAGCTCGTCGTGCAACAGACCGAGGCCGACGCCTTCCAGCCGGTGGCTGCCATGCGAGCACGGGCGATGTTCATCCTCGTGGTGACGCTGAGCTCGTCGCTGCTCTTCGGCTTCCTGTACGTGCGAGGGCTCGTCACGCCAGTGAAGCAGGTCATGCACGGGATGCGTCGCGTCATCCAGGGGCGCTACGACCATCGGCTCTCGGTCCGCACCGGCGACGAGGTCGGCGAGCTGGCCGAGGCGTTCAATCAGATGGGTCAGATGCTGGGCGACAGCCGGCGTGAGATCGAAGCCTGGAACACCGAGTTGCAGGACCGAGTGGCCGCCAAGACTCAGGCCCTCGAGAAGGCCCAGGCTCAACTCCTGCAAAGCGCGAAGCTCTCCGCCATCGGTCAGCTCGGTGCCGGGGTCGCACACGAGCTCAACAACCCACTTGCCGGCATCGTCGGTCAGGCCGCGCTACTCGAGCGCAGGCTCCACAAGATGGAGCTCAACCAGGACGAGCGAGCTCAGCTCCTGACCTACGTCGGTCACGTGCAGGGCGAGTCGAAGAGATGTCGGGCGATCATCCGTGGGCTGCTCAGCCTGTCGGAGACCACCTCTGGCCGCTTCGACCTCATCGACCTCAACGAGAGCCTGAACAAGCTCGGAGCCCTCATCGAGAACAACGGTCGTGCCAACGACGTGGACGTCCGACACGAGCTGGGCGCGAACCTCCCACGCGTGGAGATCAACGAGCAGCAGGTCCGGCAGGTCGTGCTGCACGTCATCAACAACGCCTTCCAGGCCATGCCGGACGGTGGGCGCTTGACCATCTCCACGCGGGCGTCGCCCACCGGAGCCCTGCTCGAGATCGCCGACACCGGCCGTGGGATCCCACGCGAGGATCTCGATCGAGTCTTCGATCCCTTCTTCACCACGAAGGAAGTCTGGGAGAGCACGGGGCTCGGCCTGTCGGTGTGCTACTCCATCATCGAGTCACACGGAGGCCACATGGAGATCGACAGTGAGATCGGTCGCGGGACCACCGTGACTCTCGACCTTCCGCTCCGAGCCACGCGGCCAGGGAAAGGCACCCACCCCGCGGCGATCGGTCGGCGGGAAGAAGCTGCCGTGCCCGTCGCGACGGCGAGCTGAGTGAGCCGAGTCATTTGGAACCCGTCGCAAAATTCGACCCGTTCCAAAATGATCGTCACCCGCCCACGGCAACCAGGGCCCCGCGGGGGGGGGGTCCCAGAAAAAC
>JBCCFW010000084.1:0-32224 GCA_039029535.1 Acidobacteriota bacterium
CGCCGTCGGCCGCATCCCCGGTCGTTCCCAGGCCCTCCGATGGCTTCGCGCCGTCGCCTCGACGGTGGCGGACTGGGGTGGCTCGGAGGGGCGCGAGGCGCTGGCCAGCTGCCTCCCGGCCAAGGCCCTCAAGGGCGGCGGCAGCTCGGGGCGCTCCTACGCGAAGGCTCTCGAGGCCGAGGGCGAGGGTGGCGAGGAGACGGTGTTCCACGTCGAGGTCGGGCGCCGCGTGGGCGAGCAGGACCCCGGCAAGATCGCGGTGGCCCTCCGGCCGATCCTGGGCCTGGTGAGGAGCGAGCTCGGCGAGGAGCAGGTCGCGACGCTCGAGAAGGTGCTCCCCGAGCCGGTTGCCGAGCACTTCCGCAAGTCGACGACCGACGCGCCCTGGGCGTACCGGCTCGTGCCGCAGCCCTTCGGTGCGGGCCGCCGGCGCCACGCGTAGGCCCAGCCTCCCCGCGGGTCTTCTGCTGCGTGACCCGATCCGCTGCCTGCGAAGGGCGTGCTCGCCCCTCGGTCCTCAACGCACGGCACGAGTGCGCCTCCGGTCCTCGTGGCTACGCTCACCCTTCTCGGCTAGCGTCTCGGGCCACTCGCGACGAAGACTCGCGAAGACGCTGGCCTGCCGGGGCGGATCGTCGCCCCTGACTTCATTCTCCTCGACTCGCGAACGCTCACGGACTGGGGTCCGCGGGTCCCTCACTCATCGGCTCTCACCGGACGGGACCTTCGCACTTGCTCGCTCGTCGGGAGAGACCGAGCCTCAGCCCTGAGGCTGGACCACGAGCTCGTGGTCCACGGCGTCGACGCTCACCTCTTGCTTCGTGCCGTCGGGCCAGGTGACGACCAGCGAGTCGACGGTCGTCGCGGCACCCAGGCCGAAGGTGACCGGGAGCTCCACCTGTGAGAGGTAGCTGCGGGTCGGCATGACCTGACGGCGCTGGCTCACCCCGCCCGAGCTGAGCTCGACCCAGGCACCGATGGCGTCCGCGTTGCCCCGTGTTCCCTTCCGATCGTCGAGCCGCACGCGCAGCCAGTGGTGACCGGTCTCCTGGTCGTTGCGGAGCAAGAGCGGCGGACCCGCCACCTGGGTGAGCAGGACGTCGAGGTCCCCGTCCCCGTCGATGTCCGCGCAGGTCGCCCCGCGGCCCACGATGGTCCTCGCGAGGTCGCCGAGCTCCTCCTCCGGCACCATGACGAAGGTCGAGCTGGCCTCCGAGCCTCGGTTCCAGAAGAGCTGCGCCTGCTGACGGTAATGCTGGCTCGGCTGGACCTCGTTGATCTCCTCCTCGAGATGTCCGTTCGCCTGCATGAGGTCGAGACGACCGTCGAGATCCACGTCGAAGAAGAAGATGCCGAAGCTCAGGCGCAGCCGACTCGGTGAGCCGATGCCCTCCGAGCTGGCCATGTCCGCGAAGCGCCAGGGGTTGCGCTGCTCGACGTAGAGCGAGCTGCTCTCGTTGGCGAAGTTCCCGATGGCCAGGCCCAGGTAGCCGCCGTTGGAGTGGTCGGCCACGTCGATGCCCATCGCCCCCGTCGCCATCCCGCTGCCGTCGTAGGCCACGCCGCTGCGCGAGCCGATCTCCTGGAAGCGACCCTCACCGAGGTTCTTGAAGAGGAAGTTGCCCACGGTGTCGTTGGCGACGAAGACGTCCATGAGCCCGTCGCGCCCGACGTCGACGAAGGTGAGCGCCAGGCCCTTGCCCGCCGCCTCGCCGGTCGCCGGATTGTCGACGCGGATCCCCGCCTCTTCCGACACGTCGGTGAAGCGACCCGTGCCGTCGTTTCGGTAGAGCAGGCAGTAGGTCCCCTCGTAGAGCTTGGGCGGACCGTAGGCTCGGTCCGTGCCGTTGAGGGTGAAGTTGAGCCGCTCGTCGATCGACTTCGACCACTTCACGTAGTTGGTGACGAAGAGGTCGAGGTCGCCGTCGCCCTCGGCGTCGAAGAAGCCGGCACCGGTGCTCCAGTCGTCCTCACCGCCGACCAGCCCCGAGGCCGCGGTCGCGTCGGTGAATCGGCCGTTCCCGTCGTTGCGGAAGAAGCGGTTCGGACCGAGGTTGCTGAGGAAGAGATCGACGTCACCGTCACCGTCCACGTCGCCGCAGGCCACGCCGCATCCGGCCAGGATCACGTCGAGCCCCGAGCCGCGCGTGACGTCCTCGAAGCGACCCGAGCCGTCGTTGCGGTAGAGCGCCAACGTGGGTGAGGTCGCAGGCGCAGGGTCGCCGGGCCAGGGCGCCCCGTTGACGAGGAGCAGGTCGGCGTCGCCGTCGCCCTCGAGGTCGAAGAACGCCGCGCCGCTGCCCATGGTCTCGGGCAGGAGCTTGCCGCCCCGAGCACCGTTGAAGTGGACGAAGTCGATCCCGGACGCGGTCGTCACGTCGGTGAAGCGGAGCTCGGGTCGAGTCGCCGCGTCGGGGACGAGACGGGCCGGCGCCTCGATCTCACCCCGGTCGACCACCACCGGCTCGACGTCCTTCTCCCGACGAGCGAACCAGACGATGGCCGCCACGAGCGCCAGGGCCAGCGCGACGAGCGCGGACCACTTGAGCGCCTGTCCGATGACGCGATCGTCACCGGGGACTTCCTCGACCGGTCGTTGCTCGTCGCTCACGTCGCGTCCTTCCTCTCGTGGGTCACTGCCCCACCGCCGTGCGGTGGTCGCGAAGCTCGTAGATGACCACGGCCTCGGCAGCCCGGTTGGCGGCCGGGTACCTCAGGCGAGCCTGGGCCACCGCTCGATCGCGGGCGTTGTCGTCCGGCTTGTAGCGCGCGTGCAGCGCGGCATGCCGCTGCTCGTCGGCCTCGTTGCCGAGGTCCTCGTGCACCTGCTTGAGTCCCCAGTGAGCAGCCAGGTTCTCGGGGTCGAGCTCGAGCGCCTGCTCGTACCAGCCTCGCGCCTCGTTCATGAGCGCGTCCCGCTGCTCCCCGCGCTTGCGCAGTCCGAGCTGGAAGGTCGAGTTGCCCAGGGCCGCCAACACGCGGTAGTCCTTCGAGAAGTCGAAGCCCCGCCCCACCGCCTCCGGGAAGCCCCCGGAGATGAGGTCCTCGAGCTTGGCCACCGCGTCGACGTGATCACCGTTGCGGGCGGCGACCTGTGCCCCGAACCAGAGCAGCGACCACGGAGGTGCCGCGGGCTCGGATGCCGCCGCCCGGGCCAGGGCCTCGGGTGCGTGCTGCTGCACGAGCCCTTCCTTCAAGTACACCCGCGCCAGGTTGAGCGGACCGTCGGGTCGGCCCAGGGCCTCGACCGTCTCGAAGGCCTCCTGGGCCTGACGGAGCTGCCCCACGCCACCCTTGCGAAGCAGGCCGATGCCGTAGTCGTTGGTCCGTTCCCATTCGGGCACGTCGCGCGGCGACACCTCGGGCACCGCGGGCCCACCGGCCACCGGCAAGGTGACGCTGTCCTGGGCGAGCTCGAGGATGGGCAAGTCGTTCACGCGGCCAGGGTCATCGGTGAACATGCGGAGGTAGTTGGTGTCGAACTTCCGGTAGCGGAGCCGGGTTTCGATGGTGACCGGGCCGGCGAGATCGGGAGGCAGGTCGAGCCGGTAGTGGACGACGTCGGCGGCTCCCGGCGGGATCTGATGGTTGTAGAGCGCGACGAAGATGTCCTGGGCGTTCCGTCGGTCGATGCGGTTCCCGTCTCGGTCGATGACGAACGAGTTGACGAAGTGCGCGTGCTCGTCGACGCTGCGCCCCGGCTCCTCGAGCAGGCCGGAGCTACCGAGGAGGCGGTCGCCGTCGCGAACGGTCAGCTCGAGCCAGACCTCGTTGGAGTCGGCGGTGCCCTGGGTGAAGAGGTGCCCCATCTTCACCGTGCGGATCACGGCCTCGACGAGATACGACTCACCCGGCGTCAGCACGGGCAACTCGGGTCGCAGCGGCGCGATCAGCTCCCCGTCGATGCGACCGCCCTCGCGCAGGCCGAAGAGGTCGACCCGCATGACCCCCTCGTTGAACTCGCGGTGCGCCTCGATGGCGCGGTCGGCGTCGGGGAGGGAATCCCGCAGGAGGTACGGGATGGCGGTGTTGGCCGACGGGAACTGGTGATCGAGAGTCTTGACCAGGCCGCTGTCGTCACGGACCCGCGCGCCGAAGTTGGGCGCCTCGCTCACCTCCATGGTGGGCAGGTGACAGCCGTTGCAATTCTCTTGAGCCTTCGGCGGGTAGTAGAAGCTCGTGACGCCCTGTCCCTACACGCCGGAGAGCCAGAAGGCGTCGTGGTGGTTCTGACCACGGAGCCACTTGTAGTCGTTGAGCTCTTCGGGCAGGTGGACCTTGTGACAGGTCCCGCAGAACTCGGTGCTGCGATGGACCTCGTCCTTGAGGAAGGTCGCCGCGTGGAACTCCGGCTTGGCCTTCACGAGTTGACGGTTGATCCAGCGGAGGAAGGGCTGCTCGGAGAAGGTGAACGGGTAGTGAACCGGCTCGTCGATGGTGTAGTCGGCGTTGCCCTTCGGCGAGTTCACGTGGGCGATGGCGTGGCAGGACGTGCAGGTGATCCCGGCCTGAGCCGTCGGGTCGCTGGCGAGGTCGTACTCGGGATCGTCGAACTTCGGATGGTCGAAGGCGCCGCTGAAGAAGGGCACCGGATCGTGACAGCCGGCACAGAAGCGCGAGGCCTGGACCGAGCCGTCGCGCTTCATGAGCTCGCGACGCGTCTCCTTCACGCTGAACAGGTAGGCCGGGTTGTTGAACGAGCTGAGCCGGTGCGCCGAGTGCAGCCAGGAGTCGTGCACGTCGGCGTGACACTCCTGGCAGTAGTCGTCGTTGCGCAGCACCTGCTCGGGGATGAAGTTGCCCGTGGTCGTTCGCGCCAGCGAGGGGAAGAAGTACTGCTCGCCCGACTCGGGGCCGGCGACGTTCCAGGAGCGCGGATCTTGGGCCTGGACGAAGAGCATCCCGCCGGCAAAGACCGCGGCGACTGCCGCCCAGGCCAGGCCCACCCGCCAGCGGATCTTCTTGCCGGCCAGGCGGTGAAGGACGAACAGCCAGGCGGCGATCAGGGGGGTGAGGACGTGGGCCCAGTAGGCGACGGAACGCGCTACCGGCTGATTGACCTCGAAGCGGATCCCGAAGACGTCGACGCGAGTCAGGACGAAGCCGGACAGGAGAAGGACGATGGCCGTCGCGAAGAGGGCATAGCCGACGTTCACGGCGCGGCGGTTGGGTCGGTCTCGCGCGGTGCGGAGGTGGAGGATCCCGAAGACGACCACCGGAACGACGATGAGCAGCCCCAGCACGAGGTGCGCCAGGAACATGATCAGGTAGAACCAGTTCTGGTACTCGACGCCGGCGATGGTGACGGAGACCAGGTAGGCCGCGTTGACCGTGAGGAGGGCGAAGAGCGCGAAGACGACGGCGAGGAGCTTGTTGAGACGCGGCCCCACGGCGGGGACGTATCCTCGGCGACGCGGAGGCGCCGCTCCGTTCTGGCTCGACTCGCTGCTCATGGACGTCCGCCGACTCCTCGACCCGCGCGCCGGAGCGCGGAGGTCCATCCCGGTCGGCAGTCTACGGGGGCGGGGCCTCAGCCGCTACCGAGGTGCCGGAGAGGCCAAGAGGGCGACCGAAGAAGACCCGTCCCCCGACCTTCAGCCGCGATGCTGCGGGCGCTCCTTGGCGATGCTGAAGAGGGCCAGCAAGAGCGCGAAGGCCTTGGAGCGGTCGTGCTCGGCCTGGAGGCGGAGGACCCGCGGGATCGCGCGTTCCGGCATCGACGAACGCTTGAGGATCACGCAGGGCTCGTCGCTGTCTCGGAGCCCCGCCCGCTCGGCCGCCGTGACCACCTCGGACTGCCGGGGTCGCAGTTCGCGGCAACAGGCTGCGATCGCCTCGAGAGCCTCCGTCCGCCCGTCGTCACCCAAGGCAGCAAACCACTCCGTCGCTTGGCGGAGTGACGGCCTGGTCGCTGCCAGCTCGAGGATGTTCGTCAGCATCGTGCTCACCGATCGCCCGACTCTCGAAATGACCACGCACCGTTCTTGGCCAACGGCGGCCGCGGCTCGGTCGAAGGCGGGGATGCTAGCAGGCTGGGCGAGCGATCGCCGGTCCGAAAGACCGTCAAGCAGGTGGCGACTGCGGTGAGGGAGGAGGTTCAGGAAGCTGCCGCAGGACCTCGGCTGCCTTCACCATGATCTCCTGCCACTCCGGGACGGCCAGCAGATCGTCCACGCAGCTCGTCGGTAGGTCCTCGCAGCGCTCGTCGTAGAAGTCATTGAAGCGGGCGAGGAGCCGCAGCTCGTCCTCGGTGAAGTCCGCTCGAAACCAGGGGCAGTCCGGGTGGTAGTGATCATCGAACCAATTGCAGATGATCTCCGCGGGCACGCTGATGTACGGCACCTTGCGCTCGTACTCGCGCAAGGCCTCGGGATCACTCAGCATGTCGAGATCGGTGCGAATGTTGCTCCGCAGCACGCCCGGCTCGGGCCCCGTCCCTCCCATGTCACCTCCAACGAAGCGGGTCAGCCGCGCCCCGGCCGCTCCAGGCCCAGCTTCGCCATGACCGCCTGCAAGTCCTCCCAGGCCGGCCGCTTCCCACCGGGGTTCCTCAGCAGGTAGGCCGGATGAAAGGTCGGCATGAGGGGCGTCCCCTCGTACTGCTGCCACTTCCCCCGCAGCCGGCTGATCGGTGTCTTGGTCCGCAGCAGGCACTGCACGGCGAAGCGACCGAGACAAACGATGACCTCGGGCTCGACCAAGGCGACCTGCCGCTTGAGGAAGCGCTCGCAGGCCTCGACCTCGTCGGTCTCCGGATCCCGATTGTTCGGCGGACGACACTTCACCACGTTGGCGATGTAGACGTCGCTGCGCTGCAAGCCCATCCCCTTCTCGATCATCGCCGTCAGGAGCTGCCCCGCCTTGCCGACGAAGGGCTCTCCCTGAAGGTCCTCGTCACGGCCCGGCCCCTCCCCCACGAACATCAGCCGCGCCTTGGGATCGCCCACGCCGTACACGACCTGCTTCCGCCCCTGCGCCAGCTTGCAACGAGTGCAGTCACGCAGGTAGGAGCCGAGCTCCTGGAGCCCGAACTCGGCCCACACCGAGTCGTCTTCCTGTCCGAGCGGTCGGCGAGCCGGGCTCGCCGCAGGCGCGGCCGGAGCCTTAGGTGCCGCCGGCTTGCTCGGGGCCGGACGCGCCAGACGACCGGCCGGCTCGGCTTCGGCGGCCGGCGCCTCCACGGCGCGCGAGCGCTTCCGACCGGGCCGCGATGGTCCTTCCGCCGGCCAGCCGTCGAGACCCTGCTCGGCCAGCTCGAGCAAGCGCGCGCGGAGCTGCTCCTTCGGTGACGCCGCCCAGCTCATGTCTTGCCCTCTCGGCTCTTCAACGTCTCGTCGACCACGTCGAGGAGGCCCGCCGCGAGCCGGCGCTTCGACGCGCGCTCCAGCCGTCGCTCGTAGCCGTCGGGCCCGACGACCACCGCGGCGGCCTCATCGGCGTCGAAGGCCGATCGCTCGCCGCCAACGACGTTGGCGTAGAGAAGGTCGCAGCCCTTGCGCTCGAGCTTGGCACGACCGGCCGCCGCGAGCTCCGCGTCCTCGACCGTCTCGGCCGCGAAGCCGACCAAGCAAGCGGAGGTCTTCGCGGCCACCGACTCACCGAGGACGTCGCGGGTGCGACCGAGGGTCAGCACGAGCTCGTCGCGGTCCTCGCGTCGGATCTTCTGCTCGGCCACCTCCACCGGCGTGAAGTCGGCCACCGCCGCCGCGAAGAAGACGACGTCGGCCTCGGGCAGCTCGGTCGCCACCGCGTCGGCCATCTCGGCGGCCGTTCGCACGGAGACGACCCGCACGCCCGACGGCGGCGACGTGGTGGCCGGACCGCTGACGACGACGACCTCGGCTCCACGCGATCGCGCCTCGGCCGCCAGGGCCGCGCCCATCTTTCCGGAGCTGCGGTTGCCGATGAAGCGAACGGCGTCGAGGTCCTCGTGCGTGGGACCGCTGGTCACCAGCACGCGACGACCCGACCAGGCATCGGAGCAAGACAGCAGCTCGAGCCCGGCCGCGACGATGGTCTCGGGGTCGGCGAGCCGGCCCGGACCGACCTCGCCACACGCCAGCTCGCCCGACTCCGGCTGCACGACCGAGGCGCCACGCTCGACGAGCTTGGCGAGGTTCGCCTGCACGGCCGGGTGCGCCCACATCCGCTGGTTCATCGCCGGCGCGAGCAGCACCGGCGCGTCGTTGGCGAGGAAGTGACTGGTGAGCCAGTCGTCGGCGATCCCGTTGGCCAGCTTGCCCAGGAGGTTGGCGGTCGCCGGCGCCACGACGAACAGCCCCGCCTCTCGCCCTTGCTCCACGTGGTCCATCGCCGCGTCGTTGGGCGAGCCGAGACCGCCGACGGGGACGGTCGCGCCCGAGATCGCCTCGAAGGTCAGCGGACCGACGAAGCGCGCGGCGTTCTGGGTGAGCGTGCAGCGCACCTCGTGACCGGCTCGCTGGAAGCCGCGCAGCACCTCGACGGCCTTGTAGGCGGCGATGCCGCCACCGACGCCGAGCTGCACGAGGCGGGCGGTGGCGCTCACGTCTCGTCTCGGAAGGAGGCGAGGACGGAGTGCAGTCGCTCTTCTTGGGCCTCGCGGGTGGAGCGTCGGGCGAGGACGATCGCCTGCATGGCCCGGGCCGCCGTCTCGACGTCGTCGTTGACGACGAGGTCGTCGAAGCGAGTGGCCTCTTCCATCTCGGAGCGCGCCGCCTGCAGGCGGCGGAGGACGACCTCCTCGGTCTCCGTGCCCCGCCCCCGCAGCCGTCGCTCGAGCTCCTCGCGAGAGGGCGGAAGCAGGAAGACGAAGCGCGCCGGGAAGCCGGTCTCGCGGACCTGGGCCGCTCCCTGCACGTCGATGTCGAGCAGGACGTCGAGCCCGTCGGTGAGCCGGTCCTCGGTCTCGGTCCGCAGCGTTCCGTAGAGCCGGCCGTGGACCTCCGCGTGCTCCAGGAACTCCGAGGCGGCGATGCGCTGCTCGAAGCTCGCGCGGTCGAGGAAGTGATAGTCGACGCCGTCTCGCTCGCCCTCGCGGGGCTCTCGCGTGGTGGCCGAGACCGAGAAGCAGAGCTCCGGCTGCAGCTCGCGCAAGCGCGAGAGCACCGTCGTCTTCCCGGCTCCCGAGGGAGCCGTCACGACGAGGAGACTGCCCTTGGTCCTCACGCCCTCACTCCACGTTGGCGACCTGCTCACGCAGGCGTTCGAGCTCGCTCTTGATGGTGATGACGCTCTCGGCGAGGTCGGAGTCCCGACACTTCGAGCCCATGGCGTGCGCCTCACGCAGCGATTCCTGGAGCGTGAAGTCGATCGTCTTGCCGGCCGGGCCATCGCCGGCGAGCAGGGTCTCGATCCTCTCCAGGTGCGCGGTGAGCCGACACAACTCTTCGGCGATGTCGGCGCGCTCCGCCAGCAAGGCCGCTTCCTGCATGACCCGCGCTTCGTCCAGCGGCAGCTCGCCGAGCAGCTCCTTCAGGCGTTCCGACAGCTTGGCATGACGGGCCTCGCGCAAGGTCGCAGCGGCGGCCTGAAGACGCTCGAGCTGCGTGCGCACCGAGGCGATCCTCTCGCCGAACTCAGTGGCGAGGACCTCGCCCTCGAGCCGACGCGCTTCGACCAGCGCGCCCAGCGCTCCGTCCAGCGCTTCGCTCACGACCTCGTCGGCGCCGGGAGCCGGCTCGGACTCGGTGTCGTCGAGCTCGATGAGCCGACCCCAGGGCATCCACGACAGGTGATCGACGGTGATCTCACCCGACACGCCGAGGTGGTCGACGAGCTCGCGCACCGACGCGAGGTAGGCCGTCGCCAGCTCGCGGTCGACGCGGAGCTTGGGCGGCTCGCTGCTCTCCGACGTCAGGGAGACGTGCACCTCGCACTTGCCCCGTGAGAGACGCGCCTGCACCTGCTTGCGCACCGCCGCTCCGAGGGCCGCCGGCAAGGGCGTCCCACGCAGGTCGACGTCGAGGTGGCGGTGGTTGACGCTCCGGACCTCGACCCGGGCGCTCCACCCCTGGGAGGAGGCCTCAGCCTGTCCGTGGCCGGTCATTCCGTGGATCACGGCCGGAGTTTACAGGGCGGGACTTCAAACCGAGCCGTCGACGCCATCGCCCCCGTCGACGCACTCCTCGGTGAGGGTCGCGAGCTCCCGTCGCAGCAGCTCGTCGAGCTCGTCGTGCCGCTCCGGTGCCCGCCCCTCGCGCCGCAAGGCGTCGAGCGCGAGGAGCTGCAGGTCGAGGTAGGCGCGGAGCAGGCGCAGTCGTCTGGACGAACGCAGGGCCGTCACGTGCGCCGTGAGCGTGTCGACGTCCCCGCGAGCCAGCGGACCGGTGAGCGCGGCGTAGGGCTCGGTCGCGGCCGCACCGCTGACGCTGCGGGTCGCCAGCGGCGACAGGAGCTCGGCGCCGTCCTCGATCGCCACCTCTTCCAGCAGCTCCGACGACAGCCCGAGCAGTACCGTCGCCAGGTTGCCTGCCAAGCACGAGGCCAGGTGGTAGAGCGCCTTCCCCCCACCACCGAGGCGCTGCAGACGGCCGCCCAGGTCGTCGACCATCCGGGTCACGAGAGGGAGCGCCGCCGGGTCACCCTCGTAGGTGAAGGGCGTCGCCGACGGGATCTCGGCGGCCCCACCGGTCACGCGGGGCAGGCTCATGATCGGATGGAGCGACCCCGTCGTCGCGCCGGCGGCCGCGAGCTCACTCAGCAGGTCGGCGCCCCGCGAGCCCGAGCAGTGCAGGACGCAGCGCCCGGTCCAGGAGCCGACGGGGACGAGGGACGCGATCACCGTGGCGAGGGCGTCGTCGGGCACCGTGAGCAGGAGCGGGTCGGCTCCCGCGACGGCGGCGGCGAGGTCACCGGAGTGGCCCGCGACCTCCACGGAGCACTCCGCCGCGGCGGCCGCGGTGGCGTCGGCGTCACGTCCGACCAGGCCGACCCGCCACCCGGACGCAGCGAGGCCCCGGGCCAACGCGCGACCCAGGGCCCCGGGACCGACGATCGTCACCGACCGGTCGGTCCCCTCAGGAGCGTTGGAGCTCAGCGGTCGTAGGCCCGCGCGAGCTTCCGCTCCAGCTTCTCGATGCGGTACTCGAGCTCGCCGATCCGCTCGTCGACGATCTCGCGGTCCTGGCTGGAGCCGGCCGGGAGGTTGGCCTGCTGGTCGCGGTAGTGCGAGAGGCGGGCCCGGTACTCCTCGATCTGACGCTCGATCTTGGCGGTGCGCGAGGTCGGGACCTCTCGCTCGCGGACGTCCTCACGACGACGGCGGGAGCGACGCGGCGACTCGTCCCAGTCGGAGGAATCGTCGGCCTGGACCCGGCTCCTGCCGGACTGCAGGCGGTCACGGTTCTGCTGGAGCTTGCGGATGCGCTCCATGGTGGAGTCGATCTCGCGGTCGAGGTCGTCGACGCTCTCCTCGCCGGCGGTCAGGCTGCGGAGGTAGGCCTGCTCACGCGCGAGCTCGGAGTCGATGCGCTCGATGTCGGCGAGGTCGGCGGCGCTGGGGCCGGTCCACTCGTCCTCGACCGGGCCGTCGTCGCGGCGGGAGTCACGACGCGCTTCCTCGTAGGCGCGTTCGGCCTCACGGGCGAAGCGGTCGCGCGACTCCTCACGCTCGGTGGCACGGGCACGGCCCGGCGCATCGCCGAAGGAGCTGCGGTCGGAGCGCGGCCAGGGGGTCTTGGTCGCCGGCGCGCGGCGGGCACCCGGGCTGTCGCTGAAGGACTTGCGCGGACCCTGACGCTCGTTGTCCTTGAGGAGGCGGTAGTCCGGCGTCTCCGGATCGGCGTCGGTCACGCCCTTCACCGCCAGGGGCTGGGAGACGATGAGGCGATGGTCTTCGGGACTGGCGACGGGCAGCGCCCGCGCCTGCCGCGCGACTTCCCACGGGCTCGCGCCGAGCTCGAGGGCCTGGTTGAACTCGTTGGTCTTGACGATGTTGACGTCCTGCACCCGGAGGCTGACCGGCGTCTCGTCGAGGGTGAAGTACACCATCGTGCCGCGGACCTCGGGGAGGGTCGGCACCTCGTAGACCTGGTTGTCCCAGGTGACGACGACGTAGGCACTCGCCGGCGTCGCGACGAGAGCGAGGCCGAGGATGAGGCTCGTGACCTTGAAGGATTCCCGACTCATCACGCTACTCCTGGGCGGGCCGCCCCCAAGCAAGCTCCGCCACGACGGGTCTCCGAGGACCGGTCCCGCCTTGGCGAGGCTAGCAAGCGGGGTGCGTAAGGTCAATGTCACGAGCAACTTGGTCGGGGGTCGACCTCGCGGATTGTTCCGTCAATTCGCGCTGCGCTCCAAGCTCTCCTCACGTCCTTCGAGGCCGCTTCGACGGCTACCCGAAACGACCCTGGACTCGACGCTGACGAGAACGTTGCGTTCCCTTCCAGGAGCTCGTCCCGCCAGGATTCGCCCGACTGGTGCGCCAGATCGCTGGCCGACGAGGGAGTCGTAGCCGGGCGCCTACGGCGACCGAGGAGGTCTGCGAGATGGCGTGCCAGGCGGGATGAAGCCGCAAGGAGGAGCTCCTGGACGGGAACGCGTTATCCTCCGCGGTCATGAAAGTCGGCATCCTCGGTTTCCCAGGCAGTGGCAAGACCACCGTCTTCAACGCGCTCACTTCTTCCGACCAGCCCGTCGGCCCGGCCGCCGGCCGCGGCAAGTCGCGGATCGGCATCGCCGACGTGCGCGACGACCGCCTGCCCGTGCTGGCTGAGATGTGGAATCCGAAGAAGATCACCACGGCCACCGTCGAGTACGTCGACGTGCCCGGCGTCGCCCCCGGCACCTCCGGTCTCTCGGGCTACCTCGCCGAGTTCAAGGCCCTCGATGCCATCCTCCACGTCATCCGCGGCTTCGAGGACGAGAGCCTCCCCCACGTCTTCGACGGCATCGACGCGGCGCGCGACGCCGAGGCGATGGAGGCCGAGCTCCTCCTCTCGGACCTGGCCCTGGTCGAGTCGCGCCTCGAGAAGATCGCCTTCGACCTGAGCAAGAAGAAGGATGAGGCACTCCAGGCCGAGGCCGCCGTCCTCGAGCAGTTCAAGCCGGTGCTCGAGGAAGAGAAGCCCCTGCGGAGCCGAAGCTGGCCCGAGAACGATCTCGCCAAGGTGCGCGGCCTGGCGCTGCTCACCCTCAAGCCGCTGCTCCACGTCCTCAACCGCGGCGAGGAAGAAGCGGGAGACGGGGTCCCCGAGCTGCCCGAGGGCCTGGCTGCCCTCAACGAGCTCGAGGCCACCGGCGTGACCCAGCTCTTCGGAAAGATCGAGGCCGAGATCGCCCTCCTCGCCGAGGAGGACGCGACCGCCTTCCTCGAGGACCTCGGCCTGAGCGAGCGCACCGCCGACCGCGTGGCCGCCGCCTCCTACGCGCTGCTCGACCTCATCTCCTTCCTCACCGCCGGTGAGCAGGAGGTCCGTGCCTGGCCGATCCGACGGGGCACCGTGGCCCGCGGGGCCGCCGGCCGGATCCACTCCGACATCGAGCGTGGCTTCATCCGTGCCGAGCTCGTCGGCTACGACGACCTGGTCGCCGCCGGCTCCTGGGCCGCCGCCCGCGACACCGGGACGCTGCGGCTCGAGGGCAAGGACTACGTCGTGAAGGACGGTGACGTGATCCTCTTCCGCTTCAACGTCGGATGAGGTCCCTGCTCGATCGGCAGGAGCTTCGACTCCCCGCGGCGATCCTCTTCATCGCCTCGGTGGCCCTGTTCTGGTCGTCCCGCAACCACGACTTCGTCTACGACGACACCGACATCATCGCCGAGAACCCGCTGGTCCTCGGCGAGCAGCCGGTGGAGCAGGTCTTTCGCACGCCCTACTGGGGTCCTCACGACAACCGAGCGCATCTCTACCGCCCGCTGACCATCCTCGCCTTCCGGGCCGAGCGCGCGGTCTTCGGCGAGGGACCGGGGCCGGTCCACCTCGTCAACATCCTGCTCAACGGGCTGCTCTCGGTCCTCACCTTCGTCTTCGTGCTCCGTCTCGGCGTGCGGATGGAGGTGGCCGCCCTCACCGGCCTGCTCATGGGCATCCACCCGCTCCACGTCGAGGTCGTCGGGAACGGCGTGGGTCAAGCCGAGCTGTTCGCGTCCGTGCTCGCCCTGCTCGCCGGCCTCGTTCACCTCGAGTGGCTGCGAGGCGAGCTCGGCCGGGACCTGGCCGATCACGACGCGCCCATCACTCCTGGAGTCGGCGCGCTCTCCCACCGGATCGTCTCGATCGCGCTGTATGGCCTGGCGATGGGCTTCAAGGAGTCGGCGGTCGTGCTGCCCGGGCTCCTCTTCCTCATCGAGTGGATCCTCGTCCATCGCCTCGATCCGATGGCGGCCTTGCGGCGCGCGAACCGCTACCTGGCCTACGCCCTCGCCCTGCTGCCCTTCTTGCTCCTGCGCTTCGCGGTCGTCGGTGGGACCGGTCCGGGCATGCAGGAGGTGATGGGCGACACCAGCCGCTTCCAGCAAGTCCTTCACGGCAGCGAGATCCTCCTGCGCGTGCTGGTTCAGCTTCTCGTGCCCCGCACGATCTGCGCCGATTACACGGACTATCGCCAACCCATCGCTCCGAGCCTCGCCGACCCGGTCGTGCTGCTCTCGCTGATCGCCTGGCCACTGCTCATCGTGGGCGCGACGCTCCTCGCCCGGCGCGGACGGCCGTGGTTCCTCGTCGGCCTGAGCTGGTACCTGCTCGCCATGCTGCCGGTGAGCCACCTCCTCTTCCCCATCGGCACCGTCCGCGCCGACCGGCTCGCCTTCACTCCCTCGCTCGGCATCCTGCTCGCCCTCGCCTTCGGCCTCGACTGGCTCCGCGAGCGGGACTCCCGGATGGCCTCGGGGCTGACCCTGCTCTTCGTGGCGGGCTTCGCCTTGCGAACGGTGATCGCGCTGCCCGCCTGGGAAAACCGGGAGTCGCTGTGGACCTCGGTCATCAAGGTGAACCCGGGCTCACCGACCGCCTGGCTCAACATCGGCGAGACGCACCGCGAGCGCGGCGAGCTCACGCGGGCCGAGGCCTGCTATCGCAAGGCCCTCGAGCTGCGCCAGGGTCTCGGCAGCTCGTTCCCCGAGGCGCAGACCAAGCTCGCCAGCCTCCTGGCCGAGCGGGGCGACACCGAGTCGGGTGAGCAGGTCTACCGGGAAGCCCTGGAGTCGACGCCCGAGCACTTCGTCGCCCTGCTCAACCTCGGCGAGATGCTGCTGAAGGACCCGGAGACCCGCGAGGAGGCCATCGCGACGCTCGAGCGCGCCGCAGCGGTCTCTCCGACCGACTTCCGGCCTCACGCCAACCTGTCCGAGTGTTACCGACTGCTCGGACGTCCCGCCGAGGGCCTGGCCGCCATCGACCAGGCGATCGCTCTCGAGCCCGAGCTGCCCGACCTCCGCTTCGTCCGGGCCGAGTTCCTCGACCGGCTGGGCCGTCGCGACGAGGCCACCGCCGCTCGCAACGAGGCCAATGCGATGCGCGGCCGCTGAGCGTCAGTCGTCGAAGGTCCGGATCAAGGCGATGATGCCGTCCACGACCTCGGGCTTGCTCTCGAGATCCGGACTCGCCGGCATGAGCGCGGACAGACCGGCTGCCTGACCACCGGCGAGGATCACCTTGCGGAGCTCCTCGTCGGTCACCTCGGCCTGCCAGGCCCGGTCGGCGTAGTTGCGAGGCTTGGGATCGAGAGCGACGGCCGCCGCACCATCTCCCTGACCCGTCGGGCCGTGACAGGGCGTGCAGCGGTTCTGATAGACCGTGCGCGCCTCGGCCGGGATCGCCACGGCCGCCGTGGTGGTGGTCGGCGAGACGGGCGGCGGCGTCTTCGTCGTCTGCTGCACCGGCGGCTTCGGCTTGCGAGCGGCTCGAGGCTTCCGCGCGGACGTGCTCTGCTGACGACCGCTGGACTTGGGTCGTGACGAGCCCGAGTCGGAGCCGCAGGCCGTGCCGAGCAACGCGACGACGAGAGCGAGGAGCAGGGTGGGAACGAGACGAGGTCTTGCGAAGGTCATGGTCGTCCTTGGCCCGAGCGCGGGCCGTGTCGGAAGGGAATGGGAGAAGCGGCGGCGGGCGTGCGAGACGTCGTCGCCGGAGACGAAGGGGAGGGTTCGGCCAGGAGTCGAGCCACGGCGTTGCGAAGCCAGCGTCGTGAGCGCTCGTCGTTAGAGAAGCGATGCGCCAGCCGACCTCGTCGATCGACGAGCACGAAGAGGCTCGGGTGATCGATGAGACCGGTGCTCGGATCGCCGCGGTACTCGAAGCCCAGCTCGTCCAACGACTGCCTCACGAGGGCGGGCTCTCCCGTGAGGAGGGTGAGCTCGGGGAGTCGATGAGCCGCTCCGAGCGCGGCGAGCCGTTTCGGATCGTCATGCTCGGGATCGAGCGTCACCGCCAGGATGCGGAGACGTCGCGCCTGGTCCTCGGGCAGCTCGGCCATCACCTCTCGCAGGCCGGCGAAGACCATCGGACAGGCCTGCGTGCAGCGGGAGTAGATGGCGGTCACGAGGACGACCTCACCCCTGAGCTCGCTCAGGCGTAGGGGACGTCCGAGCTGATCGACCAGCGTGAAGTCGGCCAGGGCCCGGTCGATCCGCAGGCCCTCCGGCATGGCTTGCTCCACGGGCGGAGCGAGGGCGACGGTCAGGACCCCACCAGTGGCTCCCGTCAGCAAGGCCATCGTCGCGGCGGCCTGCAGCACCACCTGTGGCCGAGCACGGAGGAGCTCCATCAAGGCCTCGCGTCGTCGCAGCACGACGGTGGCCATGACGAGCCCCGGCAACGCGAGCCAGAGAGCCAGCAGCCCGACCGGCGGCGCGGTGTCTGCCGCGCTCGCTCCGAAGCACCAGCTCCGGAGGTCACGACCGACGGCACCGAGGCCCGGCGTGTCGTGCGGCACGAGGACGAGGCTCACGAAGAGCAAGCTCATCGACGAGAGCACGACGAGGATCGCCAGGCTGCCGAAGACCGCCGGATGCCGTGAGGAGTCGACGTGACGTTCCACTAGAACGGCACCTGCGGCGGCGCGCCGAAGCGCGGCAGGGTCAGGAGCTGGTAGAGCGGGATGGCGTAGGCGATGACGACGAGCACCACGGCGACCGTGACCCAGGTCCCGAAGCGATCGAACAGGCCTTCCTCGGCAGGAGCCTCCAGGGGCTCGGCCAACTCGATGGGAGGAAGCTCGGAGAGACGTCGTCCCCAGAGCAGGGTTCCGACGACGACCAGCCCGAAGCAGCTCGCGCTCACGAAGAGGATGACGCCGCCGGCCGCAGACACCGCCGTCCAGGGAGCCCAGGCCTGAGCCTGCTCGGCCCCTCCGTAGCTCGCCTCGTAGACCCGCCGCGGCATCCCCATCAGGCCGGTGACGTGGTTGGCGATCGAGAAGAAGCACATCCCGACGAACCACAGCCAGGGCTGAACCTGCGCGAAGGGCAAGAACTTCAGCTCGCGCCCGGTCAGGCGCGGCAGCAGCCAATACGTGAGTCCCATGAAGGTGAGCGCCGACGCGGTGCCCACCGTCATGTGGAAGTGCCCCTGCACCCACGCGGTGTTGTGGACCATGGCGTTCATGCCATAGGCCGCGTTGACCGCGCCTCCCCAGCCACCGGTGGCGAAGGTGAGCATGGCCAGGGCGATGGCGGCGAAGAGCGGGTCTCCCCAGGGCAGCCGGAAGATCCAGCCGAACAGCCCCCGGCCCCCACGCGCCCGACCGCCGAGCTCGAGGGACGCGATGACGGTGAAGGCGGTCACCATCGACGGGAAGAGGATCCCGAACGTCAAGATGGCGTGGAACAGCTTCCACTGGGAGGCGATGCCCGGGTCCACGAACTGGTGGTGCAAGCCGACCGGCGTCGACAGGATCAAGAACAGCACGAAGACCATGCGCGTGAGCTTGTCCGAGAAGAGCTTGCCTCCCGCGACCCGTGGCAAGAGCGCGTACCAGGCCACGTAGGCGGGCAGCAGCCAGAAGTAGACGACCGGGTGGCCGAAGTACCAGAACAGGGTGCGCGCGAGCACGGGATCGATGCGCTCGACCCAGCCCAGCGACCAGGGGATGAGCAGCACCACGACTTCCACGGCCACGCCGAGCGTGCAGAGCAGCCAGAGCCAGGCGGTCGCGACCATCCCGTGCAAGCCGACGTGTGCCGGTCGTCCCGGGTTTTCCTTGCGCCACTCGTGGAAGGAACGCAGCGTCACGATGGCCCAGGCCCAGGAGCCGACCACGAGCAAGGCTGCGCCGATGTAGAAGGCCGGATGCGCCTTCATCGGCGGATAGAAGGTGTAGAGGACGCTGGCCCGGCCCGAGAGGATGGCGACCGTCGCCAGGAGGGTGCCGGCGAGGGCGACCCAGAAGCCGGCCCAGGCCAGGCCCTTGCCGACGATGCGACCGGTCACCTTCTCGACGATGACGTAGCCGAAGCCGATGATGAAGAAGGTCGTGAACACCAGGCCCATGAGCACGCCATGGGCGGTCACCGACAGGTAGTAGAGATCGGCGGTGCGGGCGGGGAGCTGCAGGTCGGCCCGAGACATCGCCTGCATGACGGCCATCATCGCCGCGAGCCCGAAGGCAGCCACCGACACCAGGACGTGGGCGAGCGCGAGCTTCCTCATGAGCCCGCCTCCTCGTCCTCGACGATGAGCTTGCCGCTCATGACGTGATGACCGGTGCCGCAGTATTCGTTGCAGAGGATCAGGTACTCGCCGGGTCGTTCGAAGGTCGTCACGACCTCGGTGACGTAGCCCGGGATGACCGTCGCGTTCACGTTGGTCCCCACGACCTGCACGCCGTGGATGACGTCGGGGCTCGTCATTCGGAAGACGACGGGCACCCCCGCCGGCACGTGGACTTCACCGGGCAGGAAGGCCCAGACCTGCGCGAGCATGACCACTTCGACGCTGCCGTCTTCCAGGTCGAAGACCCCCAGCTCGGCGAAGCGCGGATCGCTGCGGCAAGTCACCGGGTCGATGGTCTCGACGTGACTGGGTGGATGGAGACCCTGGGCGGTCGCTGACACCACGACCGTCGCGACGAACACGGTCAGCAGCACGACCGCCGCGACCATCCAGGCCTTCTCGTAGGGGTCGACCTTCACCTCAACCTCCGATGGAACCGCGGGGGATGAAGAGCCCGAAGTAGAGAGCCAGCCAGCCGAGCAAGAAGGCCAGCCCGTAGAGCGCGAGGATGGCGAGCGTGCCGCGCGGGTGCGGCTCGTCCTCGGTGTTGCGTTCGTCGACGTCGGTCACGCGGTGACTCCTCGGCAACCGCCGGTGAGGCGGGCCACCCCGAGTCAGTGCGAGGGACGTGCCATCGCGAACGCACGCCGAGAGCGCACGACGTTCGGTCGCGACGCGCACGACTGTGGAATCTTCCCCACCCCTCGGGGACGATTCCGCGGTGCCGGCCGCATCCGAAACGAGTGAGCACCAGGTGCCCTTGGCACGTCGCGTGCAGTCGTCCGATTGCCGTCTAGAGACGGCTCGTTTCATTCGCTACGAAAGGAAGGTGTCGCGTGAAGGTCCGCAAGATCACCGAACGTCAGGATGTCGTGACCGCCCGAACCGACGAGACGCTCGATGCCGTGGCCGAGAAGATGAACCTGCACCGCATCTCGGGGCTTCCCGTGGTCGATGAAGGCGGCGCGCTCGCGGGACTGGTCGCCGCCAGCGACTTGATCCGGCTGTCGTCCCCGAGCGTCCACCTCGACATCGAAAAGCTCATGGACATCAACTGGAGCCCGGCCCACCGCACGACCGAGCACGATCCGAGCTGGGAGCAGTTGCCCGTCACCGAGGTGATGGTGAGCGAGGTCTGCACGGTCGACGACGGAGCCGACATCCGTGATGCCGCGAGGATGATGGCCACCCGCGGCATTCACCGCGTGGTCGTCCTCGATGCCGATCGGCGGGTTCAGGGCGTCCTGTCGTCCTTCGACCTGACCGCTCTCGTCGCCGAGCGCGGGATCGGCTCGGCGACGCCCTGAGCCTCCCTCTGACGGGGCGTTCCGAACGAACGCCCCGTCCAGACTTCACCCCCTCCCCTCGTGCTCTGGCCGGAGGAGCACCGGAAGGGTCGACCGGTGCAGGACCTGGTTGGCGATGCTGCCCATGAGAAGACGTGGCATGCCCGTCCGCCCGTGGGTGCTCATGACGATGACGTCGGCTCCCCAGGAACGCGCCTCCGCCAGGATCTCCTCGGCGGGGTGCCCATGCCGCAGCGCCACGCTGCACTCGACTCCGGCGTCCTCAGCCTCCCGAGCCGCTCGGTCGAGCGTCGCCTCGGCCGCCTTGTCGAGCTCCTCCTTCAGCGACTGATAGAGGTCGGAGCCCGTGGTCGCCGCGGTGCCGGGAAAGATCACGGCATCCACGGTGTTGACGCAGGTGACGATCCGCAAGCGGGCCCCTTCCTGCTCGGCGAGGCCGAGCGCGAGCGGAAGAGACCTGGCCGCGAGCTCGCTGCCATCGGTGGTGTAGAGGACGCTCTCGAACATGACGTGGCTCCCACTTGGTGACGACGGGACCGTCCCGCCGGCACGACGGGCTGCAAGCGCCACGCCACGTCTCCGGCTTGCCGCGTGTTCAATTCGCGCGAGGAGGTGGCGCGACGCCCGCTCGTGGGCGACACTGAGACAGCCCGCCACCCACGAGGCCCGGCATGGCCCCCCCGAAGCCGACGCTGCCCACGCTCCCCCCCGAGCACCGAGCCCCTCCCCGCGTGATCCTCCTCGCCGGTGGTGAGGGGCGACGCCTGCGGGCCCTGACGCGCGACGCCAACGGTCTCGCCGTCCCCAAGCAGTTCTGCGACTTCGGGAGCGGCCGCAGCTTGCTCTCGCGAGCCCTGGATCGAGCCCGTTCACTCAGCCCGCCGGAGCGCATCATCGCCGCCGTCGCCTCGGCCCACGAGCGCTGGTGGAGCCGGGAGCTGCACGAGCTGCCTCCGAGCAACGTCGTCGCCCAGCCGGTCAACCGAGGCACGGCGGCCGGCCTGCTGCTCCCTCTGCTCCACCCGCACGGGAACGAGGCGGACGACGTCGTCGTGATGCTCCCCTGCGACCACCACGTCGAGCGGGAAGATCGCTTCGCGGATGGCCTCCGACGCGCCGTCGCGGCTGCCTCCGAAGACGCCGAGACCGTCTTCCTCCTGGGGCTGACGCCGGACGGCCCTGCTGCCGACTACGGCTGGATCGTGCCGGGAGAGCAGGTGGGCCCGGGGATCCGTCGCGTGGAGGCCTTCATCGAGAAGCCTTCCCCCGAGCAGAGCGCCGCGCTCTGGCGTCGGGGTGGCCGCTGGAGCTCCTTCGTTCTGGTCGCCCGAAGGTCCGCCCTGATCGAGCTCTACCGCCTCGCCGTCCCCGAGCTCGTCTCGGTGCTGGAGCAGGCCCTCAGCGGACACGCCGCGCTCTCCGGGACGGCACTGGCCCGACATCTCGAAGCCGACTTCTTGCTCCTGCCGCCCGGCGATCTCTCCCGCGACGTGCTCGAGCCGTCCCGCCAGCGGCTGGCCATGATCGACGTGCCTCCCTGTGGTTGGAGCGACCTGGGCACGCCGGACCGACTCGAGCGCTGGCGCGCCGCCGGCTACCGCATCCCCGTGACCTCCGAGGCCTCGTCGTCGCGGGCCCGCCTGCTCACCGCCGGTTCCTAGCCCGACCGCGAGCTTTCTCGCAGCAGGTGGGGAGAAACCCGCAGTCCCTGACGCCTGCGCTCGTCCTCCGGGAGGCTCGGCGTGGCGCCTCCGTGGCACGCGTCGTGCTCGTCCGATCCCATGCTCGCCCGCATCGTGAGCCGTGGCTCAACCACGGGGCCCCGACACGGGGAGACGAAGGGTCACGCAGGTGCCTTCCCCCGGCGCGCTGGCCAGCTCGAGCCGACCGCCGTGGGCCTCGGCCGTCCGCATCGCGATGGGCAGGCCCAGCCCCGTCCCGCGGTGGCGTGTCGTGAAGAAGGGCTCGAGCACCCGATCGACCGTCTCGGCGTCCATGCCCTGCCCCCCGTCGGTGATGCGCACGATGGCCTCGTCGTCGAGAACCTCCCATCCCACTCGAACGGGGATGCCCGACGGGGACGCCTGACGAGCGTTGAGGACCAGGTTGAGCAGGCTTCGGTGGAGTTGAGCTTCGTCGGCCCGGACGACGAGATCGTCACCATCGAGCTCGACCGGGACGACGTCACCCTCGGCCGGCTCGGCATCGGCGACGGCGCGCTCCAGGACCCGACGGAGATCGACGGGAGCAAAGGACGGCCCCTTCGGACGGGCGAAGACGAGCATGTCGTCGATGAGCTCGGTGAGCGTGCCCATGCGCTCGAGAACGTCGCCGAGGACCTTGCGCTCCTCGGACTCGTCGTCGAGACGCCGGCGGATGAGCTCGAGGGCGCCCCCCATCCCGGCCAGCGGGTTCTTGACCTCGTGCGCCACGACCGCCGCCATCTCGCCCAGACGCACCAGCGCTGCCTCCTCGACCAGCTTCGCCTCGGCCTCCTTGCGGGCCGTGATGTCGGTGCGGATCGACAGGTACTGGTAGGGCCTGCCGTTCTCGTCGAGGAAGGGAACGATCGTGGTGTCGACCCAGTAGTGTCGGCCGTCCTTGCGACGGTTCCGGATCTCGCCATGCCAGACCTGGCCACGCGAGATGGTCGACCAGAGCCCCTTCATGAACGGTGGCGCGTGGTGACCGGAGTTCAAGAGCCGATGATCCTGCCCGAGGAGCTCGTCGCGGGTGTAGCCGGAGATCTCGCAGAAGGTGTCGTTGGCATGCGTGATGCGGCCCCGTCGGTCGGTGGCCGCCACGATGGAGAAGCGATCGAGGGCGTGCTCGATGTCCTCGAGCTCACGCAGTCGACGGGCCGACGCCTGTTCCTCCTCGGAGACCTCACGCAGCCCCAACAAGAGGCCGACGGTCGCACCGCTCTCGTCGCGCAAGCGCATGACCATCCACGACAGCGCTCGACTCGACTCACCCTCTCCCACGACCTCGGCGTCGAGACAGGTCATGGGCAGGTCTGCCTTCTCCGTGAAGACACGGAGCCGACTCGCCACTCGCTCACGTTCGGGCTCCGCCACGAGGGAGAGCAACGAGGCGCCCGGCAGTGTCTCGCGATCCCGTCCGAGCACGCCCGAGACGGCCCGGTTGGCAAAGGTGATCCGCTGCTGCTCGTCCACTGCCAGCAGGGCGCAGGTCGAGAGCTCGCAGAGTCCGGCCGCGTGATCGAGACGTGAGCTCATGACGAAGACGCTAGCACGAACGCCGAGCACGGCGACGGGTGCAGGTCATGCTCCCGCGTCGCCCTCGCCGAATCCGCCCCCAGGCTTCAGAATGGACGCTCCAGGAGTTCCCATGCCGTCCGCCCGCATCCTCATCATCGACGACGAGCAACTCATCCGCTGGACGCTGCGGCAGCACTTGGAGTCCGAAGGTCACGAGGTCCTCGAGGCGGACACCGCCGCCGCCGGTCTCGAGGGTTGTCAGCAGGACGTCGACGTGGTCCTCCTCGACATCCAGCTCCCCGACGGCAACGGCGTGGAGCTGCTGGGCGAGATGAAGGAGCTGGACCCGGACCTGGTCGTCATCATGATGACCGCGTTTTCCTCGGTGGAGAGCGCCGTCGACGCGATGAAGCTCGGCGCCTTCCACTACGCCAACAAGCCGGTGAACCCGGAGGAGATCCAGCTCCTCGTCCAGAAGGCCCTGGAGACCCGACGTCTCAAGCGTCAGGTCGTCGCCTGGCGTGCCGCAGGGCGGGGACCCGCGGAGTTCGACCAGGTCCTCGGCTCCTCCCCCGCAATGACCACGCTGAAGACCATGCTCACCAAGATCGCGGCCAGCCCCGGCTCGACGGTCTTGCTCACCGGCGAGAGCGGCACCGGCAAGGGCCTGACGGCGAAGGCCATCCACGCGGCCAGCGACCGCACCGACGGTCCGTTCCAGAACATCACCTGCTCGGCCATCCCCGAGCAGCTCCTCGAGAGCGAGCTGTTCGGACACGAGCGAGGCGCGTTCACCGATGCCAAGGAGCGCAAGCTCGGACTGTTGGAGCTCGCCGACGGAGGCACCGTCTTTCTCGACGAGATCGGCGAGATGACCGCTGCGCTCCAGGCGAAGCTCTTGCGCTTCCTGGAGGACAAGTCGTTCCGGCGCGTCGGCGGCAGCACCGACATCTCCGTCGACGTGCGGGTCATCGCCGCGACCAACCGCGACTTGCAGGCGGCAGTTCGGGGAGGCGAGTTCCGCGAGGATCTCTTCTATCGTCTTCAGGTCCTGCCCGTCGTCCTCCCGCCCCTTCGCGAGCGAGGTGAGGACATCGAGCTCCTGGCGACCAGCTTCGCCGAGACCTTCGGACGCGAGTTCAAGAAGCCCATCGACGGGCTCACGGCCGAAGCTCTCCAGCTGCTCGAGAGTCACTCTTGGCCGGGCAACGTCCGCGAGCTTCGCAACGCCGTGGAGCGAGCGGTGCTGCTGACGGAGAGTGCCGAGCTCTCCGCCGCGGACTTCCTCGCCCTCGGTCATCAGGGCGGTCTCGGTGAGGGCGCGGCGGGCTTCCGCCTTCCCGCGGGAGGCATCGAGCTGGAAGCGCTGGAGAAGGACCTCGTCCGTCAGGCGCTCGAGCGAACCGACGGCAACCAGACGCGAGCGGCCGCGTTGCTCGGGCTCAACCGCGACCAGATCCGCTATCGACTCGACAAGTTCGACCTGCGTCGCCCCCCGCGGGGCGCCGACTGAGTCGGCACCCGCGCGAGCTCACTCCTCGAAGCTTCGAACGAGCTGCACCAGCCCGTCGACGAGCTCGGGACGACGCCCGAGATCCCGGTTCGCCGGCATGAGCACCGACAGCCCGGCAGAGGGACCACCACGCACGATGATCCGGGCGACCTGCTCGTCGGTCACGCGACGCTGCCAGGACTCGTCGCGGAAGTCGCGCGGAGCCGGACGCAAGGTGCGGCCCGCCGGACCATCGCCTCGACCCTCGTTGCCGTGACAGCCCGCACAACGCTGCGCATACACCGCCAGAGCCTCGGTGGAGATCGCTCCCTCGGCGTCGTCACCGAGTTCGATCGTCACGGGTCGCGCCGGAGGCTTCGAGCCGAGGTGCTCGTAGTACTCGGCCACCGCCGCGACCTCGGCCGGCGTGAGCTTCTCCGCGATCTCCTTCATCACGCCGGTGGGATCGTTGTCGCGCAGGCCCTTGCGGATGATCTTGAACTGCCGCTTCACGTAGGCCGCCGACTGGCCCCTGAGTCGGGGCGCCAGCGGCGGAAGCCCCACTCCACCGGGACCGTGGCAACCGTTGCAGGCAGGGATCCCCTTCGCTTCCAGGCCCTGATCGTCGAGCAGGGATCCGTAACGCAAGGAGTGCGGGTCGAGCTCGCCTCGCATCGGCGCGACCGGCTCGAGGCTCGCGTAGTACTCGGTCACCGCGACGAGGTCGTCCTCGGTGAGCTCGCGCGAGATCGGCTCCATGAAGAAGTGCTTGCGCTCGCCGGACGCGAAGTCGCGGAGCTGCTTGGCGAGGTAGACCGCGTCGAGACCAGCCAGCGCGGGGATGCCCGAGAGCCAGCGGCCAGAGCCGTCCGTGCCATGGCAGGTGGCACAACCCGTCACGCCCCGACCGTCTCCCGCGTCGACGACCTGTCGGCCCCGCTGGATCGAGGCCGAGACCTCCGGGGAACGTCCCACCCCGAGGGCGACGATCAGACCGACCAAGCCACAGGCGACCACTGCTCCGCGCGTCATGTGCATTCCCGCATCGAAGCGCACCGGGAGGTCGGAGCGCTCCCCGGACCCATCGGATCGCGGGGGCGGGACTCAAGGGCGGGCTCACCGGAACGGACGCGCCGGACATGACGCGGATCTCGACGTGCTCAGGACGACGGCGACGTCGCGCCGCGGGCCGCCCAGAAGGCGTCCCGGAACGACGCGAGGGTCCCCGCGACGATGGCCTCACGGAGGTCGCGCATGAGCTGGAGGAGCTGATGCACGTTGTGCCGCGTGTTGAGCCGGTTGAACAGCGGCTCCCGCGAGAGATAGAGATGACGCAGGTAGGCCCGACTGTAGCGAGCACAGGTGCGACAGCCACAGCTCTCGTCGATCGGCCCGAGGTCCTCGGTGAACTCGGCGCGCTTGATGTTGAGGTGACCGGTGCTCGTGAGCAGCGTGCCGTTGCGCGCATTGCGAGTGGGATAGACGCAGTCGAACATGTCGATGCCGTGGAAGACGGCCTCGACCAGGTCCTCGGGTCGTCCCACGCCCATGAGGTAACGCGGCCGATCCTCGGGGAGCTCGGGCGCACAGGCCGCGATCATTCTCCACGTGTCGTCGGCGCCTTCGCCCACCGAGAGGCCGCCGAGGGCGAGCCCCTCGAAGGGCAGGTCCACCAGGGCGTCCAACGAGCGCTGGCGCTCGTCGAGGTCGACCCCGCCCTGGACGATGCCGAACAGCGCACCGTCGCTCTCCCGTCTCTCCTTCACGCAGCGCTCGGCCCAGCGTGTCGTGCGGTCGACCGCCGAACGGATCTCCTCCGTCGTGGCCGGGAGCTTGGGGCACTCGTCGAGCACCATCATGATGTCGGAGCCGAGCCGACGCTGGATGCGGATGCTCTCCTCCGGGCTCATGAACATCTCGGTGCCGTCGAGATGCGAGCGGAAGCGCACGCCGTCCTCGTCGAGCCGACGCAAGTGCGCGAGGCTCATCGCCTGGAAGCCACCGGAGTCGGTGAGGATCGAGCGCTCCCAAGACATGAAGCGGTGGAGCCCGCCGAGCCGCTCGATGCGCTCGTCGCCGGGCCGCACCCAGAGATGGTAGGCGTTGCCCAGGATGATGCCGGCGTCGAGGTCTTCGAGGTCGCCCGACGACAGCCCCTTGACCGTGCCCTGGGTGCCCACGGGCATGAAGACCGGGGTCTCGAAGCTCCCGTGACGAGTGGTGACCCGCCCCGCCCGCGCGCCGCTGGGGTCACGTGCCTGAACGTCGAACGACAGGGCGTCGCTCATCGCGCTCGCTCCAGCAACATGGCGTCTCCGTAGGAGAGGAAACGATACCCCTGCTCCAGCGCCTCGGCGTAGGCCGTCGTGATCCGCTCGGATCCCGCGAAGGCCTGCACGAGCGCCAGCAAGGTGCTGCCCGGCTGATGGAAGTTGGTCAGCAGGCAGTCGACCACGCGGAAAGGGCTGCCCGGGAGAAGGAAGAGCCCCGTGCGGCCGGCCACGGGTCGGACTCGGCCCGACGGGCTGGCCGCAGCCTCGAGCGTCCTCAAGCTGGTCGTGCCCACGGCGACCACGCGTCCTCCTCGACCCCGGGCCGCGTTGAGGCAGGCGGCGGTCTCGGCGGACAGCTCGATCCGCTCCTCGTGCATGCGGTGGTCCTCGACCTGCTCGGCCGTGACCGGTCGGAAGGTCGCCAGCGACACGCCCAGCGTGACCCGCACGACCTCGACCCCTCGCCGCGTCAGCTCGGTCAGCAGCTCGGGCGTGAGGTGGAGCCCGGCGGTCGGTGCCGCGGCCGAGGCCGAGGCCTCTCCCCAGGTCCCCTCGTCGCGGGCGTGGAGCGCCTGGTAGCGCTCGCGGTCCTCCGCGTCGTCGTCGCGATCGATGTAGGGCGGGAGCGGCACGCGGCCGTCGCTGAGGAGGGTCCCGGAGAGGTCGTCGCTGCCGAGGACGAACAACGCTCCGTCGCGACCGAGCACTTCCGCCGAGCCACCACCGGGCAGGCTCAGCCGGGCTCCTTCGCGGGGCGAGCGCGAGCTCTTGAGGAGGGCGAGCCAGGCACCGTCGGCACGACGGTCGACGACGAGGAGCTCGACGGCCCCACCGCTCTCCTTGGCTGCCCTCAAGCGCGCCGGTTTCACCCGGCTGTCGTTGAGGACGAGGACGTCGTCGGGACCGAGCAGCTCGGGCAGCTCGTCGACGCGGCGATGGCAGGGGGTGCCGTCAGCCGGTGAGACCAGGAGCCGGGAGGCGCTTCGGTGAGCGCCCGGCCGCTGCGCGATGGCCTCCGCGCTCAGCGGATAGCGCAGCTCGTCCCGGTGCACGGGGGGTCAGGGGGCTGGCGAGGGGCCGGCCAGAAGATCGCCCAGGGCGGGCGTCTTCAGGCCTCGGAGCTCGCCTCCGCCCGGTTCACCTGGGCGTGGAGGAGACTCAGGGTCAGGTGGATGGCGCCCTTGGTGACCAGCCAGCCGAGGGCGATGCTCGCCACGACGGCAGCGAGGACGAGGAGCGTCGCAGGCATCGTTGCTCTCCAACCACGGCTGCCCCCAGCCATGGCGCGGCGCGATGTTGACAGGAAACCCCCGGTGGCTCAACCGCTTTCTGCGTGGGTCGAGACCACCGAGAGTCGCACTTTCCGGTGACGGATCAGGGCAGCGTCGGCGGGTACTCGTCGATGGAGAGGTCCCCGCAGAGGCTCTCGATCCGCAGGTCGAAGAACTGCCGCGTCGAGCGCGTGTCGGTCTCGGTGAAGGAGCGGGCGGTGTCCCCTGCCGGGTTGACCTGCACCCACGGCATGGTCGGGTGCTCCGAGGTCTTCAGCAGGTGGTAGGCCTCACCAGCGTCCAGCGCTCGGGCGTCGGCCCAGAGCATCGTGACCTCCTCGCCGACGTTGGCGGCACGCAGCGTGGCGTACACCCCGTCGGGGAAGGGCACCGAGGCCGCCTCGGTCACCGGGTCGAGGCAGAGTCGGACCGCGGCACCGCCGTGATCACCACCCGCGGTCTCGCAGCCGGTGCTCATTCGCTCGTCCTCGGCCTCGACGACGTAGTGGTACGTCAGGCCGTCGACGGTGGAGGTGTCGCTCCAGTTCGTGTCGGTCAGGCCGGTGACGAGCGGCCCCCGCATCAGGGCCTCCTCGCAGCTCACCTCGCTCCGGTAGATGTTGTAGACGCCGGTGCCCGAGAACGGGAAGGTCGCAGCGTCCCAGGAGAGGTCCACGCCGGTCGAGCAGGGATCGGCGTCACCCGCCGTGCCGGCGTCGAGCGTCGGCGGCGGGAAGAGCTCGTCGACGACCGCCTCGACGCAGAGCCGGACGACGGCGCCACCGTTGTTCGGGCCCGACGGATCGCAGTCACCGCCGGTGCGACCGTCCTCGGCCTCGACGACGTAGTGGTAGGTCGTCCCCTCCACGGTGTCGGGGTCGCTCCAGGTCGTCTCGGTCAGGCCGAGCACCACCGGTGGACGGGTCAAGGCGTCGGCACAATCCACCTCGCTGCGGTAGATGTTGTAGACACCGCTCGCGGAAGCGTCGTTGAAGATCGCCGGATCCCAGGAGAGGTCGACGCCCAGGGCACAGTCGGAGACGTCGACGGCCACCGCGGTCGTGAGCTCGGGCGGCTCGAAGAGCTCGTCGGTCACCGCGGCCAGGCACAGCCTCGCCACGGCGCCGCCGTTGTTGGGCCCGGTGGGCATGCAGGCCGTGTCGGTCCGCGCGTCCTCGGCCTCGACCGCGTAGTAGTAGGTCGTGCCCGCGACGGTCGTGAGGTCCGTGTAGGTGAGCTCGGTCAGCCCGACCGCCAACGGCGTCCGCAGCAGGCTGCGAGCGCAATTGAAGTCGTCACGATAGATGTTGTACGTGCCGGTGCCCGACGGGTCGCGGAAGGTCGCGTCGGTCCAGTCGAGGCGGATGCCGGTGCCGCAGTCAGACAGGTCGGTCGCCATGCCCGTGCCGTTGTTCGGCGGACGCTCGACGGTGACCCGGAGGGTGTCTTCGAGCCGGCAGCCGGGATCGACGTCGCAGGAGACGGTGACCGTGTAGTCGGTGTCATCCAGCGGCAGCACTTCGACGATGGCACCCTCGCCCACCCTCGCGCCGCTGGCGGTCTCGGTCCACTCATAGAGGGTCTCCCCCACGCAGCCGGCGAGACGGAGACCGCGGGCGTCGAGGAGGGCCGGCCGCAGCCGACAAGTGGTGACGTCGGGAGGATCCGCGACCACGTCCGCGGAGCAGTCCCCCACCACCGTGACGGTGACCTGCTGGGCGATGAGGAAGCCACCCGTGCACTGGACCTGCACCTCGAAGGTGTAGATGCCGGGCTCGGTGTCGATCGGCGCGCAGATCTGAATGTCGAAGCCCAGCGTCGCAGGCAGGGCCTGATCGTTGTAGACCGCGCCGGCGTCGACCAGCCAGTCCTCGAAGCCCTCCTCGGCGGTGAGCTCGAGCACGGCACAGGTCGTGACGCGTTCGCGGATGGCGGTCTCGATGTAGTCGACCAGGTCGACCCCGTCGGGCGGAGTGCCGTCGGGATCGAGGAGCAGGGCCGAGCCGTAGGTGAGCCCGGTCCAGCACTCCCACATCTCGAGGAAGGTGTGTCCGCCGATCATGAAGTTGTCGCCGGAGTGGAAGTGGACCATCGTGATCTGGTTGTCCCGCATCCCGTTGACGACCTCCATGATGGAGAGGTCGTCGGCGGTGCCGGGGATCTCGTCACGACCGAGGTCGTAACCCGAGGTCGGCGTGGAGACCTCACCGAAGCACTCGAGCCAGTTGCAGTCGTGCGGGAGGATGTCGCCGAAGTGGACGAGCATCCGGCGCGCTTCGGGGCGCCACTCGATCGCCGGATCGCTGTAGGTCTCGAACATGACGCGACTGGTCGACTCGGGGCCATCGCCGCCCCCGAACGCGTTGGGCAGGTTCGCCACCGCGTTGCTCATCTCGATCCGACTGGTGGTGAGCGGTTGCTCCAGTCGGTAGGGCCAGTCGCCGTCCTCTCCGAACAACGAGGCGTCGTAGAAGCAGGGGTCGGTCTCGACGCCCGTGCTGTCGTAGTCGCGGTAGGAGATCAAGCCCATGGAGAGGTCGGTCACCACCTCGCGGAGGCGGTCGACGATCTCGTTGATGTTGTCCTGGAGGTTGTCGCGCTCTTCTGTCATCGACACGGTGAGGTCGATGGCGATGAGCACGTCGGCCCGCGGGATCTCGGGCACGAGGGCGACGGACTTGCTCTCGTTGAAGCACTCGCCCGCCGAGAGATTGATCTCCAGCACCTCGGGCGTGATGGTGTGGAAGCAGGTGATGTCGAGGTCGAACACGCCCTCGGCGCCGTTGCGACCGTCGACCACGAGGTAGTAGGTCCCCGCCGTGAGCAGGCGGGTGAACTGGTTGTCGTCGACCTCGATGCACGCGCCCTCGTTGCAGGCGTCGAGCAGGAAGAGCTCGAGGTCGGTCTCGGCCGAGTCGTCGAGGGTGAAGGTCAGCGGCTGGTGCACGGGGTTGTCGAAGCGGTAGACCAGCTCGTTGCCGGAGAAGTCGCTCCCCGAGCAGCTCGGGTACATGTCGATGACGTCGGTACCGCTGGCGGTGTTGCCCGTCACGGTGACGCCGCAGACGATGGGATCGGCCGCGCCGCAGCCCAGCTCCGACGCACAGCTCAGCTGGAGCTGCACTGCGCCTTCGTCACCGGCGGGCCCGTCCACGCCGATCAAGTAGGTGCCCGGTGCTGCGCCGAAGAGCGTCGCCGCACCGGCACCGCCCGACAGGCAAGTCCCGGCCTCGATGGGACCGTCCGCCGAGAAGATGACCACGGTCGTCGCGCCCGGTCCGGTGACCGTCGCCTGGAGGTTCGAGGCCGGCGGCACGTCGACGTGGAACCAGGTCTCGGCGCCGGTGAGGTCACCGCCGACGCAGTCGTAGGCGTCGAAGCGGCTGATGCCACCGAAGGTCGAGCCGTTCGCGTTGGTCTCGCAGGCGATGGGGCTCGAGAGCGTCGTGCAGTCGACGTCGAGATCGAAGCTGCCCTCGTCGGCGGCGGTCTCGGGCTCGACCACGATGTAGTGGATGCCCGGTGGGAGCGCGTCCACCGTCACCGAGGGCGCTCCGCCCTGATAGCAGTCTGCTTCCTCGCACGAGCTCAGGACGAAGACGTTCATCGTCCGTGGGCCGGCGTCGACGGTCAGGTCGACCACCGAGTAGGCGGGAAGGAAGAGCTCGTACACCACCTCGTTGCCGAGCTGGCTATCGGGATCGCAGCTGTAGTCCTCGGCCGCGCTCCCGAGGCTCGCCGGCGAGGTGCCGGAGATGGAGCCACAGGTGAGCGGCAGAGCACGACTGCAGTCGAGGTCGCCAGCCAGCACTCCGCCTGGAGCCAGCACGAGCCAGCCCAAGACGAGCACGAGCATGGCGCGACGACACGACGAGACCGTCGGGTCCGAAGCGAACATGGATCGTCCCCAAGCGAGCGCCTCTCCCACCGACCGAAGGCGCACATTTTCTTGACCTAGCCTGAGGTTAGGCCGGCGCTACGATGTGGTCAACGTGCTGATGGGTGGGTTGGGCCGGGCGAGGCAGAAA
>JBCCFW010000085.1:0-31590 GCA_039029535.1 Acidobacteriota bacterium
CCTCATGCTTGGACGCCTGAGGTCAAGGTATCTATACTTAAGCCTTAAGAGTTCATCAACATTTATGTCTTCTTCAATTAGAAACGGTATGACTTTAGAGGTGTTTAAAATCCTCACCTCGCTTGCCATGGCGGAACATCGATACTCTCCGTGACAGTTGGGAGCCGGCTCTCCGCTGCCGGCTTTCACCCACTCCTGTCCGGAGGGCCCTCGCTCCTTACACGCCTTTCTCCACTTTCTTGGAAACGGCTCAATTCGCCATCGAGAAGGGCGTGAAGTCGGTGTCGCGGTCGTAGTGGTCGACACCCTCGGCTCGCTTGAGGGCCCTGACGGCGGCGTACGTGAGCGGCGTGTTCACTGCCTCCCACAGCACCTTGAGGGCGAACTGCCAGAGCATGACCTTGATCAGGGAGGCCCCCGACCAGATCCCGGCGAAGGCGAGGGGGTAGAAGACGAGGCTATCGACGCCCTGGCCGACCACCGTCGAGCCGATCGTGCGCGCCCAGAGCCGCCGTCCCTCCATGGCAACCTTCATCCGGGCCATCACGTAGGAGTTCATGAACTCGCCCAGCCAGAAGGCGAGGAGCGAGGCCCCCACGATGCGCCAGGTCCCCCCGAACACCAGCTCGAGCGCCGGCTGCAACTGCGTGTTGAAGTCAGACTGCTCCGGTGGCAACCGGAGAACGACCTGGGTCATGAAGGTCGCAAAGATCAAGGCGCCGAAACCGGCCCAGATCACGCGTCGGCTCCGGGCGTACCCGTACACTTCGGTGAGGATGTCGCCGAAGATGTAGCTGATGGGGAAGAACAGCACGCCGGCGCCGAAGGTCACGCCACCGATCACGCCGGTCTTGGCCGGACCGATCAAGTTGCTGCACAGCAGCACCGTCACGAACGCTGCGGTGATGAAGTCGAGGTACTTGAATTGACGGGTCGGCTCGTCCGACGGCGGCGCTGTCATGGCTCAAGGTAACATTCGGCGAGGGTGAGCTCGCGCACGCGAAAGGTGGAGAGATGGACATCAACAAGCTCCTCGGTCAGGTTCTCGGCAGTCCTGCTGCCTCCGGCTTTGCCGGTGGCATGGCCGGCGGTCTCGCCAGCCAGATGCTGACCAGTCGACGCGGGCGCAAGATGGGCAAGAAGGCGCTCAAGGTCGGTGGTCTCGCCGCCCTCGGCGGCCTGGCGTACCACGCGTACCAGAAGCATCAGGAGTCGAAGGCAGCCGGTACTGCGGCTCCGACCCCTGCGTTCAGTGCGTCGGTGCCTCCGGTTCCGACCAGTGCTCCCCCTGCCCTGCCCGCGCCTCGTGGCGAGGAGCTGACCGCAGCGGGGTTCATGCCCGACGCGGTCGATGCTGCGGCCACCAACTCGGTCGGTCTCCTCATGCTCCGCACGATGATCGCGGCGGCTCGCGCCGACGGGAAGCTCGACTCCGAGGAGAGCCAGGCCATCTTCGGTCGGGTGGAAGAGCTCGACCTGAGCGCCGAGGAGAAGGCCACGCTCTTCGAGGAGCTCAACCGGTCGACGTCCATCGACGACCTTGCTGCTGCGGCCCACACGCCTCAGCTCGCGACCGAGGTCTATCTCGCCGCGTTGATGGCCATCGAGACCGACACCGACGTCGAGCGCCGCTGGCTGGATCGACTGGCGCGCAAGCTCAATCTCGACGACCGACTCGTCATCGAGCTGGAAGCCCAGGTCGACGTCGAGGCGTGAGCCCGCCGGTCGTTGCGCCGAAGGGGAGCAGCATGAGAGGACCAAGACTGTCGGTGAAGGCCATCATCGTCCGTAACGGTTCCGTTCTCCTCGTCGAGGGGCACGACACCGAGGGATCCTGGTTCGCTCTCCCCGGCGGGGGACAGCAACGCGGCGAACGACTCGACGAGGCGGTCCGTCGCGAGTGTCGTGAAGAGGTGGGGGCCGAGGTCCGGGTCGGAGCCCTTCGCTGGGTGCGTGACTACATCGGGAGCAGTCACGAGTTTGCATCCGAGCATCCCGATGTCCATCAGGTCGAGCTCTGGTTCGAGTGCTCCCTGGTCGGCGACTATGAGCCCGCTCTGGGCACGCATCCGGATGACGGGCAGCTCGGCGTGCGCTGGGCACACATGACTGAACTTCGTGAGCTGCGCATCTATCCCAAGATCTTGAAGCAACTCCTGGGCTTCGGTTTCTCGGCCCGCCCCACCTACCTCGGGGACGTGAACTAGACCTTCCATCCCCCAGCTCACCAGCCCTGCCGGTCGACCTCCTCGACCTTCGTCGTCTTGGGCAGCATGAACATGGTGAAGCTCATGATGCCGTACATGATCTTCCAGCCGAGGGAGATGTCGCCGGTCTCCAGCTCGGACTTGAGCATCCCGAAGATCTCGCCCCAGCCCTTCGCGACCTTCTCGTGGTTGGTCTGAGTCGTCCAGTCGGAGTGGGTGAGGGTGATGCGGCAGCCGCTGTCGATCTCCTCGAGCTCCCAGGTCACTAGGGTGGGTGCCTCCGGCTTCATCGTCATCATGTATGTGTGGACCAGGCGGCGTGGTGCCTCGACCTCCTTCACCTCGCCGACGATGAACACGCGCTTCTTGTCCGGGCTGTAATACCGCAGCTTCGCACCGGGCTTCAGGTCGGACTCGAGCACCGTGTTGTACATGGCGCGCTGAATGCGACCCGTCTTGGTGATCTCGGCCCAGACATCCTCGACGGACGCGGCGATCTCGATCGACAGGACGTGATCGGGCAGGGAGCCCCGTTCATCTCTTTCGGCCACGTCCCGTTCCTTTCTTCGTGCGCGCGTCGGCGTTGGTCTCGAGCTCCGACTTCAGGGAGACGAGAGCCTCGGCCCAGTTGGCTTCGTACTGCCGCACCCAGCGGTGGTAGACGTGCTGGATGGGTATTGGGTTGAGGTAGTTGAAGCGCTGACGTCCCGACTTGCGGTGAATGATGAGCTGGCCCTCTTCGAGGACCTTGAGGTGCTGCATGACCGCGAAGCGCGAGAGCTCTGGGAAGAGCTCGGCGAGCTCGCTCGTCGTCAGCGGTCCGTCGCGGAGAGCGTCGAGCATCGAGCGCCGGATGGGGTTGGACAGCCCCTTCCAGACCTCGGCGAGGTCGTCCTGCTCTTCGAGCCTCCGACGGAGCGCGCTTGACATGTGATATTTTTATCACATGATGGATCCGGAGGGCAAGCGCGGTCGAGTCGGTTCGACCGAGAAGAGGACGAGCGATGCGCAAGGTGGCAGCCGTGGTGGCGGGGGTCGTGGCGTGGACGGTGGGCTGGTTGCCGGGGACCTTCGGCTTGATGGCGGCGTTCCCCGACGTCATCAAGCCCGGCGAGCCCCTCACTCACGTTCCGATGCTGCTCGCTCTTCTCGTGTTCAGCGTCGTGCTCTCGGTGCTCGCCGGTTGGGTGACCGCCTTCGTCGTTCGCGAGAGGGTCATGGCCTGTGCCTGGGCGCTCGGCATCGTTCAGCTCGCGCTGGGCGTGTTCTTCCAGTCGCAGTCCTGGGATCTCATGCCGCTCTGGTACCACGTCCCGTTCTTGCTCTTGCTCATCCCCGGCAATGTCGCGGGAGCGCTTTGGAGATGGCGTTCTTCGGGTGCTTGACAACTGACTAGAATGGCGTATCTTTCAATCGTCATGCGGAACGAACTCTTCCAGCGGAACCTCTCGTCGAGTGAGCGCTCGTATCGCTCCTCACGGGAGAGCTTCGCGCCAGAGGCGGATCGCATGAGCTAGTCACGAACCGAGAGTCGTGAACCTGCGAGAACCCCTGCTGGCGCAACGCCGGTAGGGGTTTTTTCGTGTCTCCGGGCCGTTCGAGCCGTCGGGAGACCGTGGAGGGAAACGTGCGCATGGCGCGCGAGCCCTCCCCGTGCGTTCGTGGCGATCCATGGGCAGGCGCATGGGCGAGCAAGGCGGACTGTAAATCCGTGACCCGCGGGGTCCTGGGGGTTCGACTCCCTCCCTGCCCACCACTTCAACAACGAGGAGACGACGAGTCTCCGCCCTTCATCCAGGAGGTCCGGGTCCACCGGAAGAGTCAGATGAACCAGAAGCTCCACGTCAACGTCGGCACCATCGGTCACGTCGATCACGGCAAGACCACCCTCACCGCAGCGATCACCGCCGTTCAGGCTCATCGCGTGGGTGGTGAGGCCGTGGCTTTCGATCGCATCGATCGGGCACCGGAGGAGCGTGAGCGGGGGATCACGATCAACGCCGCTCACGTCGAGTACGAGAGCACCGGACGTCACTACGCGCACGTCGACTGTCCGGGGCACGCCGACTACGTCAAGAACACGATCACCGGAGCCGCCCAGATGGACGGCGCCATCCTGCTGGTCGACGCCAGCCAGGGTCCTCAGCCTCAGACACGGGAGCACGTCCTGCTCGCGCGTCAGGTGGGCGTGGAGCACCTGGTCGTGTTCCTCAACAAGGTCGACGTCGCGGACCCGGAGCTGGTCGAGCTGGTGGAGCTCGAGGTGGCCGAGCTGCTCGGTCAGCACGGCTTCGAGGACGCGCCCTTCGTGCGGGGCTCGGCGCTGCTCGCGCTGCAGGCCATGCAGGAAGGTCGCCCCGACGATCCGGCCACCGGCGTCATCGACGAGCTCGTGTCCTTGCTCGATCGGTCGATCCCCGAGCCGACTCGTGATCTCGCGTCGGCCTTCCTCATGCCGATCGAGGACGCCTACACGATCACCGGTCGTGGCACGGTCGTCACCGGTCGGATCGAGAAGGGTGTCGTTCGCGTCGGTGACGAGATCGAGCTGGTGGGTTGCGGTGCCGATGGCGACGCGCCTCGGCGCGCGGTGGTCACGGGCACGCAGGCCTTCCACCGGGACGTCACCGAGGCCACCGCCGGCATGAACGTCGGCCTGCTGCTTCGTGGCGTCTCACGTGACGAGGTGGCGCGGGGTCAGGTCGTCGCGGCTCCCGGCAGCGTCGCGCAACACGCGAAGGGAGCGGCGGAGTTCTACGCCCTGGCGAAGGACGAGGGTGGTCGCAGCTCGGCCTTTGGCCTGGGCTACCGCCCGCAGTTTTTCTTCGGGACGAAGGACGTCACCGGCACGGTCATCGAGCTGGATCCGGAGGGAGGCGTCCAGCCCGGCTCGCGCGTGACGCTCGGCTTCGAGCTCCACGAGGCGGTCGGCATCGACGTCGGCATGCGCTTCGCGGTGCGCGAGGGCGGCCGCACCGTCGGGGCCGGCGTGGTCACCGCGGTCGGTTGAGGTGACGAGAACGGGCGGGGTCGTCTCCGGACGGCCCCGCCCGCACGGAAGAGCAAGCCGACAGGCGACGGCACCTGGCCGCTACCCAGACGAGCCCGACAAGGGCCTTGAGGGTTCGACTCCCTCCTCTTCCGCCATTGCGAAGTGACGATCACGGAAGGACAAGCCGATGGGCGACGGCGCCTGGCTCGAACCCAGGTGAGTTCTCGAGAGGACCTTGAGGGTTCGACTCCCTCTCCTTCCGCCAAGCTGAGCAAGAGTGAAACAACAACGGAAGGACAAGCCGATGGGCGACGGCACCTGGCTTGAACCCAGGGGGCCCTGCGGGGCCTTGGGGGTTCGACTCCCCCTCCTTCCGCCAACGTGAGTGACGAACGAGACGACGGAAGGGCAAGCCGACTGGAGACGGCACCCGGTTGGAAGCCGGACGAGCCCCGTGAGGGGCCTTGAGGGTTCGACTCCCCCTCCTTCCGCCAGCGTGAGTGAAGACGAGACACGGAAGGGCAAGCCGATGGGCGACGGAGGCCCCCTCCGGTGGAAACCGGGGAATGAGGGGACCGTGAGACCACGATGTGGTGTTGGGCGACTCCCCCTCCTTCCGCCACTCGAGCTCTCCTAGTGGGTCGGAATGTTAGTTCGTTGCATTTATTCGGTGGATGATCGGCGTTCCTGGCGCGACGCGAATCGCACGGATAGTGGGCCTATCCAAGTGATGAGCAACAATGCCAGGGACGTCGAGGGCCGCCGAGAAATGTGACGAACTAGCGTTCCGACCCACTAGTGCACGATGACCTTGCGTCGTGCCTCGAGACAGTCAGAGCCCGACAAGATGCCCGGCAGGTCGGTCGAGATCATCCCGCGGACGATGATCCCGTCGGCGCCGGACTCTGCCGCGATGCCGCCGCCAGCGACGCCGCCCACGCCGCCAGGCGTCATCAGCGTGCCGCCGGGATCACCAAGCGAGATGAAGCCACCGCCACCACCTCCTCCGGCTCCGTGCACCGTGGCAGCGACGGCACCGGTCCCGCCGCCGGCCGTCACCGTCAGCGAAGCCGTCAGGGCGAGCGGTGCGTCGACGAGGATCGTCCCTCCGGCACCGCCACCACCTCCGCCATCGTTGCCAGTGGCCACGGCATCCTCACCGTTGCTCAGCAGGACGCCGGTTCCCTGGATGCGACCCGCCCGGATGAGCATGGTACCTCCGCCATCACCGCCGATGCTCTCGGTCGGGATGTTGTTGTTGTCACCCGACCCACCTCCGCCGCCCAGGAAGAGTCGTCCCACGACTGCGGGGAGACGAGCGCCACCTTCACCGCCGAAGGGCTCGGACACGACGAAGGTCGGTCCCCCCTGACCGCCGGCTCCCGCCAACGCACCACCGCCTCCGCCGGCGTTGTGGGCGTTGCCGCCGCCGCCCGCGTTGCCCGGAGCGCCCCTGGCCCGGTCTCCGTCGGGGTAGCCGTTGCCCGGCAGGCCGAGTAGCAGGCCCGGCGTACCGGCGATTCCCTCGGCCTTGAGTCCGTGGACCTGCACGGCCACGTCCATCCGATACTCGGGCGTGAAGGTGCTCGCGGGCTCGATGTTCCACACGTGAGGTCCGCCTCGGAACCCCATCCCGCTCACGTCGGCCGTGCCGGCCAGCGTCAGGTCGTGGGCGACGTCGAAGGCGAGGAGGCCGCCGATGGTGCCGTCCCAAGGAAGGGCGGTCAGGCCATCACGCAGCACGGCCCGCAGGTACTGCGGCACGCGGACGACCTGGAAGACCTGGCGACCGCGGACCGCGTCGGCGGGCTGGCTGACATAGGAGTGCTGAAGCCCACCACCTGCTCCAGTGCACTGAACGGGCAGGGTGCCACCGACCAACGGCCCGGCCACCGCGCAGAGCTCCCAGAGACCGGCGGACTCGAGGTCGGTCACGCCATTCGCGTCGCCGCCGGCGAACCCATCGCCGTAGGCGTCGTCGTCGGTGGACTGAATGAGGGCGCCCTGTACCTGCCAGACGACGACCAGGTCACCGGCCTCGACGCCGACGGGACCGACGCCGGCTCCCACGCTCACCGAGCTCGCGCCTGCCGCCGCGGTGCCGAGCCCCGGGTAGTAGGTGTTGATGAGGCCGTCGAGCACGGCGACCCCGTCCTTGCCGGGCTGCGCGCAGGCGAGGCAATCATGAGGAGGAGGAGTGGCGACGCTGCCGATCATGTAGAAGCCGGGGGCTCCGACGTCTCCCGGCACGAGCTGGTTGACGAGCTCGGTGGTGAGCCAGTCGTCGTCTCGGGCGACCGTGGAGACGCGAACCTCGTCGAGCAGCCCGTCGAGCGGACGGACGATGAGCGGGTTGTTGCCGATCTCGATGTCCCAGGCGTTCTCGCGGAGGTCGCCGGTCTTGGGCGTGCTGGCCACCGTGGCTCCGTGGATCCACAGGCGCATCTCCGCGCCGTCGTAGACCGCGGCGAGGTGCAGCCAGCGTCCGGTCATGAGCGTTCCCGAGGTCGACGCGAGCACGGTCGTACCGGTCGCATCATCGGTACCCGTCTTCAGCCGAAAGCGCAGCCTGTCGCCTGGCGTCACCGTGCTCATCATGAACACGTGCTCGTCGTCCAAGCTACCCGTGGACTTCGAGATCACCCGTCCGTCTTCCTGGTCGAAGCTCTCGAAGAAGACCCAGGCGCTGAGCGTGAGCTGATCTCCCGGCACGTTCCAGTTGCCGACGGCGATGGCGTCGTTGACGTCGGTCTCCTCGAAGTCCTTGCCGCGGGCGAGGAGCGTGGTCGTGTTGTCAGAGCCGATGTTGGTGCCGTGGCGTCCGTTCGGGCTCGAGTCGTCCGGGTCGTCATGGAGATGCCAGACCGCCGCGTAGTCGTCGGCCCAGACCCGCGCCGGGTCTTCGGTAGGAGCGGTGATCGCCGTGCTGCCGTAGTGGATCCAGATCACCGTGTCGGAAGCGGCGGCGTTGGTGGCTAGCGAGGGCACGAGCACCCAGGCGGTGAGCGCGCCAGTGGTCGGGTCGTAGGACTCGATCTCGTGGGCGAGCGTGCAGGGCGCGAATCCGACGCCTCCGCAGGTCGCGTCGTCGAGGGCGCGGAAGATGATGTCGTGGCCAGCGGGATGACGGACGTCGCCCCCGTTCACGAAGCTGCGGAGGTCGGGGTCGGTCACCTGGAAGAGGAGGGGGAAGTCGACGAGCTCGAGCTGGGGCGTGCCGGCGACACCGACCTGTAGGCGGTCGACCGTGATGGGCTTGCGGTAGTCCCAGGACGACAGCGAGACAGCGTCGGCGTGGGCCAGCCCAGGGGCCAGGCCGACGAGCAGGGTCACGAGGCCGACTGCCAGAGCTCTCATGGCCTCTCCGTGGTGAGTGGGCGGATCGCGGGCGGACTCGGCCAAGTGGGGCCGACAGATCCGATCACGCTGACCATCGGCCCCGTTCGAGGATCGCTTGAGGGAAACTGAGGGCCCTCGTGCCGACCTCCTGTCCGCTGGCTAGGCTTGGGGCATGAGCCTTCGACGACTCAGCCTCACCTTCTTCGCCACGGCCCTGCTCTCGTCCTCACTGGCCGCCCAGGAGCCCGCGTCGGCTCCGGCCGATGAGCCGGACTTCGGTCTCCGGCTGTCCGACGCCGCACTGGAGCGGACGAAGCACCGCGTGCGCTACGACGGGAGCTACCACCGCCTCGCGTATCCCGGCGGCGACGTTCCGGCGAACATCGGCGTCTGCACCGACGTCGTCATCCGCTCGTACCGGAGTCTCGGCATCGACCTGCAAGTGGAGGTTCATGAAGAGATGCGAGCGCATTTCGGGGCCTTCCCGAAGAACTGGGGCCTGACCCGGCCGGACCGCAACATCGATCACCGTCGCGTGCCCAACCTCCGCGTGTTCTTCACGCGCCAGGGCGAGAAGCTCCCCGTCACGCGCCGAGGGTCCGACTACCTCCCAGGCGATCTCGTGACCTGGACGGTGGGCGGACGCCTGCCCCACGTCGGCATCGTGGTCGACCGTCGATCTCGTGATGGAGAACGACCGCTCATCGTCCACAACATCGGCGCGGGACCGAAGCTCGAAGACGTGCTCTTCGAGTACCCGATCACCGGGCACTACCGGTACGCACCGGAGAGGTGAGAGCAGGCTCGATGAGGTGGAGCGAGAGGGGATCGAACCCTCATCTCCCGCCGTTCAGTGGGCGTCCTACTCGCTTGGACGACCGCCCCAAGGGGAGCGGGAGGGGCTTGCACCCTCCTTTCCCCTGACACGACGGGCGTCTTCCCTTGGCCCGGACCATTCATGAGTGTTCGTCGCGAGTGGCCGGAGATGCTAGCCGAGAAGGGCCGCTCGGGCCTTGGCCCGCTAGGTGACCCGAAGGGACACCGCCCACATAGCCGCGAGGACCGGAGGCGCACTTGACGGTGCGTCGAGGACCGAGGGGCGGAAGCACGCCATTCGCAGGCAGCAGATCTGGTCACGCAGCAGGAGACTCATGAATCGTGCGGGTTAGACCATCGCCCGACTGAACTGAAGTGGTGGAACGAGAGGGAATCGAACCCTCACCCCCTGCTTGCAAGACAGGTGTCCTCCCATTAGACGACCGCCCCTCCATGAAAACCACTGACCCTGAAACGCAAGACGCCCACTTCCGACCGGCGGAAGTGGGCGCGATGACGGGTCGAGAACGACCTCTCAACTCACGCGAACACCTCCGGTCGGCACGTCGCGGCGGCGGCGTGTCGGGCGGCAGCGGCTCGGCTGGTGACTCGCGTGATCATGATGCTTCGCTCTCGAACACGATGGGACATCCCATCGCGACGGTCTCCAAGTGATAGTTTCGTCGCGCGAGACTGTCAAGGGCGATTGCGAAGAAAAGACCAGTCGATCACTTCGCGCGTCCTGCCGAGCTTCTCGTCGCGCCCGAGTGGAAACCCGAGAGCACGAGATCTTCGTGAGGATGCCCCGACGGATCCTCCAGCCGATCGCCACCGGACATGAGCTGAGCGAGGACCGTCTTGCGCGCATGGGCTGACCGGTTCGGTCCCGAGCCGTGGTACGTGAAGCAGTGGAAGAAGAGCACGTCGCCGGGTGAGGCCGCGTGCGGCACGGACTCGTCCCAGGCAAACGGAGCGCTGCTCTCGGCCTGACCCGAGCTGCCGCTCACCCGACCTCGCCGATGGGAGCCGGGCACCGTGCGCAGGCACCCGGACTCCTCGTCCGCCTCCGAGAGGTGGATGACGCAGGCGATCATGCTGTCGCGCTCGGTAGGGAAGTACGACCAGTCCTGATGGAGCGGGAACGGCGAGCCCGCACGCGGTGGCTTGCAGAACAGCTTGCTGTGATGAAGCAAGACGTCGGGGCCCAGCAGTGCTCGGGTGACGTCGAGGAGCGGCGGATGCGTGAAGGCCGCCAGCCAGCGGGCCGAGTACTGCTGCACGTTGTGGGTGTGGACGATGCGTGAGCTGCCACCGTCGAGGGCGTCCATGGCGGCGCCGTTCCAGCGGGCGTCGACGCTCTCTCCGCTGCCCTCGAGCTGGGCGACGATGCGGTCGAAGTCCTCGACGAGGCCGTCGAGCTGCTCGCCCTCGAACACCCCCCGGACGAGGAGATGTCCGTCCCGATCGAACTTTTCGCGCTGTTCCCCGTAACTCACCGTGGCGCCCCCGACGGCCAAACCGCCTTGGTCGATCGCTGCCCCGGCGCGTACTCTCCCAGCATGCCGTCACCCGTCTCCAGCTTCGTCGTCGAGCGGTTCGCCAGCCTGCGCTTCCCCGTGCTGCTGGTCATCTCCGCGGTCCTCTTCGGGCTCGACTTCGTCATTCCCGATGTCGTCCCCTTCATCGACGAGATCTTCCTCGGCGTCTCCACGGTCATCCTCGCGACCTGGCGCAAGAAGAAGGAAGATCGCAAGACCATCGTCGACTCGGAAGCCACCGTCGTGGAGGAGACCGACGCCGGCCACGCCGCCACCTCCGACTGAGTCGCCCCTGACTCAGCCCTCCGAGGCTCGCTTGGCCGCGAGCACCGCCTGGACCAGACGGTCGGGGACCTCCTCGCTCACGGGATCGTCCGGCTCGCCCAGCACCGTCTTGCCGACCTCCATGGCCGTTCGGTACGACCTCAGGTAGCCGCGGCACTTCCGACACATCATCATGTGGAGCTTGAAGGTCGTCGCGGCCAGCCAGGGCAGGTCGCCTTCGAAGTAGTCGTGGAGGAAGCCGTCGAAGTCGCGGCAGTTGATGACGACGCTCATCGCGAGCCCTTTTCGTCCGGGTAGAGGTCCATCTCGAGCAGCCTCTTGAGGGCTGCGCGAGCGCGATGGAGGCGGGTCTTCACGACCCCCTCGCTCACCTCGAGGACCTCCGCCGTCTCGGCGGTGTTCATTTCTTCGATGTCGCGGAGCAGCAAGACGACACGGTGTGACTCGGGAAGTTGCTGGATTGCAGCGTGGACCCGGTCACGGATGTCGCTCCGCTCCAGCAGCGTCTCTGGCGAGTGAGGCAGCTCGCGCTGCTGCGGTCCGGCCCAGTGGCCCCGGTCGTCGAAGCTCGGGAGGAGCTCGTCGATGGAGTCCTCCGAGCGTCGATTGCTCGACCGGAGTCGCATGAGCGCGGTGTTGACCGCGACGCGGTGGAGCCAGGTCCCGAGCTTGGAACGGCCCTCGAACTGGCTCATTCGCTCGAGGACGCGGAGGAACACCTCCTGGAGGCAGTCCTCGGCCTCGGCCTGGCTACCGCCCAGGATGCGGCGGCACAGGCCCAGCAGGCGGGGGGCGTGCTCACGGACGAGCTGCTCGAACGCGGATTCCTCGCCTCTCACGAGGGCCTCCGCGAGCGCTCGCTCCGCCTGGCTGGGGGGGATGGCTCCCGGCGCAGCACTCATGGGTCAGGCTCCTTGGCCCCGAACGCGTCCCACCCGACCGATCGAGGAGCTGGAATCATGCCAGCTCGGCCCGGTTGGCCGCCGGGGCCGTGACGCGGGGCCCGCCACCGGGCAGCAGACACCGGTATCATCACCGGAGAAAGGTGACCGCCATGTCCGAGCTCTCCCGCCGCCATTTCCAGCGTCTCGCCGCCGCCGCCCTGCTCGGGGCGGTCACGGGGGCCTGCAAGCGTCCCGACTCCGGTCCGCACGCCGGAGGCACCCAGACGGCCAAGGCCGACGCCGGCAACCTCGACATCTGGCTCGAGGACGTCCACGTCTGCCGGGGCCTGAACACCTGCAAGGGCAAGGGACAGGGCGGAGAAAACGCCTGTGCCGGCCAGGGCACCTGCGCGAGCGTCGCGGCTCATCACTGCGGTGGCAGCAACGCCTGCCGAGGTCAGGGAGGCTGTGGGTCCTACCCCGGTGAGAACACCTGCCAGGGTCAGGGCGCCTGCTGTGTCCCGCTGATGGAGCAAGCCTGGCCCATGGCGCGCACTCGCTTCGAGCAAGCCATGAAGAAGGCCGGTCGCGAGTACGGCGCGGCACCGGCGGCGAGCTGACCCGGACCTTTCATGAGTGTTCGTCGCGAGTGGCCGGAGATGCTAGCCGAGAAGGGCGAACGTAGCCGTGAGGCCCGGAGGCGCACTTGACGGTGCGTCGAGGACCGAGAGGCGAGTACGCCCTTCGCAGGCAGCAGATCTGGTCACGCAGCAGGAGACTCATGAATTGTCCGGGTCAAGAGCAGTCGCGCCCGCGGTGACCACGCCGCGTCTCGGGCTGCCGAACCTGGGTTTCGGCCTGGGCTTGCGCTCGCCGCACTTCCCAGCCTGGCTGCGCGACGGCTCGCGCAGCGACTGGATCGAGGCGATCTCCGAGAACTTCATGGACTCGCGAGGTCGTCCCCGACGTCTCCTCCGTGAGCTGGCCGAGCAGCGACCCGTCGTGCTGCACGGCGTCGCGCTCTCCATCGGCTCGACCGACCCCCTCGACCTCGCCTACCTCGCCGCGCTCGACGATCTCGCCCGTGAGGTCGACGCGCCCTACGTCTCGGACCACCTCTGCTGGACGGGTGTCGGCGGTGAGGTCAGCCACGACCTGCTGCCGATCCCGCGGACGGAGGAGGCCCTCCGCCACGTCGTCGGTCGCGTGGGGGAGGTCCAGGACCGACTGCAGCGTCGGCTCGTGCTCGAGAACCCCAGCCGCTACCTCGACTTCAAGGCGTCCACCCTCGACGAGCCGAGCTTTCTCGCGGCCGTCGCCGAGGAGGCCGACTGCGGGATCTTGCTCGACCTCAACAACGTCGTGGTGACCTGTCGGAACGAAGGCAGTGATCCTCAGGCCTTCGTCGCGGCGCTGCCGGTCGAGCGCATCGTGCAGGTGCACGTCGCCGGCCACGTCGATCTCGGGACGCATCTCCTCGACACGCACGACGCGCCGGTGCCGGACCAGGTGCTCGGGCTGCTGCGAGAGCTTCTCGAGCGTGCCCCCGAGCTGCCAGTGCTGCTGGAGTGGGATGCGCAGCTTCCGACCCTGGCCGAGCTCGATGACGAGCTCGACCGCGTGCGCGCTGCCGCCCGTGGTGAGACCGTCGCGGCCTCGCCCCTCGAGCGCTCCCGGTCCCACGAGGGCGGGGCTCCCGTTCCTCAGCCGTGGCCGGTCATGACTCCGCATTGGGACGCCCCGCGCGAGCCGGACGCGTGAACCTCGCCGAGCTTCAGGCCACCTTCCTTCGCGGTGTTCGCGATCCCGGAGGCGAGGCAGGACACGCGGCCGAAGCGCTCGTCGTGAGCTCGGGGCCTGGCCTCGTCACGTACTCCGGCGCCTATTGGACGCGGCTTCTCGAGGCGGCGCGCGAGCTGTTCCCCGTGACACGCGCCACCGCTGGAGACGAGGTCTTCGATGCCCTCGTCTCGGACTACCTCCAGGCCCATCCTCCAGCAGGCACCAACCTCACGCACCTGGGTGCCGACCTCGCCGAGCATCTCGGACGCACGCGTCCCCGCAACGAGGACTGGGCCGAGCTACTGGAGGAGCTCGTCGTCTTCGAGCAAGCGGTCCTCGAGGTCTTCGATGGTCCCGGTGAGGAAGAGCGCAGCTTGCTCGCCCCGGAAGCGCTGGCTCGCTTCACGCCCGAGAGCTGGCTCGCGGCGGTGCTGGTGCCAGTTCCCAGCCTGAGGCTCCTGCGCTTCCGTCATCGTGTCAGCGAGCACTGGTTGCGAGTGCGGGCAGGTGGAGAGGCGACGCCCACGGAGGAGCACCTCGCGCCGTCGGAGGAGTACCTCACGCTCACTCGACAGGACTACCGCGTCCGACGCCAGGTTCTCCCGGCGGCGTCCTGGCCCGTGCTCTCGGCGTTGGTGGACGGCCGCAGCGTCGGGGACGCCTTGTCGGAGCTTCGCTTCGACGACCATCCCGAGCTCGACCTGGAGACGGCGGTGGGCGAGTGGTTCCGGTCATGGTGTGCCGCTGGTTTCTTCCTGGACGTGAGCGAAACCTGACGATCGAACGAGATCGGTTGGTGACATGCTCCCGTCACGAGCCCGCTCCGCGCAGACTCGCGTCGTGGGCTTCCTGGCGGGAGACATGTTCGAGAGATTCAGCGACAGCACGCGACGTGTTCTCTTCAACGCCCATCTCGCGGCCGGTCAGGCGGGGAGCCCGACCATCGACGGCGAGCACCTTCTCCTCGGTCTCCTCGTCAAGTGCGAGGACGGCGTGGACGCGATCCTGGCCGGTGCCGGGCTCGCTCCCGAGGCCTTGCGAGCGGGCCTGGCGACTCCGGTGACGACCGAGGCGGCGGGCTCGACGGAGCTCGCGCTCGGCGAGGAAGGACAGAGGGTGCTCCAGCTCGCGGTCGAAGAAGCCGACACGCTCGGCAGCGACCGCGCCGGCTCGGGGCACGTCCTGCTCGGGTTGATCCGCTGTCACGACCTGCCCGTGGGGCAGCGGCTCCACGACCAGGGCCTGCGGCTCGAGAGCGCACGCGCCTGCCCACGGCTCATGCCCCCTGAACGGAAGAGCTCATGATCGAATTGACCGACTGGCTCAAGCGACGACGCACCAAGATCGTGGCGACCCTCGGACCGGCGTCGGCGTCGGAAGAAGTGATCGCCGAGCTCATCCGCGCCGGTGCCGACCTGTTCCGACTGAACATGTCGCACGGGACGCACGATCAGCATCGGGCGACCTTCGCTGCCGTGCGCAAGGTCAGCGCGGAGATCGGCAAGGAGGTCGCGATCCTCGCCGACCTCTGTGGTCCGAAGATCCGGGTCGGCAAGTTCGAAGAGGGCTCGATCGAGCTGGAGGTCGACGAGGAAGTCACCGTCACCACCGCCGAGGTCATCGGCAAGTCGGGTCTCATTCCCTGCCAGTACGAGGCTCTGGCCCGCGACGCCGAGGAAGGCGACCGCGTGTTGCTCGACGACGGCCGTCTCGAGCTCGAGGTGCTCGGAGGTGACGACGTCGAGCTGCGCTGTCGCGTGAAGGTCGGCGGCACGCTCAAGGAGCGCAAGGGCATGCACCTGCCGGGCGTGGCGGTGTCGGCGCCCGCTCTCACCGAGAAGGACCACGTCGACGCACGCTTCGCCCTCGAGCTGCCGGTCGACTACTTCGCGCTGTCGTTCGTGCGACGACCCGAGGACCTCGAGCCGCTGCGCGCGATCATCAGCGAGGCCGGACAGAGCACGCCCATCATCTCGAAGATCGAGAAACCGGAAGCGCTCGAGAACATCCAGGGAATCCTCGCGACCTCCGACGGCATCATGGTCGCTCGTGGTGACCTCGGCGTGGAGCTGCCGCCGGAGCAAGTTCCGATCGCGCAGCAGCAACTCATCGACGCGGCCCGCAAGCACTCGCTCCCGGTCATCGTGGCGACCCAGATGCTCGAGTCGATGATCGAGAGCAGCACGCCGACGCGCGCCGAGGTCTCCGACGTCGCCAACGCGGTGCTCGCCGGCACCGACGCGGTCATGCTCTCGGCGGAGACCGCCGCCGGGCGCTACCCGGTCGAGGCCGTGCAGGTCATGGACCGCGTGGCGCGTCAGACCGAGTCCTACCTCTGGCAGGGCGACAAGTTCGGTGCCCTCGGCGAGCAAGACGAGGAGGCCGACGGGGACACGCTCCTCGGCCTGGCCATCGCGCGGTCGACGGCGCAGCTCTCGCGAGATCTCCACGTCCGCGCCATCGGCGTGTTCTCCCACACCGGTCGTTCGGTGCGTGAGGTCAGCTCGTCGCGGCCGGCCGCGCCGGTTCTCGCTCTCTCCGATGATCCGAGCTCTCACCGTCGGCTCTGCCTGCTCTGGGGCGTGCTGCCCCAGCTCATCGACGCCCGCGAGGCCGCCCGCCCAGAGGACTCGCTCCGCTGGCGCGCGGCCCAGATGGGCCTGACGGACATCGGTCAGAACTTGCTTCTCGTCCGGGGATTCCACCCGGATCCGGAGCAGTCGGAGCCGTCGATCACCGTGCTGAGAGCCTGATCGGAGGAAGCGGCGGGCGTGGATCGAGTGGCGGGCCCTTCCGTGAGTTTTCGGTGAGCCCCTTCCCAGCACGAGACGGGGCCCTCTCGAGGGGTCATGATCGCGCTGAGATTCCTTTCAGTGCTCCCAGCCACGGACTTTCCAGTGACCAAGCCGCAGGTCCTCGTCGTGGAAGACGAGGAGGACATCGCCGAGCTCCTGACCTACAACCTCGAGCGCAACGGGTTCGATCCCACCTGGGTCGCCAGTGGGGAGGAGGCCCTCAAGGCCCTCGCCGCTCAGCGCCCCGACCTCGTCCTGCTCGACCTCATGCTTCCTGGCATGGACGGTCTCGAAGTCTGCCGGCACGTCCGTCAGACGGAGGGCTCTCGCGACCTGCCGGTGGTCATGGTCACCGCCCGGGGCGAGGAGTCCGAGGTCGTTGCGGGGCTCGAGATCGGGGCCGACGACTACATCACCAAGCCCTTCAGCCCGCGTGTTCTCACCGCACGGCTCAAGGCGGTCATGCGTCGTCGGAGCAACCCCGAGACCGCGCCTGAAGATCTCATCGAGCGGGGTGAGCTCGTCATCCATCCGGGTCGGCACGAGGCGACCGTCGAAGGACGTCTCCTTCAGCTGACTCGCACGGAGTTCCGCATCCTCCACCTGCTGGCGCGGCGCCCGGGATGGGTGTTCACCCGTCAGCAGATCATCGATGCCGCACAGGGTGAAGACGTTGCCGTCACGCCACGTTCGGTCGACGTCCACGTCGTCGCCATTCGACGGAAGCTCGGCCCCGAGGCCGGGCTCATCGAGACCGTCCGCGGCGTGGGCTACCGCTTCCAGGATGCCGACGACAACCGCTCCGACGAGGAAGACGACGCTGCCTGAGCCGGTCGGACGCCGGGCCGGCCGCTCGCTCTCGTCCCGCCCACGTGGGTTCACCGGTAGCATTCGGCCCGTGCGCCCCTCCGGATTCTCCCGCTCGCTGGTCACGCAGCTCGTGGCGATCCTCGCCCTCTGCGCGGCCGTCATCGGCCTTCTCTCCTGGTCGGTGCGGGGGCGCCTGCTCGCCGCCCAGGAAGACGACCTGCTCGAGCGCGCCCGTTGGATTCGCTCCGAGCTGACCGCTCGCGGTGCCGGTGCCTGGCCTCCCGACCAGGAGCAGCTCCGTGCTTGGGGCAAGGGCACCATGCGGGTCTCCGCCTTCACGTTCGATGGCGAGCTGCTCAGCGACTCGGCCGGAGCCTCGAGCTCGGTCAAGACGGGTCGTCTCGCGCCTGCGCTCGTGACGGCAGCGCAGGACGGGGAAGCCAGCCAGTCCGGCTACAGCGCCCGCGATGGGCGCGACATGAGCGTCGCAGTGGTGGTCGTGTCGACCGATGGGTCGTCGCGGGGCCTGCTGACCCTGGGCCTCCCGGCCGCAGCGCTCAACGGCCTGCTCGCCGAGCTCTTGCGGCCCATCGCCCTGGCGGTGCTTCTCATCGCCCTGCTCGCCGCGACCCTGGCCTGGTACTCGTGGTGGAAGGTGTCGCGTGCCCTCGGCTCGCTCCGGCAGGCGGCGGGGAGCTTCGCGGCGGGTGACACGACCCAGCTCGTCCTGCCCTCCTTCGAGGACGAAGGGCTTCGTTCTCTCAGCCAGGCCCTCAACGACATGGCGCGTCAGCTCGACGAGCGTCTCCGCACCATCACGTTGCAGGAGCGTGAGCAGCACGCGGTGCTGTCGAGCCTCACCGAGGCCGTGGTGGCGACCTCGCCCGACGGTCACGTGCTCAGTCTCAACCAGGCGGCGGAGCGGCTCTTCGGCACCGACACGGCTGCCGCCGAGGGGCGTCCGCTCTCCGACCTCGCCCGCGAGGCCGAGCTCGAGTCGCTCGTGTCGGAGGTGCTCGACCGCGGCCTGCCGTCGGAGAAGGAGATCGACCTCCGCATCGGCGAGGACACGCGTCGCTTGCTCGTTCATGGATCGCTGCTGCAAGACACCACCGGACAACGCTGGGGCGTCGTGCTGGCGCTCGCCGACGTCACGCGCCTGCGTCAGCTCGAGACCGTGCGAACCGATTTCGTGGCCAACGTCTCCCACGAGCTGCGGACGCCGATCACGTCGATCAAGGGCTTCATCGAGACCCTTCGCGACGGGGCGCTGGAAGACGGGGACCGCGCGCGTCACTTCCTGGGCATCCTCGAGCGTCAGTCGGACCGGCTCGGCGCGATCATCGAGGACTTGCTCAGCCTGTCTCGTCTCGAGAGCGACGAGATGCAGGCGACGCCCCGCAAGCGCGTCCGACTGCTCGGCGTGCTCGAGCGGGCCTCCGAGACCTGCTCGGGGCCGGCGAACAAGGGTCAGGTGGAGGTGGTCGTCGACTGCTCCGGGACGGCGCAGCTCGGCTGCCATCCCGAGCTGCTGGAGCAGGCGGTGGTCAACCTCGTGCACAACGCGATCAAGGCCAGCGAGGCCGGGTCGCGGGTGGAGGTCGCCGGAGCCGAGGAGGAAGACGGCGCGGCCTGGATCGAGGTGCGCGACCACGGCAACGGCATCGAGGCGCATCACTTGCCGCGTCTCTTCGAGCGTTTCTACCGCGTCGACAAGGCGCGGTCGCGTCGGGAGGGCGGCACGGGTCTCGGCCTCGCCATCGTCAAGCACGTCGCCCAGCTCCATGGCGGTCGGGCGTGCGTCGAGAGCCGACCGGGCGTGGGCACGACCTTCCGGCTCGACCTCCCGTCTGAGGTGAAGCGACCCGTCGAGCAGGAGGCGCTCGGGTAGGATCTCCGTCCCACGTCCCGGGAGGTCCCATGTCCGAGCCCAGCACCAGCGACGAGCACGAGGCGGTTCGCCTGGAGACCTTCGAGGTCGAGCTGCCCAACGGCTCCGACGGAGATGCGCTCGTCCACCTCCGGTTCCTTCACGAGGGGCGCTCGCTGCTCTTCGACGTCGGGGACGTCAGCCGGATGGCGCTCACCGACCTCCTGCGGGTCGAGCACCTCTTCATCAGTCACTGTCACGTCGACCACTTCATCGGTTTCGATGCGCTCATCCGACCTCGGGTGTGCCGGGAGGATCTCCTCACCGTGCACGGACCGCCGGGGATGATCGACCGCGTGGGCGGGCGACTCTCGGGCTACACCTGGAACCTCACCGACGGCAACGCCATGGTCATCGAGGTCCGGGAGGTGAACGAGCGAGCAGTGGGTCAGGCGCGCTTCTCCAGTGGCGAGGCCTTCGTCCGCGATGATCAGCCCACGCTCATGCGCCCGAACCCCGTGTTCGCCGACGACAGCTTCACCGTCGAGACCGTCGCCCTCGACCACGGCATCGTCTCCCAAGCCTGGGCCATCCAGATGCGGCCGCGGGTGCAGGTGCAGGTCGGGAAGGTCCAGGCGGCCGGGCTGGCCCCGGGGCCCTGGCTGGCCCGCCTCAAGGAGGCGGTGCGCGATGCCGCGGCATGGGACGAGGAGATCGAGCTCCCGAATGGCGGGATGCGTGCGGTGGGTGAGCTCAGCGACGAGTTTCTCGAGGTCCGGCCGGGGGAGCGCTTCGTCTACGTGACCGACGCGGCGTTCTCGCCGAGCAACCAGGAGAACATCGTGGCGCTGGCGGAGGGGGCCGACCTCTTCGCCTGCGAGTCTCCCTTCCTCGAGTCGGAGATCGAGAAGGCCAAGCGCTCGTGTCATCTCACCGCGCGTCAGGCCGGTGAGCTCGCGGGCCGTGCCGGCGTGAAGCGCCTCTTGCTCTTCCACGTCTCGCCCCGCTACTCGGACTTCGAGGGTCACCTCGCCGAGGCTGGCGAGGAGTCGGGTCTTCAGCCCATCGTGCGTCGATCGCGGCGGCCGGCGCCGGCGGGGAGTCACTGATGGAGCCGCGTCTCATCGAGGGTGCCGACGGGCGCTCGCGCTGCTGGTGGTGCGGTGACAAGGACGATTACATCGCCTACCACGACGACGAGTGGGGTCGCCCCGTCACCGACGACCGTCGACTCTTCGAGAAGATGAGCCTCGAGGGCTTCCAGTCTGGGCTGAGCTGGCTGACCATCCTGCGCAAGCGCGAGGGCTTCCGTCGGGGCTTCAAGGACTTCGACTTCGTGCAGGTCGCCCGCTTCAACAGCCGCAGCGTCGAGCGGCTCCTGAAGGACGCCTCGATCGTCCGGCATCGCGGGAAGATCGAGTCGGTCGTCAACAACGCCAGTCGGGTCGAGGCCTTGGTCGAGGAGTTCGGCAGCCTGTCGGACTTCTTCTGGGGCTACCGCGTCGACGGTGACTTCGTCGGCCTGCGCGCGACCTCACCGGAGAGCACGGCGGCGGCGAAGGAGCTCAAGCGACGTGGGTGGACCTTCGTGGGCCCGACGACCGTGTACTCGCTCATGCAGGCCATGGGCGTGGTCAACGACCACCTCCCCGGCTGCTTCGTCCGCGAAGCCTGCGAGAAGGAGCGACGCAAGCTGCGACGCTGACGCGAAAGTTCTGGCGTCGGCGGGGAAGGAGACAGAAGATCGGCCGGGGCGAGTCGGCCGGACGCGTGCGTCCGGGCCGTCGGAGGTGTCATGCGTCGCATCCTCGTCTTGTTGGCCGGTCTCTCGCTGGGTTCGCTTCTCGCCTGTGGCGGGAGCAGCGACGAGACCTCGCCACTCATCCCGGGCGGAGGCACGGGCTTCGTCCTCGAGCGTGTCGGCCCGACCTGCCTGGCCGACGACTCGTTGGGCTGGGCGGTGCTGCTCGCCGAGGGCGGGACGGGCTGCACCCCGGGCACGCAGCGTCAGATTTGGGTCACCTGGGCCCAGGACGTCAGCGGCGTCGTGACGGTGCCCTCGCTCATCACCTCGGCCGCCGATCCGACCCTGGCCGGCCTCGACTGCCCCTCGGGTGGTCTCTGCCGAACGGCAGACGCCGTCGAGGTGGACATCACCGGCTGGATCGACGGCGTGGGCGGGAGCGGCACGGTGACGCTGACCTTCGGTGGCTTCGACACCCGGTATGCGTTCACGTCGACCTGGTGCCCGTTGACGGCTCCCTGCGGTTGACCTGGAAGGCTCACCGGCTAGCGTGAGGATCGGCACGCGAAAAGTCGCGAAGATTCGTGCCATCGGGATCATGGGCGCGCTCAGGGTCGACTTGTAGGCTCACTGAAGCAGGTTTAGTCTTAGTGTCATTGCTCGTCGAGCGCGGAGGACTCTCGATGCGACTGAATCTGACTCTCGCCTTGGCCGCCGCGGCTGCAAGCAGCGCGATTGCGGCGGAAGTCCCGCCGCTGCCCGCGCCCATACCCTCAGAGGGCCGCGCTGCGACCCCGGAAGACATGTACTGGCACTTCGGCTACTCCAAGGAGTACACCGAGTTGCTTCGCTGGGAGCAGGAGCGAGTCGCGCTTCGAGGGCGCGAGGAGGTGGTTCTCCACGAGATCGGCTGGACCCTCGATGAGCACGGCGATCCCGTCGTCACGTGGGCTGGGGCGAAAGCCCTGTTCCAGGGGCGGGAGCCCGAGCTGGTCGTGCTCGAGGCCGGGATTCGGATCCAGTCAGCCGAGCCTGGACCAGGTGATGAGCCGGGCCCAGGCGGAGCCGACGGAGGAGGCTGCCAACCGCGTCCCTCTGGCGGTGGGTCGGTGTGTGCAGGCACTTGCCCAGTCGTTCCCTTGGTCGTTCCGTGTGCGAATGGAAGGACCGTCACGGTTCGAGTCAATGGCTACTGCGTCCATCACGCCCGGAGCGAAGACTGCCAGTGTGACTACCTGGTTCACGTGGGGGTCGATCTCACGGACTGCACGGGACAAGCGCTCTTGCCGACGAATCCCGGGCAATTGAGAGGCGGTCACCTCCGGAGACTGAATCCGGATCCGAGACCGGGCTGAGAGAGCGCGACAGCCTGCGTGGAGTGAGATCGGAAGGATGGGGGCGTGACGAGACACGTCACCAGTGCCGTCTTGAGGGGCGGAAGCGACGCACGCACGGCGTCACGCCGGCGTTGCGCGCCCTCGGGCTCGATCCGCAGTTAAGGCGAGCAGGCCCACCACGAGCAGGCTCAGCGTGCTCACCATCAGCCCGAGCCGCCAGGTCGAGGACCGGTAGGTGAACGTCACCTCGTGACGGCCTGACGGGACCGGGATGGCCTGCAGGATCCCGAACGCCGGCAGGAGCTCTTGCTCCACCCCGTCCACCGCTCCTCTCCAACCGGGCAGGAGCGGCGTGACGTGCACGAGTAGGAGCGGGCAGGCAGCGTCCACGTCGACGACCAGCTCGTCCTCGGTCCACGTGCTCAGGACGACACGACCCTGCTCCAGGCACGTCGGGTCGACCGTCTTCCACTCGGGACCGAGTCGGTCGAGCGGCACCGGCACAGCCGTTCCCGGCGCTCCCTCGCGCACCGCCCGGCCGGCAGGCACGTCGCTCGCCACGGGTCGACCGAGGCGAAGAGGACTGGGATCGCTCCGGAGACCCTGCAGCACGATCTCGGGATCACGGAAGACCGTGATGAGCTCGGTGCCGAGATAGGACGCCACGCGGCGATCACCGGCCTCCAGGGCCGCGTGCAGGGGCTCGTAGTCGACGAGTGGATAGATCGGATCCCGGCGGACCTCCGCTCCTCCCGCCAGGATGGCCAGGCCTCGGTCCAGGCTCGCGAAACGGCAGGCGAGCTCGTCCCGCGTCGTGAGCTGACGCTGACAGGTGTCCTCGATGACGTAGTCGGTGATGCGACACCAGGCCCGTTGCGGCGGCCCGCCTTCGATCGGTGACATTCCCGACCAGCGAGAGGCGACCTCCTCCAGCTCGCTCCAGCGCACGGAGTCGAACGAGCTCCGTGGCAGGGTCCCGAGATCGAGCACGACCACCGTGGCGAGCAAGGCCGTCAGCCACCACCTGCGCCCGAGTCGACGACCGCACTCGAGCAGGACCACGAACGCGACCACGATGAGGAAGCTGCGGCGTGCGCCTCGTTGCAGGTTGGCCGTGAGGAAGTCGGGCCAGTCGCTCGTGAGGATGTAAGTCGTCAGCAGGACCACGAAGCCCAGCGCGCCGGCGTGAAGCCGCCAGGTCGGCGTCGTCACCCGAAGCCGCGCAGCGACACGGTCGAGCCCACGTGAGCCGATCACCGCCAGCGCGAGGATGAAGAAGAACAGGAAGCGCGGCGGGTAGCGGAACGACGAGAAGTGAAGGTGATCGTGGAGGAAGCGGTAGCCGGGGAGGTTGGCGCCGAACGCGAGCGCCAGGCTACCGAGCAGCACGAGCCACCAGATTCCGAGCCGACGAAGGTCCTTCCTCCGGAGCCAGCTCACCGCCAGGAGCGGCAGGACGCCGAGATAGATCGACGGCAGGTAGGACTGCATCGCCGACCACTTGGCGCCGTCGTTGAGGAAGGGATCGGGCAACGCCAGGCCCACGAGCTCGGAGGGCGTGAGCGACTGGGTCGCGATCAGGCGCCAGGGGATGCCCTCGGAGCGAAGCGTGAGACGGACCCACTCGAGGAAGGGGAGCGCCTGGGCTGCCGACAACCCGGCCGCCAGCGTCGCGACCACCGTCAGGAGCAGGCAGCGTCGCCTCGTCGGCACCGACGTGGACGTGCCTCCCGTGGCACCGAGGAGAAGGGCCGCCGTCACCAGGCTCCCTCCGGCCGCGAGCTGGGGCTCGCCGGCGGTGAAGGACAGGCAGGTCGTCACCGCCGTGAGCGCAGCGAGACGCCACGTGCCGGTGCGGGCGGTGCGCAGGGCCAGGAACCAGCTCAGGGGGAGGAAGGCGAGCGAGGCCAGGTTGTTGACGAGGTCGAGGGCGGCGAAGAGGGGGCCACTGCCGAGCACTCCCAGGCTGGCCAGGAAGGCGCTCTCGCGTCGGCGGCCCAGCTCGCGGAGCAGCGCGAAGGTCGCGAGCCCGAGCAGGACGAAGTGGAGGGCGGAGTACAGGGCGTGCGCGGTGGGAAAGGGCAGCGCGCCGAACAACAGCAAGGCCGGCGGATGATGCACGCCGGCTTGGGGATCGGCGGCGAAGGGCGCTCCGATGGAGATGCGCGAGGTCCACGCGAGCGAGCCTTCGCCGGACAGCTTCTCCGAGAGCAGGAGCTGACGGGGAAGGAAGTGCGTCAGTTGATCACGATGAGTGAAGACGGATCCGGTGAGCAAGGCCGGCAGGAAGGGAGCCAGCCCGAGCAGCACCAACGCGATCGCCGGCCAGTGCCGCTTGCCGCGCAGTCCGAGACGTGTCGGCGCGACGATCACGCCCCCCAGAGCTCGGCGAGGTCATCGCCATTGCCGGTGGGATCGTCGGGAAGGAAGGGCTCGATGGCGTCCCGAAGACGTCGTGTCGTGCTCAGCGCTTCGTCGAGCACGTGAGCGAAGGGAGCTGCGGCCGCGCGCTCGCAACCGGCCCGCGCGAGCGCGACGATCTCGGTCTCGCGGGCTGAGTCGTCGAAGGGGGCCAACGCATCGGCGCCGAGACGATCGTGGTACTGCCGGTAGATGGTCGTCGGCGCGAGGAAGCGACGGAGGCCGTGGGCGTCGGCGAGGTGCGCCTGCACGCGGAGACAGGCGTGCTCGCGGAGGTCTCCCTCGACGCCCGGCGTGAAGCCCCAGTCTTCCTCACGCACGCTGTCGGGACCGTTGGTCAGCCAGTGACAGCACTCGTGAAAGATCATCTGGGCGAGGCAGTCGTCGGGATCGAGATCGGCGTCGGGAGCGAGTCGGATCGTGCCCTGGCCGTCGCTGCTGGCGAAACACGAGGGGTCACGGACGATGGTCAGGCCGAGCCGTCGTGCGGCGGTCAGCCAGGTCAAGTCGAGCGGGTCGCGGTAGCGTCGCTCGATGGGTCGCTCCCAGTCGGGATCGTGCATCATCCGTGCTCGCGATGACGACGAAGCACGACCACCCCTGGCCCGAGCCCGGTCCACCCGGCGCGACCTGCGGCGACTGTGCCTGGCACTTCGTCGGAGGTCGGGGTCGGGCGGTGGATCGCTGTCGTCTCCACGACGGCCAGCGCGTCGATCCCGCCTGGCCGGCCTGTCCGGCCCATGAGGGAGAGCTCGACTGTCGCGCGTGCGCCGCCTGCTGCCGCGAAGCCTACGACAGCGTCGAGGTCTCGCGGCGCGATCCCTTCGCGCGCGCCCACCGGGACCTGCTCGAGGACCGGATGAGCAAGCTCGCGATCCCGCGTCCGGGCGGACGCTGCGCATGCTTGGAGGGCGAGGCCGGCGACTGGCGCTGTCGTCTCTACGACGAGCGGCCGCGGTCCTGCCGGGAGTACGAGGTGGAAGGAGCGTCCTGCCTGGACGCGCGCCAGCGGCTGGGGCTCACGCGGAGACGGAGGGACGGCTGACGGCGCTGGCCCCGCTCGATGGTCGAGCGGGGCCTCTCACGCGGCTACCGGTTCAGTACTGACGTCGGTTGTCGGCCTGCGCGTCCTGGCGGCTCGTGGACGTCGTGCCGTAGCTGCTGGCCTCGCAGGCGTTGCCCTGCGTGTAGACCGTGCCGCTCACGCCCTCGGTGACCTGAACGACGCCGTTCACGCTCCGGCTGCTGGGGAGGCCTGCCCCCCGAACTCGGGGCGTGGCGCCGAGGAGCTCGCGGTCGGTGACGGCGCGGTTCCACGCCGGGGTCTCGGCGCGGTCGTCGTCGGAGAGGAGGCGCATCTCGAGCGCGCGGTCGCGCACCTGGCCCTGAGTCGGGGCCACCGGCGCCAGCGGGACGGCCGAGACCGGGACCTCGGACCAATCGAAGTAGAGGAGCGGCGAGGGAGGAGCGGCCGGAGCCGGGAAACGCGGCGAGGTCGGCGCGACCGGTGCCGGAGGCACGGCGGCGACGGGGGGCAGCGAAGGCACCCGAGGAGCGAGGGCGGCCGGTGCCGTGGGCACGGAGGCGACGGGCGGAACCGGGACCGCGCGGGGCGCCACGGGTGCAGGAGTGGCGGCCACCGCCGGGGGAACGGCCGGTCGGGCCGGAACGGTGGGAGCGACCGCGAGAGGCGCGGGCCAGCGCGGTGAGGTCGGCGGCGCCGGCACGGTGGCCAGGGCAGTCGGGACCCTCGGCGGTGCCGGAGTCGGGACCACCGCGACAGGGGGCTCCGGAGGGGCTGGAGGGGCCGTCGGAGCGGCCACGAGTCCGAGCAGGGTCAGGATGGCGACGTCGATCATGCGAGCTCCTTCGTCCCTGGATCTTGCACCGGCCGGGACGGTGCGGCCAGCCCCTACCAGCTCAGCTCGACGCTGGTGGCGGTGCGACGCAGGCGCAGGATGAGGTCGTCCTGCGACAGGCGATACATCCACCAACGCCCGTCACCGAGCACGGGTTCCGGATCCTCGAAGGGACCCGTCTCGACCGCCCGGTAGGTCGGCATGCCGTCACCACGCAGCACCGTCGGTCCGTCGGCGCGGAGGATCACGAGGTCGCAAGGCTCGGCGACCGCATGGACGGTGTCGGCGGCCAAGTCATCGAGCTCCTGCACGCAGCCGCTCGGCCAGACGATGGTCACGCGTGCAGAGGTCGCGTCACCGAGCCCGAACTCGACCCGGAGATCGTCCATCGACTGATAGCCGGAGCCGGCGCTGACCTGCCGGGTCTGCGTTCCACGCAGCCCAGCGTCGACCGTCACCACGGCACCGACGGCGCTGCGATTGCTCACCCGGCCTTCCAGGTCGAGCTGGAGCCAGCGTCGGCTCCCGCCGTCGTTCATGTAGAGGTGGTCGGCCGTCGGGAAGGCGAGGTCGGCTCCGGGCGCGCCGGCGGTGGCATAGAGATCGAGGTAGCCGTCGCCGTCGAAGTCGGCCGAGGCGCAGGCGCCGCCCCAATCTGAGGCACCCACTCCCGCTTCGTCCTCGCGATTGACGAGCACGTGCAGCGGCCAGCCACCGTTGACCAGGAGGTCGTGGCTCGCGTCCGACACGGCGGGGATGGTCACGTTGGTGACGAAGGCGTCGAGGTCGCCGTCGTTGTCCCAGTCGCCCAGCGTCACTCCGATCGACGACTCGTCGAAGTCGGGATCGAGGATGGTCAGGCTGCGGTCGGTGAAGGTGCCGTCGGCCTCGCCGTGGAAGAGGCGGTTGGGCGTGGGAAAGGGGACGATGCCGGAGAAGCCGTTGGCGATGAAGAGATCGAAGCGCCCGTCGTTGTCGAAGTCGCCCCAGGCGCAGCCGAAGCCCGCTCCCGAGCCGGGCACCCCGTCGTCGGCGCTCACGTCGGCCTCGGTCGCGACGTCGACGAAGCGCGCGACGCCTTCTTCCCGGAGCATGTTGCGGTAGAGCGCGTTGGGCTGGGGATCCGAGAGACCGAGCACGGGGTCCTCGAAGCCGTGGTTGACCACGTAGAGGTCCTGATCACCGTCGCCGTCGTGATCGGCCCAGGCGCAGCCGAAGGCGTTGCGTCGGTCCTCGATGCCGACCTCCGTCGCCACGTCGCGGAAGCTGCCGTCGGGCTGGCTGCGGAAGAGACGCTGCCGGGAGTCGGGCAGGACGTCGCTGCTATCGAGACCGTTGGTCACGTAGACGTCGAGCCGGCCGTCGGCGTCGAAGTCTGCCCAGCATGCGCTGCTGCCGGCCAGGGCCTCGTCGACGAAGTCACTCGGCGAGGAGTCGAAGCCGTCGGTGTCTTGACGGTAGAGAAGGTGGGGCTCACCGGCCGCCTCCTGGACGCCGCGCACGACGTAGAGGTCGAGCCGCCCATCGTTGTCGAAGTCGGCCCAGGCGGCGCCTTGTCCCTGACCAGTGTCGTCGAGGCCGAGGTCCGAGCCGACCTCGCGAAAAAGGGCCGCTCCTTCGTTCCTGTAGAGACGGTCGGGACCACCGAGGCGGACGTCGGGCAGGGGGAAGGGGCTGTCGATGAAGAGCTCGAAGCTCGTGACGAAGAGGTCGGGTCGGCCGTCGCCGTCCTGGTCGCCGAGGGCGACGCCTCGGTTGTTCTCTTGCGTGGCGAAGCCGGCGCCGGCCCAGCGATCGGTGAAGGTCTGGGCGGTGACGGGGCTGCTCGCAGTGACGACGAGCACGAGCGACGAGAACGCGAGCGCGGGGCGCATCCAGCCTCCCGAAGAAGTCAGTCAGGTGGCTCAGTCTATCTCGCCATCATCGAGAGGACGGTCCGGAAGCGGATAGGATGCGGGCATGGAGGCTCTCGCCCTCGCGGCCCCGCTCGTCACCGAGCTGCGTGCCCTCGTCGGCATCGTCGCTCTCATGCTGGGCGTGGGCGTGGCCCTGCGCTCTCGCGGCCGACGCAACGCGCAGCTCCTGGCCGCCCTCCTCGTCGCCATCGCCACCTGGACCCTCGGCCAACTCCTCGCCACGCTCGCCGAGCGTCCCCTTCGCGACTACGAGCTGCTCTACCTCCTGGGCGCGTGTCTCGCCGCAGCGCTCGCCCTCCATCTCGCGCTGCGGCTCGGTCATCCCCGCGAGCGCGTCCGGAGCATCGTCATCGTGAGCGGCTACGCAGCGGCGGCCTTGCTCATCCTCGCGGTGGCGCTGGGCATGCGGGAGTCGTCGCGCGGGACGTGGAATGCCCTCGCCACGGTGTTCGTGGGCGCGACGCTCCTCGGCGGCGTGTTGCTCCTGCGTCGCGCCTCCACCGCGCCGGCCGGGTTGAGTCGAGGGGCCCACTGGATCCTTCTCGGCTCGGCGGTCCTCGCCGGCGTCGGCGGCTTGAGCGACTTCGTCCCTCGGGAGACGTCCGACATCCCTCGGCTCGGCGTGCTGGCGATCGTGCCGTTCTTGCTGGTCCTGCTCGCCATCATCGAGCGAGGTCCCCTGCCGGGTGCCGAGCTGCGGGGCGTGCGCATCGCCAGCTCGTGCCTGCTCGCCGGTCTCTGCGCGAGCCTCATCCTCACGGTGACGGCGCGCTTCGGTCATCGCTTCACGACTTACTTCGTCCCCGTGTTGCTCGTGTTGTTGGCGCAGCGTCCGGCGCGGCGGCTCATCGGGGCGGGCTCGCGATTGCTCGGCCGACCGACCGGCTTGCTCCTGCCGCTGGTCGACGACGTCGCCCGACGCTCACCGCGCGTGCAGACCCGCGACGACGTCGATCGCATCCTCGCCGAGATCGATCGTCGTCTCGCCGGTCGAGGTCGGCTGGAGCTCGAGCTGTTGGTGGAGGGCTGGGACCGACGTCGCGGCGCCGACGGCACGCCCGAGCCGCCCAACGAGGTGCTCCGCGCCTGGCTCGAGCAGCGCACCGAGCCCATTCACCGACGCTTTCTCGAGGCCGACGCCGCCGACGCTCGGGATGAGGAGCGGCAGCGACTGATCGCGATCGTCGACGAGCTGCACGCCCTGGGGCTCGAGGCGGTCGTGCCCTTGCAACGAGGCCCCGAGCTCGTGGGCTGGATCGGCCTGGCGGGTGAGCCCGCGTCCGAGCTCGGCCCTCGGGAAGCCACCGCCTTGGCGGCCATCGGCTTGCAGCTCGTCGCCGTGCTCGAACGGCTCGGAAGCGAAGAGCAGGCCCGTCGAGCCGAGGCCCTGGCGGCAGTGGGGCAGGTCGCAGCCGGGCTCGCTCACGAGATCCGCAACCCCCTCGGGGCTCTTCACGGGGCGGCGCAGGTCCTCGCCGGTGAGACCGACGAGCAGGGTCGCACCGAGATGCTCGAGGTCATCGAGGAGGAGAGCGGACGACTCGGTCGGGTGGTCGGTGAGTTCCTCGACTATGCGCGACCCGGTCAGGCGCGGCGGGGTCCGGTCGACCTCGTCGAGCTGTGCCAGGGCGTGCTGCGTCAGGCCGAGCTCGCCGGTCTGGGGATGCGGCACGAGCTCGACATCGCCGAGGAGGCGCGCTGGACCACCGGCGATCCCGATCAGCTTCACCGCGTGTTGGCCAACCTCGTGCGCAACGCCCGGGAGGCCGCCGGGGCGGACGGCACTCTCGTCGTCACGGGGCGAGCGGCCGGCGTCACGCCGCCGCGGCTCGTCCTCCGATTCCAGGACGATGGTCCCGGCATCCCCGACGACGAGGTGGGACGGGTCCTCGCGCCCTTCCACAGCGGTCGGCCCGGTGGGACGGGACTGGGGCTCGCGCTGGTGGAGAAGGTGGTCCTCGATCACGAGGGTCGGGTCGAGATCGAAGGGCGGCCCGGCCGTGGTGCCGCGATCTCACTGGTGTTGCCGCGGACCCTCGACCATGCTGATCCCGGAGACGCGGAGGGAGAGGGACCCGTCGCGTCGTCTTCTCCCGGGGAGGACTCGTGTCTCGATCCTTGATCCTCGTCGTCGACGACGAGGCGAACGTCCGCAAGGTGCTCTCGGCCCTGCTCGAGCAGGCCGGTCACGCCACGGCGCGCGCCGCCGACGGGCGCGAGGCTCTCGAGCTGGTCCGCAGTCAGGACCCCGACCTCGTCCTCACCGACTTGCAGATGCCTCACGTCGACGGGCTCGAGCTGCTCGCGCAGCTCCGCGACGGCTTCCCCGAGATCCCGGTCATCCTCCTCACGGCTCACGGCACGGTCGAGACCGCGGTCGAGGCGATGAAACGTGGGGCGCACGATTTTCTCACCAAGCCCTTCGAGAAGGAGGCCGTGCTGGCGTCGGTCGACAAGGCGCTGGGTCAGGCGGAGCGCGCGCGGCAGGACGTGCAGGGTCGTGTCGGCGAGGAGGCGCCCGACGGCATCGTCGGGAGCAGTCCGGCCATGGTCGAGCTCAATCGGCTCATCCACAAGGTCGCGCCCAGCCCGACCACCGTGCTGGTCACCGGCGAGACCGGCACGGGCAAGGAGCTCGTCGCGACCGCGATCCACGGTCTCTCCGATCGCAAGGGCGGCCCCTTCGTGAGCGTGAACTGCGGTGCCTTGCCGGAGACCTTGGTCGAGTCGGAGCTCTTCGGTCACGAGAAGGGAGCCTTCTCCGGCGCCGAGCGCAGCAAGCCCGGTCGCTTCGAGCTCGCCGACGGCGGCGTGCTCTTCCTCGACGAGGTGGGCGAGCTCGAGCAACCCGTGCAGGTGAAGCTGTTGCGGGTCTTGCAGGAACGCCAGGTCGATCGCCTGGGCGGCACCCGACCGCGTCCCGTCGACGTGCGCCTGGTCGCCGCCACCAACCGAGACCTCGCCGCCGAGGTAGAGGCAGGACGCTTCCGCGAAG
>JBCCFW010000086.1:0-31197 GCA_039029535.1 Acidobacteriota bacterium
ATGACGAGGCGGAGCTCCTTGCGCAACTCCTCCTTCTGGGCGTTCGTCTTGACCTCGGGCACGGTCTTGGTCGTCAAGACCATGATGATGGCGTGACGGACCCGTGCGAGGTTGCCCGGCTGGTCGCGAACCTGGGCCAGCAGCTTGTCGTTGGCGAACTCGATCTTGATGACGGTCTTGAGATAACGCTCGCGATCGGTGTCGGCCATGTTGACCACGAAGGGCTCGAGGTTCAGCAGCTCCGAGGCTCCCGGGCCGTGATCGTCGTAGGGGACTTCGGCGTGTTCGCCGCCATGCTCACCACCGTGAGCATCGGCCTCGCCATGTCCTTCTCCCCCTTCGCCATGAACGTCGCCATGTCCACCCTCTCCGCCATCCCCATGTGCGGGAGCCGGAGCCGCGGCTGGCGCGGCTCCGCCGCCGAGGAACATCATCCCGGCCAGGCTCACGCTTCCACCGAACGCCGCGGCCACCGCGATCATGAGGAAGAAGCCCAGCTTGCTCTTCAGGCCGCCGCCCTTCTTCTTCGGGGTCTCGGTGTTCTCCTCGGTCTCAGCTCCGGTTTCGGGAGTCTCGTTGTCCGCCTTCTTCTCATCGGCCATGGCTGGTTCTCCTCGATTCCGCATGATGAACCGACGGCTTCACGCGCGACGGAGCCGTCAGTCCTGATCCCTATCGGCCTCTCGTTCCGCTTGCTGACGCTTGCCATGACGATTCCCGCGACGATGCCAGCTCCACTCGCGATCCTCGTCCTGCACGGAGGCACCATCGACTCGGTAGCCACGAGCCTGCAGCCGCTCGACGACCTGCCGCACCATTGGCTCGAGACTCGTTCCGAGACCGGCGTCACGCGCATCGAGGGAAAGCTCGATCCGACCTCTCGACACCTGCATCGACACGTCCACCGAGCGATCCGCACCAGCCCGCACCCGGAAGCGCAGCTCGTGATGCCGTCGTCGAGCGTCGGTGCCCAGACGCTCGACCTGGGCCTCGACGGCAGAGACCACCGCCTCGGCCCTCGCTGCTTGCTGGCGCAGTGACGATTCGGGCGCATCGACCAACTCGGGTCCACTCGTCGTCTGGGGAGCACCGCTGACCACCGCCGACGTCGGCGTCACGCTCACGACCGGACTCCCGTCCACGACGGGTGAGTGACCGGGCGTCGAGATCGTCAGCGGTGGAGATGCCGGCTCGACCGGAAGACCGCGCGTGACGACCGGCTCGGTCACGAGACTCCGCGCCTCGCCCTGAAGCTCGGACTGCACGGGCTCATGCCGGTGGTCCGGACGTCGCTCGGGAGCGAGCCCGAGCGCTGGGTCGAGCCGCGACTCGCGCGGGGTGGCGTCTCGCGCCTCGACTCTCGGCGCGAGCGACGCGACCTGCATCGTGTCGTCCGCGTCGACGGCCTGCTTCGAGGGCTCGCTTCGCGGTGACGTGCTCGTGTCGACTTCGAGCGAGCTCGCGCTCGGCCAGGAGGCCTCTTGCATCCGGAGCCCTCTACCCGCCCCTTCCACCGGTGCTCGCCACTCGGTGTCGCGCGCCACGACGTCCTCCACGGGCAGGCTGGGCGCCGTCGGCCAGCTCGACGCCGCTGTTTCGGTGACCACCGGCCGCATCGGCTCCGGGCTGCTCGCTTGGCTCACGCCGAGGACGATCTCCGCTGGCGACCTACGCTCCACGGCGCGATAGACGGCACGGGCCGCCTGGGCTCGGGCGTCATCGGACGGAACGACCGGCGCTTCGATCGGGACCTCCGTCGCTCCGGTCGTCGGTGTCGTTCGCGCGTGAGCCTCCCCAGATCGAAGCGCCGCCTGAAGGTCTCGATAGCGCTCGGGCGCAGCGGAACGCAGGGCCTCGCGAAGGAGCTGAACCTCGGCCTGCTCACGACCCGGTGACGACGCGGCGTCACCGAGCGGATCACTCGGGACTCCGTCCAGATCCATGTCCGTGGTCGCCGTCGCCTCGACCCGCACCGGCATCACTGGCCCGGTCGTCGTGGTCGCAGGCATCGTGGTCGCAGGCGTCGTGGTCGCAGGCGTCGTGGTCGCAGGCGTCGTGGTCGCAGGCGTCGTGATCGCGGCCGTCGCGGGCGCCGCCTCGAGCGGCCGCTGACTCGGTTGCGGAGCATCGGCCGGACGCGACATCGACGTGGAGCCTGACGGCAGCCGATCGATCCGAGGTCTCGAGGAGACCGCGCGCTCCGCCCTCGAGCCGTCGGGGACCTGAGAGCCACCGAGCTCGGATTCGGCCCCGGATGACGTGTCCGTCTCGGTGGTCTCACCGCTGGGCTCGGGCCAGGTCACCGACGAGAACTGCATCTCACCCGACGACATCCGCAGGTAACGGCCCTCGTGCGTGGGCACGCGCAACGGAGGCTGCGTCGGCTCGGCGACCTCCTCGGGATGCTCCGCACGCGCGAGCTCCGGAAGCGCAGGCGACTGGGTCGTCGTCGGGGTGTCGACCATCGTCAAGACGTCGGTCGGCCTCGGCGCAGCAGGCATGACGGGCGCCTCGGGCATCGCCAGCGTCGAACGCTCCTCATGACCCCGCACGGTTGGAGCGGGCTCGGCCTGCTCGAAGTGCAGCCAGCCGAGCTCGTCAGTCCAGGTCCGCGTCACTGCCGACCGATCGATCACGCGACCGTCACTCGAGATCAGTCGAGCGGGCACGCCCTCGTTGCGACGGGGGCGTCGCGACGAGGGACGCGTCGGGCGAGCAGGCTCCGAGCTGGCCGGCTCGGCCTGAGGTCGTCGTGCTTCGTGGGAGACACGGTCTTCGACGACGGTGTTCGACGCCTCGTCGCTCGCTTCGGGTGGCACGACCTCGTCGACCGTCTCGACATGCCCATCCACTGGCTCGGCCGGAGGAGTCGGCGCCGTCCTGTCGCTCGTCTTCACCGTGGGAGCAGCGGGCAACGCGAGCTGATCCGTGAGAGCTGGCTCATCGGCGATGGTCGCCTCCGGCAGCCCCTCTGCGATCTCCGACTCGGGGCTCACCGTCGGTCCGACGGGCGTGCGCAGCGCCTCGGCGGACACCGCCGCAACCGAGGGCGTCGTGCTCACGAGAGTCGTCGACGGCTCGTCCGACGTCGGCAGGACACCGAGCTCTGCCTCGTCGACGCTCTCGTCACCCGACGAGGTGTCGGCCGACGAGGAGGCCGCCTGCTCGCGCATCCACGCCTCGAAGGCCTCGACGTCACGCGGGCTGGCCATGAGCTCGGCAGCGGAGCGCGACCGCGCCCCCGTCGTGGTGGATTCCGGTGGGCTGGAGACGAACACGGGCTCCTCCGAGAGCTGACCACGATGGGTCGCGAGGGCGACCACTCCCGTGGTCAGGGACAGGCCGCCGAGGGCGAGGGCGACCAGGGTTCGTCGTCGATCAGATGAAGCTCGTCCATGCGCCATCACGGTCCTCCTCGTCGGCTCGAATCCGTCGATGACGCAGGCTCGCAGCCAACGCCTCGACACGCTCGGTCGCCCGTCGCTGCTGTGTTCGTCGTCGTCGATCGCGCACTCGGTTCTTCAGTTCCTCGAGCTTCTCCCGCTCGGTCAAGGCCTGACTGACTCGATGACGCGCCGCTTCCTCCTGCTCAGCCGCCTCGGCGATCTCGTCGCGAAGCCGGTCCTCGCGCTCGTCGAGCACTCGCAGGCAGGCCGCCATCGAATCACCGCTGAGCCCCGGCTGGCCCGACAGGAGAAGACGACGCTGCTGACGTGTCTCTCCCCGTCGTCGTTCGAGCTGCACGCCCCGCTGAACGCAGGCGGCATGGGCTCGCCGTCCTTCCTGCACCAGGCCGTCGGCGAGCTGGATCAAGCGTCCGAGCTTGGACTCGTTCACGGGATCTCTCCTTCGGGTGACGGGATGAGCTGAGACAGGCCGCTCCGGGCATCGTCGGCCGAGCTCGTCTCGCCGAGCCCTTGACGCGCGAACTCGACGAAGCGCGGCAAGAGCTCGAGAGCACGGTCCACGTCCGGATCGGCCCGGGGCGGGTCGCCCCCGACTCTCACCAGGTCCTCGACCTCGCGATGCACGCCCAGTAGGCGACGCAGCTCGCGGGCCTGCCCGAGCTGTTCGGCGGAAACGAGGTCCGGCATGAGACGCGAGAGCGACGACAGCACGTCGAGCGCCGGGAAGCGGCCCGCCTCGGCGAGCTCGCGTGACAAGACGAGATGCCCGTCGAGGAGCCCGCGCAGGGCGTCGGCGACGGGATCCGCGAGGTCGTCGCCCTCCACCAAGACCGCGTGAAATGCCGTGACCGAGCCCGTCGTCGACGCTCCGGCCTTCTCGACCAAACGCGGCAGCATCGAGAACACCGACGGCGGGTAGCCTCGGGAGGTCGGTGCCTCACCAGCGGCCAGCCCGACCTCGCGCTGAGCCATGGCCAGACGCGTGAGGCTGTCGGTGATGAAGAGGACGTGACGTCCTTCGCGGCGGAGCTCGTCGGCCAGGTCGGCCGCCAAGAACGCCGCCCGCACCCGAACCATGGCGGGCTCCGCACCCGTGGCCGCCACTACGATCGTGCGGGGACGGACGTCTTCGTCGAGCTCCTGATCGAGGAAGCGCCGCACTTCGCGGGAGCGCTCGCCGATGAGGGCCAGCACGACCGCATCGGCGCGGCAGCTTCGCAAGAGCATCGAGAGGAAGCTGCTCTTGCCGACACCGGCTCCGGCGAAGATGCCGAGTCGCTGGCCGCGACCACAAGTCAGGAGACCATCGACCACGCGGATGCCGGTCTCGATGGGCTCCGACACCTCGCGACGCTCGTTCAGGCCCTCGCGTGGTGCGGTGGGCCGCGTGTTGGGCGGCAGGGTCGGCCCCGAGTCGAGGAGACGACCGAGCCCGTCGACGACGCGACCGAGGAGGGAGCTCGCCTCCGGTGCCGCGTCGAAGGCTTCGGGCCGGACGCAGGCCAGCGGTCGCAGCTCGCGGACCTCGGCGAGAGGAGCCAGGAGAAGATGTCCCCCACGCAGGCCGATGACCTCGGCCGGGAGGAGTCCCTCGTCAGTCTCGATGGCGCAGGTCGCTCCCAGGCTCACCGGAGGACCGAGAGACTCGACGAGATCGGCGTTGGCCCGGACCACCCGCCCGAAGCGAGGGAAGAAATCACGCTCGCTCGTCGACAGTCGGTCGATCCATGGTCGAACCGACACGCTCAGTCTCCGATCGGCAGGAGGTCCAGGGGCTCACGAGCGAGCTCGGCGGCCAGCTCGGCGAAGCGTGCGTCGAGGCTTCCGTCGACGCAGCCCGTGTCGAGCCGGAGCTCGAAGTCCCAGGGACCGAGAGCGCGGTCGGTCGCGACGAGCACCTCGATTTCGTCGGCAGGGAAGAGCTCGCGCAGACCATCGACGCGATCGGGATGCACGTGCAGCTCGAGCCGCTTCGACGAGAGGTTCTCCTCGATGCAACTGCGCACGACGTCGATGAAGAGCTCGGGACTCGCTTCGAGCTCGCGACGCACGAGCCGCGACGCGGCCAACACCACGAGCTCACGGAGCTCGTCTTCCACTCGTTGCAAGACGGACCGACGCAGCCGCGAGAGCTGCTCGGCAGTGGCAGCCAGCTCTGCTCGCCGGGCGTCCAGCTCGGCCTCGGAGGCTGCCCGTTCGTCCTGCCGCGCCTGCTCGATCAGCCGCTCGCGCTCGTCGTGGAGTCGCTGCTCGTGCTCGGCGCGCTCCTGCTCGTGACGCTCTTCGAGCTCGCGGCAAGTGGAGCTGAGCTCGTCGCGCTCGCTCTCGAAGGCCTTCAGCTCGGTGGTGAGCTGCCGCGCCTCCTCCTCGAGCCGACCGACCTCCTGCCGCAGGCGCTCCGACTCGCCCAACAAGTCGCGGAAGAGCGGAGCTCGGTCCGCGGCGGGCTCGTCCGGTCGTTCCGGCCCCTTCGACCCGGACATCTCGTGGAACCAGCTCACTCGGCCGGTCCCTTGACGAAGCTGATCTCACCTTCCTCGTCGGCCTGCAAGGCGGCCTGGACGATGTCCTGCTGCGCTTGCTGGATCTCGGCAGCCTTCCGCAGGCCACCAAACTCCATCTCCTCTTCGAGAGTCGCCCGCATGCCCGACGACATCGAGCCCAGGATCAGGTCCTTGACATCGTCGCTGGCGGCGGTGAGCGCGACGGCGAGCGCCTGACGATCGAGCTTCGGAACGAGCTTGCGTGCGTCCTTCTGCGAGAGAACGATCAAGTCCTCGAAGGTGTAAATGTTCTGCTCGATCTCTTGGCTCAGGTCGGGCTCTTGAGACGCCATCGTTCCGAGGATCTCGGAGGCCGTCTCACGCCCGAGAATCTTGAGCACGCCGGCGGCCGCCTTGACGCCGCTGCTCCTCTCGACCTCCTCGACGGGGAGCGTGCTCATCTTGTGACGCAGGGCCCCCAGTGCCCGCCCTTGGGGACCGACCGCCACCGCGTCGAGACGCGCCAGCCGCAAGACCGTCTCGACCTTCAGCGAGGGCTCGAGCTCCTTGAGAACGTTGCCGGCGTGCTCGGGCGGCAACGAGCCGAGCACCAGCGCGACGGTTTGCGGGTGCTCCTCACCGAGAAACTGGGCCAGTCGCTTGGGAGGCACTTCGGCCAGCTCCGCCAGTCCGACTTGCATCTCTTCCTCCTCGTCGCGTGCCTCGGACTCGACCTGTTCGGCCTCGGCCTCGACGGACCCGGACGACTCGGGATCGAGCTCATCTCCGGCCGCGATGCCAGCGAGCTCGTCGGCAAGGGCACCGACCTTCATGCCGGGGAGGACGCTGACACCGTCGCGCGTCTCCTCTCCGAGAGCCGCCACGGCAGCATCGCTACCTTCGACCACGCTCCCGTCCGTGACCGTCTCGGCGTCGAGCTCCGCGTCTTCGGAGGTGTCGCTCGCCCCTTCGTCGTCGTCCGGCGCGTCGTCCTCCAGCAGCGGGACTTCCAGCTCGTCGTCCACCAGCAGGTCGGTCAACGCTGGCTCATCGAGCTCACGAGCGACCAGATCGAGGATCTCCTCGACCACGGCATGCTCGACCTCCGGCTTGATCGTTCGAGGCAAGTCGGACGGCAAGGTCACCCGCCGTTTGAGCAGGGCGGCATCCTCCCCCGCCAATCGGAGCAGGGCGGCCGTCTTGTCCGACGAGGAGAGCTCGCTCACGCAGCCTGCTCCGGTGGCTCATCGTGCTCGCGGCTCTCGGGACCTCGTTCCCAGCTCCCGACCAAGCCTTGCACGCGCGAAGGATCGCTGGCCAACCAGCGTCGCAGGGCCTGTCGCGCCGCCGCCCGCTTGTCGAAGCGCGGTGCTTCGTCTTCGACTCGCGACAGGGCGGCTCGCTGCCCCCACTTGCGACCGATGAAGATGCTCAGCACGGCCAGGAGCACGAGGGTGAGGCCGCCGGCAAGCAACGAGATCGGCTCGATCTTCGAGACGCCGGCCAGCACTCCTGATTCCTCGATCTCGGGGTCGAGCTCCGGTAGAGCCTGGAAGTCGAGGGCGCGGACGCTGACGCTGTCGCCGCGCTCGACGTCGAAGCCCACGGCGTCGCGGATCATCTGCTCGAACTCTGCCAGACGCTCTGCGGTGATCCCGCCAGCCGCCGAGGCATTCACCGCAACACTCAGGCTCAGGCGTCGAATGACCGGACTGACGACCTGCCGGTGCTGAACCGTGCGGTCCATCTCGTAGTTGCGAGTCAGCTCGTCGGGGCGGCCTCCAGCGGCGTGCTCGCTGCGCAGGCGCGGCTCACCCTCGAAGGTCTCCACCGAGGTCTCCACGCGATCGCCGTCGAGGAGAAGGGTGGCCGTGGCGGTCACGTTCTCGAGACCGACCACCGGCCCGAGCAGGGCCCGGGCCTTGTCGGCGTAACGTTGCTCGAGGGCGCGCTGATGCTCGGCCAGGGTCGAGTAGCCCCGAGTCATGGCGTCGCCCGAAGGAGGCCAGAGCGCGCGTCCCTCCGTCTCCACGATGGTCACGTGATCCAGCGAGAGTCCTTCGACCGCGTTGGCGACCAGGAAGGCGATGGCCTCTGGCTGAAGGCTCACCCCGGAGAGAGGGTTGAGCTGCAAGACCACGCTGGCCTTGGCGGGAAGCTTCTCGGACAGAAACGGAGAGTCTTCACGAGGCGTGATGAGAACGTCGGCGCTGCGCACCGCCGCCAGGGTCCGGATCGAGGCTTCGAGGTTGCGCTGGAGATACTCACGCCTCAGCACCTCTTGCGTGGCGACGGGCGTGCCGGGACCGAGCTTGGTGAGGAACTCCCCCGGGTCGAGGGAGTTCGTGATGACACCTTGCTCGGCGAGGCTCATCCGAAGACGAGCGAGCTCGGCACCGGGCACCATGATCGCGCTGCCGTCCTCGCGAATCTGGTAGCGCACCTTCTCTTCATCGAGGAAGCGCACGACCTTCGCGCTCGTGGCGAGGTCGATCCCCGAGACGAGCAGCTCCAGGTCGGCGGCCCGAGACCACCACACCGCCGCCACCACGAGAGCAGCGACCAGCAGTGGCGCGACCGTCCACTGAACGAGCTTCGTGCGCGGCTGCCGGCGAAGGAAGCTCGCCGCCTCGGCCCGAGCAGCGGTGAGACGCTCGGGAACGGGCAGCTTCGTCGGGCTCGGCGTCGCCATGTCAGGCTCTCAACTCGCTCACACCGGCATCCGCATGAGCTCTTCGTAGGCGGAAACGAGCTTGTTGCGGACCGACATCGCGAGCTGCAGCGACAGCTCGGCCTCCCTCATGGCTAGCACGGCATCGTGGAGGTTGCCACCGCGTCCTTCGGCCACGCGCACCGCCTCGTTCTCGGCATGGGCTTGGACGTCGTCGAGCCGACGGACCTGCTGCAGCACCGATCGGAAGTCTTCGGCGGCAGCGTCCGGGCGCTGAAGGGCCGCCGGGCGTTCGGGCGCTTCGATCTTCTGGGTGATCGGTCCACCCAGCTCGTCGACCATCCACATCAGCGTGCGAGGTCCAGGGCCGCACGTCCCATGGCACGGAGCGTCGAGGCCGCGGCGAGGTTGGCCTCGTAACTCCGACGAGCGATGGCCAGGCTGGTGATCTCGACGTTGAGGTCGACGTCGGGGTAGGCCACCCAGCCCTGCTCGTCGGCGTGGGGGTGGCCTGGCTCATGGCGACGCATCGGCGTGGCTCCCGACTCGTCGATTTCCGTTTCCACCCCGACACCCTCGTCGCCGACACGGCGAGTGGCCAGGGCGACGGCGAGCGGCCGGAAGGGCCCACCCTCGGGAGTCTCGGTCGTCTCCGCGTTGGCGATGTTGGTCGCTCGCACGGTGACGGCCTCTGCGTGGGACAAGAGACCCGATCGGGTGATGAGAGCGGCGGTGTCGAGGTTCATGCGTCAGTCGTCTCGTCAGTTCGTGGCATCGACCTAAGCCCTGCCGTCGCTGGCCGCCGTCAACAGGGCCTTGAGGTGACCGCGGAAGAGAGCGGCGGTGCGCATGTACGCGCCGCTGTTCTGCGAGAGGCGGCTCATCTCTCGCACGAGGTCGGCTCGTTCGTCGTCCTGGTAGACCGGCTGGGCCTCGAGCTCACGGGGCCAGAGATGGTCGCCGTGGGTGCGATCGGGTTGCCCGTGCTGGAGACGCGCGCGGCGCATGGTCTCGGCGAAGTCGATGTCGCGGGGACGGTGCCCCGGTGTCTCGACGTTGGCGATGTTCTCGTGGATCAGCGCCTGCCGCTCCGCCCGCAGCGAGAGCGCCACGTGCATCTGCCGAGTGGTCGGGTCATCGATGATCATCGCCGTCACGAAGGCTTACCTCGCGCTGGACGCACCAGCTGCCGATGTCTTGAGCAACGGCCGTGCCAGGTGGCCAGAAACGGCCTGCTCGGCCATTTCGTGGGGCGCTCGGCCAGCCCGAGCCTCCAGCACCTTCCAGTGGAATGTCATCGCGCTGCCAGGGGCGGTCAGCGTCGTGACGCCTCTCAAGACCGCCCTGGTGCCGCCGATAGGCCCAACGCGTCCCCTGGGGGCGGGACGGGAGCGAACGGTGATCCTCAACCGCAACGAGAAGACGATCGAGGTCAAGCTGGTCTTTTACGGACCGGCCCTGTCGGGCAAGACGACCAACCTGGTCGTGCTGCACTCCATGCTGCCGCCCGAGACGCGGGTGCCCCTGACCAGCCTCAAGACCGAGGGCGATCGAACGCTCTTCTTCGACTTCCTGCCCCTAAGCCTGGAAGTCCTCAACGGCTGGACCATCCGGATGAAGACCTACACGGTCCCCGGCCAGGTCCGCTACGCCTCGACCCGTCGGCTCATCCTGTCCGGTTGCGACGGCCTGGTCTTCGTCGCCGACTCGGCTGCGACGGCAGAGGAGGCCAACCGGGTGGCGCTGCAAGACATGAGGGCCAACCTCCGCGCCAACCAGATCGATTCGAAGACGATCCCGCTGGTCCTTCAGTACAACAAGAGGGACCTGCCGGACGCCCTGTCCCTGGCTGCAATGGACGGCGACCTCAACCGCGAGGGCCTCCCCCGTCTCGAGGCCGTCGCGAGCAGTGGAGAGGGTGTCCGCGAGACCTTCGTCGCCCTCGCCTCCCGGGCGACGGCGAGCGCCATCGAACGGCTGAAGATGAACCGCATCGCTCCGGCGCGGCTCGAGCAAGAGCTCGAGTCCATGCTGCCCATGGCGCCCAACGTCAGCTCGCTGGGTCGTCCGCGTCGTGCTCCGGGCCGGAGCGTCAACCCGAGCTACGACCTCACCGATGCCGCGGTCGATCGCGATCCGGAAGCCGGCGAGTCCGCGCTCCTGCAACAAGCGGTGGCAGGGGCCGTGTCCATGGCGTCCGACCTCGCCGACGCCAACGAGTCGACCCGCCTGCTAGAAGCCCATCGTCAGCAGTTCCGGCTCCTCGCCGAGCTGGCGACAGCCAAGGTGAGCTCGCGTCCCGAGCAGCTCCGCTCGCTCATCCAGGAGGTCGGCAAGGCCGCCGGCTTGTCGGCCGGTCTCGTGTCGGCGCGCATGCCGTGGTCGGAGCGCTCGCTCGACCCGCTCGCCTTGAACGGCATCGAGAAGGACCCGCTGAGCGAAGTGGAGATCCCCGGTCTCGGCTCGCTGGCCTTCCAGCTACTCCAGGCCGGTCGGCCGTTGCTCACGACCGACATCCGCGGCCAGCTTCTGCATGGCAATGACCATCCGGCCATCCGCAAGCTCGAGGCGCTGATTTCCGTCCCCCTCGTGGACGATGGCCAGGGCTTCGCGCTCCTCTGCCTGATGAACATCAAGACGGATCGGCCCGGGCCCAAGCCCGGCGAGGATCAGCTCCGCTTCGCCCAGGTCGCGGCTGCCTTGCTCACGCCGCACGCGAAGGCAGTGCGAGCCTCCATCCGCCAGCCTGCCGGAACGTCCTGGTCGGCCTGACCCGGTCCGCCCCGCGTGCGGAGGTCTGACTCAGTGATCGGCCCACTCCGCCCCAGGCCGGCCAGCATCGGGTGGCTTGATTCGGTGCCGTGACCGCGATTGCGTCGCAAACACGGCCCGGGGCTTGCGCGCCCGCAGGGCAGCACCTACACTCACGGTGCCGTTGGTCGCGGCGGGTTCATTCGCTCCTCCCTCCACGGATGAGTCCCCCGATCAACGGCATTTCCTTTGTCTGGAGCCGATTCCAGCCCTTGCTGGCCCACCTTTCTCGGCTCGACTCTCGGCGCCTTGTTCACTCCTGGGGTGCGTGATAAAGTCCCCCGCCCTGCGCCGGAGAGGGCCCCGCTGGACCCTCCGAGCGAGCCTCCCGGCGAGCGTTCTAGCGGCTCGTCGTCCGAGCGTCGACGGCCATGAGCGGGGAAGAGTTGCAGGTCTTGAACAGCAAGCAGAAGGCCCGTTACAAGAAGCTGCTCAAGGAGAAGCAAGAGGAGCTGCTGGCGGGGTTCAACGCGGCACGTGAGCGGGGAACCCAGGGCGCCGACGAGGCTGACAAGGACTACATCGACTACGCAGTGAGCTCGTACACGAAGGAGTTCCTGCTGTCCTTGTCCGACCTCGAACGACGTCAGCTCATGCGGGTCCAGGAGGCACTGGGCGAGATAGACGGAGACCTCTACGGCATTTGCCGCGAATGTGAGGAACCGATCTCGCCGAAGCGTCTCGAGGCCGTCCCCTGGACGATGTATTGCCTCGAGTGCCAGGACCTCGCCGACCGTGGCCTGCTCGCCTCGGACCACGAGGACGACCAGGACGACGACTGATCGTCTCGTGAGCGCTGTGACTGGCCGGGCGGCCCCCATTCAACGAGCTGTCATTCCATGAGCTTGTTTGGCAAGGCGGTGGCCTCGGCGTTGCCGGCGATGCCTCGACGGCTGGTGCACTCCGTGGCCAAGCGCTACATCGCAGGCGAGACGGTCGAGAGCGCCCTCGACTGTGTCGAGCGTCTCAACGAGCAGGGTGCGGCAGCGACCGTCGACGTCCTGGGCGAGAACATCGAGACTCTCGACCAGGCCCAGGCGACGCACGACGAGTACGCGACCCTGCTGGCCTCGCTCGACGAGCGGGGCCTCGACGGCAACGTCTCCATCAAGCTCACGGCGCTGGGGCTCCATCAATCGGTGGAGGCCTGCGAGGGGCACGTGCGGTCGCTGTGCACCATCGCGGCGGAGCGCGACAACTTCATCCGCATCGACATGGAGGACTCGAGCATCACGCAGGCGACGCTCGACCTCTACGACCGGCTCCGGGCCGAGCACGAGAACCTGGGTCCGGTGTTGCAGGCTTACCTGCGTCGGACGAACGCGGACGCACGCAAGCTCGCCGAGCACCAGGCGAGCGTGCGGTTGTGCAAGGGCATCTACATCGAGCCCCGGGCGATCGCCTGGCGTGACCGGACGGCGGTTCAGAAGAACTTCGTTCGGGTCCTGCGCACCCTGCTGGAGGGTGGGTGCTACGTCGGCATCGCCACGCACGACGAGTTGCTCGTGTACGAGGCGCTGGCGCTCGTCGAGGATCTCGAGCTGGCCCCCGAGGACTACGAGTTCCAGATGCTGCTCGGGGTCGACGAGGAGATGCGCAAGATCCTCATCGACGGTGGTCACCGGATGCGCGTCTACGTCCCCTACGGCGCGTCCTGGTACGACTACTCGCTCCGGCGTCTCAAGGAGAACCCGGAGATCGCGACCCACGTCGCCAAGGCCACGCTCAAGCGCTGACACCTGAGTCCCGCGCCTCTGTTCGGCCCTCCGAACGCCGACTCGATGGCGGTTTCCGGTTCCATGGATCGGACGACAGGGCGGCCTTAGGTTAAGGGTCTCGGATGTCGGCTCGTTTTTCTCTTGGGTCGGCCTGCCGGAGGGAGCCCCCATGAGCTCGCGCTTGGAGCGTCTCGACGCTCGTCCATCGACCTGTCTCGTGCTCTTGTTGGCCTGCCTCGCCGGCCCGTCGCGAGCCCAGGTCCCCGACTTCCTCTGTTGTCGCCCAGGCTATGAGTATTGCTGCGTCACTCGGCTCGAGCCGGGCGACGTCGGCGTTCATCACTACGCCATCGAGAACCCGGCGACCGGTGAGATCACGCAACGCGGGCGGGCCGGGAGTCTCGGCTACCTCTTCCCCGATGGCCTGCTCTTGCCGCCGGAGACGGAGCTGCGTCTCTGGGTCGTGCAGGCGCGCACGCTGAGAGTCGGTAGCGCCACCTTCGTGAGTGGTCGAGTCGGTGAGACCTTTCCTCTTCCCGCGATCAACCTGCCGCTGACGACCGGCGATCTCGACTTCGACCTCCTCCCCGATCGGGCCGAGTGGGTTCTCGGGACCGACCCATCGGAACCGGACACCGACGGGGACGGCGTCGACGACGGCCAGGAGATCCGCAACGACACCGATCCTCTCGACGGCGTGAGTCGTGCCAGCGGTCTTCTCGCCATCGCGACGACACGGAACGCGGCCCTGGAGCTGTGCGCCCTCGACGACCTGCTCATCGTGGCCGAGACCGATGGCCTCTCCGTCTTCAACGTGTTCGCCGCGCAGTCTCCGCGCCTTCTCGCTCGCCTCCCGCTCGACGACGAGCCGATCGACTTGACCTGTGGTGAAGGTCGCGCGCGCGCGGCGGTCGTGCTCCCCGATCAGGTCGTGCTGGTGGACCTTCGTGATCCGGCTGAGCCGGTGCTCGGCGACCCCATCGCGGCTCCCGGAGTGAGCTCGGCCGTGCTCCGCGGCGACCTGCTTCACGTCGACACCAAGACCATCGACCTGCGTGATGAGAGCGTCCTCCAGGAGGCCTTCGTCTGCTCTGACGAGCTGACTTGGGGCGGCGGCTTCCTCCTGAGCTGGTGCGAGACGCTGGATCGGGTGTTCGTTCTCGACGGCCCCCCCGGAGCCCTGTCGGTGATCGGCAGCATCGTCGTTCCCGGCTCGATCAGCGGGCTCGATGAACGCCGTCGACTCTTTGCTGGCCTGGACCACGTGCTCATCACCGACTCCGAGGGCTTCACTCGCGTGGACTTGAGCGAGCCGACGGCACCCCGGCTCGACTGGCGCGTGCGCTCCGGTCTCAACCCGATCGACATCGTCGGCAGCAGTGACGACCGACTCTTCGTCACGGCGGGCCCCACCGGACCGGACAGCCTCGCGGTCACGAGCTACGACGGCGAGGGCACGTTCGAAGCGCTCTTCGACAGCCCGGGACTCCCTCGACGACTTCTCGTTCATCAAGGGCTCGTGTACGCCGCGTCGGGAGTTGATGGAGTCGCGATCCTCGACGTCCTTCCTCCCGAGCCGGCAGACGAGGGACCGACCATCGAGCTCCTGACTCCGACGACTGGCTCTCGCGTGCTGCAGGGTGGCGCCCTCGACGTCACGGCCCGGGCCGAAGATGACGCCCAGGTCCGCAACGTGGAGATCTTCGCCGAGGGTCAGCGTCTCGGCAGCGATGGCTCCTACCCGTTCGAGGCCTCCTTCACGGCACCAGCGATCGTCGGTGATCGGCTACGAGTGCGCGCCCGGGCCTTCGACCGTGCGGGTCACGCGACCTGGTCGAACGAGCTGGACCTCACCCTGGTCCCCGAGCTGGACCCTCCCCAGTTGATCGGCATGACGCCCGCTCTCGGCGAGCGACGTCTTCCTGCAGGCACGCAGGTGGAGGCAGCGTTCGACGAACCGCTGGAGCCCGAGAGCATCGTCGACCGCATCACCGTGCAATGGTCAGGGCCCGACAACCGTCTCGACACCTTCGATGACGCCACTCTCGCCGGCTCGACGCGGTTGACGAGCGATGGACGTCGCCTCGTCTTCGATCCCGAAGCACCGCTCCCGGCGGGAGTGCATCGGGTCACGGTGGAAGCCGGACTCTCCGACCGGATCGGCAACGTGACCGCCGGTCCGATGCAGTGGACCTTCGAGCTCGTCGACCTGCCCGGATGTCAACTCGCCCCCGAGTTATCGGCCAGTGAGTTCACGACGATCGTGCAGGCGGGCCCCTCGTCCTTCCTGCCGAGCTGCCTCGGCAACCCCGATCAGCAAGCGGTCACCTGGTACACCTTCGTGGGAGACGGTGGCGACTGGCAGCTCTCGACTTGCCCGAGCTCGGGGGGGCTCGGCTCGGCGCGCTTCCGCGTCTACTCCGGAGGGTGTGATGGGCTGACCTGTCAGGCCGATTCGGGGGCGCAAGGCAGCTGCGGTGCATGCCCCGAGGGTCGTGGGCGCCGGCTCCGGCTCTGCACCGAGGCTGACATTCGCTACCACGTGGCGGTGGAGGGAGCGAGCGTCCGCTTCGTGCTGGAGCCGGCCACCGGTCCGGTGATGGCTTGCTAGTCCTGGCCCCGACGCCAGGTCGTTCCCTTCGACGAGCTCGAGGTGCTCTTCGACGGAGCCCTCACCGACGACCTCGGCGCACTGCAGGCCCGACTGACCAACGCGGGTCCCGACGGCATGCTCGACACGACCGACGACGTCGTGACCGAGCTGCTCGATCGCGAGCTGAGCAGCCCGCAGCGCCTCGTGCTCTCCCTGACCGCTCCCCTCCCGGCGGGTCGTTACCGGCTGGATGTCAGCGAACTGCCGCTCACCGCCTGCGGTGGGGCGGCGCCCCTTCCGATCTCGAACGAGTTCACCGTCCTCGCCACGAGCTCGGGCTGCACGGGGGCGTTGGACTGGCGCGAGGGAGAGCTGGAAGAGCCCAGCCTCTGTGCGAGCCGAGCCCTCGGCACGTGGCGTCACCTCCCAGGGGACGATCGGCGCTACGCCCTGGTGAGCGAGGGCCTGGGCGCCGGACAGGTGGACGTGGTTGCGGGTGCTTGCACGACCGGCGAGTGCGTCCTGAGCACGAGCTGGTTCGAGTTCGAAGACGACGGCGAGATCGAGCGAGAGCACTTCTGCGCGGTGTCCGGCATCGACTACTTCGTGACGGGAGAAGGCGTGTCGCTGAAGGCGGTCGGCTCATGTGGGCCGTCGCATCGCTCGGCGATGGCGACCGGGCTGCCATCGGTCGTGGAGCTGAGCGACCGACCACGGCCCAGGGAGTCGCCGGAGTGCAACAGCAACGATGGCCTCACCAAGGGCTGGCTGTCGGTGCTCGGCACGGGTCGTGAGTTGCTCGTGACGACCTGTGCCGAGTGGGGTGGCTCCCGTCCTCCCGGTGGATTCGAGTTCGAGGTGTACCGCCAGGATGAATCTGGCGCGCTGGCCTGCGTCACCACCATCACCGACTACTGGGACCATTGCCCTTCGCGGAGTGGCTGGGGCACGCGCTTCTGCTCGGAAGCCGGCGTCGAGTACTTCGTCGAGCTGCTGAGCTTCGAAGACGCTTCCTACCGGTTGGCAGTCGTCGAGCTCGACGAGTGTCGGGATCGCTGTGAGTACGTGCAGGAGCTGACGGCACCCGCTCACGTGCTCGACTCGACCCTGGGAGCAGACCGCGACCTTGCAGGGAATGAGCTCTTGGAGAGGAACCCAGGTTGCCACGGTTTCGATGACCCGAGCCCAGACACGTGGTTCCGTGTCGTCGGCCAAGGCCGCTGGTTGACGGCATCCACCTGTCCGAGCAACGGCGGGGCGGCCGGCTACGATCTGAGACTGTCCATACAGGGACCGGGATGTGGCCCATCCGTGTGCATTGCCCGAGGAGAGGCTTGCCCTGACGGCCCCGGAGAGCGGGCGACCTGGTGTGCCCAACCCGACCTGCCCTATGTCGTTCAAGTCGACGGCCACGACGGTGACTCCGGCCTCTTCGAGTTGAGCATTGAAGAAGGTGGCACGTGTCAGGTGCCGACGTCTTGTGCGGCAGCCAAGCCGCTCGAGCTCGATGAGCCAGTCTATGGCGGCCATCCAGATCCTCCAGTCGGGACAGAGGTGAGCTGCCCAGAAACGATGCTCGTCGGCGCGTTGGGCGAGATCTGGGACGACCATCCCTTTTATCGCGGAGGCTCCTGGTACCGGATCATCGGCACTGGTAGCCGACTCCGGGCCAGCACTTGCGATCACACGATCGCCGAGGTGCCCGACTTCGGGTTCGGGCTCAAGGTCTTCCGAGGTAGCTGTTTCGACCTCCAGTGCGTGGGAGCGAACCTCGGGTTCACATTCGACTCGCACTGCTACCTGCCGAGTGGCGCGCTTCCTTTCGTCGAGTGGGACTCTGAAGCGGGGACCGCCTACTGGATCTTCGTGGCCGGTGACTACGGTGGACTCGCCACGATGCTGGACGACTACGCCTTCATTCTCGAAGTGACGGAGGTGACGCCATGAGCATGAACCGTCTCACTTCCTTCGCCTTGCTCTTCTTGCTGTTGGCCGCCTCCACTCCGGAAGCCCAGCCATCGGTCGTGGGCGACGTCACCGACGACACCCGCGTCTCGACGGCCGACGTCGTCGGCCTCGTCGATCACCTCACCGAAGCGAGCCCGCTCGCTGCCAGCCCTGCATCAGCAGCCGATCTCGATGGTGACGCCCTCATCGGCCAGCGTGACCTCGATCTTCTCGTCGACACCGTGCTCGCCCGGCTCCCCGAGCAATCCTTCGTTCTCTCCACCACGGCCTTCGACAGCTCGCCGAGACGAGGCGAAGACGACGTCGCGCTCACCCGCGAGACGGTCCTCAGCTTCTCGCTCCCCCTCGGCTTGCAGCCGCTCGGCAATCATCAGGCCCGGCTGGAGTCTGGTGGCGTCGAGATCCCGACCACCTACCATCTCGGTGCCGACGCCACGACGCTGACCCTCCGCCAGCTCGACGACCTCCCGGCTGCGAGCCGAGTCACCGTGACCGTCGAGGGCGACGCCCTGCTCGACGTCTTCGGCCGACCCGTCGATGCCGACGACGACGGACAACCAGGCGGCAGGCAAGTCTTCTCTTTCGACACGATCGGGAGCACTCCCCTTCCCGGGACCTCGGTTTGCGGTCGCGTGTTCGCCTCCGCACTCTCGATGGGCCCCGACGGTGAGGCCCGTGATCGGCCACTGCCCGGCGTGCGCGTGACCATCGACGGTCGGCCTGACGGCCCCGTCGCGGTCACCGACGCTTGCGGCAACTTCCGACTCGAACCAGCCCCAGCCGGACGCTTCTTCGTCCACGTCGACGGCCGCACGGCGACCGTCGAGAGACCGGAAGGTTCGTACTACCCGACGGTCGGCAAGCCCTTCGTCAGCGTGGCCGGCCGTGACGTCGTCCTGCCCGACATCTTCCTCCCTCTCGTCGCCGCCGACACGCTGCGAGAGGTGTCGGTGACATCGGACACCGAGGTGACCTTCCCCAGCTCGGTGCTCTCGGAGAGCCCCGAGCTCGCAGGCGTCACGATCACCGTGCCCGGCGGCGCCCTCATCGACGAGTCGGGCACCTCGGTCGCAGGCCGGGTCGGCATCGCTCCGGTGCCGCCCGACCGCCTGCCGGGGCCGCTCCCGCCCGAGCTGCGCTTCCCCCTGGTCATCACCATCCAGGTCGAGGGTGGCACCGACTTCGACGTCCCCACCCCGGCCTGCTTCCCCAACCAGCCGGACCCGGTCACGGGCGTCACGCTCGGTCCCGGTGAGCGCACGGCCCTGTGGAGCTTCGACCACGACCGCGGTCGCTGGGTCATGCAGGGACCCGCCACGATCGATCCCACCGGACGCCTCGCCTGCACCGACCCCGGCGTGGGCATCCGGGCTCCCGGCTGGCACGGCGTGACTCCCGCCACCAGCGGCCAGGACGGCTCAGCCCACTGCGAAGAGGAAGACCCCGCGGACCCGGACGCCGGCATCGACGAGCTGAGCTGCGACCTCGGCGACGGCTCCGATCCGGGCAGTGATCCCGACGACGGGGGGACCGACCCGGACACCGGCGGTGGCGACGACATGGACGGCGACGGGGACATGGATGGGGACGACGATGGAGAAGACGACGAGGACGACCCGCTGCCCGGGGACGACGACATCGAGCCGGGCTCCGAGGAAGACTGCGCCGACTTCAAGCCAGGCGACCCGATCCATTTCTTCAGCGGCGAGTTCTACCTCAACGAGGAGGACATCCGTGTCCCGGGCATCGGGCTCGACTTCGTCTGGTCACGCAGCTACCGGTCCCGAGTCTGGGGCTACACGAACCTCGGCTGGAACTGGGACCACGGCTACAACCTCTTCGTCCTCCGGCCCGGGGACGGCAGCCGCATCGTGTCCTTCGGCACGGGTCGCCGCGTCCGCTTCGAACGCCAAGGCATCGATCTCGTCTGGCGTGCCGACGAGGAGTTCATGGAGCTCGTGCGTCTCGGTGACGACAGCTACGAGCTCACCCACCGTGACGGTCGTTCTTGGGCCTTCCAGCCCCTTCGACTGGAGGGCGAGCAGTTCGTCGGCAAGATCGCCGAGATCCGCGATCGGCAGGGCAATCGAATCAGCCTTGCCTACGACGTTCTCGGTCGTCTCGAGACCATCACCGACACGCTCGGCCGCACGTTCACCGTCGAACACGACCTGCGAGGTCGCATCCGACGCGTGAGCGGTGCCGGAGTCTTCGTCAGCTACGAGCACGACTCTGCCGATGACCTCGTGGGCGTCACCCGACCGGATCGTGGCACGGTGCGCTACACCTACAGCTCCCGCACGGGAGACCAGGCCACCGACCACAACCTCCTCACGATGACCGACTGGGAGGGTCGCGTCATCGTGGAGAACGTGTACTCGCCGGATCGCGACCCACGGGGACGCAACTTCGACCGCATCCTCCGCCAGCACTGGGGAGGCACGCTGGCGGTGCAGGATCCCGGCGCCCCCAGCCCGGGAAACGTCAAGAGCGGAGGCGTGCTCGACTTCACCTACCTGACCGAGCAGGTGAGCCGAGACCGATGGGTCGTGCGGTCCTGCCTGGTGAACGACCGTGTCGGCGCCGTCACGCACTACTTCTTCGACGAGCACAACCGGATCACGCGTGAGCGTCGCTACTACGGTCACGCCAGCCCTGCCCAGCCGACGACGCTCACCCGCAACCTGCCCATCACGCCGCCGGGCAAGCCCGAGTTCGTCGACACGATCAAGACGCTCGATGCCGATGGCCTGGTCACGCGCGTCGAGCATCCCAACGGACGCGTCACGGAGCTCGTCTACGAGAAGACGATGGGCTCGGACGGACCGCGCATCTCCGAGGGCAACCTCCGAGCCCGACGCGAGATCCATGACGGCGTCGTTCACGAGGAACGCTTCGAGTACGAGCCGGGGCGTGGTGACTGCTGCGGCCGAGCCTTCCTGACGCTCGAGGTCGACCAGGAGGGACGCGAGACGCATCACGTCCTCGACGAGTGGGGCAACCGTCTCCAGACCACGCACTCGCGCCCGGGTGAGGTCGAGAACTTCGAGCACGATGCCTACGGTCGGCTCACCGCCCACGTCCATGCACCGGACCCGGACGGCCGCCGACGTCGCGACGAGTACGCCTACGAAGGGACCCCCTTCCTCAAGAAGGTGACCATCGACGTCGGTGGGCTCGAGCTCGTCACGACCTACGACCACGACGTCCGCGGCAACATCACCCACGAGGTCGACCCTCGCGGCAACCTCCGTCGAGCCCACTACAACCTCGCAAACGATCTCGTCGAGGAGAGCTGGCACGACGGCCCGAGCGACGCCGGCCTCGTCCTTGCCCGACGCGAGCTCACCTACGACCGCAACGGGCGTCTCATCGAGGAGAAGCTCGTCCAGCTCGACGACGATCTCGTCCCTCCCGGTCACGAGGACGACATGGACGGCGGGCTCATGTCGGGCAGCCGGGGCTGGCGAACGGTCCACGTGCGCGGCCTGCTCGGCGAGGTCGTCCGACGTCGCACGGTCAACGAGGGTGGCGAGGACGTCCTCACCGACTTCGAGTACGACGAAGAGCTGCGCCTCGTGCGGCTCCGCTCGGGTGAAGCCGTCGTGGGCGCCCAGCCCGACGCCGAGGTCGTCCACGAGCTGGACGTCTTCGGGCAGGTCATCCGGCAGGTCCACGCACCGGGATCCGAGAACGAGCTCCTCGTCGAGTACGAACGCGACCTGCACGGGAACGTCACCGAGGAACGACGGGGTCTCATCGCCTCGAGCGCAGGCGGCCCGGACCGGCCCCCCGTCCAGGTCTACAAGACGACCTGGGACGGCTTCGACCGCGCCGTCACCTTCGAGGACCCACACGGCACGCTCACCACGCTGACTCTCGACCGCGTCGGCAACGAGACCGGCGTGCTCGTGGAGGATCGCTTCGGTCGTCGTCTCCGCGAGCTACGCCGTGTGCACGACGAGCGCAACGAGGTCGAGCGCGTGGACGTCGCTCACTTCGACTCCTCGGGCCTCAACGTCGGTGACGGCTGGTCGACACAGCTCTACGAACGCTCTCCCAACGGTCTCATCGAGCGGGCCATCGACGACCTCGGTCGCCTCACGCGCTACGAGTTCGACACGGCTCATCGCGAGGTCCGCGTCCTCGACGCCGGTGGCAACGTCGTCGAGCGCTTCCTCGACGCGAACGGCAACGTCGAGCGGCAGGAAGCTACGGAGCTCTCGGAGGTCGACGCCTCCACCCGCACCTACGTCGTCGAGAACGGGCTCGACGCCCTCAACCGCGTCGTTCGCACGGAGGACTCGGCGGGGATCGTCACCACGCGGTCCTTCGATGGCCGGGGACTCCCGATTCGCTCCATCGATGGCCGCGGCAACGTGACCTGGAGCATCCACGACGGCGCGGGGCGGCTCATCGAGACCATCCGGGAGCTGCGCTCGGGAGGCACGGGCGACGGAGCCCTGCTCGACGTCATCACGACCCGTCAGGAGTGGGACCGCAACGGGCGGCTCGTCGCCCAGGTCGACGACGAAGGCCAGGCCACCCGCTACGTCCACGACGCTCGTGACCGAGTCGTCCGCATCGAACATCCCGACGGCACCGCCGAGGAGCGGCGCTTCGATCGCTTCTCTCGCGTGAGCTGGATGCGCGACGCCAACGGCTCGGTGAGCGAGTCGATCTACGACGATCTCAATCGCCTCCTCCGTCGGGATCACTACCCCGCACCGGGCGTCTCGACCGAGCTGCGCTTCGAGGAGTACGACCATGACCCGCTGTCCCGCATCATCCGCGCAGCCGATGATGACTCCGAGGTGCTCTTCGAGCACGACTCGCTGGATCAAGTCACGAGCGAGACGCTGACTGGCTTCGGGAGCACCACTTCGGCCTGGGACGGGGCCGGCAACCTCAAGCGACGCTGTCTCCCCGGCGGTCGCTGCTACGACTTCGACCAGGACGACCTCGACCGACTCGATCGCATCCGCGAAGACGGCGAGACGCTCCTCGAGCAGTGGCACGCCGGGGGCCGCCTGGTCCGGCGCGAGCTCGGCAACGGGACGGTCACGACCCACGCCCACGACGTGATCGCACGACCGGAGCGCACGACGCACACCTCCGCCGGCGGCACGGCCTTAGAGGACTGGTCGTACCTCTGGGACGACAATCACAACAAGACCCGACGCCGAAACGAGCGGACCGGTCTCTGGCAGCACGACTACAAGTACGACTCGGCCGACCGGATGATCGAGTCGATCACCATGCGCCCCTCGCTTCCCGAGCTGCGCATCAGCTACGACCTGGACGGAGCGGGCAACCGCGAGCGCGTGCTCGGAGGCGAGGGAGAGGGTCTCTACTCACGCGACCCACGGCTCGGTGAGGCCCACGGTCCCGTCAACGCCTACTCCAGCACGCCCTTCGGTGACGTCACTCACGACTGGAAGGGCAACCTCGTCGTCAAGGCCGACTCGGAGGTCGACCGCCAGACGATGCAGTACGACGTCCGCAGTCAGCTCGTCCGCGTCGAGAACGAGCTCGACGGAACGGTGGTCCGCTACGACCATGACGCCCTCGGACGGCGGATCCGCCGAAGCGTGCAGCGGGTCGGAGAAGCCGCCGAGATCACGACCTACCTGTGCGCGGGTAGCCACGTCGTGGAGGAACACCAGAGCGGCACCGTCATCAGCTACGTCCGCGCCGGCCTGGACGACCTCGTCCTGCGTCAAGCAGGGAGCCTGCGGAGCTGGTACCACGCCGACGACATGGGCAACGTCATCTCGCTCACCGACGACGCGGGCGAGGTCGTCGAGCGCGTCACGTACGAGGACTACGGGCTCCCCACCTTCCTCGACGGCGACGACCTGCCCATGCCGGAGAGCCTGGTCGGCAACGAGTACCTCTTCACGGGCCGGAGATGGGAAGGCACGACGGGCTTCTACCACTTCCGGGCGCGTGAGCTCGATCCGGAGACCGGTCGCTTCCTCACGCGGGACCCCCTGGGAACCTGGGGAGATGTCGGCAACCTGGGCAACGGGTACGCCTACGTCGGGAACAACCCGTGGAGCAGAGTGGATCCTGATGGCCTCGAAGCAGAGTCGTCGCTCTCCTACGAGCTACAGCTCGTGTGGGACAGGATCGGAGCCCCCATGGCAGCGAGGCTCCAAGAGTCGTGGGACAACAACGACGGCGCTCTCAAGCTGGCCTTCGCCCGTGGCTTTGCTGAGGGCGGCTGGGAAGAGCTCAAGACTCTCTACCATGTCGCCTCTTCTCCTGAGCAGTTTGGACTCGAGCTCTGGGAAGGGTTGAAAGAGCTCCACGGCATGGCGCTCGCAGGTGACCAGAGAGGAGTCATCAGAACAGTCGCGCCAACTCTCTACGCATATCTCTTCTGCTCCCAACACTTGTCACGCAGGGACCACGCCTACTACGCAGGTGATGCAGCTCGCCAGCTCGTGCTGGGCATCTTGACCGGGGGCGCCGGCACGGGCACTCGGGCGGCTCTCGATGTCGTGAAGCGCTCGTCCAAGATCCGGAAGCTCCTGCAGAAGCTCCCTGACCCCAATGGACTGCTGTCGCGACAGGCCGCTCCGGACGGGTGCACCAACTGCAACCTCCCCGGCGAGTGTTTCGCAGGCGACACGCTGGTCTGCACGCCTGACGGTCTCGTCGCCATCAGCGAGATTCAGATCGGCGATCACGTTCTGGTTGCCCAGCCAGCCTCGGAAGAACAGCAGCCATTCGAACATGCGAGTTCTTGCCTCCTACTAGAACTCGAAGCCACGTCTCCTGAGGGCCGAGCCGTCCACATCGAGGTCGTGCGCTCGCGTGAGTGGTGCGAGCTTGTCGGAGCTCGTCCGGGCGCCTGGCTCTACCTCGAGAGTGAGGCCATCGCCGATGGACTCGCTCGTGTTACCGGTGTAACCGAGACTCACTGCCCTGTCGCAGCCACTGACTCCGCGTCAGCCTTGATCACCGGGATCATCGTCACTGAGAGCAGACCAGTCCTCGAAGTCATCTTCGACGGAGAAGGCTCTCCCTTGCTCGCCACTGCTGAGCATCCGCTCTGGTCTGAGAACCACGAAACGTGGATCACAGCGGGACAATTGGCACCAGGCGACCAGCTCCATTCGCCGAATGGCTCCGTGCAAGTAACCCAGATTTGGGAGAACAACACCCCGATTCGAGTGTTCAACCTCGAGGTGGCGGTACACCACGAGTACCAGGTCACGGAGTCATGTCTACGCGTCCACAACTCCTACCAGAGGCGACAGGGTTCTCTCCGATGGCTGGGCAATGGCCGCTGGGAATCCCCCGGAGGATTGATCTACGGACAGGGGTCAGCGCACGGCAATCGAGTCAAGCACGTACTCGCACACACCAAGCCCGATCCATCAAAACCAATGCACTCCGTGTTCACGGCGGATCGCACGAGAGTGCTGGCCGTAGTAGATGAAGCATGGACAAGACGAGGGGCTGCACTTCCCAACGACCCTGCCGCTTTCGTCGTTCCGATGGGGAGAGTAGTCGGCACGAACGGAGAAAGGGCAGTGAAGCTCATAGTTCGTCCTGGCACGACGGAAATCATCACAGCCTATCCAGTACACTAGAGAAATGAACGAGAAGATCGCATGCCCTCGTTGTGGCCAGGACTGGCTGATGCACGTGTGCCTGTGCGCACTGAATGAAGAGGCAGTTCTCTGCCCGGAGTGCGAAGCTCTCTGGTTGTCATCATCAAACATGACCACGAGCAACTTTCGCGACTATGGAACACACATGCGAGCTGCAGGACGAGATCCAGACGCGGAAGGCGAAATGGAGAGCTTAGGCCCCGTCATGAAGTGACAGAGCCCCGTGCCAGACACGCCTCCCCCACAACAGACACTAGACTCTCAAGATTCCCATGAGAGAGCATCTCCCAGCCGCGACGTTGATCAGGCCGTGCTCTCGAAAGGAGCACCGAGGGCCACGCCTTCCTCCCGGCTCTGACAAGCCGGGAGCCGCTCTTGAGAGCATCAACACCGACGTACCCCAGTTGGCAGCCACGAGCCACCGGGAAGCTGACCCCTCGCCCTAGTCTCCAAAGCACCCATGAACGTCATGCGGCACGATCAGAGAGCATGGAGTCCAGCCATCCGACCGACGCGCCCGAACACCGCCCCCCGACCATGAGAAGAACCAAGATGAAACGGCTCACGGCACCTGTCCCCCCGACACCCGGAAAGACGCGTCACTTCATCGTGAACAAGTCCGGGTCCACTCCTTGCGAGCACCCTGCGACACTCGTCATCGAAGAGCGGGACGGCGCGTTCTTCCTTCTCCGCCTGAGCTCTGATGGAGGCTTCGTTGCCGACACCTGGCACCTGACACTAGAGGAAGCTCTCGAGCAGGCAAGGCACGAGTACGGCATCGAAGAGGCCGAGTGGACGTCAGCCGCGGAAGAGCCCAAGACCTAGCATCCAGCCGTCAATGACCGACCACGCGACCTACCGAAGTCCCCTCACGCCCACCGCGCCTCCACCTCGTCCCAACACCCCGCCTCGCTCGCCCTCCGATACAGCTCGGCCACGGCCTCCCTCCCCTTCTCCCCAGCATCCAGGCTCAGCTCGTTGACGTAGGCGGCGACGAAACGCTCACCCGTCTCGTCATCCAGCCCGCGACCGAAGCGCAGCGCCGACGCGAGAGCCTCGTCCTTGTTCTCCCAGGCCAGCTCGATGCTCTCGCGCAGCAAGGCAGCGAAGTCCGCCACCACCTCCGATGACAGGGACCGCGAGATCGCGTTCGCACCCAGCGGCAAGGGCAAGCCGGTCAGCTCCGACCACGCCACGCCCAAGTCCTTCACGAGACGAAGACCCTCGTCCTCGTACGTGAGCTGGCTCTCGTGGATGACCACCCCCGCTCGCTCCGGCGCGTCCAGCAAGCGCTGCGGGATCGCGTCGAAGACCTCCTCCTCGACCTCCACGCCCGGGAACAGCAAGCGCACGAGAAGACAGGCCGTCGTGTTGAGCCCCGGCACGAGCACCGGCGTCGTGCCCACGTCCTCCATCCCCATCGGTTCCACCGACACGAGCTTCGGACCCTGGCCGATGCCGAACGAGCTGCCCACCGTGAGCAGGTCGTAGCGCTCCTTCAAGCGAGGCCAGGCCGCGAACGAGATCGCCGTCACGTCCAACTCGCCCGAGGCCGCCTGCCGGTTGAGGCTCTCGATGTCACCCGTGACCAGCTCCAGCTCGAGACCCGGACGGGACACGAGACCCTGCTCGAGCGCCCAGTACATGAAGGCGTCGTCCGCGTCGGGGCTGTAGGCGATGCGTAGGAGCTGCGTCATGGAGGCTGCTTTCTCCCGGGTCCGTCCCGGTACATGCTGAGGCCGGATGCTACCAGCCAAGGAGACGCAGGAATGAGCGACAAGGATCTCGCCGAGCTCGCACCCGACGTGTGGTCGTGGTCGGTCTGGCACGAGGAGAAGTCCCTCCACTTCAACGGTTTCCTCGTCCTCCACCCCGACGGCAACGTCGCCCTCGACCCGCCCGCCCTCAACCCCACGCAGCTCGACCAAGTCTGGCAGCTTGGTGGCGTCTCCCACGTCGTCCTCATGAACGGCCACCACGGCCGCCAGGCGCCCGAGCTCGTCGCCCGCACGAGCGCACGCGTCCACGCCCCCAAGGCCGACGTCTCCCTCCTCTCCTTCGACGCCGACGAGACCTACACCGGCGGCGACGAGCTCCCCGCCGGTCTCCTGGCCATCGGCTTCAAGGCCGCCAAGACCAAGGGCGAGCACGCCCTTCTTCTCCCCCGCGACGGCGGCACGCTCTTCCTCGGCGACTCCCTCCTCGGCCGACCCGAGGGCGCGCTCAGCATGCTCCCCGACGAAAAGTTCAAGGAGCCCGACCGCGCCCGCCTCTCCCTCCGCGTCCTCCTCGACCACGCCTACGAGCGCGTCCTGGTCGCCGACGGACACCAGCCCGAGGGCGCCCGGGCCGCCATCGAGAACTTCCTCGTCCACCAAGGCCTGCGCCCCAAGGGCAGCCGCGCCCACTGACCGACGAGCTCGCAACGGGCGGCCTGAACGAATACGACCCCCGCCGCGTGGGGGTGCGGCGAGGGTCCTCTCCCGAGTCGGAGGGGCGCTCCGACTCTCGGCTTGCCTGACTTCTGAGCTAGTGGACCGTAGCGGTAGGAGCGGAGTAGCAGTCGGCCAGGATTCGGCGTCCCTGGCGAGGCCCGACGACCGAGCGAAGCGCAGCGTAGCTGAACCCTACGTGAGCATTCGCGAGCGGAGGAGAACGAAGCCAGGGGCGTCGAGGACGGCCGAATGCACTCTCGCTCCTGCCGTCACGGTCCACTAAAAGGTGCGGCCGGCCTCCTCACGCTTCCTGAGGGACTCGCGCAGGGTCTGGGCGTTCCGGTCCCGCGAGAGCGGCACGACGCGGCTGCGCGGTTGCATGGCCTGCTCGGCACGCTCCAGCGCCTCGCGGACACGGTCTTGGACCGACTCGTAGCCACCGCTCTGCTCGAAGGCACGACGCGAGTGCTCGAAGGCCTCACGGACACGCTCTTGAGCCTCCTCGTCGAAGAGGTTCTGGTAGCCGCCGAAGTTGAAGCCCTGATCGTTGCTGGGCTTGGGCTCCTCGAGCTCGGCACGCAGCGTCCGCGTGCGACCGCGACGCAGGATCTCGAGCTCCACCGTCTCGCCACCCTCGAAGTCGGAGAGCAGCTCGCGGAGGCGGTTCACGCCCTCGAGCTCGTCACCCTCGAAGGACAGCAGCACGTCGCCGGCCTGCAGGCCCGCCCGCGCAGCCGGAGTGTCCTCGATGACCTCCTTGACGAGCAACGCGTTGCGCTCACCCTCGACGCCGAAGTACGACGCGAGCTGACCGGACACCGATTCGAGCACGACACCCAGGCGCGGACGACGGTTGTTCCAGGTCGTTCCGAAGAACGGCGAGTCCTCTCCCTGCGAGTTCCAACTGAACGCCATGGGCGGGAGATGACGGAGCTCCTTGAGCTCCTCGAGATGCGGCAGGCTGCCGAACAGGCCCCCAGCCACCGACAGGCCGTGGTCGCCGTCGCCTTCCATCTCGAACTCGACCGTGCCCGGGTGCGAGCCGAGACGCGCCACGAGCTCCTGCTCGCGACCGTCGCGCTCGACGGTGAGCGTGACGCGATCGCCAGGAGACGTCCCCTCGAGCAGGCCGCCCAGCTCGTCCCCCACCGCACGACCCGAGACCTCCACGATGAGGTCGCCGGACTTCAGGCCCGCGCGCGCCGCCGGCGAGTCCTTCATGACCGCCGAGATGAGGAAGCCGTCATCCTCGCTGTTGAGCAGGACGCCCAGCCAGGAGCGGTCCGGGTCGGGATCGGAGACCACGCGGATGTGCTTGTTCGAGTCGATGCGGATCTGGTGCTCGTCGTCGTCACCGCCGTGGACCACGACCCAGTTGCCGTCGGACTGGTCGCCCTTGACCACGACCTTGACCCCACCGTCGTCGTCGCTGGTGAAGTACTGATAGCCGCCGTCCCCACCGGTCAGCAGCACCTGGCCGGCATGGTCGCCGGACAGCGTGAGCGTCCGCGCCTTCGCGCGCTTGGTCTTCTCACAGGCCGTCGCCGCCGTGACGCTTCCCGCAACCATCAGAGCCGACAGCAGCACGCGACCCGAAACATCGCCAAGAGTCTTCATCTTCCTTCTTCTCCTCGGTCCCGGCTCCCGGCCGGCTGGCGGGTCACGGCCCGGTCGAACCCCGTCCGGGCCCGCCGTGAACCACGCGCTCGTGGGGCTGAGACGTCCCGGGAGCCGACCCGGTTCCCAATCGTGGCCCGGTCCGCTTCCCGACGCCCCGTCGAGCCCCGCTGAAGACCCCGAACGGGCCCAGAGGGCGCTCTCAGCCCTCCGGCTGCCGGTACTCCGCGAAGGCCTCGCGGTAGAACTCGGGCAGGCGACGCGGTCGGCCCGACTCGACGTCGACCCAGACCGAGACCACCTCCGCCCGGGCCACGAGCCGCCCGTCGTCCCCGACGAGCTCCTGCTGCCAGGTCCGCGAGCTCCCGCCGTCCCGGAGGATCCAGGACCGCACGGTCATGAGCTCGAACACGCGCGCCTGGCCGTGGTAGTCCACGGTGAGCCGACGCACGACCGTCGCGCAGTCGGGGAGCTCGACCTCCTGCCGACGCTGGTGATGCGCACCCACCCGGGCGTGCTCGAAGAGCCCGACCATGGCGACGTGGTTGAGATGCCCCGCCGAGTCGATGTCACCCGGGCGGAGCTCGACCTCCTTCTCCAGCACGCGACAGGCCGGCGAGGCCGGAGCCGGGCTCACGTGCCCGGCACCTCCAGGATCCGCTCCAGCCGCTCGATCCGCTCGCGCAGGGCCTGGTTCTCCGACCGCAGCTCTGCAAGCGACGCACCCACGTCCGTCGCCGAGCCCTCGGACTCGAGACGACGCAAGGCCTCACGTGCCGCTCGGCGGATCCGACCGTCGAGCGTCCGCTCGGCCAGCCGCGCCAGCGCCGGGACGCTGCGGCGATCGCCGATCCTGCTCAGCGACCGGACCGCCGCGAGGTCGATGCGAAGAGCACCGTCCTCGGTGAGCTCCTCGAGCCGCTCGCGCACCCGACCGTTGCTCGCGCCGATGCGCGCCAGCGAGGCCATGGCCATCTCCCGGCTGCGCTCGTGGTGCTTCTTGTCGGTCCACGGCAGCAGCAGCGCCACGACTTCGTCACTCTCCTCCGAGCCGAGCAAGCCCAGCCCCTCGAGAGCGCCGCGGCGCAGCACGTCGTTCCAGCCACCCTTCTTGCGACGCAGCACCCGACCGAGCGTCGCCCGAGCGCCGGGCGCCCGACAGCGGCCCAGCGAGACCGCCGCCTCGGATTCGACGAAGTAGCTCGCGTCGCCCTTCTTGAGCAGCTTCTCCAGCGCCTTGACCGCCTTGTCGCCGCGGAGCTGACCGAGCCCCGCCGCGCAGGCGCGACGCACCTTCGGGTGCGCGTGACCGAGCCCCTTCGCCAGCAGCCCGGTGGCCGCCTCGCCGCCGTGCTGCGCCAAGGCCCGCGCCGCCGCCGCGGCGACGCGCCAGGACCCATCCTTCGCCAGCGCATGACCGAGGGCGTCCACTGCCGAACGAGGCCCCGCGCTGCTCAGGGCCAACGCGGCCTCGGCACGGGCCGGTCCCCAGGGTGCGCCCGCGAGCGTCGCGGTGAGCGCCGCCGGCGGTCGCTTGAGCTGCCAGGTGCCGAGCAGGCGATCACGCGGGTCGAGGGTCACCGCCTCGGGGCAGGCCGAGCAGGAGAGCGACAGCGTCTGATGCCGTCGGTCGACACGATGCTTCTCGAGACGCCACTCGCCGTCCTCGAGCACGCCGATCTCCAGGTCGAAGGAGAAGCTCTCGGGGACCTGCTCGCCCGACTGCTGCTGGGTGAGCTCGATGCGGAGCTGCCCGGCCTCGGGCTGCCACTCGCTCGTCGCCTCGATCTCGGGATGACCGGCCGAGGCGATCCACTGGTCGAAGAACACGCCGAGCCCGCGGCCGGTCGTCTCTTCCAACGCCCGACG
>JBCCFW010000087.1:0-31082 GCA_039029535.1 Acidobacteriota bacterium
CAGGACCTGAGTCCGGCCCCACCCTTCTGTGTCGAGAATGAGAAGCTCGACTCAGAGGGTGTCACTCGGCTTCGCGCCGAGGCCAACGTGAAGTGCGTCGCTCCCGATGCGAGCACCTGGGCCGCATTTCGCTACGACCCACGAAGACAGAGCCCAGCCCGAAGGAAGCGGGAAGGATGGGGCCGCAAGGCCCTGGGCATCGGCCCGCGTAGCCGCACGGGTCGAGGCGTGACCGTCGCGATCCTCGATTCGGGGGTCGACGCGGAGCACCCGGCCTTCGCGCACCACGAGGCGGCTGGGAGGATCGAACGCACGAGCTGGACCTGCGGCTGCAGTCCCAAGCCCTGTCGCAAGCCCGAGTGTCAGCACGACGAGCGGGGACACGGCACGCAGTGCGCCAGCGTGTTCTTCGGACAGCACCACAAGTTCATGACCGGCATCGCTCCGGGAGTGAGGCGGATCCTCGTCGGGAAGGTCTTGAACGAGTCGGCCAAGGGCAGCACCACGGCCCTGGCCAAGGCGCTCTGCTGGGCAGTCGACGAAGGTGCTCAGGTCATCCTGATGGCGCTGAACTTCGACTTCTCGAGTGCCATCACTCGGGTCAAGGGCAAGAAGCAACGCGTGAGCACTCTCGACGTCGCTCGGGTCTCTCATCAGTACAGCCTCGTGACGCTCCTCTTCAGCGGCTTGATCAAGCGCCTGACGGATCGGAACCCCGACGTCTCGCCGCTCTTCGTGGCATCGGCCGGCAACGCCAGCCGGCGTCGGAAGAACGCACCTCTTCAAGAGGTCGGCCCGACCACGCCGGCCAACCTCCCCGAAGTCATCGCAGTGGGGGCCTTGAGCGGCAAGTCCGGGGCGCCCTACAAGATCTCGACCTACTCGAGCGACAAGCCCGACATCGCCGCTCCGGGGCAACTCGTGCTCTCGGCGACCCGCAGGGGCAAGACCAGGGACTTCACCGACACCTCTGGCACGAGCATCGCGGCCGCTCACGTCGCCGGCGCCGCCGCGCTCTGGGCGGAGGAGCTCGAGCGACGGTTCGGCAGGAAGCCCACCGCGGACGAGCTTCGAGACCAGTTGTTTCAGAGCGCATCCCTACAAGACATTGGTGGCCGCCATCGGCACGACAGCGGTCATGGCATCGTCCAAGTCCCCTAGAGCCACCACCTCCGAAAGGACGGATCATTCATGTGCAACATCCAGGGAAGTCAGCTAGGAGTCGGCAGCTACATCGGGCTGTCTGGTCACGGAACGATCGACGAGTACATGAGACTCGACACACACGAAGATCAGCTGGCCTTCCAGAAGGAGCACGCTGCCTTCTGGATCGTGGTCAATCCCGACAGCAGCATGGAGAGATGGTATCTCTCCGAGTCCTTCGTCAGGACCGGCCCTCATCTCATCGTCTTGCACGGGGAGGATCCGGACAAGGACCCTCCCCAGTGCGAAGCTTGGGTTCGGGAGTTCGAACGAGGACGGGGAAAGCTCGAATGCCATGCCATCCAGGCCGAGATCAGCCGCATCGACGCGGTGGAAGGCTGAGCCGCAAGTGCTCCGAGCAGTTCCAATGACCAACGAAACCCACCACCGAGACGTCGACGACGGCGATTCGCCTCGCCCCCGCGGAGAGGCCACGATCCTTCTCGATCGCGCCAGCCAGGGAGACGAGAAGGCCCGCAACGAATTGCTGTCCATCCTTCACGACGAGCTGAAGCGGCGAGCACGCTTCATCTTGCGTGGGCAGCGAGGGAGTCTTCAGCCCACGCTGCTCATCAACGAGGCCTACATTCGACTGTTCGGGGAAGGGCCCAAGCCGAACTTCGAGGACAGCGGCCACTTTCTCTCGGTCTGCGCTCAGGCGATGCGGCACGTTCTCCTCGACCACGTCCGTCGCAAGGGCCGCAAGAAGCGTCAGGCTCCCGACCACGACCCGTTCGAGGACCTGGCCCGCCAGTACGAAGAGCGCGCCATCGACCTCCTGAGCGTCGACCGGGCCCTCGATGCTCTCGCGAGAGAGAAACCCGAGCTCGTCACGCTCGTCGAGATGAAGTTCTTCGCTGGCGCCACCATGGAGGAGATCGCCGAAGCGACGGGAAGGGCCAAGCGCAGCGTCGAGCGCGACTGGACCCTGGCGCGCTCCTGGCTGCGTCGCGAGCTGGGAGACGACTTGGAATGAGCCGTTGAGCGAGAACCGCTTCGATGAGGTTCAGTCGCTCTTCCGACGGGTCTGGGACGTCCCGAAGGAGGAGCGCGAACCTCGACTGCGTGCCGAGACCGAAGACGACGACCTGGTCCAGGAAGTCCTCGAGCTTCTCGACTGGAATGATCGATGTGGCGCGTTTCTCGAACCGCCCATCGACCACCAGCCTCGCAATCGTCGAGGCGATCTCATCGACAAGCGGTATCAGCTCGAAAACGAGCTCGGGAGTGGTGGCTCCGGGAAGACCTGGCGCGCCATCGACACCTACACGGGTAACCCGGTCGCGGTGAAGCTTCTCGATGCTCCGACGTTCAGGCGCCGGGCCGTCCTCGGTGCCGAGCTTGCTGCGCTGCGCATGCTCCGCCTTCCTCAGGTCATCCACCTGTTGGACGACGGCACGACCGAGCAAGGCGGCTTCATCGTCACCGAGATCGTCGATGGGGCGCCCTTCCCAGGGCCCGTGTTCCCGCTGAGCTGGGACCGGGTCCTGCCTCGACTCCTCGGCTTGCTCGAGGCACTCGATCGCCTGCACCACGCGGGCTTCATCCACCGGGATCTCAAGCCCGAGAACGTCTTCGTCAGCGATGACGGCATCGTCACCCTTCTCGACCTCGGCCTCGCCCGTGACCTCAGCGTTCCGTTGGCACCGTGGGAGGAAGGCGCCGGCACTCGAGCCTACGCAGCACCCGAGCAGATCGAGGGTGAGCGCCTCACCCCCAGCTCCGACCTGTACTCGGTCGGTGTCATGGTGCACGAGGCCCTCACCGGACAACTCCCGCGGGAGATCGATGGCGACGAGATCCTGCTGCCCACCGAGGCTCGGGCCCTCCTCGACCGGCTCCTCGCCGAAGACCCACTCCACCGCCCAGCGACGGCCTCAGAGGCGCTCGCATGCCTCGACGCCGGTCATCGCAGCGTGGGAGTGCTCGGCGAGCTTCCGGTCCTGGCGACGGGCACCTTCCAGGGAGAGCTCACCGAGGCCCTGCATCGAGGCGAGTCGCTCGACCTCTGGGGGCCACCGGGGAGCGGGCGCACGAGCTGCCTGGAGTCGATCGCCGCCGGGCTCGAGAGTGCCGGCCACGTCGTTCACTGGTCTCGCGAGGGACAACAGGCGTTCACCAGCATCGAAGCCTGGCTCGACGAAGCCACGCTTTCGTCCATCGCGCCCTCCGGTGGCTTTGCCGACAACCTGCTCTCGCGATTGCTATCGGACCTGCCCACCACCTCCGTCTTCCTCGTCGACGACACGGAGAACATCGACGAGTCCTCGGCCCAGCTTCTCGAGCACCTGCGTCGGGAGCGCCCCGTCCTTCGCACTTACGCTGCTCCGCGCGCCGAGGCCCGCGCTCTCCCGCGCATGCTCCGTTCTCAGCTCGAGCCACTCTTCCGTGGCCCCGAGTGTCTTCACTATCTCCGCAGCGATCCTGCCCGTCTCCTGCTCGACGCCACGCAGGGCTGGCCGGGTCGCGTGGTCGGGGAGCTCTCATCGTGGCTCCGCACGGGGCTGGCCTCGTGGGAGAACGAAGCGCTCGTCCTGTCGCGTGCCAGCCTTCAACGACTGCAGGCCCAGCCCCGGCGTCCGGTCTATCCACGCCGACCGGCTCACGGGCTCTCCGACCTCGCCCGTCGCCTGCTACACGTCCTGGCCGATGTCGGGGACGAGGCCGACACGACCCTCCTGTCGCGGAGCTGCGACTCACCCACGTGGACCGTCGATGCGGAGCTCGAGTCGCTGGTCGAACGGGGTTATTTGTGTCGATCAGGCGATGGGCGCCACCTCGTTCTCGCCCTTCCCACGGATTCCCATGATCCGGAGTCTGATGCGTGCTTGAGCACGGCTCATGGCTTGCTTGCCGACGAGCTACCCCCTGGCGATCCAAGACGTCTTCGTCACGTGCTCGCTGCTCGGCGCCTCCACCTCTTGCCCGAAGAGATGGAGGCTCGCGCCGAGCGCGCGGAGCGCGACGGAGACGAGAGCACGGCCTTCACCATCGTCCTCGAAGCGTTGAACCTGCGGCGCCGTCGTGGTGATGACGTCCTCTCCTTGTTGACGCGTGCACTCAAGCTCGCCGTTCGCCTCGGCACGGCCACCGAGCTGGAGCGCGTGCTGCGTGAGCTCGAGCTGACCGCATCATCAGAGCCGATGGCCCGCGAGCTGGAGACCCTCGCCCGCGCAGCTTACGGGGGCCTGCAACGCGATGGTCTGAGAGCGCTCGAGCAGCTCGAACGCTCGCAACCGCTGGACGACATCGAGCTCGAGCTCATGCGCCACTCGGTGCGTTTCACCATCGCACAGAGGAGCGCACCCGACCGCCTCCCCGAGATGCTCGACGAGCTCGCCGAGTCCACGCTCGTCAAGAACGTCGAGGGGCGCCGCCTCCTGCTCAGCCAGCGCGCCTGGCTCCACTATCACGCCTACCGTTTCGAGGAGGCTGCTGCCCTGCACGTCCAGGCCGCCGACATTGCCTCGGTTCCGAGTGAATGCACCGCGTCACTCCTCTCCGCGGCGAACGCACAGCTCGACGGCGGCCATCATGAGGATGCCCTGTGCTTGGTCGACGATGCGCTCGAACGGCTCGGTTCGTGTCGGCATCTCTTGCTCGAGAGCTGGGCGGCCTGGCTCAAGCGCTCGGCCCGCTATCGAATGGCGCACCGAGATCGCCCCGACCTCGAGCTCATCGAGGCCGCCCGCTTGACCGGACTCCACGACTACGAAGGCAACATCCTCCTCTTCGAAGCGGCCTTCGCCTGGCGGGCTCAGCGCTTGGAGCTTGCTCGTCAGCTCGCCTCCGAGGTTGCACGCCTCTGGCGCCGCACGCAGCGACCGCACCTGATCCCCCTCGCCGAGGCGCTCCGCGTCGCTGCGGGAGGCGACATCGGCGACGATGAGCTGAAGACGCTCCGCGCCCAGGCAGCAGAGCTCTTCCACCCCGGTCTCGCCCTCCAAGCACTCGGCCTTCTCTGCCTCGGTGAGAAGAAGGTCGACGTGAGCGAACAGCTCGCGCTCGAGTTGGCCAACACCTTCCCGCGTTCGATCTGGTCACGTCGCCGAGAGATCATGTCGGTGGAGGAGGCCCTCCGAGCCTGCGACGTGCGCCCACCTCCACTCGCCGAGAACGCCCTAGAAGCCTCGTGACGGCCACCTTGGCGGACTTCTCGTTGCCTTGACGTACCTCTTCACGAGCCGACGAATCATTAGATCGGCACTTGGAGAAAGTACAATGAGTGCACTAACAGTCACCTTCGAAGACATCCAGCGCAGCCTGACCAACCTCGACGTCGACGACAAGCAGAGGTGGAGCCGGCTCCTGTCCACGGCCGGTCAAGAACCCCAGCCCTCATCACGGGCCCTCGACCGGCTCCGTGAAGTTCACCGGGCCATCGAACCCTTGTTCGTCGCCTTGCAGGAGAGCCCACTACTGGCTCCCCGCTGGAGATCGACCATCGAGTCCCTTCAGGAGTCGCTCGCCGAGATAGGAGCGTGAGCTTCAGTCCCTGCCGCGGGTCCGTCAGTCCGAATCCACCCGCGGCGCTTGACAGTGGAGGCTCCCGCTTGCTCAGCGGTGAGCGAGCTCTGCGAGGCGCAGGTCGTGACGCAGGCAGACGTCGACATGCACCAGCAACTCCGTCCAGGCCTCGGCGTGAGCGAAGGCGCTATTGCGCCCCCGTCCATCGTCGACCCAACCCGACTCGGTGATGCCCACTCGGCACCCGTCGTCGCCCGGCGTGAACGAGAACGTCACCCTCGTGCGGTACGCGCAGTGGTGCGCCGTCCAGGTGAAGTCCACGCGCTCATCCCGCCGAAGCTCATCGACGTGCTGCGGGCTGCACGCCTTCTCGTTCCACCACCACTCCACGACCTCGCCCGTGCGCAGGTCGCCGCTGGCCCGATGCAGGTAGCTCTGCTCGAGCGCGCTCGCCTCGGTCAAGGCCGAGAAGACCGTCGCCACGTCGTGACCGAAGCGTCGGCCGACCGTGAATCCGACCGGTCCCTCGCCCAGGGGTCGCTCATCGACCTCGACCGCCGCGCCTTCGTCGACCGGCTCGAAGAGCCAGAGAACGACGTCACCGGGGATGCGCAGGACCGCATGCCGCTTGCCGTGGGGGGCAAGCGGCGAGTCCAGCTCCTCGGCGCCACCCTCGAGCGCCCGTGCCAGCGCACGCTTCAAGTGAGTGACCTCCAACTCGACCACCGGTCCCTCACCTCCGCCGCCGTGCTCGGCCGCAAGCACGCCGAGACCCGACGCCGGCACGCCGAGCCGCGACCAGTTGGTTCCGTCGCCCTCCGCGAGCGGCAAGTCGAAGTGACGCCGCAACCAGTCGACGGCCGGACCGAGCGCGGCCGTGCGCAGGATCGCCTGATAGGAGAGAACGAGATTCATCGGCGGTCTCCGCGATGCGCGATCGGGTTCGGATCAGGTCAGGAGCCGACCACCCTCGACCGGGATGAAGGCCCCGGTCGTGTAGTCGGAGTCCCAGCAGAACAAGATGGCTCGAACGACGTCCTGCGGACGACCCGCCCGCTTGAGCACGGTCCGAGCGATGGCCTTGTCCGCCTGCTTCACGTCGTAGCGCTCCGGCAGCAGCACCGGCCCGGGCAGCACCGCGTTGCAGCGGACCTTCGGCGCCAGGGCACGCGCCAGGCACTGGGTCATCATGAGGACGCCGGCCTTCGACACCGAGTAGGGCAGGTACTTCGGCCAAGGGCGGAGCCCCCCCGCGCAGCCGATGTTGACGATGAGCCCACCGTCCTCCTGCTTGCGCATCCGCTCCCCGGCCCGGTGGGCGCAGAGGAAGCTCCCGGTCAGGTTGACGTCGAGGTGCCGCCGCCAGGTCTCGGTGGTCAGGTCCGCGAAGTCGACCGGCGGCTCGAAGATCGCCGCGTTGTTGACGAGCAGGTCGAGCCGGCCGAGCTCGGCGTCGACCGCCTGGAAGGCGGCCTCGACCTCCTCCTCCTCAGTGACGTCGCAGGGCAAGGCCAGGTGGCCGTCGCCCAGCTCGGCGAGCAGGCTCTCGGCATCCTCGCGCGAGGAGCTGTAGGTGAAGGCCACCCGGGCCCCTCGCTCCGCCAACGCCAGGACCGTCTCCCGCCCCAGCCGGACCGCCCCGCCCGTGACCAGGGCGACCCGGTCGACCAGGCTGTTCTCCATCTCTGCGGACACGCTCCACTCCTACTACCCGACGCCATCCCGGGTCCGCCGGAATCCTACCGCCCCCCATCCCGGCGCCAATGGCTGTCACGACCTGCCGGGAGGGGCGTCTCCATGGGAAAGCCGCTTCCGCGGTGCGTCCGGCGGGCGCGAACGGGGGTTCGCCCCCTGGGTCCGGCGCCCCGGATGAGGAGAAAAAACGTCTCGTCCGTGACCCAAAGTGTCAATCGGCCGGCACGTGCCGGCCATTCCGGCGTTTTTCTTGCGGCCAATCCGACACGACGGCGGACGAGAAAGAAGAGCGAAAACGATGAGCTAAATCATTGAAAACAAGGTGCAACGGTCAGTTTTCCGAGTCTCGGAACCGGCGCTTTCTCATCGAAAAGCGAACCTGGCACGACCATTGCTTCGTAGTCAGACAGCAGCCGCAAGGCGGTCCTTACCACCGAGCGGTTGCACGACAACGAGTTGACAGGCCGGGCCGGTGGCCCACCTCTTGGGAGGCTTCGACCTCCTGCCAATTGGACCCTCGGGTCCGTCACGACATTCCAGCCTAAAAATCCTACCCAGGCTAACCTTCCCTGACTGTCGGACCGGCCAACAAACTCGAAGCCCGGTGAGCATGCTCACCGGGCTTTCGCCTTTTCAGGGGACGACGTTCGCAAGCGCCACCATTTCGAATGGGTGGTTTACCCCCAAGAGTCGGGTGAGCGCCCCCCACCCCGGGGGCAGTTCCCCTAGCCCGGACAATTCATGAGTCTCCTGCTGCGTGACCAGATCTGCTGCCTACGAAGGGCGTACTCGCCTCTCGGTCCTCAACGCACCGTCAAGTGCGCTTCCGGGCCTCGAGACTACGTTCACCCTTCTCGGCTAGCATCTCCGGCCACTCGCGACGAACACTCACGAACAGTCCGGGCTACCGCTGCGTGACGTTGCGTTGCTCACCCGTTGCCAACATCCAGGGAAAACGGGCACGCCAGCCTCTTCGAAGATCCGATCGAAGCCACCTGATGGCAGCTCGGCCATTCGCTCCTCGGGCGTGAGTCGCACGAAAGACTCGTGTCCAGCGAGCCGAGCACACACGTCCCGGAAGTAGGGATCGTGGTCGGTCGTGAAGATCAGGTCGGCACCGGGCGCGAGCGCAGCAGCGAGATGATCAGGGAAGGGCGGCGTGAAGAGTCGGTTGCGGTGATGACGACGCTTCGGCCACGGGTCCGGGCAGTAGACGTGGCAGCGGTCGAGGCAGTCCGCGGGGAGCGAAGCCACGAACTCGCGTGCGTCCGCTCGGACCACCCAGGCGTTGGTGAAGCCCTGACGCCGGAGCCGACGCGCGACGAGGTAGGCCAGGCTGCCGGCGAGCTCGAGAGCCAGGAAGTCGCGCTCCGGCCAGCGGCGAGCAGCCTCGATCAGGAAGCGTCCCTTGCCACAGCCGATCTCCAGCTCGAGGGGCCGGCTGGCGTCTCGCGTGGCGAGGAGATCCAGGGCGTCGTCGAGCGAGAGCGGGGCGGGGTCTGCGGTCGGAGCATCGGTCATGACCAACGCTACCAAGAGGACGGCGCCGACGGCTCCACTCAGGGAATCAGGATGGCCTCGGGCGGGACGGTCGCAGGCGTCTCCTCGACCACCGGCAGGACGATCTCGTGGTCGAGCTCGACCTCCAGCTCGGCCCCGACCCGGACGACCCGGCCGGTCGCGTGCAGGGCCTTCCGCATCTCTCCCGGGTAGAGGACGACCTGACAGCCAGCCCCGAGCCCGATGGGCGCGAGCACGGGCAGGACGAGCCGCCGCTGGTCCGCGAGCTGCGTGAGCTCGCCACGCGCCACCACGGCGCCACCACAGGCGACCTCGACCCGAATCGGCCGGCTCTCGTCGTGATTGTCTTCGTCGACCCGATACATCGCGCTCTCCTTGCCGTCGCCCTCAAGGTCGGTGGTAGGTCGACCGATCTTGAGCCGGGGAGCTCGTCATGACCCGAATCGCAACCGCACTCGTCCTCCTCGGTCTCGCTGGCGCCTGTCGCGTGCCCCAGGGCGTGAAGCACGACCGCTTCGACGTCACCCTGGGCGACGTCCAAGTTCGGGCGGAGCTCTCGTTCAAGTCGCCGCCCCGCAACCAACGCTTGCCGGGCGTGCTGCTCGTCCACGGAGGGGGCCCGGCCGACCTCGATCACTCCATTCGAGACGCGGCCGGCACGCTCGTGTCGGCCAACTTCAAGACCCTCGCCGAGCACCTGGCAGAGGCCGGCTTCGCGGTCCTCCGTCACGACAAGCGTCATGCCCAGCCAGGCGGAGACGCCGCCGCACTTCAAGAGCTGGAGCAGAGCGAACGTCTCGCCGACGCCGAGGCCATGCTCGAGTTCCTGCGTCGCGACATGATCGTCGATCCGAAGCGGCTGTTCGTGATCGGCCAGGGCGACGGAGCCAGCGTCGCGGCTCATCTCGCCCGACGTCATCCGGAAGTCTCCGGTCTCGTCCTGATCTCGCCCGTCGTCTCGAGTCGAGCCCGCAACCTTCGTGATCAAGTCCACCGGCTCGTGCTCCCCTACCTGCGCGAGCACTCCGAGCGCGAGGACGCCATCGGTGCAGTGGGTCTCGCGCGCGCCTTGGCCGCTCCCCGTGGCGAGCCGCTCACGTCCTGGCTTCGTGAGCTGACCGAAGCCAACGACCAGGGCGCTCGCATCCCGCACTCCGCGCTCGACCTCGATCACGACGGGTACCTCCACTTCGAGGACGAGCTCGGCACGTGGGCCGACGAGGTCCTTCGTGAGCAGGCGCCGGGTCTCGGTCGTGACGATCTCGCCCCGGTTCAGGCGCTCGCCGAGGAGTGGTCGGTCCCCCTGCTCATCCTCATCGGTGAGAGCGACCCCGTCACCTACAGCACCGATGTTCGTCGCTTCCACGAAGCGCTGACCACGGCCGGTCACGTCGATCACTCCTTCCATCGCTACGAGCGGCTCGGGCACACCCTCGGCGAAGCTCCCTCGCGCTTCCTCGATCCCCTCGGCCCCATCCAGTCCGCCCCCCTCGCCGACCTCGCGAGCTGGCTGGAGGAACGGAGCTAGCCGCGACCGCCGCTAGCCGGCGAGCGCTCTCCGAATCATCAACGCGCCCGACACGAGCAGCAGCGCTCGGACGCAGTGACGGAAGCGCTCGTCGCTCATGCCCGACAGCACCTTCTTCCCCACCACGTTGCCGACCAGCGCTCCAGCAGCCAGCGCCAGGCCCGCCGACCAGACCAGGCCCGACGCCAGCAGGCCCGCCACGGCGTAGGACACGAGCTTCATCGCCTGCATGAGCCAGGTGCTCGCAGCCTTGGTGCCGATCATCCGCTCGCGAGCGAGACCGTGCCCGAGGTACACCGGGTTCATGAGCGGACCGGCAGCACCCATGACCGTCGACAAGAAGGCGGTCACGGCCGCCGCCGGAACGAACCACGCCAGCGACAGGCGTGGCCAGCTCATGCGGGGCAGGAGGTAGGGCAGCAGCGCGCTCGCCAGGAGGAAGACCCCGAGGCAGAGACGCAGGCCGTTCGCTTCGAGCCGCACCAGGAGCAGCGAGCCGACGACGATGCCGAACACCAAGCCCGGGACGACCCGGACGAGGATGGGGCGCTCGACGTCCTTCCGGTACAGCGCGACCCGCTGCGTCGAGGAGACGAGGCTCGCGATCCCGAGGACGGGTGGAATCATCTCCACCGGCAGCACGAGACTCGCCAACGGGATGAGGACGAGCGCACCACCACCGGCCGCGACCGTGGAAATCAGGAAGGCCAGCGTCCCCAACAAGAAGAGGACGCCGTGACTCAGGAGCGACTCAGGAGCCGTGGTCCGACTCCGCCGGGAGCTCACCACCGAGGCGACGGTTCAGGTCGCGGTCGAGGAGGTGGCTCGCCTTGACGTTCTTGATCGCCGAGAGCATCACGCTGCGCACGCTGGGGTAGTCGGCTTCGAGCTCGTCCAGGAGCTTGGTCATGGCGTCCCGACGCATGCCGTCCTGCGAGCCGCAGAGTCGGCACGGAAGGATGGGGTAGCCGGCCAGCTGCACCTGCTCGGCGATGTCGGCCTCGGCGCACTCGATGAGCGGCCGGATGACGCGGAATCGTCCATCGTCGGTCTGGTAGCCCGCGGGCATGGCCTGGAGCTTGCCGACGTGGAACAGGTTCATCATCAAGGTCTCGAGGGCGTCGTCGCGATGATGACCCAGGGCGACGACGTTGCACCCGTGGCGCTCGGCGGCGTTGTAGAGGATGCCTCGTCGCATCCTCGAGCAGGCCGAGCAGTAGCTCTTGCCTGCCGGCGTGACCTCCAGCACCTTCGAGTAGGTGTCGCGCCGGAGGATCTCGTGCTCGACGCCGAGCTCCTCGAGCCAGGCCCGAAGCGGCTCCGGATCGTGACCGGGCTGGACCTGATCGAGGTGCACGGCCACCAGCGAGAACTGGAAGGGCGCACGGCGACGGGAGCGCTCGAGGAGATCGAGCAGGGTCGCGGAGTCCTTGCCGCCGGAGACCGCCACCAGCACCCGGTCGCCCTCACCGAGCAACTCGTGCTCGGACAGCGTCGCCGTGACCTGCCGCGACAGCTTGGCTCCCACCGCCGGCAGCGGACGCGCCAGCGGATGCACCGTGCTGCTCACGCGATGCCCGTGCCGCTCATGAGGATCCCGGCTCGGTCTTGAGCACGGCCATGAAGGCCTCTTGCGGGATCTCCACCGAGCCGACGGTCTTCATCCGCTTCTTGCCCTCACGCTGCTTGTCGAGCAGCTTGCGCTTGCGGGAGATGTCACCGCCGTAGCACTTCGCGGTGACGTCCTTGCGCAGGGCGTTGATGGTCTTGCGGGCGATGATCGAGCCGCCGATCGTTCCCTGGATGGGGATCTTGAACTGATGGCGGGGGATGGTCTCGGAGAGCTGACTGCAGTAGTGCAGCGCCCGAGCGCGGGCTTTTTCGCGATGGACGAGCTGCGAGAGAGCGTCGACCTTCTCGCCGTTGACGAGGATGTCCACCTTCACGACGTCGGTGAGCCGCGTGCCGATCATGTCGTAGTCGAAGCTGCCGTGACCCTGAGTGATCGACTTGAGACGGTCGTAGAAGTCGAAGAAGACCTCGGCCAGCGGTAGCTCCGAGGTGAGCTCGACACGACCGACCGAGATGTACTTGAAGGTCGTGTTCTCGCCGCGACGGTCGCGGCACAGCTCCATGACCGGACCGACGTAGCGCTCCGGCATCATGATCGAGCCCTTGATGTACGGCTCCTCGACCTTCTCGATCTCGGAAGGGTCCGGGTAGTACGTCGGGTTGTCGACGATGAAGGACTCTCCCGACTCCATGGTCACGGTGTACTGGACCGAGGGCGCCGAAATGAGCAGTGACAGCGCGTGCTCTCGCTCCAGCCGCTCCTGCACGACCTCGAGATGGAGCAAGCCGAGGAAGCCGCAGCGGAAGCCGTGGCCGAGCGCGGCCGACGAGTCCTTCTCGTAGGTGAGCGACGCGTCGTTGAGGACGAGCCGGTCGAGCGCCTTGGTGAGGTCGCCGTAGTCTTCGGTCGAGATCGGATAGACCGACGAGAAGACGACGGGCTTGGCCTCGATGTAGCCGGGGATGGGCTCATCGGCCGGGCTCGCGGCGTCGGTGACCGTGTCTCCCACGGCGACGTCGCGGACGGTCTTGATGCCGGCGATGATGTAGCCCACCTCGCCCGCTCCGAGCTGCTTGCCCTTCTCCCGCTCGAGCTTGAGCAGGCCGACCTCCTCGACCACGTGCTCCTTCTTGGAGTTCATGAAGAGAAGACGAATGCCCGCCTTCAGCGTCCCGTCCACGACACGTACGAGGAGGACGACGCCGCGGTAGGGATCGTACTGGGCATCGAAGATGAGCGCCTTGAGGGGTGAGTCGGGCTCACCGGTAGGGGCAGGCAGGCGTTCGACGATGCCCTCGAGCAGCTCGTCCACGCCGAGGCCGGTCTTGGCCGAGCAGTGAACGGCATCGAGAGGATCGAGCCCGAGGTCCTCCTCGATCTCCTCGCCCACCCGATCGACATCCGCGGCGGGGAGATCGATCTTGTTCATGACCGGGAGCAGCTCGAGGTCGTGCTCGGTCGCCAGGTACATGTTGGCGACGGTCTGCGCCTCCACGCCCTGGGAGGCGTCGACGAGGAGCAGGGCGCCGTCACAGGACATGAGCGAACGCCGGACCTCGTGCGAGAAGTCGACGTGGCCCGGCGTGTCGATGAGATTGAGGTGGTAGAGATTCCCGTCCTTCGCCTGGTAGGCCAGGGTGACGGTGTTGCTCTTGATGGTGATGCCGCGTTCCCGCTCGATGTCCATCGAGTCGAGGATCTGGTCGCGGAACTCCCGGTCGTCGACCCCCCCACAGGCCTGGATGAGCCGGTCGGCGAGCGTCGACTTCCCGTGGTCGACGTGAGCGATGATGCAGAAGTTCCGGATGTGTTCCACGGCGGTGTCGAGCAACCCTGGTGGCCGGCGCCCGGCTGGCGCGGCCCGTGAGGGGGCGGAAGGGGGCCGCGAGCAGCGCGGCGGCGGAGATCCTGAGGCAGGAGGGCGCCCGCGGCAAGGGTGAGCCGCACTGGACGCGGGCGTGGCGTCGTGCCTCGGACCTCTTCCTCACGCCCGCGGGTAGTGCCGCAGGATCCGCCGGACGACCTTGCTCTTGGCGCGCGGGCCCGTCAGCGACATCCCCGAGGCCTGCGCCGAGTGCCAGATCACCCTGCCCGTGCCGACCTCGATGAGCCGCGCTTCGAGCCGGAAACCAACGCTGTACCAGACGCCCACGCCGATGAGCATGGCGTCGGCCCCGGCGGCCCGGGCGTCCTCGCGGAGCTCGTCGAGCCTGCTTTCGGCGTGGAATGCCTCCCCATCCGGGACGTGCACGGACAGCTCGTAGGGGTCCATGAGCTGATGCACGGCCCGCTTCTTCCGGGCCTCGCGGAGGAAGAGCGAGGTGAGGAAGGTGTCGACGTTCCCGCCTGAGGTGAAGGGGTACACCGCCACCCTCTGCACCTCCCCCAGGCTCAAGGGGCGCGCCGGCACGGGCGTCGAGTCGGGCGTCCACGAGCCGAGCCGGGACCCCGCCCGAGCCGAGATCGTCGACGCTCGCAGTCCGGCGTCCACGGGCAGCTCCTGAACCTCGGGCCGTCGGGGGTAGCTCGGGTCCGCGATCGCCGGTCGGCGAGGAGGGGTCTCCGGGTCGACGTGGATCGAGGCGCCGTGGCTGACCGGTCGCCGGCGCTCGGGCCGCCTCGGCGTGGTGGCCGGCGGCCCGGCATCGAGGTGGTCGAGCTCGGCCACGTACAGCACCGCGAGTCCGAGCGTCTCGTCCACCCGCACCACCCGCGGGCGCTCGCTGTACTCGTCTCCGGGGAGCGCGACGGCCACCAGCGGCCCGTGCTCCAGGGCCTGAGCCGAGGTCGCGACCAGGCCGTCGGGCGAGAGCAGCAGCCCGGAGACCTCGATCCCCGAGGCCGTGAGCAGGCGCAGCTCCGCGCGCTCAGTCGCCGCGGGTGCACCTTCGTAGCCCAGCACCGCCGCAGGCGTGCCGAGCGCGGTCACTGCCAGCGTGAGCGCGGAGGAAAGGAGAGGTTGAACGAGACGCGATCGACTTGGCTTCACGAGAGCTTCCCCATGGTGACGAGCAGGCTGCGCCCGCTCTCGAAGGGCCAGGTCGGGACGATCCGTGAGGACCCCGTCCACGCCCCAGCGTAGGAACTTGTTCAGGAGATGAGGTTCATCGACGACCCAGGGGAGGACCCGCAGGCCCCGCTCCTGGAGACGTCGCAGCAGCGGACGCTCGAGCCGTGAGGCTCGGATGGCGACGGAGCCGGGTCGGCTCCGCACGAGGTCGGCCTCGAGCCGGTCGAGCGAACCGACGACCAGGCAGCGAGGCAGCTCGGGGGCCAGCTCGGCCAGCGCCGCGAGCACCTCGGCATCGAAGGACGCCGCGGTGACCAGCGCTCGTGGGTCGCCCTGCTCGAGAGCGGCCAACAGCGCTTGCGCCAGCCGACGGGCCGGGAGCATCCGCTCTGGCTTCTGACGCTTGATCTCGATGAGCAGCGCCAGCTCGGGATGACGTCGAGACCACGCGAGGACGTCGGACAAGAAGGGCAGCGGACGACCGTCGCAGCTCACGTCGGACAACACGTCGGAGTCGAGCTGGGCGATGCGTCGCGTCGGGAGGCGTCCGCCTCCGAGACGACGACAGCCCCGCGCCAGCTCCGGATCGTGATGCACGACGAGGGCTCCGTCGGCCGTCCCCTGCACGTCGATCTCGACGGAGTCCACGCCGAGCTCGGCCGCCCGCTCGAGCGCAGCGAGCGTGTTGCCCTGCCCGAGCGGACCGCCGCAGCCCCGATGCCCGTGGACCTCGAAGGCCTGCGCTCCATCGGAGAGCAGCGTGAAGCAAGCGACGGCGAACGTGAGCGCCGCAACCGGGCGAGCGTGACCTGTTCGAACGATGTCCATGAGCAGTCCTCGTGTCACCGAGGACCCAGGCAAGACGGTTGCCAGGTCGGAGACCGCGGTTTTCGTCCGTCTCACGCCCAGGGTGCGAAGCGGCCCGCCTCTCTCCGCCTCGGCGTGCAGGCACGTTCACGCCAGGCCTCCATTTCTGATGAGTCGGGGGACGCTCCTCAGCCAAGTGCCTTGCTCCGTGATCGGGAAGCGAACCGGACCCCGTAAAGAGAGGCGAGCGAGAAGGGATGCCTCGACTCGACCAGCACGCCCTACGAAACCGCCGAGAAGGGCGACTTCCGGCCAGCCCGGGAGCCTGCGCCGCGACCGAGGTCACGCGAAGACCTCGCGCCTTGCTCCCGAGGCATTCGGGCGTGCCCGCGGCCCTCCATGACCGCCTCGGACTTGGTGTACGTTCTGCCCTCCGGTGAGTCGCTCCCCTCCCGCACGGCCGTTCGCGCCACGACTCCCTCTCGAGGCCCGCATGACTCGAACCCGCACCCTCGCCCTCGCCCTCGTCACCTGCCTCCCGCTGCTGGCCCACGCCTACGTGCAACCGCGTCAGCTCCCGTCGATGGCTCAGCGTCTCGGCCTCCGCCCGCTCGAGCGCGTCCATCCGACGACGATGGGTCCGCTCACCGCCTCCCAGGAGGCATCGTTGCAGCGACTCGCGGATCGCCAGGGTGCCCAGTGGAAGGCCCGCTTCGACCAGCGCACGGGTCGAGTGTCCCTGGCCTCGGGCTCGGGCGTGCCGTGGCTGCCGGGCTGGGGCAACGACCTCACTTGGCGACAGCTCGGCTTCGACGCGGCCCCCGACCGCGACAAGACCCTCGACATGCTCGACGAGCGGGCGCGGGCGCTCATGACGGAGCACCCCGAGCTGTTCGGTCTCGAGGAGGCCGACGCGACGCTCGTCCGCGGCCTGTCCTCGTCGCTCCAGGATGGTCGTCTCTGGTTCCTCAACTACCTCGTCGAGCGCGAAGGTGTCCCGGTCCTCGACGCCCTCGTCACGTTCCGCGTGAGCTCGGGCAACCTCGTGCAGCTCGGCACGGCGCTCGTCGACGACGCGCTCGCCCTGGCGCCGACCGCTCCGCTACTCACGGCCGAGGACGCGCTTTCCGGCCTCCTCACCGATCTCGCGCCCCTGGCGAAGGACGACACGCCCCTGGTGCCGACCGAAGTCGTCGACGACGGGACCCTCGTGCTCCTGCCCTGGGAAGGCAGCGACGGCCTCGAGTACCGCCTCGCCTGGAAGGTCGCCTTGAGGCTGCCAGGCGGTGTCGAGACCTGGCAGTCGTACCGTGATGCGGTGACCGGTGAGGCCCTCGCCTTCGAGGACGCCAACAACTACGCCTGCCCGACTCCAGCCATCCCGCAGGGTCGCGTGCGTGGCGGCGTCATCATCGGCCCGCTCGAAGAGGTGAGCGAGGTCGTCCGCGGCATGCCCTGGGTCGACATCGAGAACGACGGCCCGATCAACGCCGACTACAACGGCATCTTCACCCGTGACCCCGCCTTTCCCGCCTCGACCAGCCTGTCGGGTCCGTGGTTCGACATGGAGTGCGCCGACTGCGTGAACCCGCCGCAGGTCTTCCGTGAGGACGCATTCGGTGACCTCAACCTCGGCATGGGTGGGCTCAACGGTGACGGCAATGGTTTCTCGAGCCGCCCCGAGCGCAACGCCTACTACCACCTCAATGTCGTGCGTCAGGTGGCCTCCAAGCATCTCGACGACGCAGCGGTCGATGGCTTCTTCACCAGCAACATCGTCGCGACCGTCATGGCACCCGGGTCCTGCAACGCCGTTTGGACGGGCACGCAGATGCTGTTCTTCCCGATGGACGACACCTGCAACAACACGGCTGACATCTCCGACATCGTCCAGCACGAGTGGGGCCACGGGCTCGACCAGTTCACCAATAGCGGGATGATCCCGGACGGAGCACGCAGTGAGGGTCTCTCCGACATCGTCGCCTGGATCTCGAGCCATGACGCGGGCAGCGGTCGTTACTTCTTCCTCGGTGACGGCAACTTCCTCCGCACGGCCCTCTCTGACGAGGACCCTCAGGGACTCAAGACCGTGGGCAACGTCGACGGGATCTGTGGCGGTCAGCCTCACTGCACTGGCGGTGTCATCAGTCAGGCCTTCTGGGACCTCGGCGTCGAGCTTCGCGGCAAGTACGGTGACTCGGCGGGCTGGTTCGTCCTCGAGCGGCTGTTCTTCCAGAGCCTCCCGATCTCGTCGAGCTTCCTCCCCGACCGCCCTGACTCCGTGTACGACGCGGTCGTCCTCATCGACGACGACAACGGCGACCTGATGGATGGCGTGCCCAACGGCGAAGCCATCAATGCAGCCTTCGGCCTCCATGGAATGACGAGCACTCCCGAGGTCGCCGACTCCGACGAATGCACGCCGCTGGCTGCTCCCGACCTCACGCTGGTCAAGCTCACCGATCCCGACACGCTCCAGCCGCAGGTCATGGTGAGCTGGCCTGACGTGCCCGGCGCGGTCATGTACGACCTCTACCGCATCGACAGCGAGCGCGACACGGCGTCCGCTCCCATCGCGACGCTCTTCCCTCCCGCGACCGACTTCATCGACGTTTCGGTCATCGATGGCATCACCTACGAGTACCTCATTCGCGTCTTCGACGCGACCGGCTGCTTCTCCATCGACGAGACCCTCACGCCGATCACCGTCGACCCGCTGTCCGAGTTCGACCTCGACCCGCTGGTTCCGGACGACTCGATCCGACCGGAGAACAACGTCAACGGCCTGGCCGAGCCCGGTGAGCTCATCGATGTCCCCCTCACGGTGCTCAACATCGGCGCCGACGCGACGGCGACCTTCGCCACCGTGACCAGTCCCACGCCCGGTGTCGTGGTCGTCAGCGACCGCGCGGACGTCGGTGACATCCCCGCTGGAGGCTCGGCCTCGAGCGCCGGCACGCACGTTCGCCTGCAGCTCGCCGGTGAGCCCACGATCGAGTGCGGCCAGACGATCCAGCTCGACTTCCTGGTCGAGTCGGACGAGGGCTGCACGCGGGTCACCCGCTTCATGGAGATCGGCGAGAGCGGCATCGCCAACTACTTTCTCGAAGAGCTCGAAGCCGGTGACGCCGGCTGGACGGTCGATCCCGAGGGCAGCGACGATGCAGCGGCCGGCAACTGGGAGCACGCCGTGCCGATGGGCTGGGGTCCCGACATCTTCGGTCAGGTCTACGAGGACTACACGCCCGACCCCGGTCAGAGCTGCTGGCTGACCGGCAACATCGGCGCGGCCATGAACTCGGTCGTCGACGGCTGCACGACCCTCGAGACCACCGACTTCGATCTCGACATGCGCACGGGCCTGGTCCTCAGCTACGCCCGTGCCTTCAGCCGCTGGTTCGACAGCACCGACACCATGGTCGTCGAGTACTCGGTGGACTCCGGTGGCGCGTGGGCGGAGCTGGAGACGGTCGACGAGATGACCGGCGGCTGGGACTTCGTGAGCTTCGAGCTCGACGACATCCTCGGAGGCCCCGAGGCCACGTTGCGGCTGCGCTTCCGGGTCTGCGGCTCACCGGCGACGGGCACCTTCATGGATGCCACGGAGGCCGCTGTCGATCAGATCGACATCGGCGAACGCTTCCTCAACTGCATGGCGGTCGAGCCACCCGACGGCACGCCGTCGCTCACGCTGGTCGCGCTGACCGGCGACAACGTCGGCGACGACGCGATGGACGGCGGCATCGGCAATGGCAACGGCATCGTCGAGCCGGGTGAGACCGTGAAGCTCCTCCTCGACGTCGAGAATCTCGGACTCGCCGCGGCCACCTCGGTCACCGGCCTGCTCGAGATCGTCGACGCCCCGGCGGGCGTGGTCATCGCCGACTCGAACACGACCTGGGTCGACATCGATCCGGGCACCATCGAGCGCTCGGGCGCCGACGTCGATCCGCACGTCGAGCTCGTCATCCCACGCCCCGGCGTCGACTGCGACGGCAGCATCACCTGTCGGCTCACCCTCGACTACGAGGACGCCGGCGGCATGACCTATCAGACCATGCGCGAGTTCACTCTCGACATCGGCCTCCCGGGCGGCACCGTCCCCAAGAACGTCCTCTTCTTCGACGACTTCGAGGGTCTCTCCGACGGCTGGACCAGCGGCGCCACCGCGGGTGAGGACGACTGGGACATCGGCGGCATCGGCCTGTCCGGACCGCAGAGCCCCACCGACCCGGGTCGCGCCGACGGGGGCGCTCGCGTCCGCGGCACCGACCTCGGCGGCGGGCGCGCTCCCGGAGACCCAGGCAACTACGAGGCCGGCGCCTCCACCTGGCTGGAGAGTCCCGGCATCGACTGCACCGCCTGCGAGCGGGTCTACCTCGACTTCCGCCGCTTCCTCAGCGTCGCCGGCGGCGACCGGGCACAGGTCCTGGCGCTCGATGGCTCGGGCACCTGGGTGGTGGTCTGGGACAACGCCGACGCGGCGGTGAGCGACGGCGACTGGACGGACCAGCTCGTCGACCTCGGCGCGGCGGCCGTGGGCAACGCCGACCTGCGCGTCCGCTTCGAGCTCGAGAGCCGGGGCGGCGGCGGCCTCGGCGGCTGGACCCTCGACGACGTGCGGGTCTTCGAGGCCGGCAACACCTGTTCCGGCGCCGAAGGCTGCGAGAGCCTGCCGTGGCCGCTGCCGGCCGGTGAGGTGCTCCGCGCGACGGGCCTGGCCAGCAGCAGCTCGGTGGAGTTCTCGTGGGACGCCGCCACCCCGACGCCCGGTGAGCACTTCCGGCTCTACCGCGGGACGGATCCCACGATGCTCGGTGACCTCGTCACGCCGGCCGACCTCACGGCCACGCGTTTCGAGGACGCAGCGGCTCCCGGCACGATCTACTTCTACCGCCTCCGCCTGGCCGACTGCGACGGCGTCGAGGGACCGTAAGGCCCCTCGACCCGCGGATCGGGACGCTCATGGGATGATGCGCCCATGAGCGTCCTGTCGCGTCTCCGTCTCCTCGACGCCGGGGAGTCTCATGGTCCCGAGCTGACCGCCATCCTCGATGGCCTGCCGGCGGGGCTGCCCGTCGACGTCGAGGCCGTCGACTTCGAGCTGGCCCGTCGTCAGCGGGGTTTCGGCTCCGGCGGTCGGATGAGGATCGAGAAGGACCGCGCGCAGCTCACCGCCGGCGTGCTCGCGGGTCGCACGACCGGGGCGCCGGTGGCGCTGCGCGTCGCGAACCTCGACTGGAAGAACTGGTCGGACCGCGACATCACGCCGCTGACGGTGCCTCGTCCAGGTCACGCCGACCTGACCTCCGCGCTCAAGCATGGTCACGACGACCTGCGTCTCTCGCTCGAGCGAGCCAGCGCACGCAACACGGCAACGCGGGTGGCAGCGGGCGCCCTCTGCAAGCAGCTCCTCGGGAGCTTCGGCATCCGCATCGGCGGCCACGTCACGAGCCTGGGCTCCATCGATCTCGGGCTCTCCCGCGACGAGGCCGACGAGGACGAGCTCGCCGCCCGGGCGCAGCGGGCCCTCGACGATGATCTTTGCTGCCCGGTCCCCGAGCTGCACGACGCGTTGCACGAGGAGATCCGACGGACCATGAAGGCCAAGGACACCCTGGGCGGAACCTTCGAGGTCTTCGCGCTGGGTCTCCCGCCGGGCCTCGGGAGTCACTCCGAGTGGGACCGTCGGCTCGACGGTCGTCTCGCCCAGGCCATGCTCGGCATCCAGGCGATGAAGGGCGTGGAGATCGGTCCTGCCTTCGAGCTGTCGACACGTCGAGGGAGCAACGCTCATGACGATCTCTTCGTCGAGGACGACGGCCGCCTCGTGCGGAAGACGAATCGCTGCGGTGGTCTCGAGGGCGGCATCACCAACGGCAGCCCGCTGGTCGTCCGAGTGGCCATGAAGCCCATCGCCACCACCTTGGCTCCGCGTCAGAGCGTCGACCTCGTCTCCGGCGAGGCCACCGAGACGGTGTATGAGCGCAGCGACTTCTGCGCCCTGCCGCGCGCCGTGCCCATCGGTGAGGCCATGCTGGCGCTCGTGTTGGCCGACGCCCTGCTCGAGAAGCTGGGTGGTGACAGCCTCGCCGAGATGACCCCGCGCTTCGAGGCCCTGCCGCAGTCGCGCTTGAGCGATGTCAGCCTGCACGGTCAGACCTGGCGCTTCTTGCCCGAAGCGACGGACGACCCCTCGTGAGCACCGAACGCATCGTCGCCCTCACCGGCTTCATGGGGAGCGGCAAGACGACGCTGGGCGGCGCGCTCGCCGAGCACCTCGAGCGCCCCTTCGTCGACCTCGACGAGCGCATCGAGTCGCACCTGGGCATGACCATCGCGGCCTGCTTCTCCAAGATGGGCGAGACGGTCTTCCGCGAGGTCGAGAAGGAGCTCGCCCTCGAGCTGGCGAGGGGCGAGCCCTGCATCGTCGCGCTCGGCGGTGGAGCGGTCATGGACCCGGAGATCCGCGAGGCCTTCGAGTCGCGCGGCACCCTCATCAACCTGCGCTGCCGACCGGAGACCCTGTCTCAGCGGTTGGCGACCACGGCCGACGACCGCCCCCTGCTCATGGCCGACAGCGGCGCGCGTGAGCGACAGCTCAAGGCCCTGCAGGCCTGGCGTCAGCCGCATCACGACGCGGTGCTCCAGCAAGTCGACGCCGACGGTCGACGCACGGACACCCTGCTCACGCTGGCCGACGTCATCGCGCGCGAGGAGAGAACCTGGGCGTGGTGCGGCGCGCAGGCGCGACGCCTGGTCGTGCAATCACCGGCGGGTCCGTACTCGGCGTGGGTCGGCGCGGACTGCCTGGCGTCGATCGGCACCTTGCTCGAGAACCTCGGCTTCTCGCGCGGCCCCGTGCTCGTGGTCGGCTGCGAGCCGGCACGGGCTCATCGGAAGGCCGTCGCGTCGGTGCTGGAGAGCGCGGGTCACGCCGTTCACTCCCATCAGGTCGAGGACGGCGAGAAGCACAAGACCTTGGCGACGCTCGAACAGCTCTGGTCCGCCGCCGCGGCGGCGGGCATCACCCGCGACCGTCCCATCGTGGCGGTGGGCGGTGGGGTGGTGACCGACCTGGCGGGATTGGCGGCCGCCACCTTCATGCGAGGCGTCCCGGTCATCCACGTGCCGACGACCTTGCTGGGCATGGTCGACGCGAGCCTGGGCGGAAAGACCGCCATCGACATCCCCGCGGGCAAGAACCTCGTAGGGGCCTTTCATCATCCGGCGGCGGTGCTCTGCGACGTCACCACGCTCGAGACCTTGCCGACCGCCGAGCGTCGTCACGGGATGGCGGAGGTCATCAAGCACGGCCTGCTCGTGGGCGCGGAGCTGCTCACGAAGATCGAGCGGGGTCGCTTCCAGCTCAACCCCTACGACCTCGCCCAGGCCATGCACGTCAAGACCGACATCATCGGCGAGGATCCAGGCGAGTCCGGGCGGCGCGAGCACCTCAACCTGGGTCACACCTTCGCCCACGCCATCGAGAAGACCTCGGGCTATCAGCGGCCTCACGGCGAAGCGGTAGCCATCGGCCTCGTTGCCGCGGCGCATCTCTCGCGTCAGCTCGGGCTGTGCTCGGCGAGCCTGCCCGAGCGGGTGAAGACCGTGGTGGAGTCCCAGCAGCTCCCGACCAGCATCCGCGGCTTCACGCCCGATGCGTTGATCGAGGCGATGGGCTCGGACAAGAAGAAGCGCGACGGGAAGCTGCGCTTCATCGTGCTGGAAGCACCGGGCGAGACGAAGGTGGTCGAGGACGTCGACGTGGCTCAGGTCAGGGTGGCGTTGACGCGCGTGCTGGGGTGAGGAAGTGGCTTCGGGCGCTGATTGCCTCCGAGGCCCCGCCCCCAATCCCACGACGGAAGATCGTCACCCGTCAGGCGCGCAAGCTCCGCGGCAAGCTTCTGCTCCACCGCATCGACACGTGCACGGTCCAGCTCGAACCCGTGGAAGACACTCCACCCTTGCCAACCGACTGGCCCGGCCCGTGATCGCGAGCATCGTCCCTGACGAGGACCATCGACTCGTCCTGGCCGAGCAAGGCGTGCTCTTCGAGGAGCGAGACTGCACGACCGTCGTGACCTTCGACGAGGTCGTCGAGTGGGACTGGCTGGCCGCACGCACCAAGGACAAGCGACGCGACGGGAACCGATTGGTCATCCGACTCCGCTCAGGAGATGAAGTGATCGTCACGGCCCCCGGCTGGTCCTGGCAGACGACTTACCACCTCTTCCGTCAGGTGCTTCCCGACAAGATGCCCTGAAGCGCTGACGAGCCCGACTCAATCGAGCTCGGACAGGACGGCCTCCACGGCTTCGATGCGCTCGCTCCAGTACTGGGACCTTCGAATCCGCTGCTCGGGATCGTCTTCCTCCTCTTGCTGCACGGCACGAAGCTCGTCGGCGTAACCACGCCGGCGCTCCTCGAGATAGGCCCGATAATCGACCAAGGTGCGAGGAACGGGCCCGGTCTCGTTGCAGCCGCAGGTGTGAAAGGCGTGGCCGATCCGATGGCGACCCTCGATGATGCGCCAGGCCTTGACGTCGTTCATCTTCGGTGGCCGAAAGTCGAGACCCATGTCGACCATCGGCTCGCGACACTCGGGACAGCGGCGCTCGACCTCGCGATGCCGGGCCTCGATGACGTCGAGACGTGCCTCGATCGCCTGTTCTCGCTCGGGATCACGCAGGGAGCGAGTTCGAGCGAAGTGCAACTCACGGCACAGCTCGCCATGCTCGAACGACATCCCTCGCACTTCCATGCGATCGCTCACCAACGGCTGCTTGAACGACTTGCGACAAGCAAAGCATGCGTAGTGTGGCTTGTACGGTCCGCTCCGTGCGTAGCGACACATCGTCTCCCTCCTCCTTCACGCCTCGTCATCGCTGCGACGCCGGTCACCACGCTCATCCCCGCGGCAGCGCGAGCAACAGCCGTCACTCCACAGGGAGAAGACCTCACCCGAGGGTTCGTAGAGCAGCCACAGCTCGTTCAGCTCGTCCCCCTCGTAGGGCTTCACCTCTAGGCGACCGCCGAACTCGAAGTCGAAGACCATGCCCGACGGCTCTCGGAGCTCGACGCTCGCCAGCGCCTGACCATCGAGCACGCGAGTCGCACTCCCGATGAGCCTTCGCGAGGACTCGCAGTGAGCGAGCCTCTCTCCTTCGAACGAGAGAGTCCAGCTCGTCATGTAGATCCAGAGGTGCCAGTCACCTCGCGGAGTGACGTGACGCTTGCGCACGCGTCTCGAGCCGTCGGGCAGCTTCATGCCGAGCCCGCTCATCGACGTTTCGAGGCGTGGCTCACCGAACTCGAGCGTGAGGAACGAGCTGTAGCCCTGCTGAAATCGCCAAGCCGGCATGCCGATCAACGGCGCGAACGCCTCCGCGATGAGCCCTGCGCTCTCCTCGCGACTCCACTCCTGCATCAGCCCTCCCTCCTGGGCTCGTCGACGACCGACTGACCGTCCACCAGATCAGCTTACCGTCAATCCTCGAGCCAACCCAGGCCGGACACGGCGATCAGTAGGTCCGTCGCGATGCGGATCGCCTCCCGCTCGTCCGATGACCGCCCTTCCTCGAAGGGGATCCCCCGCTCCTGATAGAAGACGACCCACTCGTCGCCTCGCCGCACGAGACAGATGCCCTCCTGAGCTTGCCTGCGAACACCACTGTCCTCGGTGAGGCCGTGCTTCGCCACGTGAGCATGGATGTCGCTCTTCTTGATCGTGAGCGTGCGCCGAAGGGCCTCCTCACCCCAGTACCGGCTCCCGACATGCTTCTTGGCGAGAAGACTGGCTGTCCCCCGCAGCACCGCCAGCACCTGCTCCTCGACGGTAGGCGGTGCCTTCTCGGTCACCGACCGGACTGGGTCCGCTTCTTCGCGCCGGCCTTCTCGACCAGCTCGCGGAAGATCTCGGGGCCGTGGACGCCGATGACCCAGTACTCGCCGCAATGGAACGACGGCACCGTCTCGATGCTCACCGCATCCGACGCAGCCCAGTCCGCCTCGACCTTCGCAGCGTGCGAGCCGCTCTTGAGCACCCGACGGGCACCACGACGGCTCAGGCCCACGCTGTCGGCGATGTCGAGCAACACCGGCGTGCTCGCGATGTTCTTCCCCTCGGCGAAGAGCGCTCGGAACGTCGCTTGGTGGAAGGCCAACCCCTTCCCCTGCTCCGCCGCCCAGCTCGCCAGCTCCTGCGCCTTGCGCGTGTTGTAGGTGTGGTCGCGCTGGCGTAGCGGGAGGCCCTGCTGGTCGGTCAGCTCCTTCAGCCGGGAGTGAGAGGCCTTCACGCGCGCGGCACCCTCGTCGCCCCCACCGAAGTAGTCGGCCAGGCGAAGCCCCTCAGGCGGAACGGACGGGTTGAGCGAGAAGTGCACGTACTCGACCTGCACGTCGTACTCCTCGACCAGGGCGTTGAGTCGACCGTTGCCCAGGTAACACCAGGGACAGGCGTAGTCCGAGTAGACGGTGAGAACGACCGGCTCGGCGGCGGACGCCTGCTGGGCCGACGCGGTCGGGGCAGCGGCCAAGAGGGACAGGACGGCGAGGAGAGAGAGGACGACCGCAGCTCTGGACATGGGCACTCCGAAGAAGGAAGGTTCGACATTCTCCGGCCCCGGATCCGCACCCGCAAGTGACGGCCGGTAACGACCTCTCAACACTCGACACTTCCAGAGCGGGTTCTGCTAAACAACCCAACGGTCGGCGCGCTTCCATGCGAGTGCCCACGTCGCCGCACCATCCCGAGAGGACGCCATGTCTCGACTTGCCCTCGCCGCCATCACCACGGTGCTCCTGACCGCCTGCTCCCCCACCTCCGAGTCACCATCCGGCGGAGCGAGCTCGGGCAACGCACCCGTGACGATCGCCCGAGCCGCCGAGGTTCGGTGGGAGCAGCTCAACCCAGCTCGCGGGGCCGCCAGCCCGCGGGCCGCCACGCTCTGGGGTGACCGGACCGGTCCGGGCCCTGCCGGCTTCCTCCTCAAGCCCGTCGATGGCTTCCGGTCGCCGCCCCACATCCACGGCGTCGCCTACCGTGGCGTCGTCATCAGCGGCCTCCTCCACAACGACGACCCCGCCGCCGAGGACATGTGGATGGGCGTCGGCTCGTTCTGGACGCAGCCGGCCGGCGGCATCCACATCACGGCGGCCCAGGGTGACGACAGCCTCGCCTACATCGAGGTCGAGGACGCGTTCGGCGTCCTCCCCGCTGCGCAGGCCTTCGAGGACGCGGAGCGACCGGTCAACGTGGACGCGTCGAACGTCGTGTGGGTGGATCCTCCCGCGACCTCCGCCACGGCCGACGGCGTGAAGGTCGCCTACCTCTGGGGCCTGCACGAGGGCGATGGCTTGCGCGGCCTCTTCGTGAGGCTGCCGGGCGGAGGCGACGCCACGCTCGGGAGCCGTGGCTCCACCTTCCAAGCCGTGGTGATCCAGGGCCGCCCCCGGCATGGCGATCCGAGCGGAGCCGAAGCCCTCGAGCCGGGCAGCCTCTTCCGAGCGGACGGAGCCGCGACGCACCGGCTCTCGTGCGAGGCGGGAGCCGACTGCGTCGTCTACATCCGCACGAACGGCGAGGTCGACGTCCAGTAGGCCAGCCAAGAGCTCGAGCGTGACGCTGCTCGGCAGCCACTCGTCTTCCGAGCACTGCCCACTCAAAAAACCCTCGGTGGTCTCTCAAGAGCTGAGCAGGCCCCGCCGATAGGTCCTCCCAAGCCATGGTCGATTGCCCGGTCGACCTGGGAAAGGGAAGACAAGTGAAGATTCAGAAGCGCCGCGTTCAGTTCGAGCTGAGCCAGCCCATGGTCGATCTCATCGATCGCCTCCAGGCCACCACCGGGGCCGAGTCGAAGTCCGAGATCATGCGCCGGTCCCTGCAGACCTACTCCGCCCTCGTCGACGAGACCCGAGTCCAGGCCCACTCGACGCGTCGTCCCGCCAGCCTGCCCATGCTCCTGCCCGAGGCCATGGACTGGGCGAGAGCGGAACCGACCGAGACCTCCATCCCCGTCGAGGTCGGCGCCGACGCCGTCAGTCACGTTCACGCGAGCCTCGACCCCCAGCTCCAAGCCTTGGCTGCCGCAAGGGAATGAGCCCATGAACTTGGGGGAGCTGATGCAGTCGATGTCCCGCAACGACTGGCTGATAGCACTGGGCTTGATCATCTCGAGCGCCAAGCTCATCTGGGAGTTCATGCGAACACGAGAGCACCCGGGCCAGGACCTCAGGGTCGCCGTCCTCGACTTCGATGGCAAGCCGGCTCGTCATGTCCTGCTCGTTGGTCCCGACACGTCGTACGCCACTCCCGATCGGCTGGGGATGGTCACGGTGTCGAGCCGGTGGCGACACGAGAGCATCTCCGTGCGCGACAAGAGAACGGGGACCGAGCTCATGGAAGGTCGTCTCGAACCCATTGGGTCAGATCGATACAAGCTCAGGGTGCCGGCCATCACCTAGCCGACAGGGAGCTCGGTTGAACGTCTCCCTCCACCGAGCCGGGAACCCACTCAACGGGCTCCCGACTCGGTGCTCACGAGCTGACGTGAATCAGCGACGTGGTGCCAGGCGACCGCTCGCCGGGTTCGTCCGCGTGGGCAGGCCACCTCGGAAGATCCCGCGGTCCGGACGACGGCCGCTGCACGCGAGGTCGGTCACCGCACCGGAGCCGCCGAGGTGGATCTCCACCAGCTCGACGCCGCAGCGGTTGATGTCGACCTGCTGCCAGCCGTTGTTCTCCTGCGCCGGCACCATGACCGTGCGCAGCAGCTCACCGCCCGCGCCGTAGACCCGCACGAACGTGCCCGGCTCGTCGATGTCGAGCAGGCCGATCCACTGGAGCTCTTCGGGCTGGTCGTACTCGATGGTCATGATCCCGCCCGAGACGTCGTCGTCGGGCTGACAGTCCGAAGCGACCTCCGAGAGGATGAGCACGTCACCCAGCGCGACGTCGTTACCCGGACCGCTGCCCGGCGTCGCGAGGTCGTCGTCGCCACAGGTCGGTGAGCCCGTGTCGAAGCTCATGACCGGGCTCGTGCCACTGATGGTCAAGCCATCGAATTGCGTGGTGATGACCGTTCCCGCCGCCTCGCCGTCGAAGTCGAAGCTCCGGCAGAGACCGCCACAAGCCTCGGCGCAAGGATGCGTGTCCGGCAGGTCCTCGCCGAGGGCATCGACCGCCTGCTGGATGAGCGGACAGCACGCGCTCACCGCCGCGTCGGGGATGGGCAGGCCGGCACAGTCGGGATCGGTCGGCAGGCTCGGGACCGCCTGCTCGAGGAGCTGGCGGAACTCGCAGGAGCCACAGCTCGCGCACGACAGGCAGTCGGGCAGGCCGTCGCCGTCCGCGTCCTCGTCTGACTCGCCGCAACCACAGGCACCCGGCTCGGTCTTCGCCGCGTCGTCGGGGCAGTCGTCGTTGCAGTCGGCCACGCCGTCACCATCGGTGTCGGCATCCGATTCGCCGCAGCCGCACGCACCCGGAGCGATCTTCGCCGGATCGGCTGGACACTGGTCGAAGCAGTCCGGCGTGCCGTCCCCATCGCTGTCGGCATCGGAGACACCGCAACCGCAGGCACCCGCCTCGGTCTTGGACGCGTCGTCGGGGCAAGCGTCATCGCAATCAGCCGTGCCGTCGCCATCGGAGTCCGTGTCGGCCACGCCACAACCACAGGTCCCGGGCGCCGTCTTGGCCGGGTCGTCGGGACAGCCGTCGTCGCAGTCGGCCGTGCCGTCACCATCGGAGTCGACATCGGACGCATCGCAGCCACAGAGGCCGGGGTCGGTCTTGTCGGGATCATCGGGACAGCAGTCCAGACAGTCGGCCGTGCCGTCACCGTCGGTGTCGTCGTCGGGCGTGCCGCAGCCGCAGGCTCCCGGATCGGTCTTGGCGGGATCGTCGGGGCAGCCGTCGTTGCAGTCGACGGTGCCGTCGCCGTCGGTGTCGTCGTCGGACACGCCGCAGCCGCAGAGGCCGGGCTCGGCCTTGGCCGCATCGTCCGGGCAACCGTCGCAGGCATCGCCGGTGCCGTCACCGTCGCCGTCTTCCTGGCCAGCGTTGGCCGTCATGGGGCAGTTATCGTCGTCGTCAGGCACGCCGTCGTCATCATCGTCGCTGCCGAACGGACCGACCATGCACTCGACCACGGCGCAGGGTCCGCTCCCGCCACCGGCCGTGCCGAGGCCGGCATCGACCGACGAGGCGATGGTGCCGTCGTGGGTGAGACCGAGTCCCTGACAAGACGGATCGATGAAGTCCATCCGATCGTCCTGGCAGATGTCGACCGAGTCGAGATTGCCGTCGCCGTTGACGTCGATGCGATCGGCCTGGCACTCGCCGGCGCTCACGCCGTTGGAGTCGAAGTACGTCACGTCACCACGGATGACCGGCTGGACTCGGTACCAGTACTCCTCGCCGTTCTCGACGCACGCGTCGCTGTAGATCAGGACCTCGTCGCCCGTGTCGGGCTCGCCGTCGGGGTTGATGAGCGCGAGCCCGTCCGCCGGCTCCAGGTCCGAGCCCGACGCGCCGTCGGGATCGACGACGAAGAAGTCGAGGAGACGCACGTCGGCGAACCCGATCCAACCCGACTGGACGAAGTCGTCGAGGGTCGGCGACGGGAAGGCCGTCGAGCTCAGGCGGTAGAGGTTGTAGCCGATGATGATCTGACGTTCCCAGTCACCACCGAAGGTGCAGGGACCGCTGACTCCGCCGAGCTCGCGAACAGGCGCCCACTCGACGTCGGTGCCCGAGGCGGTGCCGAGCACGCGCGGGCCGGTCATCCCCGGATAGCTGCCGAGGTCCTGACGCTCGATGTTGCCGAGGTTCGGGCTGGCCGGCGTGCCGGAGTCCATGGTGATGACGCCCACCCCGATGACGAAGCCGACGATGCCGTCGGTCGGGGCCTCGGCCTGATTGAAGTTGCCGCCGAGGATGCTGTAGGTCCCGGCACCGATCTCGGCGCCGCCCGTGTTGATGCCGCCCGAGCCGGACTGATCGAGGCCGACGTCGGCGTCGGTGGGCGAGGTGTCGGGGTACTTGATGGCGATGAGGTCGGCGCCTTCGGCCTGGGCTTGCCAGAGCGTCGTGCAGCCGGGCTCCACGGTGACGCCCGACCAGACGGTCTGGGCCTCCACGGGACGGCTCACGAGCGCGACCACCACAGCCAGGAGGGCTGCGCGAAGCGAAACGTGTCTCATGTCGATCTCTTCCTCTCAGCCGACCCTCGAGGGCCGACTGCTTCACGGAAAACTCACGTTGACGAACTCGACCA
>JBCCFW010000088.1:0-30697 GCA_039029535.1 Acidobacteriota bacterium
CGGGAGGGCGGGTTACCCTTGCGCACCTTCACGCGGTCCTACGGTCGCGCCATCACGGGAGCCGGCCCGCTCCTGTATCGCGACGGACGGGCTCGGTACTTCTCACCGGAAGAAGTCTTGCGACTCCACGGCTACCCCGACGACCTCCGCTTCCCCGACACGCTCTCGCGTCGGTCCCGATGGCGTCTCGCCGGCAACGGCGTCCACGTCGACTGCGTGCGGCGCGTGGCGAGCCTGCTCCCCGAGACCGTGTCATGAGCTGGACCGCTCCTCGTGTCGCGCTGCCGCTGGCCGGCCTGCTCCTGATCGCCTGCGGAGGCGGGAGCTCCTCGAGTGACGATCCCGCTCCGACGGAAGGAGCGGTCGAGACCACCCAAGTGACCACCGCGCAGCACGTGGGCTCGGCGAGCTGTGCCGAGTGCCACGCGGAGGTCGTGGAGTCCTACGCGCGGTCCGCGCACGCCCTGGCCTCGCGTCCGGTGGCGCACGCGAGCCTGCCGAGCCGCGACACCGGCCTGTCCTCGAACCAGTGGACGACGGATCCTCACTCGCTCGCCCTCACCGACGCCAGCGGCGAGTCGAGGGTCGTGCCCATCACCCACGCGCTGGGAGGGCAGCGTCGGCAGGACTATCTCGGCGAGTCGGACGGGCAGCAGCAGGTGCTGCCCTGGTCGTGGTCGGCCACTCGCGAGACCTTCGTCGATCCCGTCACGGAGGAGCGCGGCGAGGTGGTGCCGCCGGGCTCGGGCTTGTTCTGGACGGAGGCGGGTCGCAACCACGATCGGGCGTGCTCGCGCTGTCATCCGATCGATGCCGAAGACGAAGCTCACGGCCTGGGTTGCGAGACCTGTCACGGACCGGCGGGCGATCACGTGGCGGCCGCCCGCGAGGGCCGCGCCGCGGATGCGCCACTCGGCGTGGCCGACGACGCGTGGTCCGGCTGCGCGCACTGTCATGCCGTCGGCCGCGAGCTGCCCCGTCGCGAGTCGGCCCATCCGTGGACCGAGCCCTTCCACGACCTCATCATCGCCAACACTCTCGTCAGCGCGCTCGGACGCGACCTCGCCTTCGACCTGTCGGGCCGACCCATCCTCCCGCACGGCTACGAGGTTCAAGCGCTGGCGACCTCCGCTTGTGCGCAGCGCGGCGGCGTGACCTGCCTGACCTGCCACGACCCGCACGGTGGCGCCTCCGGGAGCTCGCTGCGAGAGGCCGACCCCGACGCGTCGTGTCGATCGTGTCATGCCGAGATCGTCGCGCAGGGCAGCGCCCACACGCATCACCCGATGCCGGACGGCCCCGTTCCCCTGGCCTCGGTCGAGCCTCACGGTCCCGATCCGAGCCGCGCGCCCGGCTGCGTGGACTGTCACCTCCCAGCGAGCCTCGTCTTCTCGCCAGGTGATCTCGTCCGCGATCACGCCATCGCCAACCCCGAGCCGTCCATGGGCGAGCCCGACGCGTGCTTGACGTGTCACGCCAATCAGAGCGCCTCCGACTTGAGCCACGCTCTCGATCAGTGGTTCCCGGATCGCGAGCGCAAGCGTCGTCGTCTGAGCGAAGCCTTCTCCACGGGCGCGACCGCGGTGTCGGATCGTTCCTCCAACGAAGACGCGTTGCGCCGCCTGCTCGACATCCTTCTCGACGACGGCCGCGACTCCTGGACCCGAGCCAACGCCGTCGCGCTCATGGGCGCGATGACGGTCGCCGACGAGACCGTGCACCGCAGCCTTCTCGACGCCGCCGCCTCGGAGGATCCGACCCTGGCCCTGGCCGCCTCCACCGCGCTCGGCCGGACCTGCACCACGACGCCGCTTCCCAACCACCTGCGAGAGCGCTTGACGACGCTCGCCCAGGAGCACGACGACTGGCGCGTCCGGCTCAGCCTGGCGTCGACGCTGCACGCCTGCGGAGACGACGTCGGCCTCGGTCTCATCGAGAGCTTGCAAGACGACCCGGTGGTCCCGGCGTCGGGTCGGGCCGCCGTCACGCTCGAGCTCGGCAAGGCCCATCTCGTGCGAGGCACGGGAGCCCGGGCCTCGTTCTGGCTCGAAGAGACGACCCGGCTCAACCCGGACCTCGTCGACGCCTGGCTCCACCTCGGTCTCGCGCGTCAGGCGCTCGGTGATCTCGACGGGGCACAGGCCGCTTGGGAAGAGGTCCTCGTCCTGCGACCCGGCAACGTGCTGGCGACCTCGTTCCTCGGTGCCATCCGTGCACGCACCGCGGCAGCAGCCGCCGCGGCGGAGGGAGACGCTCCCTGATGCGTCGACGCCTGGTCTGGCTCCTCGGCCTGCTGGGCGCCGTCGCGTTGCTCGCCCTATTGCTGCGCTTCTCCGACTTCGGAGAGCTCCAGCGACGGATCCGTGAGCTCGATCCGACCTGGGTGCTGGCCGCCTCAATCTGCGCGATCGTGTCTTACTCGTGCATCGGGCTGTGTCAGCGCGAGCTCCTGGTCCTGCTCGGTCACGAGCTCCCGCGCAAGACCATGGTGCGCATCGGCCTGGTGTCGACGGTCATCAACCGTCACGTCCGCAGCGGTGGTGCCTCGGGCCTGGCCTCGTTGACCTGGCTCCTGCGTCGTCACGACGTGCCGGCCCCGGTGGCGCTCTCGACCATGGCCGCCTTCGGCATGCTCAGCAACGCGCTGTTCACCCTGTTGCTGCTGGTGACCGCGGCTGTCTCGAGCGGACGCGCGCTCGGACCCGAGGGCGCCGCCACGGCCTCGCCGCGGCTCGTGCTCGTGCTCGTGGCCGCGTCGACCTCGGCCAGCTTGATCTTCCTCTGCGTCACCTTGGTCTCACGCCGCTTCCGTCGGCGCTGGATGAGCGCGGCGACCCGGGTCCTCGCCTGGCTCGGTGAGCGCGTGGGTCGCCCCGGCTGGAAGGAGCGCTTCGAGGAGTACTTCGAGGGGCTCGATCAAGCGCTCCAGCGCTTGCTGGCGAGACCGCGCGCGACGCTCCCCGCGTGGGGTTGGGCGGCGTTGAGAATCACGTCCTCGGTCGCTTGCCTCGCCTGCTGCCTGCGAGCCATCGGACAGCCGCTCCCCGTCAGCGGTGCGGTGTTGACCCACGCGGTCGCGAAGTTCGCGGGCGTGTCGGCGTTCTTGCCGGCCGGCCTCGGTTGGGTCGAGGGCTCGATGGCGGGGGTCCTGGTCCTGCAGGACGTGCCCTACGAGGCCGGGCTGCTCACCGCCCTGCTCCATCGGGCGGTCTATCACCTGCTGCCGGCGGCCATCGCCCTGCCGGCAGCCCTGTCGGTCCTCCCTCGGATGCGGGCGGCAGCATCGGCGAAGGGACCGGAGTCGGGCGAGGCGCCGAAGGATCAGCCGCCGAGCTGATCCTGCGCGGCCTCGGCCACCTGGAGCGCGAGGTAGGCGGCGACGGCAGCGCGGTCGCCCTTCCCGACGAGCGCGGTCATGGTGGTGTCGTCCTGATTGCGGAGCTTGGCGAGCTCGTCCAGGGTCAGGCCAGAGAGGCCAGCGAGGGCCCCGGACATCAACTGCACGCGTAGTTCTTCGCTCATTCGCTGTCTCCCCGGTCGCGGTGGACCCTGGTCGGCTTGGTTGGCCGCCATTCTGATCCGTGGAGAACCGGTTGGGAAGACGTCGCTGCGAGCGAGCTTCGCGTCAGGCGTCCGAAGCCGGATTGCAGAAGCCGGTGATGTCGATCGCCATGCCGCCGAGGCGGAGACGACCGGACCCGTCGGCGAGCGGGAACTTCATGGCCAGCCAGTGATGGTCGCCGTCCTCGTGAGGAACGGTCTCCATGAACTGCAGGGTCTCCTGGCTCTCGAGGACCTCGCGGTCGTGCTCACGGAGCTGGCGGGCGGTCTCGGCCGGCCAAAGGTTGAAGTCGGTCAGGCCACTGACCTCGACGTCCACGCCGAAGAGATCGCCGAAGAGCTGGTTGGCATAGACGTAGCGACCGTCTTCGTCCTTGATGTAGGCGAGCGCCGGGCTGTTGTTCATGAAGGCCTGGAAGAGACGTTGCGACTCGCGCAACGCGCGCTCGGCGGCGCGGCGACGCTGACGCTCGCCTCCCTTCATGATGACCTGCGGGACCAGCACCGGCAGCAGGTCGGCGTGATCGGGCTGCGACTTGTTGAGGAAGTCGGACACGCCGGCCTTGAGTGCTGCCACCGCGACGGCCTGGGACTCCTCCCCGGCGGTCATGATGAAGGGCACCACGACCTCCGAGTCGAGCATGACCTGGCAGAGCTGGAGACCGCTCATCCGAGGCAGGTCCTGATCGACGACGACCAGGTCCCAGCCGCGGCCTTGCGGGCCGAGCCGGTCGAGCGCGCTCTCGGCCGAGCGAACCCACTCGACCTCGGCTTGGACGCCGGCACGATCGAGCGAGCGGCGGAACACGTGGGCGTCCATCTCCGCATCGTCGACCAGCAGGATCCGGTGGGGTCGGCCGCTCAGGGGCGTCGGTCGGCCCCCGACTCGCCATCGTCTCGCTTCCACTCTCGCGCAGGTGCTCATGAGGGTCCTCCTCGGTGTCATCCCGATGGACGAGGAATGTCAGAGCAGCTTGCGTGCCAAGCGTGGGAGCGGGGCGAAACACTCCGGGATCCGCTCGAATCAGGCTCATTGGGCATCGAGGAACGCCGTTCGTGTCGCGATGATGCCCTCTGGGCCTAGCTACGGTCGCCTGGTCCCCCTGCTGGCGCCACTCTCGTGACACCCCCCGTCATCACGTTGACCCGCGCCCTGGTTTCTCTGACGAAAACGGCGACTCCGAGGATTAGGATCGGGGCTGGAGATCCTCCGAAATGTCCGAACGCGCCGACTGGAACAGCTACTTCATGGACCTGGCTCGTCACGTCGCCTCCCGAGCGACCTGCGACCGGAAGCACGTCGGCGCCGTCATAGTGCGCGATCGTACGGTTCTCTCGACCGGCTACAACGGCTCGGTGCGAGGCCTGGAGCACTGCGACGACGCGGGTCACATGATGGAGAGCGGTCACTGCGTGCGCACGGTGCATGCCGAAGCCAACGCGATCATCCAGGCGGCGAAGAACGGCGTGCGCATCGACGGCGCGGAGCTCTACACGACCGCGAGCCCTTGCTGGCCCTGCTTCAAGCTCATCGCGAACTCGGGGATCGGAAGGGTCTACTTCGGCGAGTTCTACCGCGACGAGCGATCCATCGAGGTCGCGAAGAACCTGGGCATCGAGCTGGTCAGCCTGGAGGAGTCGGCGGCCTGACTCAGGGCGCCCCAGTCGATGTCCCCGGTCGTTCCAACACGAGCAGGGCGACACCTTCCGGAAACGCCTGCTCGCATTCGCTCACTTTCTTCGCGACGAGCTCCGGCACGGCTTCGTCCTTCTCCAAGGGCCGAAAGCCGAAGGACTCGTAGAAGCCGACCAGGTGAGAGAACGGGATGCAATAGATCGTCGGATCAACGACGCTCTCGAGGAGGAAGGTCACGATGCTGCGTGCGAGCCCCCTGCCTCGATGCCGCGGATCCACGAACATCCCGCCCAACTCGACCCGACCTGGCCCAATGCGCAGGATGCGTCCGACCGCCGCCCGGTCACCATCGACCTCGGCGATGGCGTGCAGCTCCGCCCGCTCGTCGGAGAGCTCGAAGCGAACCACGCGATGGCACTCGTCGATCCAGTCGCGATCGTCGGCCTCGGCCAGTCGAACCCGAGTCATGACTCTCCTCGTGAGGAGCGAGCGGCTCAGCCCTCGTTCGGGCTCCAACCCGGCGGGCTGACGAGGTCCTGCGTCCAGCTCGCCGCCTCGCGGATGATCGCGCGGGAGATGACGATGCGCTGCACCTGGTTGGTGCCCTCGTAGATCTGGGTGATCTTCGCGTCGCGCATGTACTTCTCGATGGGGTAGTCCTTCATGTAGCCGTAGCCACCGAAGAGCTGCACCGCATCGGTCGTCACCTTCATGGCCGTGTCGGTCGCGAAGACCTTGCACATGGCCGAGTACTTGCTGAAGTTCTTCGCGCCGGCGTCGACCATGGACGCCGCGTGGTAGATGAGACGACGGGCCGCTTCGATCTGCGTGGCCATGTCGGCCAGCATGAACTGCACGGCCTGGTTCGAGGAGATGGGCTGGCCGAACTGCTCGCGCTTGCGAGTCCACTCCATCGCCAGCTCGAAGGCACCCTGGGCGAGACCCAGCGCCTGCGCCGCGACGCAAGGCCGCGCGCGATCGAGGGTGGCCATGGCGTTGCCGAAGCCACGACCTTCCTTGCCGCCGACCACGTTGGTCTGCGGCACGCGGCAGTCCTCGAACTCGAGCTCGACGACGGGCACGCAGCGGATGCCCATCTTGTCCTCGACCTTGCCGATGGTGAAGCCGTCGGCGCCCTTCTCGACGACCACCGCCGAGATGCCGCGGCTGCCCTTGTTGGGATCGGTCTGCCCGTAGATCGTGTAGTAGTGGGCGACACCACCGTTGGTGTTCCACTTCTTGTCGCCGTTGATGACGTAGTCGTCACCATCCTTCGCGATCGAGCAGGACAAGGCACCGGCGTCGGAGCCCGCTTCCTTCTCGGAGAGACCGAAGGAGATGAGACGCTCGCCCTTGGCGATGTGGGGGAGCCACTCCTGCTTCTGCTCGTCGGTGCCGCCCAGGAGGATGGGGAAGGAGCCCAGCGAGTTCACCGCATAGGCCACGCCGACGCCGCCGCAGGCCCGGGAGAGCTCCTCGACGACGATGCAGAGATCGAGCACGCCTCCGCCCTCACCGCCGTACTCCTCGGGGATCCACACGCCGGTGAGCTCGGCGTCGCGCAGGGCCTCGAGGACCTCCCAGGGGTAGGTCTGCTCGACGTCGTACTTCGCGGCGACCGGCCGCACGGCCTTCTCGGCGACCTCACGGGCGCGGGCGCGGTACTCGCGGTTCTTCGGGCTGAGCAGTTCGTCCATGGCGGGCAGGTCCTTCGGATTGGCGGGGTCACGCGACGGGCCCCGGAGTGGACTCTCGGGGCCGAAAAGAACGAGCTTCTTGGGAGAAGGACCGGGATCGTACCAGCGGCCCCGTCTCCAGATCGTCCGAGAACTGACCGAACCCTCATGGCAGCTCAACGGCCCGTGCTCCATGATCTGTCCCAGGGGCGCGGTGCCGGATCGGAGGTTTTCCCGGACGTGCCATCACTTCTAGTGATTCAGCGGAGGGGCGGGACTCGTGCGAGCTCCCTGGTGCTGACGGTCGCTGCCGTCTCGTGGGCGGTCGGACCCGACACCCTCGAAGCTCGTGAGCTGGCCGTGGCGCCGCTCATCCTCTCCCTGGACCACGGCGGCCCCGTCGTCTCCCGCCCGTCCGAGCCGACTGGAGCCGAGGAAACGACCGATCGGACCCTCGTCTCGGTGCTGCCCCCGGCCAGTGAGACCAGCGAGACCCGCTGGCCCGAGCCTGCCGAGCGCGGACCCGGTGCGGCCTTCCGGGCCGAGCTCCGGGAGCACGCCCTGCGCTACCGCGACACGAGCCCGTGGTCCTATGCCCCGGAGTCCCACCGGGACGACCGCAACGTCCGCCGCGGCCGCGCGAAGGCTGCCGAGAAGATCCTGTCGAGGGCGGCCGAGGAGGCCGTCGAGACCTGGTTCGAGCAGCGGGTCCTGAAGAAGCGCACGAAGACGAGCTTCGGCCGTCGTGGCGGTCCCGACCGCTGGAGCACGAGCCTGAAGGTGAGCCGGAACCCGAGGGTCTCCCTCAGCCGCTCGCTGGGGTCGACTCACGTGCGGGTCGACCTGCCGCTCTCCGCCCACCAGGACATCAGCGTGCGCTGCGGTCGGTCTCTCTCACGACGCAGCGGCGGTCTCTCCACCACCGTCGCCGTGAACCCCTGGAACGAGTCGGCCCGCGTGGGCCTCGTCTGCGACTTCTAGTCCTGACGGACACCGCTCCCGCCGACACGGTCCTGGTCCCTACCGCCGCAGGTCTACTCGCTCGGCTCCAGCGGGTCCGGCCACTCCGCCGTCAGCTCAGACGGGAAGTCCGCAGGCCAGGGCGCGACCGCCGACCGCTGCTCGCCCTCGACGTCAGTGAAGGCCAGGCTGCGCGCGTGGAGGAGGTGACGACCCGGCTCGAGCCCCTCCGGGCAGTCCACCGGCTGGCCGAGCTGGAAGCGGACGAAGCGACGCTCGTCGCCCCCGTGGAGCAGGTCGCCCACCAGCGGATGACCGAGCGCCGCGGCGTGGGCCCGCACCTGGTGCCGTCGGCCGTGGATGAGCCCCACCCGCAGGAGGGACCGGTCACCGGCGCTCGCGACGAGCTCGAGCTCGGTGACGGCCGCCCGGGCCTCCGGACCGGCCTCGGCCGCCGGGCGGGCGATGACGCGGCCGGGCACGCGGCTCTCAGGCAGGGGTTCGAGGGGGAGCTCGCAGGTCGTCCGGGTCCATGACGGACGACCCTCCACCACCGCGGCGTAGGTCTTCTCGACGTGGTGGCACTCGAACTGCTCACGGAAGTGGGTCGCGACGTCGCCGCCGTCGGTGAGCAGGCAGCAACCGCTGGTGAAGCGATCGAGGCGGTGGGCCGGCGAGCGCCCCACGGCGGTAGCGAGGTCGGCTCCGGGATGCCGCGCGTTGCCCAGCGTTCGCAGGCCGGCGGGCTTGTCGACGACCACCCAGCCGGGACCGGCGAGCAGCTCCGGCGGTGGAGGGGGGACCGGACCGGCGGGGCGCGGCAGCAGGGTGACCTCGTCGTCGAGCTGCAGCCGACGGGCGGCCTTCGCCTCGTGACCCGAGCCGAGCAGCACGCGGCCCTCGTCCAGGGCCGCCTGGACGGCGGAGCGCGACAGGACCGGCATCATGGCCTGGAGGAAGCGGTCCAGCCGGCTCCCCACGTGGGCCCGAGTCACGCGGAACGAGCGCTCGGAAGGAGAGGAGCCCTCGGGTGAGTCACTCACGCCCGAACCCGCCTCGCACTCCCTTCGCAGTCAGCAGATCCGGTCACGCAGTAGAAGACTGGTGAGGGGAGCGAGCCCTACTCGAAGCGGGACTTCAGGAGAGCGAGCCGCTGGCGCTGGGTGGTCGGACAGTAGAGCCGGGCCTTCAGCACGCCATCGCGGCGATTCAGGAAGACGATGCCGTCGGTCCAGCTCGCAGCTTGCTCGGCTCGGCTGGCATCGGCGATCTCGAAGTCGAGACGGAGCCAGACGGCCTGGCAGGCGGGCTCGTGGCCAAGCTGACACGAGCGCTCGAGGGCGAAGTCGGCTTCGTCCGTGGCGTCGGCCTCGCGCGCCTGATGGGCTGCGTCGTAGAGGCGGACGGCGAGTTCGGTGCGCTCGACGGCGAGATGGGTCTCAGGGCTGACCGAGCGAGAGGAGATCAGGGAGACGCCGGTCACCAGGGCCAGGAGGCCACTGACGATCACGGACGTCACCACGCCTTTCGACACGGCAGGACGGGGCTCTGCGGTCACCATCACGGCTCCCGACTCGAGCGCGGGATCGATCTCGAGCACCCCTCAACAATGCGGCCGGCTCCTGCGCTTGTCGAGGAACACGCCGTCACGAAATGGGATTTTCTGAAGAAATTGGGTTGGTTCTGGGTCGTCTTGACCCAGCTCCGAGGACTGCTGGTTCGTGAACCGCGACTGTCCACCTGCCCGCACCTCCGCGCAACGCGCGATCCGTCCCCCTCTCGGCTCCTGAAAGCCTAACCACCGCTCCACTAAATTCAAAGTCGACCCGTAGCGCCGAAGCCTTCAGCACCTTCTCTCGGCCGGCCTCGGGCGGCTCATGGCAGGAAGCCCTTGGGGTTGCTGAGCTTGGCCGGGAGGTACTCGTCGATGACGTAGTTGAGCCCCCACTTGGCCAGGGCCTGCTGCTCGGCGCGCACCCCCATCTTGATCATCGTTTCGAGTGCCGCCCGCCACTCCTTCTTGCCCTGGAAGAAGGGGTCGTTCTTGAGCGCGTCCTTGGCCCGCTTGACGTCGACGTCCTTGAGGGGGTGCGTCGGGAGCTTGTAGGTCTCGATGTCCTTGGGCGTGACGCCGAGGAAGCTCGCCTTCGGAGCGCAGAAGAACTTGTTCACGTGGGCAGCGTTGCCCGACCCGACCTTGAGGGTGCGGTAGATGTTCGAGATGCCATACGGGTCACAGTCGACGAAGGCGTAGACGGGGATCTTGGCCTGCTCGGAGAGACGGCGAACGAAGCGTCGCGTGGCACGAGTGGGGACGCCGGCCATGGACACGAGGATGCAGTCGGCCTTCTGCCAGAACTTGTGAGACTGAAGACGCTGGAACATGCCCCCGGTCTCGATGCAGAGGATGAACTTGGCGTCGGTCTCGAAGCTGAGATGCTCGACTTGTGAGGGGATGGAGTAGGCGCCCGAGCCGAAGCGCGTGCAGTCGATGCGCTCGATGACGCCGGTCTCGATGTCGGGGTCGCTCACCACGAGGCGTCCGGCCACCGCCCCGCCGTGCTCGTCGGGGATGAAGCGGAGCTGCTCGCGGCTGACGCCGTGCGTCGAGAACATGGCCTCGATGTCGTCCATGACCATGTCGGACTCGGACTGCTCGGAGAACGCCGCCTTGTCCCAGTTCTTCGACTGGTAGTACGCGTCTCGCTTGGTCGCGAAGTCGTCGGAGCCGATCATCTCCCGCGAGAGGTTCATCATCCGCAGGGTCTGGGCGAAGGTCTTGACCGTGTTGACCGAGAGCGTGCGGGTCTTGGTCCCCTTGCCGATGACGAAGTGACCGACGCGTCGGTCGTAGCGCACGTTCGACAGGGCCCGCACGGGCATCGACAGGCTGGGCAGACGCCGCTTGGACGCCTTGGCATGAAGCTCCTTGGCGATGTCCTTGATCGCCTGGACCGTGATGCGATCGAGCTTCTTCTTCTGCTTGGAGGCATCGAGAGCCATCGTTCACTCCGTGGACGGGGGGGCGAGACGCGTCGCGTCGTCGTCAGGGTCCGTTCTCGATGAGGTCGAGGACCTCCCGGGCTGCACGAGCGACCACCGGGTCGTCGCTGCCGAGACGCCGGCGTGCGACGTCGCGACCCGAGATGTCGCCGTGCCGCGCCAGGGACCGCGCGGCCTCGAGGGCGACGAGAGGGGCAGGGTCCTTGAGGTTGAGACGGAGGAAGCCGTCGACGGCCTCCCCCTCCCAGGTCGACAGGAGCCGCAGCACGTCGACACGCTCCCGAGGATCCAGGGTCTCCCAGGCATCGCGCACGAACGGCAAGGCGCGATCCCCGAGCCGACGGAAGGCGGTGGCCGCGAACCCGGCGTCACCGCTCCCCCGACGGATCGCGATCCGCAGGAGGGGCACCGCCGTCTCGGCCGGTCGCATCCGCGAGAGCGCCTCGATGGCGGCAGCACGCACCGTCCGACTCTCGTGTTCCAGGTCGCCCACGAGCGTCGACACGACCTGCTCGTCGTGCGTGCGAGCGAGCACCAGCAAGAGCAGCGCTCGGGTCTTGCCGTCGGTCTCGCGACCATGCGCGGCCGTGAGCGCGGCGACGTGATCCTCGGGATGCTCGAGGTCGAACAGGGCGAGCGCCGCCGAACGACGAGCTCGGGCGTCGGGCTCGTCGAGCAGGCGGAGCAAGGTCTGACGCGCCTCCATGCCTCGCGCGCTGATCTCACGACCCAGCTCACGTGAAGCGAGGAGATCGCCCGCGGCGACGCGATCGACGAGCTCGGTCGTTCCGAGGTCTTGGAGGTCGTCGACCGGCATCTCCACCAGCCGCGCCTCGAGAACGCGCACGCGCTCTTCGAGCTCGGCCAGCCGCTCGTGCAGCGGGCCGTTGTCGGGAGGGGGCTGACAGCCCAGCGCGAACAAGGCCACGCCGACGAGCCCGAGGACGGGTCCTGACGACCCGCCTCGATTCCTCACTTCATCACCGATGGCGTTCACCCGATCAGACCTTGCGCCGGGTCTTCTCGAGAGCCTCCTTGAGGTTCTCGACCGTCTTCTCACGCTGGTTCTCGGACAGGCCGAGGATGTCTTGCAGCGCGATGCCGACGTGGGGCAAGTAGGCGTCGATGTAGGCGCGCTTCTTCGCCTCGTCGACTTGACGACGTTTCTTGCGAAGATGGACCCCGAGACGTCGACCGACGTCCATGAAGGCGAGCCGCATCTCCTTGATGATGTCGTCGTAGGGTGCGACCGCCTCCTTCGACTCGGAGGTGAACGGGACCCACACCGAAACGAGATGCACGAACAGCAGCATGGGCGCGGTCGGCAGGGCTCCCGACGACTGCGAGACCTGGTAGTTCTTCCAGGGCACGCTCAGCACCGCCTTGCTCGTCGCGCAGGCCGACTGCTGGTACTGCAAGGGCACGCGATTGGCGAGTCGATGGAGCTCGACGAGCTGGTCGCCGGGGAGATTGCCCCCATAAGCGAGACCGACCTCGACCTGGAAGGGGTTGCCGCGATACACGGTCGGCGAGCGAGTGCAGGCGTCGACGAACTCCGCCCCCGGAACGCGCTGCTCGAGCGCCTTGGTGATGAGCTCCTGACCGATGGGCGAGAGACAGTTCGTCGGCGGGGCGAGGATCTTGACCTTGGGAATGGCCGCGTGCAGCCGCTCGAACTGCGGCATGTCGAGACGACGCGGTGAGATCTTCGGCGAGATCTTGGCGACCTCGCACACCTTGTCGGAGACCTTCTTCGACATCCGCGAGAAGTTCGCGCTGAAGGCCGCCGAGAGCTGAGTCTCGGGAGCGTCGGTGAGGATCTGCGCCAACACTCCGAGCTCGACGCTCTGCGGGTGCGGCTGGATCTCCTTGGGGAGCTCGGGCAGCTCCTTCGACACGCGCTCGTAGACGACGGGGTCGTCCTTGGGTGCGTGGTAGATGATCGTCGCGTGGGGGTTCGCGAGAGCGGTCTGCTCGATGTAGGCGTCGACGCTGCGACGACCCTTCTTGTAGGTGCCCTGGAGCTCGACGGTCACCGCCGTGCCGTGATCGTGCTCCCAGAGAACGACCCGCTCTCGCACGATTTCCGGCTTGTTCTTCTTGGTGTCGATCCGCAGCTCGTAGCGGGTGGCCTGGTCCTGACGACCGGTCTTCGAGATGACGATGGTCGCCTTGCCGGTGGTGAGCTGGCCGTACATCGCCGCCGCCGAGATCCCGATGCCCTGCTGACCACGGGACTGACGGTGACGGTGGAACTTGGAGCCGTAGAGCAGCTTCCCGAAGACCTTGGGGACCTGCGCCTTGACGATGCCGGGACCGTTGTCTTCGACGGTCATCTGGTAGCGGTCCTCGGAGACGGCGACCAGCTTGACCTTGATCTCGGGGAGGAGGCTCGCCTCCTCGCAGGCGTCGAGGGAGTTGTCGACGGCCTCCTTGACGGCGGTGAGCAACGCCCGGGCGGGGTTGTCGAAGCCGAGGAGGTGGCGGTTCTTCGCGAAGAACTCGGAGACCGAGATGTCGCGCTGCCGCGTGGCCATGGTCTGCGCGGTCTCGCGCTTCACGGCCTTCTTCTTGCTCGCCTTCTTCTTCCGGGCCGAGGCCGTCTTGCGGCCGGAGCCGGACGTCTCGGAACCCTCGTCGCCGGCTTCGTCGAACATGGAAGTCTGAAGGTCGGACTGAGCGCCGCGGGCGCGTCGGGCCTTGGCCAAGACGGTCCTCCGGTGTTCGGCCCCCTTCTCTTCGCCCAGCAGGCGAAGAGGAAGCGAGGATACCACGGTTTCCGTCCCCTCCCTCCACCCAGCGCTGGGTCTCCGAACTCGCTGGCAGGAGGCGGTCCGCCAACCGAGAACCCGCGCTGTCAGGAGGGGGTCGACGTGCGATGATCACCCCGATGCTTCGCACTGGACCCCGTCTCCTCTCCGTCGCCGTGCTCCTGAGTGCAGTCCTCGCTCGACCCGCCGTGGCCGTGCGGCTCGAGACCGGCCGGACCGTCGAGCTGGGACGCCTGCCGACCAGCCTGACCCCCTTGCCCGACGGCTCGGTGGCCGTCGCGCTCTCCGGCGAGAAGGCCATCCTGATCCTGGCCGGCGACACCCTCGAGACCCTGCGGCGGATCGACCTCTCCGAGTCGCACGGCGTGAACGCGCTCGTGGCCGTCGGCGAGGACGAGCTCCTGGTCGCCCACGGCGCCGGCGACTCGGTGTCCTTCGTCTCCTGGCGCGACGGCACCGTGCGCGCCACCGCCGAGGTCGGGCTCCAGCCCGGGCTGGCCGCGGTGACGACCGGCAAGAAGGGCCTGAAGGTCCACGTGCCAGGACACCTCAGCCACGACCTGGCCGAGGTGAGCGTCCGCCACGGTGTCCTCGTCGAGCGCATCCGCGTCGGTCGCAACCCCACCGTCGCGATCGCCTCACCCGACGAGCGCTTCGTCTTCGTGGCCTGCGGCGCCTCACGCAAGATCGATCAGGTCGACCTCAAGTACGACGTCGTCCTGGGCAGCTTCGGGGTCCCGCTGATCGAGAGCACGCCCCTGCTCATCAACCAGGCCGGCACGATCCTCTATGCGATCGGTGAGAAGAACCGCATCTTGAAGATCGGGACCGAGCGCGGGCGCCATTCCAAGATGAAGGTCGGCAAGGATCCGAGCGCGCTCGCCCTGTCCGACGACGACCGCACGCTCTTCGTCGGCCTCGACGAGGGTCGAGGCATCGATGTCTTGAACCTCGTCACCGGCAAGGTCGGTCAGCAACTCCGTGGCGGGACGCCGGTCGACGTGCTGATGCGTCAGGGTGATCGCCTGCTCGCGCTCTCGCGCTCGGAGGGGGTGCTCACGGCGCACGTCATCGTGGGGGCCGGCTCGTGAGAACGAGCACGGCGCTGCTCGCGCTCGCGATGGTCGTCTCCATCGCCTGCTCCGGGACGACCTCCGCACCTCCACCAGAGGAACCGAAGCCCGAGGCCTCTCCTCCGGCTCCGGCTCCGGCTCCGCCCCCTCCACCGCCGCCACCCTCGCTAGCGGGATCCAACGTCCTCCTCATCGTGATGGACACGACGCGCGCCGATCGTCTCTCTTGTTATGGATACGAGCAAGAGACCACGCCGAACATCGACGCGCTCGCCCGGGACGGGATCCTCTTCGAGCGCTGTGTCTCGACCGCCAACTGGACACTCCCCACCCACGCCTCGATCCTGAGCGGTCTCTTCCCTCGCAGTCACGGCGCGGTCAGCGCCACCGAGGGAGGAGGCGTGGTTCGCGTGAACACGGGTGACCCCGCCACGAGCATGAAGCTCAGCGTCACCAGCCTTGCGGAGGTACTGGAAGAAGCGGGTCATCGCACGGGGGCCGTCCTCGCCAACCACTGGTGGCTCAAGAGGGAGTTCGGGCTCAGTCAAGGCTTCGAGCACTTCGACACGACCTGGTCCCGGCGGCGGAGCACGGTGAGCTTCCCGACCCGCGATGCGAAAGAGATCACCGATGCGGCCCTGCGCTGGCTGAAGCGTGGAGGAAGGAAGCGACAGGGAATGGGGATGAAGAGGTCGAAGGGAGGGGCCGCCGCGACGGCAAGCTCACGTCCCTTCTTCCTCTTCTTGAACTACCTGGATCCCCACACGCCTTACGCTCCGCCTGCGCCCTACGACACGAAGTTCCTTCCCGAGGGATTCTCGGCCGACGTTCCCGCCCTGTTCACGCGCTACCCCTCGCTCGTCGACAGTCACATGGACCTCGAAACACCGAAGGAAGCCAGCGCACGCACGCTCTTCCAGGCGCGCTACGTGGGTGAGATCGCTTTCGTCGACGAGCAGGTCGGCCGTCTGATCGACCACCTGGCCTCCACGGGGGAGCTCGAGAAGACGATCGTGGTCGTGGTGGGCGATCACGGGGAGGCCTTCGGGGAGCACGGGTTCTCCGGACACCGCAAGGACCTCCATCAGACCGAGGTCTGGGTGCCGCTGATCCTCCGTCTGCCGGACCGCGTCCGCGTCGGACGGCACGAGCCCATGGTGAGTCAGGTCGACATCATGCCGACCCTCCTTCAGCTCCTGGATCTCCCCATCCCCGAGGAGGTCGAAGGGCGATCTCTGTTGGAGCCCGGTCCGCGCTGGATCGCGGCCGAGGACGTCGATCATCGAGAGGAAGTGACCTGGCGTCAGGGACTGTTCCACGACCACTGGGCCTACCTGAAGGGCGCCGATCAGTCCGATCGCCTCTTCCATCTCCGTGACGATCCGGGCGAGACGGCGAACCTCGCCACGACCGAGAGTGAGAAGCGTGAGGAGATGGAGCTGGCCCTGCGAGCCTGGCAGAGCTCGGGGCCCGATCTCGGCGAGGCCACGCCGGTGAAGCTGAGCTCGGAAGAAATCGAGCGTCTGCGCGCCCTGGGGTATCTCAAGTGACGACACGTCGACCGCTCACCTGGCTGATGATCGCCACCGCTCTCCTGCTCGGCTGTCGACGTAGCTCGGACACCCCGAGCGAGACGCCAAGCGAGGTCCCGGCGACGACGGCGACCCTTCCGAGCGAGCCCGAACCCGAGCCCGAGCCGGCGGTGACATTCCCCAAGGCCAATGTCCTCATCGCCGTGCTCGACACGACACGGGCCGATCGTCTCTCTTGCTACGGCTACGAGCGGAAGACCTCACCCCACCTGGACGAGCTGGCGAAGGAGAGCCTCCTCTTCGAGCGTTGCATGGCGACCTCGAACTGGACCCTGCCGAGCCACGCTTCGATCCTCACCGGCCTCTACCCGCGCAGCCACGGGGCCCGCTGCGCGACCAAGGACAAGCAGCAGGTCAAGAACGCCTTCCAACCGGTGACGTCGATGAAGCTCACCGTCGACTCGCTCCCGGAGCTGCTGGAGGAGCAGGGCTACCGCACCGGCGCCATCCTCGCCAACGGCTGGTGGCTCCGCAAGGTGTTCGGTCTCGATCAGGGCATTCAGGACTACCGGATCAAGAGCGGCCGGGCCAATCGCATCACCGACGAAGCCCTGGCCTGGATCGGCAAGAAGAAGCAGCAGCCGTTCTTTCTCTTGCTCAACTACCTCGACCCCCACGCTCCCTACTCGCCGCCCAAGCCCTTCGACACGAAGTTCCTGCCCGAGGACTTCGAAGGCGACGTCTCCAAGCTGGAGAAGCGCCACGGGGTGCTGCTGAAGTCGACCATCGTCGGCAAGGCTCCCAAGAGCGATGAGGCCTGGCAGCTCTATCGAGCGCGCTACGACGGCGAGATCGCCTACCTCGACCAGCAGCTCCACCGACTCGTCGAGGGCCTCCGCAAGACCGGCCGTCTCGACGACACGCTCCTGGTCATCGTCGGTGACCACGGCGAGGCCTTCAACGAGCACGGGACCATGGGTCACAACAAGAAGCTCTACCAGAGCGAGATCTGGGTCCCCCTCATCGTCCGTCTACCCGGCGGCGCCGAGGCAGGTCGTCGCGCCGAGATGGTCTCGCAGACCGACATCGCACCGACCTTGCTCGAGCTCCTGGGGCTCCCGATCCCCGAGGTCATGGAGGGGCGCTCGCTGATGGAGGACGGTCCGCGCGCGGCCGTCTCGGAGTTCTTCCGCTGGCGTGCCGCCAAGTGGCGACGGGGTCTCTACCACCAGCGTTGGTCCTACCTCGAAGAGGAAGAGAAGCGTGGTCAGCTCTTCAATCTCGAGCGGGATCCGGGGGAGACGGCCGACCTGGCCGAGCTCGAGGCCGAACGCCACGAGGAGATGCGTCTGGCGCTCGCGGCCTGGCGCGTGGCCGGTCCCGACCTGGGTGAGGCGCAAGCGGCCAACCTGACGCCCGAGGACATCGAGCGCCTCAAGGCGATCGGCTACCTGCGCTGACGGTCGATCCAGCTGATGGCCGCCCGGTACTCGTCGCTGAGCGGATGGTCCGGCTGGATCGCGAGCGCTCGGGAGAGGTGCTTCCGCGCGGAGGCGTAGTCGCGAAACTGCGAGTACTCGACCCAGCCGAGGAGGCTGAGCAGGTTGGCGTCGTCGGGGAGGAGATCGAGCGCCTCGCGGAGCACCGTCGCCATCTCGTCGTGCTGCCCTTCGCTTTGAAGCAGGCGAGCGAATTGGTCGTAGTAGACCGGAGCGCTGTTGCGGGGGAGACGGAGCGCCTTGCGGTAATGATCGAGCGCGCGAGATCGCGCCTCGGCACGCACGAAGAAACGACCGAGCCGGTAGTGGTGGTTGTCGAGCTGGCTGGGGCAGGTCTCGAAGAGGAACTCGGCTCGCTCCCGATCGGTGTCGGCCTCGAGCTGACGCCCGAGCCGCTCCAGGCACCAGGAACGCAGCATCCGCGTCTCTCCCACCAGCGTTCCGAGCTCGGCGATGTTGGCGAGGCCGATGGTGTCGTCGCGACGGAGCCTGGCCACCTCCGGAGGAGTTCGGGCCAGGAGGGTGTCGAGCTCGGCGAGAGCCGAGGCCCAGTCGCCGCTGTCGATTGCCGCCTCGACCTCTGGATGAGCGTGCTCGCGCAGGGCGTGGTTGAAGTCGACCGATCGGACGACCGAGCCGGCCGCCGGACCGACCGGGTGTCCGACCACGAAGTGCGTGAGCAGGATCGCTCCCAGCAGCAAGCCCAAGGGAGCGAGCCGCATCCGCGATGCGAGCGTCGCGAGACGGACGAGGAGCAGGGCCGCAGCCGGGGTCATGAGCGAGAGCAGAACGCTGCGGAAACGACCCGGCACGTAGAAGACGAGCAGCGGCAGGAGGTGGCAGAAGAGAAGGAGCAGATAGCCCCGACAGCGGTGAGCGGCACGGTAGAGGAAGAACAGGCCGGGCAGGGTCAACGCGAGGAGGAAGTGGGGCGTGATCGCGAGGTCGACCAGACGCGAGGCGCTCCGACTCCAGTAGTAGTTCGTGTTGGTCGGGCGGTCGAACCACCAGACGATGACCCAGGTCTTGCGTAGCTGCCACTTCACCAAGGCCCACGGTGACCCATGGGTCGCCAGCGTCGGCCAGATGACGCGAGAGAGCTTGGAGTCCCCCTCCTCGAGGATGCGAGCCTCTTCCTTCGTTGCCCACCAGTTACCGGGGACCTGGTCGGCGGAGTTCGCGCCGACGAAGGTCGCCGCTCCCACGCTCGACACCGACATCGGACCCACGCCCACGGCGAGGTTGCGAGCGATCAGCGGCAGCAGGACGATGACGACACCGATGCCGAAGAAGCGCAGGGGTCGTTCGAGCAGCCGGTGCCAGTCCTTGGTCTTGAGCACGGGCCAGGCACGCCAGGCGACGACGCCCACCGACAGCAGCACCAAGTTGGGCTTGAGGAGATAGCACAGCCCACCGAGGACACCGAGGACCAACCAGCCGCGATCGGTCCCGCTCTCCTCCTGGCGCTCCCACCACCACGCGAAGGCCAGGCTCAACACGACGACGAGCGGGGCTCGCAACAAGGTGGTCTCGTAGTGCAGGGCAGGACCGTAGGCGGCCATGAGCACGGCGGCGATCGTGGCGACCAGCGGGCTCGCGAAGCGACGGGTCAGCAGGTAGAGCACGACCACGCCGACCGCGCCCAGCACGGCTTGCCACAGGAAGACCACCAGCGGCCGCTGTCCCGTCAGGAAGTAGGTGATCCCGACGAGGTAGGGATAGAGAGGGGCCTGATGGAACTGACGTCCTCCGTACCAGCGGTTCCAGAGAGCGTGCGCAGCATCTTGAAAGAGCGGGTTCCCCTCGGCTTCCGCTTCGTAGCGAGCCTGGTCTTCGGGGTGACGCTCGAAGTGCTGAGCGGCGACGAGACCGTGCCAGGCGTGCCGAGGATGGAAGTCGGCATCGGTCAGCCAGTCGCCTTCCTCGGACAGGCGCAACGCCCACGCGTGGAAGAACGACATGTCGCTCTGATTCCAGAGATGGGTCGTGGCGTCGGGGAGGTCCTTGACCTCGAGGACGTGACCGACCTTGAGCAGCAGCGCCAGAGCGAACAGGACGAGGACGACCTTGCGCTCCCGCGCGCCGAGCCAGGCGTCGGCCGCTGCGACCGGATCGTCGGACGTCGCGGAGACGGCAGCCGGCGGTGGGGTCGACGGCCGGACCTTCGCTGTCTCCGCGGGCGACGGCTGGGTCGCGCTCTTGCCGGCTTTCTTGCGTCGAGACGCCATGGAGGGGATCCGCCGTGGTCCTTCCCGACCTCGGCGAAGGACGGCGTGATGCTACCTGACGAAGCTCTCGAGACGATGCCCCGTCAGACCACGAGCAGCGAAGACTTCCTCGATGAGCTCGCGGCTCCGGTCGCCATCGAAGACGAGCAGGTCGACGTACCCAGCGTCACGACCCATGGCACCGCCCAGCACCATGCCGGACTGAGCCTCGCCCAGCCGCTGCTGCAACGCATCCTCGAGCTCCGCTCTGACAGAGGTCTCCTCACCCGCAGGGAAGACGGATCCAGGCACGACCGCGAAGAGATACTCGGCGCCGGTGCCCTCCACGGGATCCTCGATCGGGCCTCCTTCCTCCAAGTAGGCACCCAGGATGGACGTGTTGCGCGTGGTGCCGCCGATCGTGTCCCCGCGAGGAAAGTCACCGATCGGCTCTTCGAGTCCGTACACCGTGTAGACGTCCTCGGGTGATCGGTCCTCCCATCCCCGCTCCGTTGCGGCAGCCTGGATCCACTCGCGAAGTCGAGAGAGCGGGACCGCAGCATCGGGCCGACGATCGGCTTGCTCGATGACGCCCACCCAGCGCTCCGTCCCGTTCTCCCCGAGCACCGCGTCGACGAGGAGGAAGAGGTGACGTCGCGCCTGGTCCTCCTCCAGCTCCTCGAAGGCCTCGCACCAAGCGAAGACGTGGATGACCTCCCGCTCCTCGTCCACGGCGAGGTCGAGCAAGACGTCCTTGGGCGCCACGGCGGTTCCACCGAGATTGATCGCCCAGTCACCGGACTCCGGGAAGGGCTGACGCGACGCGTGGAACGTCCAACCGGGAAGCTCCGGAGCGCGTGACCTCCAGTAGGAGACGAGGAAGAGACGGTTGCGGTCACCCGACGGTGAGAGCGCAAACGAGTGCCCGTCTCCCTCCGGGCCGGGACCGAACTCCCAGGCGAAGTCCAGCCCGAGTCGAGTCACGGCCTCACCGACGTCCCGCTGAAGGCTCTCGTTGTCCTCGGAGTTTCCGACGCGAGCCAAGAGGCTCTCGGACTCCTCGGTCCACCAGGCCCAGAAGGCCTCGACCCTCTCCTTGAACGTCTCCTTCTTCTTCGCCCGAAACCGGTCGAACCAGCCCATGCTCCCTCCTTGCTGTCAACGTCCTGAGAACTTTCAGTCGTCCGCTGCCTCGACCACGATCAGCACGGTGCCCGCATCGACGGCGTCACCGGCGGCAACCTTCACGGCCGAGACCGTTCCGGTCATCGGGGACCGGTACTCGTTGGCCATCTTCATGGCCTCGACGATGACGAGGGTCTGACCCTCCTCCACCGTGTCGCCCACCGCGACCTTGAGCTCGACGACCCGACCGGGCATCGGCGAGGCGACCTCGGCTCGACCGTCGGCTTCGCCGAGACCGGCGCCGCTTCGCGCTCGGTAGGGATCGAGATGGCGGAACACCACCTGACCCCGCGCCGTCCGGACCCGACGCTCGTCGCCGTGACGCCCGACGCGGATCTCACACGAGCGGTGATCCATGAGCACCGAGTAGCGACCCTCGTGCGGGCTCTCGACCTCGAGGTCGAGGACCTTCTCCTGAAGCGTCGTCTCCTCGGCCTCACCCTCCTCCGGCGGCTTCACCAGCCGCCAGCTCGCCTGATACCGACCATCGGGTTGCTGGCGGAGATCGACGACGTGGAGCTGACCTTCGTGCTCGTACTCGAAGCGCATCAGCGTCGCTCCTTCAGGCTGCGACGGCCTCCCTCTGCCCAAGGCGAGAGCGTGGGCGCCGGTCGCAGGGCGTGACGTCGTGCGTGCAGGAGCTCATCGAGGGCGGCGACCGACACCGCCAGGGGCAGGTCGTCCTCGGGAAGGTCGGTGAGGGAGCCGAGGCCGTCCTTCAACGCGCGGTCGACGTGGTTGACGTGGACCGACCCCTCGTGGAACTCGGGGAGATCGAGCAGGTGAAGGTGGAACGGGATCGAGGTGCGCAGGCCCGAGATGACGAACTCGGAGAGCGCGCGCTTCATCCGCTCGATCGCCGCGGGCCGGTCCGGACCCCAGGTCAGGAGCTTGGCGATCATGGGGTCGTAGTGGATGCTGATCTCGTCGCCTTCCTGGACGCCCGAGTCACAGCGCACGCCGGGACCGTCCGGCGGCTGATACTCGACCAGCGTGCCCGGTGACGGCGCGAAGTTCATCTCGGGATCCTCGGCGTAGATCCGGCATTCCAGGGCGTGACCCTGCAAGGTGAGATCTTCCTGCTTCATCGGCAGCGGCTCACCGGCCGCCACCGCGAGCTGCCAGAGGACGAGGTCGGTGCCGGTCACGAGCTCTGTCACCGGGTGCTCCACCTGCAGCCGGGTGTTCATCTCGAGGAAGTAGAACTTCGACATCCCGTTCTCGTCGCGGTCGTGCGGGTCGACGAGGAACTCGACGGTGCCTGCACCGACGTAGTCGACCGCGTCGGCCGCAGCGACCGCCACCTGGCCCATCGCCTCGCGCAGGCGCGCGTCGACGACGGGAGACGGAGCTTCCTCCACCAGCTTCTGATGACGACGCTGGGTGGAGCAGTCCCGCTCACCGAGGTGGATGCTCTTGCCGTCGGGCCCACCGAAGACCTGGACCTCGACGTGATGCGGGCGCTCGAGGAACTTCTCGAGCGCCATCGTGTCGTTGCCGAAGGCGGAAGCTGCCTCGCTCCGCGCCATGGCCAGAGCCGACGGCAGCTCCTCGGCCGAGTCGACCCGACGCATGCCCTTGCCGCCGCCACCGGCGACTGCCTTGATCATGACCGGGTAGCCGATGCGCTCGGCTCGAGCCGCCGCTTCCTCGTCGGTGATCTCACCCACCCCCGGCACCACCGGCACGCCGGCCTCGATCATCCGCGCGCGGGCCGTGCCCTTGTCGCCCATGGCCTCGATGGCGTCGGGCGGTGGGCCGACCCAGGTGAGACCGGCGGCCATGACCTCACGAGCGAACTCCGCGTTCTCGGAGAGGAAGCCGTAGCCGGGATGGATCGAGTCCGCCTCGGTCGCGCGGGCCGCGTCGAGGATGGCGTCGGTGCGCAGGTAGGACTCGGCCGAGGGCGCCGGGCCCAGGCGGACGGCGGCGTCGGCCATCCGCACGTGCCGTGCGAGACGGTCGGCGTCGGAGAAGACCGCCACCGGTGAGACGCCGAGATCACGACAGCCGCGCAGGACGCGGACGGCGATCTCGCCACGGTTGGCGATGAGGAGCCGACGGAGGGGCTTGCTGGTGCTCACGAAGCGCTCGCGTGTATTCAGCGGACGAAGGGGCCGGCCAAGGTGTCGGTCTCGACGAAGTGACCGTCGCGCGACTCGAGGTGCGGACCCTCGCCTCGCTCGATGACCACGCGCTCCTCCTCGTCGGCGACGATGCGACCGATGTCCCAGCTCTCCTTACCCTCGGCACGGGCGGCCTCACGCACGGTCTCGACGTCGGCCTCGGGCACGACGACCACGAAGCCCACGCCCATGTTGAAGACCTCGTGCATCTCGGCCGCGCTCACGTTGCCGCCCGAGGCGATGGTCGCGAACACCGGCGGCGGTGCGGGCAGGGCGTCGAGGTGGAAGCCGATCCCGTTGGCCGCCACGCGGGTGAGGTTGAGGAAGCCGCCGCCGGTGACGTGAACGAAGGCCTTCACGTCGGCCGGACCGGTCATCATGGCCTTGGCTTCCTTGACGTACATCGCCGTGGGCTCGAGCAGCTCGTCGGCCACCGAGCGACCGCAGCCGGGCATCTCGTCGTCGACGGACAGACCCAGGTCGCCGAAGACGACGCGGCGCGCCAGCGAGAAGCCGTTGGAGTGGAGCCCCGTCGACGCGACGCCGACCACCCGGTCGCCGGGAGCGACACGCGAGCCGTCGATGGCCTTGCCGGACTCGAGGATGCCGACGCAGCTCCCGACCAGGTCGTAGCCCGAGCCGGGCTCGACGCCCTTGATCATCTCCTTGAGCTGGGCGAGCTCGCCGCCGGGGATGGAGATCTCCGCCCGCCGGGCGCCCTCGGCCAGGCCCTTGCCGATGGCTTCGAGCTGCTGAGTGTCGAGGGTCTCCACCGCCAGGTAGTCGACCATCGAGATGGGGTCGGCGCCGATGCAGATGAGGTCGTTGGCGTTCATCGCGACGCAGTCGATGCCGACCGTGTCGTGACGACCGGCCATCTCGGCCACGAGGATCTTCGTTCCGACGCCGTCGGTGGCGATCGCGATGGCCACCGGCAGCCCGGGGATCTCGAGCACGGAGGCGTAGTGACCGAGGTCGACCGCCACGCGCGCTCGCGGGTGGTTGTCGAAGCTCGGGCGGAGCTGGGCGATGAGGGCGGACAGGCCGGTCGCGTCCTGGTCGACCCCGGTGTCGGCGTACTGGCTCTTCACGGTGGCGGTCTCCGTCATGGTCGTGTCGTCCCGAGTCATCTGATCAGAGAGGGATGTTGCCGTGCTTCTTGGGGGGCATGGTGTCGCGCTTCGTGCTCAGCATCTCGAGGTTGAGGATGAGCTTGCGTCGCGTGTCGCGCGGCACGATGACCTCGTCGACGTAGCCGCGCTCGGCCGCCACGTAGGGGTTGGCGAACTTCTCGCGGTAGTCGTCGACGAGCTGAGTGCGCTCGCTCTCGGCGTCCTCCGCATCGGCCAAGCGACGGCGGTGGATGATGTTGACCGCTCCCTCCGGACCCATGACCGCGATCTCCGCGGTGGGCCAGGCGAGGTTGAGGTCGGTGCGCAGGTGCTTGGAGGCCATGACGCAGTAGGCGCCGCCGTAGGCCTTGCGGGTGATGACGGTGAGCTTGGGCACCGTCGCCTCGGCGAAGGCGTAGAGCAGCTTCGCGCCGTGCTTGATGATGCCGCCGTGCTCCTGGCCCACGCCGGGCAAGAAGCCAGGGACGTCCTCGAAGACGATGAGCGGCACGTTGAAGCAGTCGCAGGTGCGGACGAAGCGAGCGCCCTTGAGCGAGGCCTCGATGTCGAGACAGCCGGCCAGGGCCGCCGGCTGGTTGGCGACGATGCCGACGCTGCGTCCGCCCAGGCGCGCGAAGCCGACCACGAGGTTGCGACCGTGGTCGGGCTGGATCTCGAGGAACTCGCCGTCGTCGACGATGGCGGTGATGGCGTCCTTGATCTCGTAGGGCTGGTTGGGATCGGCGGGGACCAGCTTGTCGAGCGAGGCGTCCGCGCGCTCGGGGTCGTCCTCGGTCGCGCGGATCGGCGGATCTTCGTGGTTGTTGCTCGGCAGGTACGAGAGAAGCTGCCGAAGCTGACCGAGACAGGCCCGGTCGTCGGGGGAGGTGAGGTGCGCCACGCCGGACTTCGCCGAGTGCGTGGAGGCTCCGCCGAGCTCCTCCTTCGTGACCTCTTCATGGGTGACGGTCTTGATGACCTCCGGCCCGGTCACGAACATGTAGGAGCTGCCCTCGACCATGACCACGAAGTCGGTGATGGCCGGGGAGTACACGGCACCTCCCGCGCACGGACCCATGATCGCCGAGAGCTGCGGCACCACGCCCGAGGTCATGGTGTTGCGCAAGAAGATGTCGGCGTAACCCGCCAGGGAGACCACGCCCTCCTGGATGCGCGCTCCGCCGGAGTCGTTGAGCCCGATGATCGGGGCCCCCACCTTCACCGCCAGGTCCATGACCTTGCAGATCTTGGCGGCGTAGGTCTCTGACAGGGAGCCCCCGAACACCGTGAAGTCCTGGGCGAAGACGAAGACCCGACGGCCTTCGATGAGACCGTGACCGGTGATCACGCCGTCGCCGGGGATCTCCTGTCCTTCGAGATCCCGACAACGATGGACGACGTGTCGGTCGAACTCCTCGAAGCTCCCCGGATCGAGGAGCAGGTCGAGACGTTCGCGAGCCGTGAGCTTGCCCTGCGAGTGCTGGCGTTCGATCCGCTGGGGACCGCCGCCGGCCAGCGCCTGCTCGCGACGACGCTGGAGCTCCTCGAGGGGATCCGGGGAGGGCTTCGTGGACACGTGGACTCCGACGATCGATGAGGGACGAACGGATGCACCGGGCGACCGGCGAGTCGATTACTGGGGGACGTTCTCCCAGTCCTTGAGGAACTTGGCGAGACCGCTGTCGGTCAGCGGGTGCTTGACGAGCTGCCAGAACACCTTGGCCGGGACGGTGGCGACGTCGGCACCGACCAGCGCAGCCTGCTCGACGTGCAGGGAGTGCCGGATCGAGGCGGCGAGGATCTCGGTCTCGTACCCGTAGTTGGTGTAGACCTCCTTGATCTCGCCGATGAGGCCCATCCCGTCGTGGCCGATGTCGTCGAGACGACCGATGAACGGCGAGATGTAGGCGGCCCCGGCCTTGGCAGCGAGCAGCGCCTGATTGGTCGAGAAGCAGAGGGTGACGTTGACCTTCGCGCCCTGGTCGGACAGCGCCTTCGTCGCCTTCAGGCCGTCGACGGTGAGCGGGCACTTGATGACGACCTGGTCGCCCTTCTTGAGCAACTCCTCGGCCTCGGCGAGCATGCCCTTGGTGTCGGTGGAGACCACCTCGAGGCTCACCGGGCCCTTGACGACGTCGAGGATCTCCTTGATGACCTCGTCGAAGGACTGCCCGGTCTTGGCGACCAGGGACGGGTTCGTCGTGACCCCGTCGAGCAGGCCCATCGAGTGGGCTTCCTTGATCTCGCCGATGTCAGCCGTGTCCAGGAAGAACTTCATGACTCACTCCTCGTCCGATTCAGTCGATTCAGGCTTGTTGTCGGAATCGGGGCCGGTCTCGTCCGGACCCTGCTCTTCGTCTTCGGTTTCGTCTCTCTCGTCGATGAGAGCCATCCCGGCGATGCGATCGCCGCCGTCCACGGTGAGCGTTCGCACGCCCTGAGCCGCGCGGCCAGTCTCGCGGATCTCGTCGACCTCGGCTCTCAGGACCTTGCCCTGCTCGCTCATGACCACGAGCTGCTGACCGGGGATGACGAACTTCACGCCCGCCACCAGGCCGGTCTTGTCGGTGACGTTGAAGTTGCGGATGCCCGAGCCGCCGCGGTTCTGGACCCGGTACTCGGCCACCGCCGTTCGCTTGCCGTAGCCCTGCTCGGAGAGCGTGAGGACCATGCCCTCTTCACCCTCGAAGCAGGTCATGTCCACGAGCTCGTCGTCTGCCTTGAGGCGGATGCCGATGACGCCCCGGGCCGTGCGACCCATGGCCCGAGCGTTCTCCTCCTCGAAGCGCACCGACTGACCCTGGCGAGTGGCCATGATGACGTGGGCGTTGCCCTCGGTCAGCCGGACGCCGATGAGCTCGTCGTCTTCCATGATGGCGGTGGCGATGATGCCGCCCTGGCGGATGTTGGCGAGGGCGTTGAGGGCCATCCGCTTCACGTAGCCCCGCTTGGTGGCGAAGATGAGGAAGCGGCCGTCCTCCTTGAGCCAGTCGCGTCGCACCGCCTGCATGGACTTGAGCTTGTCGTCGCTCGGCAGCATGAGCAGGTTGGCGATGTTCTGGCCCTTGGCGGCGATGCCGACCTGCGGGATGTCCCAGACCGGCAGCGCGTGGACCTTGCCCTGCTCGGTGAAGACCAGCAGCGAGTCATGGGCGGTGGCGACGAAGACGTGCTCGACGAAGTCCTCGTCGCGGGTGGTCATCCCCGTGCGGCCCTTGCCGCCGCGCTTCTGCGCCCGGTACTCGGTCAGCGGGCTGCGCTTGATGTAGCCGCGATGCGAGACGGTGATGACCATCTCTTCGTCGGCGATGAGCTCGGCCTTGTCGAACTCGGACTCGTCGGGTCGGATCTCCGTGCGTCGCGTGTCGCCGTGCTCCTCGAGGAGCTGCTTCGACTCGTCGATGACGATCTGATCGACGAGCTTCGGGTTGGCGAGGATCTCCTCGAGCTTGGCGACGAGCCGGAGGACCTCTTCGTACTCCTCGACGATCTTGTCGCGCTCGAGCGAGGTCAGCTTCTGCAGGCGCATGTCGAGCACGGCCTGGGCCTGGACGTCGCTGAGCTTGAACTTGAGCCGCAGGCCTTCCTTGGCCGCCTGCGGGCTGTCGCTGGAGCGGATGAGCTTGATCACCTCGTCGAGATGATCGAGGGCGATCTTGAGCCCTTCCAGGATGTGGGCGCGCTTCTCGGCCTCGGCGAGCTCGAAGCGGGTGCGTCGGGTGACGACGTCACGGCGGAACTCGATGAAGTGGCGGATGCAGTCGAGGAGGTTCAGCGTGCGCGGCTGACCGTCGACGATGGCCACCATGTTCACGCCGAAGCTGGTCTGGAGGCTGGTGTGCTTGAAGAGGTTGTTGAGGACGACCTGGGCGACCTCGTTCTTCTTGATCTCGATGACGATCCGCATGCCGTCGCGGTCGGACTCGTCGCGGAGATCCGAGATGCCCGTCATCTTCTTGTCGCGAACCAGCTCGGCGATCTTCTCGACCAGCGCCGCCTTGTTCACCTGATAGGGCAGCTCGCGGACGATGATGGCCTGCCTGCCGGTCTTCTCGTTCTCCTCGATCTCGGTGCGAGCCCGCATGACCACCCGGCCGCGGCCGTTGCGGTAGGCCTCACGGATGCCGGAGACGCCCATGATGAGGCCGGCGGTGGGGAAGTCGGGGCCCTTCACGACGTCGAGCAGGTCCTCGACCGAGGTCTCCGGGTGCTCGATGCAGCGGATGACCGCCTCGATGACCTCGCCGAGATGGTGGGGCGGGATGTTGGTCGCCATCCCCACCGCGATGCCCGAGCTGCCGTTGACCAGGAGGTTGGGCAGGCGCGTGGGCAGGACGGTCGGCTCGGTGTCTTGACCGTCGTAATTGGGGATGAAGTCGACGGTGTCCTTGTCGATGTCGTTGAGGAGCGCCTGCGTGATGCGCTGCATCCGGACTTCGGTGTAGCGCATGGCCGCCGGCGGGTCGCCGTCCACCGAGCCGAAGTTGCCCTGACCGTCGACGAGCGGGTAGCGCAGGGAGAAGTCCTGCGCCATCCGGACGATGGTGTCGTAGACGGCCGAGTCACCGTGCGGGTGGTACTTGCCGATGACGTCGCCGACGATGCGGGCCGACTTCTTGTACGGCCGAGCGTGCGTGTTGCTCTGCTCGTTCATCGCGTGCAGGACACGACGATGCACGGGCTTGAGACCGTCCCGCACGTCGGGGAGGGCGCGGCCGATGATGACCGACATCGAGTAGGCGAGATAGGACTGCTCCATCTCGTCTCGAATGCTGGTAGGGAGGACTTCTCCAATGCTGCTCATGCGCTCACCTGATCCCGGACCGAACCTGCTTCACTGCTCCACGCCGTTCACTCTCACCCGACCGCGGCGTCGCGATCAGATGTCGATGTTGTCGGCCTCCAGCGCGTTGACCTCGATGAAGCGACGTCGGCTCTCGACGACGTCGCCCATGAGCACGTCGAAGATCTCCTCAGCGGCCTCGAAGTCCTCGATGCGGACCTGCAGCAACTTGCGCCGCTCGGGATCCATCGTGGTCTCCCAGAGCTGCTCAGGGTTCATCTCGCCCAGACCCTTGTAGCGCTGGACGCTGGCGCCCTTCTTGCCGCGATCCTTGAGGGCCTCGACGAACTCCCAACGGTCGTCGTGCTCGACCCGGGTCTCGCCCTTGGTCAGCACGTAGGGTCCCTGCGAGAGCTCGGCGAGCTCGGCCTCGAGCACGCGAGTGCGCAGGTAGTGCTTCGACGAGAGCAGGGCGTTGAGGTCGTGACCGTCGACCAGGCAGCGGTAGGCGATCTCGACCTCACGCTCCGGCGCCGGGGCGTCGTCGCCCTCACCCGCCTCGTCGCTCACGCCGTCGTCGCTCTCGGTCTCCACCGGCCGCGCGACCTCGACGAGGTCGTGGGCGATGTCCTGAGCGTCGAGCGCCTCGATCACCGGCGCGGCTTCGGCCTGGTCGGCGAAGAGGTGACCCTCGATCAGCGGCTCGATGTCGGCGGCGAGCAGGGTCTTGAACAGCTCCTCGGGGTAGCGCATGAGAAGACGCTCACGCGCGGCACCGAGCTCTTCGAGCCGCTCGACGAAGACCTGCAGCTCGTCGGCCTCGATGGGACGCTGCTTTTCGCCGACGACCACCACGGCGTCGTGACAGGCCTGCTGGATCAACGCGCGGGTGAGCTCGGCCTCGTCCTTGAGGTAGACCTCGTCCTTGCCCCGCTTGAGCCGGAACAGCGGCGGCTGAGCGATGTAGAGGTAGCCGCGCTCGATGAGCTCGCGGTAGTGACCGTGGAAGAAGGTCAGCAGCAGCGTGCGGATGTGACTGCCGTCGACGTCGGCGTCAGTCATGATGATGACGCGGTGGTAGCGCAGCTTCTCGAGGTCGAGGTCTTGATCGATCCCGGCCCCGAGGGCCTGGATGAGCAAGAGGATCTCCTGGTTGCTGAGGACCTTGTTCAGCCGTGCCCGCTGGACGTTGAGGATCTTCCCGCGCAGCGGAAGAATGGCCTGGAAGCTCCGATCGCGACCCTGCTTGGCGGAGCCGCCCGCGGAGTCGCCCTCGACCAGGTAGAGCTCGGCCTTCTCGGGATCCTTCTCCTGGCAGTCGGCCAGCTTGCCGGGCAGGCCGCCGGAGTCGAGCGCCGACTTGCGACGGGTGAGATCGCGTGCCTTGCGGGCCGCTTCGCGGGCCCGAGCGGCGTCGACCGCCTTGCCCACCACGACCTTCGCGATGCGCGGGTTCTCCTCGAGGTAGGCCGCGAGGCTCTCGTTGACCATGCTCTCGACGAAGCTCTTGACCTCGGAGTTGCCGAGCTTGGTCTTGGTCTGACCCTCGAACTGCGGCTGGAGGATCTTGACC
>JBCCFW010000089.1:0-30305 GCA_039029535.1 Acidobacteriota bacterium
ACAGGAAGGCCAAATTGCGTGCACTATTCTGCGGAGACTGAACAATGGTTGCAGCTATTCCACGAAACAGCAGCACCTGGTCCTGAAGGCAGCGCCCGTGTGCGTGCAACAAGGAAGACACATTCTCAACCTGTTTAATCCCAAGGTAGTAAGATGGCAGAGTGGCTGCGCCCGCTGGGGGCCTGAAGCACCCCCAACCCAGTCGTCCAACAGCACCAAGTCCGTCGAATGCCCTTGCAACGCCTACCGCTGCCCCTATGGGTGCAGAATTTCTTGTAACATGTTAAAAAATGAAGATGGTGAGTTCCTGACACTTTGGCGTCGAGATACTACAGGGCATAACGAACCAAATAGTTGTGCACATGACAGGCCCGGGAGTACTGTGGATGTTGGCGAAGACAAACACCTTCTTGAACAACTTTTATGTTGCAGAGACGCCCGTGGTAAGCTGTGAGCAACGATAGTGCTCAGACCAGTTCTGATGGACGGCGCACCCGTGGTATACTCGCCAGTCGCCTCCCGAGGACGTTTGGCACTTCTGTGCAACATCACGCGAACGTGCATTCTAGCCACAGTGAGCAGGCCGTGCCTGTGTTCAAGGGTGAGTTCAGTTCGGTGCTGACGTCGGCTGATGAACGACCCCCGTCCCAGCGTCGGTGGGAAGGGCCACACGTTGGATGGTGAGCCTGAGGCGGACAACGGGACCTCTGGAAGGGGCACACCCTTGAGGATGAAACCGGAGATCTCCGAGGAGACCACTACTGCCTCTGCGGAGGATATGGATCAGGGCAGCCGCAGCCTTAACAAGAGTGCCACATGGACACACATGCGTGCACGGGCGGTCCGATAATTTTCTGAACGACTCGCGTGGGGAAGCCCCGGGGGGCTCATGAGACATTTCGCTCGCTTGGCCGGGCTGCTCTTGCTGGCAGCCGCCGCGGGCCGTCTCGCCGTTGCTGCACCGATGGATGGTCAGGTCGTCATGGACCCTGACAACTTCGGCCAGATTCGGCGCGTCGGTGGGGGGAACGTGTACCTGGCTGGTCCCGGGGATCCCGAGGCCTTCCTCTACCTGGGCACGCGCCAGCCCGACGACACCCGCGACGGACCTCAGCACGCGCAGATCGACACGATGATCACGCACGGGGGGAACGCGCTCTACATCCTCTCGATGCGCTGCTGCGGTGGCGACGGCCCGGCGGATCAGAACCCGGGCATCGGCGGGGTGCTCAGCGCAGGGCTCTCGGACGCGACTCTCGACCAGTGGGACGAGTGGCTCACCCGCATGGACGAGAACGAGATCCTCACCTGGTTCTTCCTGTTCGACGACGGCACGCGCCCCTGGGGCAACGCCGGTGACGCCGTCCCGGACGGCGAGCGCGAGTACTTCGAGGCGATCGTCTCTCGCTTCGCGCATCTCAAGAACGTCATCTGGATCGTCTCGGAGGAAGCCGACCTCACCTTCACGCCCGGTCGGCAGGTCAACCAGGCCGCCGCGATCAAGGCCGCCGATCCCCACGGTCATCCCGTCGCCCTCCATCACTTCCAGGGGCGGGGCACCTCCCTCGATTGCAACGGGCTCTTCACCGAGGACACGGCGGGCATCGACATCCACGCCCTCGGATACTCGGTCACCGCCACCGGCTGTCGCGACCTCCCGCCTCACGAGTTCGTGGTGAAGAACTACTGGGACGGCCAGGCCAGCGGCTACGGCGTCGTCCTCGCCGAGCTCGTGAGCACCGTGCGCTGGGGGCGCGACCCGGGACGCTACCCGATCGCCGACTTCCGAATGCTGCACTGGGACGTCGCCATGGGCGGCGGTGCCGGGCACCTCATCCTCTACGAGGGCGGACGTGGCAACCAGCTTCCGCCTGACGACAAGCTGGAAGCGCTGCGTGTCCAGCAGCTCTTCTTCGAGTCGACCGACTTCGCGACCATGCAGCCGGCCGACGATCTCGCGCGCGAGGAGACGACCTGGGTCCTGGCGAACCCGGGCACGAGCTACATCGCCTACGCCGAGACGGCGGTCACCTCGATGGGACTGGGTGACCTGACGGCCGGGGTCTACGACTTGCGCTGGCTCGACTGCGTGACCGGTGACGAGGTTCTCGAGACCAACGTGAACCTGCCCGATGGTGACGCGAGCTTCCCGGTGCCGGCTGCGCTCGGCACGCAGCTCGCGTTCTGGCTGGGGCCAGCCGCCGACCTCGACGCCGACGGCGTGGCCAACGTCATCGACAACTGCCCCGAGATCGCCAACGACGATCAAGCCGACGCCGACGGCGACGGTGGGGGCGACGTCTGCGACCCCTGCGTGCTCGATCCCCTCGACGACGCCGAGGGTGACGGCTGGTGTGCCGACGTCGACAACTGTCCCGAGGCGAGCAATCCCGTGCAGAGCGACTGGGACATGGACGGGGCAGGCGACGCCTGTGACCCCTGTCGCTACGACCCGCTCGACGATGGAGATGGTGACGGCTTCTGCGCGAGCTTCGACAACTGCCCCGAGATGCCCAACCCGTTGCAGGTCGACCTCGACGGTGACGCGGCGGGCGATGAGTGCGACCCGTGTCCGCTCGACGCTCTCGACGATGGTGACGGCGATGGGCTCTGTGCGGACGTCGACAACTGTCCCGAGATCGACAACGCCGCCCAGGAGGATCTCGACGACGACGCCATCGGTGATGCCTGCGACCTCGACCTCGACGGTGACGGTCACCTCAACGACGTCGACTGCGCTCCCCGCGAGCCCGGTGACGGGCAGGCCGCGTCACCGGCCGAGCTGCTGCGAGTGGCGCGGTCCGACGACGACCTCATGCTCGACTGGCGTCCGCCGCTGACCGGCTTCTCGGACCCGGCGGCCGTTCACGTCGTCTTGCACGGAGACCTCGGCCTGTTGCGCTCGACACGGGGCTTCGACGACTCCTGCCTGACCCGCAGCGGCCACGGTGCCGTGCACGTCGCCCTCGGCGGAGCGACGGGAGCGACTGACGACTACTTCCTGGTGCTCGCGGAGAACGACTGCGGGCTCGGTTCCTTGCTCCCGGTCGTTCCCGGCCGCGAGACGATCCCCCTCGAGAGCCTGCCGCCATGTCCCTGAGAGCTGCCTGCGTTCGCGTTCTTCCCCTGTTGGTGTTGTTCGCCGTCGGCGCTTCGGCTCAGCCCATGCCGGGTCAGCTCGTCATCGACCCCGACAACCCCATGCAGATGGTGTGGCTGGGAGAGGGCCCGGCCTTCATCGCGGGACCCGGTGATCCGGAGGGCTTCCTCTACCGCGGGATGCGCCTGCCCGACGACACCCGTGACGGCGACCAGCTCGACATCCTCAACTCCATGATCACCCATGGTGGCAACGGGCTCTATCTCATCGCGAACCGCGTCGGCGCCGACGGGGCGGCCGATCACAACCCGGGGATCGACGGGCGTCTGAGCAACGGCTTGTCGGACACCCTGCTGGACGGTTGGGACGAGTGGTTCACGTTGATGGAGGAGAACAAGATCGTCGTTCACTTCATCTTCTACGACAGCGGCACGCGGCCCTGGGGCAGCGCCGGTGACGACGTGCCGCCGGAAGAAGCGGAGTTCTTCGCGGCGATGGTCAATCGCTTCGAGCACCTGCGGAACATCATGTGGGTGTTGATCGAGGAGCCGGAGATCCGCGGCTGGTCGGGCCCCCGTCTTCGCAACCTCGCGCAGATCGTGGCCGACGCGGACGACCACGATCACGTGGTCGGCATCCATCACTTCCAGGGCCGCGGCTCGGCCCCCGGCTGCGACGGGCTCATCGCGCCGACCGACGAGGATGACCCCATCGACATGTTCACCCTCGGGGTCTACACGGGCACGGGCTGCTACCAGTACCCGCACGACTTCGTGGTGCACAACTACGAGATCGGTCGCGACCGGGGCTATGCGGTCATGATGACCGAGCTCTGGAGTCACTTCACCGAGCCGGACGGCACCTTCCTCCGCGATCACGCGGGCTTGCCGCTGGACGTCCAGATCGACGTCAACTGGGGCATGGCGGTCGGCGGCTCGGCTGGTTTCCTCTCGCTCTACGACGGCGGCGGCAGCGATCGCACCGAGCCGCCGCTCATGCCCGACGAAGTCCTCGCGAGCTACCGCGTCCAGCAGGAGTTCTTCGAGTCGACCGACTTCAACACCATGCACCCCATGGACGAGCTCGGCCTCGACGGCACGACCTACGTCATGGCCAACCCGGGCACGAGCTACATCGCCTACACGCGCGACTTCTCCGCCGGGCCGACCATGGGCCTGGCCGATCTTCCCGGCGACCTCTTCGACCTGCGCTGGTACGACTGCACCACCGGTGACGAGGAGTGGGAGCGCAACCGCCTCTTGACGGCAGGTGATCAGTACTTCGACCCGCCGGCCGGGCTCGGGCCGCCGCTGGCGCTGTGGGTGACGCCCTCCGCCGATCGCGACGGTGACCTCGTCGCCGACGTGGACGACAACTGCCAGGGCGTGCCGAACACCGATCAGCTCGACTCCGATGCCGACGGGGCGGGTGATCTCTGCGACGACTGTCCCAACGATCCCCTCGACGACATCGAGGACGACGGCTGGTGCGCCGACGTCGACAACTGCCCCGAGAGTTACAACCGTTACCAGGAAGACTGGGACGGCGACGGACCGGGCGATGCCTGCGATCCCTGCCCTCACGACGCTCTCGACGACGCGGACGCCGACGGTCTCTGCGCCAACTTCGACAACTGTCCCGATCTCGGCAACCCGCTGCAGGTCGACCTCGATGCCGACGGCACGGGCGATGCCTGTGATCCCTGTCCGCTCGACGCCCTCGACGACGCGGACGCCGACGGCTTCTGCGCCGACGTCGACAACTGTCCCGAGCTGAACAACGCGGCGCAGGAAGACGGCGACGGCGACGACGTGGGTGACGCCTGCGACGCCTGTCCGCTCGATGCGCTCAACGACGCGGACGCCGACGGTCTCTGCGCCGAGGTCGACAACTGCCCCGAGACCGACAACGCCGACCAGGCCGATCTCGACGTCGACGGTGAGGGTGATGCCTGTGATCCCGACATCGACGGCGACGGTCATCTCAACTCCCTGGACTGTGCGCCGAGCGAGCCCGGTGACCCCGTGCCCGCTGGCCGGGTCGAGGACCTGCGCGTGGCCTGGCAGGCCGGCAGCTCGGCCCTGTCCTGGCAGCCGCCGATGACGGGCTTCTCCGATGCGGAAGCGGTGCACCGCGTCGTGCAGGGAGAGCTGGCGACACTGCGCTCGGAGGGCGGCTTCGACTCGGCCTGTCTCCTGACGGCGAACAACGCACCGTCGTGGAGCGACGCGGACGCGGGTGCCACCGTCGGCCGGTACTACCTCGTGCTGGCGGACAACGACTGCGGGCTCGGTCCGCTGCTCACTCCGTCGCCGGTGCGCGAGACGCTGAATCCCGGAGCACTGCCGGCCTGTCCGTAGGAGCTGCTTCTCGTCAGTTCGCCAGCGGCCACGGACACTCGACGCGCTCGGCCTCGCAGGTCGGGCCGCTGCCGAACAGCATCCCGGCGCGCTCGGGACAGTGCGGGTCGAGGAAGAGCTCGAAGGTCGACACCGTGCCGCGGGTCTCGCCGTGGCGGCAGGGGGGATGACCGGTCACCGGCCAGGCCTCGTGCGAGCGGAGCAGGTCGGCCGTCGCCGTGGCGACTTCATCGAGACCGGCGAGGCCTTCCATGCCGGCGCGGGGTAGCTCGTCCTCGGCGAGGGACAGGGGCGCCTCGTGGAGGAAGTGGAGGACGAACGAGCCCTCGGCCCAGTGCCGCATGCGCAGTCCCGAGTCGACGTGAGAGATCGCCAGGGCACCGTTGGTATCGGCCACGAGGAGATGGAAGGGGCCGTGGTCGTGCGAGCGCACGACGTCGAGCACTGCCGTTCGATCGACCGATCCGAGACCGGCACCGAGCAAGTCGGTGACGAGAAGCCCCCGGCTGCGCGCGTTCGGCGAGGGCGACGGGCCCGGGGCGTTGGTGAGCGCCACCACTCGATGGCCGTCGGTACCCAGGTTGGATCCACCTCGGTGATCGAGTGAGGTGAGGACCGTGCGACCGTCGAGCTCAGTGAGGGCCGGCGGGAGAAAGGGGCGGTCGAGAGCTTCGTCGCGGTTACCGGCGACGAAAACCGTGCCGGGTCCGAAGCGGCCGATGGCGATGACGTAAGTGCACCGTCCAATGATGCCAGAGCGACCCGAGCTCAGCCCGTCGAGGCCTTCTCGATCTGGACCGGGATCGTCTCGGGTCGTCGGATCGGGTCGCCCTTCGGTCCCATGGTGAAGACCTCGTCCCAGGACAGCTCGCTCGCCGCGAGCCAGGAGACGTCGCGCTTGGTCACGTAGAGCTTGGGGCAGCCGTGACAGAAGGAGTCCTCGGACTCGTCGAGCTGTCGCGAGGCGCGTTCGGGGTCGTTGACCATCGCGCGCATGGTCTCGTAGGCAGGCGAGTTCCAGATCTCCTCGAGAGGGGTCTCGAACACGTTGCCGACGACTCTCATGTCGCGGGACGGCGCGTACTGATCACCAGCGCGGTACCAGCAGCAGGGGATGACGTCGCCGTTGAACTTGATCAGCGTGTTGAAGTGCGGCCAGGAGCAAAGAGGCGTTCGGGCGGCCGGTCTCGGACCCACGACCTCGACACGGTCCGGTCCGTGGTCCACGTAGTTGCTGTACGTGCCCCAGAAGGTGGAGAAGCGGTCCACGCCGATCCGCTCGCAGAATGCCTCTGCCTTTTCGAGGTCGCCCAGGTTGTGCTGGAACTTGATGTACTGGACCTCGATGGTCGGCAGGCTGAGGCCCAGCTCCCGCTTGGCGGCGCAGAGCCGCTCGAGGTTGTCGACCACCCACTCGACCCTGGCGCCGACCCGGGTGAGCTCGTAGGTCTCCTGCGTCATCCCGTCGAAGGCGATGGTCAGCTCGGTCACGCCGCAGCTCACGAGCCGGCGGATGCGCTCGTCGCTCAGTCGGAAGCTGAAGTTGGTGCTCAGGTGGACGCCGAGACCGGCGTCGCGGGCGATTCCGCACAGCTCCTCGACTTGGGGATGCGCGAGGGGATCGCCCAGGTAGTAGAGGGAGACCAGGCTGCTCTTGCCACGGAGCTGCTCCATCAGCTCGGCGAAGCGCGTGACGTCCATTCGCTGACGACCCGAGAGCTCCTGCTCCTGGAGCACGGGGTCGTCGCCGGGCGCGGCGTGAACGCAGGAGGGGCAGCGCAGGTTGCAAGCCGGTGAGATGTCGACCTTGACGATCACCGGGAAGGCGCTGGCGGTCTCGCTCTTCGTGAGGAACTGCCCGATGGACCGAACCTGATTCAGGAGCTTGCGGGGCGTCATCCCGACTCGGAACCAGTCGAGTCGTCGCAGCACGAGCTCGATCAGCGAGCCTCCCTCGGACTTGAACCTCTTCACCAGGCCATCCTCGTGGTCACTGGCCGGACTGAGGAGCTCTTGGGGCCGTGACAGGAGTGACCCTAACAACGCGGCCTTCGGTCCGTTCACTTTTCCGGACCAAGAACCAAAAAGTGAAATGTGGCGGAGGGGCCGGGCAACAAACTAGGATCTCGGCTCAGTTCTCTCGGAGAGCCCCCGATGTTCGACAATCGCCGTGCCCACGTCGTCCTCGCCGCCCTCGCGCTGACCCTCGCCGCTTGCGGTGGCGGAGGCTCTCCGAAGACCGACGCCCCGTCGGGCGAGGGCGCCACGCCCGCGACCGCTCCGGCTCCGACGACCCAGACCAGCCGTCGTCCGGCGAACGCCCCGACGCCCGTGCCCGGTCTCAAGCCGAGTCAGGCCAAGGGCGTCACCCAGGTCGAGGTGAGTCTCTCCAAGGCGGTGACCCTCGGCGGCATCCAGCTCGACCTCGGCTATGCGAGCGACCGCTTCGTGGCCGGTGAGCCGGTCCTGTCCGACTCGCTCAACGGCTACCTCTCGGCCGCCAACCCGAACGAGCCCGGGCTCCTCCAGTGGAGCTGTGCGGGCATGGGTCAGTCAGCCGTCCAGACCCTCGCCACGATCCCCATCCATTACCGCGACGCGGCGCCGACGCTGTCCGACATCAAGGTCCTCAAGGCCGACTTGGTCGACCCCAGTGCTCGAGCGATCGAGGGGGTCGAGGTCGAGCTGCGGCTGAAGTAGGCTGGGCGTGCCGCTTCGGGCTCACCAGGCCTGCCAGTCGTGCAGCTCGTGGCCGAGCTCGCGCCACAGGCCCGGCAGGATCTCCAGCGGCAGGCCGACCACGTTGGTCCAGCTCCCGTCGACGCGGGTGACGTGGGAGCCCATCCGGCCCTGAGCGCCGTAGCTTCCCGCCTTGTCCAGGGGCTCACCGGTCGCCACGTAGCGGTCGATGAACTCGTCGGAGAGCTCGGCGAAGGTGACGCCGGTGGCCACGGCCGTCACCGCTTCCTGGCCGGTGCCGGCGTTCACGAGGCAGGCCCCGCTCCACACTCGGTGTTGGGCACCCGAGAGCTCGCGCAGCATCTCGGCCGCCTCGGCGTCGTCGCGAGGCTTCCCGAGGATGCGTCCCGAAGCCAGGGCGACCACGGTGTCGGAGCCGAGCACCAGTCCGCCCTCGGTCGTCTCCGCCACCGCCCGTGCCTTCAGCGCCGCGCAGCGTCGGACGTAGTCCTCCGGGTCGCTCTCGCCCCGGGCGCTCGGCTCTTCTGCGGGGGAGGGGCGGACCACGAAGCGCACCCCGATGGAGTCGAGCAGCTCACGACGTCGCGGTGACGCCGAGGCCAGCGTCAGGACGCGAGCGTCGCCGCTCACCGCAGCTTCCAGTACAGCCAGAGGGCGAGGAAGACACCGACGGCGGTGAGCACGCCGACGTCGAGCGTCGCTCCGAAGGTGAAGCGGAGGATCTCGAGGTCGACCTTGGCCGGTGGCTCGAGCCCGACCCGCCAGGTCCTGGTCAGGAAGCGCAGGGCGGGGCCGTCGCCCAGGAGGGTCTGACCGAGCCCGGCCAGGGCCGAGCCGATGAGGCCGCCCACGACGAGCACGAGGACCGTCTCGACGATCACCAGGAGGGAGGAGCGACGGGCGGCCATGGGCGGGCGGTCTCCGATGCGAGACCGAGTCGGAGCCCGAAAACGGGCTTCGCTTCGCTCGCGAGTTGACCGATCTTGGCCGAAGCCCGGGCGTCGAGGAAGTGGAAATCGGTCGGACCGGTGAGTACCTTGCCCTCCGTGAAGACGAGACCTGCGAACGAGAGGGACACCGTCGGTGCTCGGCTGCGCCGCTGGCTTCCCCTGGCCCCCTGGCTCCCCCTGCTCGCTGCCGGCGTGGCTCTGGCTGCCGGTCTCAGCGACGCCGACGTCGACCTCGACTGGTCGCGCGAGCAGGTCCAGCGTCATCCCGGCCCCATCGATTTCGTCCTCCTCTCGACCGGAGGCATCGCGGGCTGGCACGAGCCCTGCGGCTGCACGAGCAACCAATCTGGGGGCTTCGGTCGCCGCGTCGGGCTCGACGGCCTGTACGCCGAGAGCCTCCCGGACGTCCCGCGGCTCTGGCTCGATGCCGGCGACCTGGTGGCTCCCGGGGCTCCCCACGCCGCTGCCGTCCGGAAGACCCGCGCTCAGCTCGAGATCCTCGGTCGGCTCGAGGCGACCGCCCTCAACCTGGCGGCGGGGGAGCTGGGCCATGGCCTCGCGGAGTACGTGGCGCTGGCGAAGGAGGAGGCGTTGCCCCTGCTCTCCTCCTCCCTGAAAGCCACCGACGGTGAGCCGGTTCCCTGGGCCGACCACCTGGTCGTCGAGGTGGGGAAGCGGCGGCTCGGGCTTCTGGGGTTGATGCAGCTTCCTGCCGAAGACGCGCCGGAGGCCCTCCTGGGTGACCGGGAGCTGTCGGTCTTGCCGCTCGCCATCGCTCTGAAGCAGGGCAAGCAGCGCCTCAGCGACGCGGGGGTCGATCTCACCGTGGTCCTGGCGGCGGTGCCTCCCGACGACATGAAGGCCCTCGACGACGAGCTCGTCGGGGTCGACCTCATCCTCGGCACGGCAGGCAAGTCTCGGCTCTCGGAGCAGGTCGGCGACGTCCGCTTTGCCTACGCCGGAGATCGCGGCCGGCTCGTCATCGAGATGAACGTCGCCCCGCGCGACGCCGACGTGCCCCTGCTCAGGAGCCGCTACCACGAGCTCGAGAGGCGCTTCCCCAACGATGCCGACGCGCGGGAGCTGCAGCGGACGGTCACGAGGGAGGTCAACGACATTCACCGCGAGGAGGCCCAGGCCCGCGCGGCGGCCAGCCCCCGGCGGAAGAGGTCCAATCACGTGGCCGCCGAGTCTTGTCGCGCCTGCCACGTTCAGGAGTACCTGGCCTGGGAGGGGAGCAAGCACGCCCACGCGATGGAGACGCTGGTGAAGGCCGGCTCCGAGTTCACCCCGGACTGCACGAGCTGCCACTCGACCGGCTTCGGCCAGGAGGGGGGCTTCCTCAGCCTGAGCGAGACCCGGCAGCTCGCGGACGTCCAGTGCGAGGCCTGCCATGGTCCGGGCCGCGAGCATGCCGCTTCGGGGGGGCGTGTCGAGATGGGACCGGTCGGTGAGGCCGGCTGCGTGGGCTGCCACGACCCCGACAACAGCCCCGAGTTCGACTTCGCGACCTACTGGCCGAAGATCGCTCACGGATCGGGCTCGGGCCGCTGAGGCGAACGATTTTCGGGGTCTCGGAGGGGGGCTTCCGTTCCCCTCCGATTTGCGACCGACCCGGGACGAGCCGTGGGGCGAATCAGCCCGGTGCCGGAAGGGTCGAAGTCGCCTTGACGGCCCTGTTCACGCCTCCCTAAAATCCGGCCTTCTCCAGCGTCGCTCAGGGTGGATCGGCAGAGCCTCGGCGTGGTGCGAGACCACGCTGAAACGGTGGAGCACTGCACTTTCAGTGTGGTGACTGCGCCCACCCTCTCGACGTCTCATGGGAGCACCTGGTGTCCAACCACCTGAAGGTCTTCGGGGGCCGATCGAACCCCGAGCTTCACAGGGAGATCTGCTCGTACCTCGGCATCGAGCCGGGCCGGGTCGACCTGCGCTCCTTCTCTGACGGTGAGACCTACTGTCAGATCCAGGAGAACGTCCGAGGCGCGGACATCTTCATCGTCCAGTCGACCTGCACGCCGGTCAACGAGACGCTGATGGAGCTCCTCGTCATGATCGATGCGTTCAAGCGGGCTTCCGCTCGGCGCATCACCGCGGTGCTCCCGTACTACGGCTACGCCCGTCAGGACCGGAAGGACCGGCCTCGCGTTCCGATCTCCGCGAAGCTGGTCGCCGACCTCATCGTCCGGGCCGGTGTCGACCGGGTCATGACGATGGACCTCCACGCCGCGCAGATTCAGGGCTTCTTCGACGTTCCGCACGACCACCTCTACGCCTCGCGGGTGGGGGTCGACTTCCTCGGGACGCAGTTCGTCGACGACCTGGTCATCATCTCGCCCGACGCCGGCGGCGTGGAGCGAGCCCGGGCCTTCGGCAAGCGGCTGAAGGCCGACCTCGGCATCATCGACAAGCGGCGTCCCGCCGCCAACGTCGCCGAGGTCATGAACGTCATCGGTGAGGTCGAGGGGCGCACCTGCGTGATCGTCGACGACATCGTCGACACCGCCGGGACCCTCTGCAAGGTTGCGGAGGTCCTCATGGAGAAGGGCGCCACCAAGGTGTTGTCCTTCGCGACGCACCCCGTGCTTTCGGGCCCGGCCGTCGAGCGCATCGACGAGTCCCAGCTCGAGAAGCTCATCGTCACCGACACCATCCCGCTCCAAGAGAAGCGTTCGCCCAAGATCAAGCAGCTCTCGGTGGCGCGGACCTTCGGCGAGGCCATCAAGCGCACTCACGAGGAAACCTCGATCACCTCGCTCTTCGCCTGACCGACTCCGCCGGGACGCCAGAACCTTCCGCGTCTCGAGCCCACCCATCCGGAAGCAAGCCGATGTCCTACCAAGTCGTCACCGTCACCCGTCGCGAAGCGGCCTCCACCAACGCCGCTCGCCGGCTCCGTCGCGAGGGCACCGTGCCCGCCGTGGTCTACGGCGATGGCAAGGACCCCGTTGCCATCGGCGTCGAGGCCAAGGTCTTCGACAAGCTGCTGGCCTCCGAGAAGGGTGAGAACACCATCTTCTCGCTCCAGCTCGAGGGCACCGACCAGACCCGCCCGGCGATGATCAAGGACTTCCAGGTCCACCCGGTCACCGAGGCCGTCCTGCATGCCGACTTCGTCCGCATCGACGAGAGCAAGACGCTGCGTCTCACCGTCCCGGTCGAGCTCACCGGCGAGCCGGTCGGCGTGAAGACCGAGGGTGGTCGTCTCGAGCCCAACGTCCGCGAGCTCGAGGTGGCGTGCCTGCCGAAGGACATTCCTGCGTCCATCGTGGTCGATGCCTCCGAGCTGCACCTGCACCAGAGCCTCCATGCCTCCGACATCACGCTTCCGGAGGGGGTCGAGCTCATGACCGACGGCCAGGCCGTCGTGGCCTCGGTCCACGCCATCAAGGCCGAGGAGGAGACCACCACCGAGGGCGAGGAGGGCGCCGAGGCTGCCGAGGGCGCCGAGGCGGCGGCCGAGGGTGGCGAGGAGAAGAAGGAGGACTGACCTCCTCTCGCCGGATGAACCGAATCACTCATGGAACCGTCGTCTTGGGTCTTCGCAGGCCTGGGCAACCCGGGCGCGCGCTACGCCGGCACGCGTCACGACCTGGGCTTCGCCCTGGTCGAACGGCTGGCCCATGCCTGGGGCCTGACCTGGTCGACGACGGATCCGGTGCTGTCCCTGGCGGGACCGCATCGCGTGAGTCGGTCCGGAGCGGAAGGGGAGAGCGGCGAGGAGCTCGCCTGGCTCGCCAAGCCGCTCGCCTACATGAATCGCAGCGGTCCGCCGCTGCAGGCCCTGCTCGAGGAGCGGGAGCTGAGCACGTCCAGGCTCATCGTGGCCTGCGACGACCTGAACATCCCGCTGGGCACTCTCCGACTGAGGTCGGGGGGCTCCAGCGGGGGACACAATGGCCTGCGGTCGGTCGAAGCGGCCCTGGCCACCCAGGACTACGGGCGGTTGCGGCTGGGGGTGGGCCCCCTGCCCGTGGACGTCGACCAAGCCGACTGGGTGCTCGCACCCTTCGAGCCTGAAGAGCGCATCGGTTCCGACGACATGCTGCAGCGGGCGATGGGCCTGCTGCACGAGGTCTTGACGAGGGGTTGCTTGCAACCCACGACCAGCAAGCCGGAACCACCGGCAGAGGACAGTGACGATGACTGACTATCTATGGCTCGCTCCCGCACTCGGAGTGCTCGGCATGATCATTGCCGGGTTGCTCTACCGTCACGTGAGCGGCCTGCCCTCGGGCACTGACAAGATGAAGGAGATCGCCGAGAGCATCCACCAGGGTGCGATGGTGTTCCTCAAGCGCGAGTACACGATCCTCATCGTCTTCGTGGTGGTGGTCTTCCTCCTGCTGGCGGTCTTCCGCAGCCCGCATGCGGCGGTGGCCTTCCTCCTCGGTGCGCTCTTCTCGATGGCGGCGGGCTTCGCCGGGATGAAGGCGGCGACCCGGGCCAACGTCCGGACCACCAACGCCGCCCGTGAGAGCGGACAGGCGGCAGCGCTGTCGGCCGCCTTCCTCGGCGGCTCGGTCATGGGCTTGTCGGTCGCCTCGCTGGGACTGCTCGGCGTCGGTGTGCTCATCTACCTGATGTCGGGCGGCACCATCGCGGCTGACGACATCGCCGGCTTCGCCATGGGAGCCTCGTCCATCGCGCTCTTCGCCCGCGTGGGCGGCGGCATCTTCACCAAGGCCGCCGACGTCGGCGCCGACCTCGTCGGCAAGGTCGAGGCGGGCATCCCCGAGGACGACCCCCGCAACCCGGCCGCCATTGCCGACTCCGTCGGTGACATCGTCGGTGACACCGCGGGCATGGGCGCGGACATCTTCGAGTCTTACGTCGGCTCGATCATCGCGACCGTCGCCATCGCCATGGCCGGCGCCACATTCATGGAAGGCAGCCAGATGGCCGCCGCCGCCTTGCCGGTCATGATTGCCGCCGCTGGCCTCATCGCCTCGCTCATCGGCATCGGCTCGATCAAGGTCATGAAGAACTGGGAGCCGGCCTCCGCGCTGCGCTACTCGACCTTCCTCTCCGCCGGCCTGCTCATCGCCGCGACCTTCGTGCTCGTCGGCGGGGCCAACCTCAGCTTCGTCGGCGGCCAGTACGGTTCGCTCGGCCCCGCCTGGGCGGTCCTCGCCGGCACCCTCACCGGCATCCTCATCGGTCTCGTGACCGAGTACTACACGGCCGCCAGCCCCATCCGGCACATCGCCGAGCAGAGCAAGACCGGTCCGGCGACCAACATCATCGCGGGTCTCGCGGTGGGCATGGAGTCCACGGTCGTCCCCGTGCTCCTCATCTGCGGCGCCATCGGCTTCGCCTTCGACCAGGCCGGTCTCTACGGCATCGGCATCGCGGCGGTCGGCATGCTCGCCACGGTCGGCATCACCATGAGCGTCGACGCCTACGGCCCCATCGCCGACAACGCCGGCGGCATCTCGGAGATGGCCGAGCTCGGTCCCGAGACCCGCAAGATCACCGACGGCCTCGACGCCCTGGGTAACACCACCGCCGCCATCGGCAAGGGCTTCGCCATCGGCTCGGCCGCGCTCACGGCGCTGGCCCTGTTCTCGGCCTACTCCAGCAGCGTCAAGCTGACCGACGAGGCCGGCAACGCGAAGGCCCTGCAGCTCAACCTGCTCGACACCCCGACCCTCATCGGCCTGCTCATCGGCGGCATCCTGCCGTTCTTCTTCGGTGCGAAGACGATGTCCTCGGTCGGTCGCGCGGCGGGCTCCATGGTCGAGGAGGTCCGCCGTCAGTTCCGCGAGATCCCGGGCATCATGGAAGGCACCGGCAAGCCCGACTACGCGCGCTGCGTCGACATCTCCACCCGCGCGGCGCTGCGCGAGATGATCCTGCCGGGCGTGGTCGCCGTGGCCGTGCCGGTGGCCGTCGGCTTCATCGGCGGCGCCTCGGTGCTGGGCGGCCTGCTGGCCGGCTCCCTGTTGACCGGCGTGCTGCTGGCGCTCTTCATGAGCAACGGCGGCGGCGCCTGGGACAACGCCAAGAAGCACGTCGAGATGGGCAACTACGGAGGCAAGAACTCCGAGGTCCACAAGGCGACGGTCGTGGGCGACACCGTGGGTGATCCGTTCAAGGACACCAGCGGTCCGTCCATGAACATTCTCATCAAGCTGATGTCGGTGGTCTCCCTCGTCATCGCTCCGATGCTCTAGTTGAACACTTGTTTCTGACCCGGACACGTCGTCTGGGTGTCACTTCCTCGCTCCGCCGCGACGACGGCGGGGCCGTAGTCCGAGAGGAACTTCCATGAGTCGAAAGCCAAAGGCTCGACGCATCTACGAGATGACCTTCATCTGTCCCGGCCCGCTCTCCGAGAGCGAAGTCGAGCAGGTCATCGACCAGGTGCTCGGGTGGCTGCGTGACAACGACTGTGAGGTCACGCGAGTCGAGAAGTGGGGCAAGCGCAAGCTCGCCTACCTGGTCAAGAAGAACACCGAGGGCTCGTACGTGCTGCTGCACGTGTCCGGCCCGGGTTCCGCCATCGCCGAGATCGAGCGGCGCATGCGGCTGCACGAGAACATCATCAAGTTCCTCACCGTCCGCGTGGACGACATCCCCGGTGCCATCGAGGCATCCGAGGAGCGCATCAAGCGTCGTCAGAAGATGGAAGAGGAGCGCGCGGCGCGAGCGGCCGAGACGGCTGCTCGCGAGGCGGCGCGTGAAGCGGCTCGGGAATCCGAGGAGGCCGCCAAGGCCGAGTCGGCTCCCGCGGAGCCGGCGGCCGAGCAGCCTCCGGCCTCCGAGGCCGGTGCCGGGGAGGAGAAGTCATGAGCGGACGTGGACGCGGCGGCGGTTTCGGGAAGCTCCCCTTCCGACGTCGGAAGTACTGCAAGTTCACCGAGGAGAAGGTCGTCTACATCGACTACAAGGAGCCCGAGCTCCTCGCTCCTTACGTTCCCGAGCGGGGCAAGATCGCGCCTCGCCGGATCACCGGCACCTCGGCGCGGTATCAGCGGATGCTGCAGCGAGCCATCAAGCAGGCGCGTCACCTGGCGCTCCTGCCCTACACCACGGAGTAGTTGTCATGGCTGCTCGCATGAAGCTGGTCCTCACGCAGGACGTCGAGAACCTCGGCTCCGTCGGCGAGGTGGTGACGGTGCGGGGCGGCTACGGCCGCAACTACCTCATCCCTCAGGGCAAGGCCCTGCCGGCGACCCGGGCGCACCTCGCGGTGGTCGAGTCGCAGCGGAAGGTCTTCGAGGAGGCCGCGCTCAAGCAGCGCAACCAGGCCGCCGAGATGGCCAACCGCATCGGCAACCTCGAGCTCTCCATCGCCCGCAAGGCGGGGGAGGCCGACACGCTCTACGGCTCGGTCACCAACGGCGACATCGCCGACGCGATGGCCGCCGAGGGGCTGGTCGTCGACAAGCGTCGCGTGCTGCTCGTCGATCCGATCAAGTCGCTCGGCGTGTACCAGGTGCCGGTCCGCCTGCACCCCGAGGTCACCGCCGAGCTCAAGGTCTGGGTGGTCGCCGAGGAGTCGGCGTGAACGTCCTTTCGGCGGTGGTCGCGTGAGCGACGCCGCCGCGGCGGAGACCGCACGAGGGGAGAGTGGGCTGGGCCCACGCACGATCCTCTCGATGGTCCTCGCCTGGCTCCTGCCCGGCGCCGGTCACCTCTACCTGGGGCGGCCGCGTCGGGCGGCGCTGTATCTCGGCATCGTGATGCTGATGTTCTTCGTCGGCTTGCAGCTCGACGGGACGCTCTCGCGACCGGTGCAGGGACGCTATCTCTCTTACCTGGCCGCCCTCGCCGACATGGGTGTCGGTCCGTTGTACTGGGTGAGCCAAGCCATGGGCTGGGGCCTGGGTCGGGTCACCGCCGCCACGCACGAGCTCGGCAACGCCTTCCACTGGACGGCGGGTCTCCTCAACATGCTCCTCGTGCTGGACGCGCACGACATCGCCCAGGGCAGGAAGTAAGGACGGCTCGTCATGCGCCACTTCCTCCTCATGACCCTCTGGGCCGCCTGCGTGTCGGGCTTCTTCGCGAGCCTGCTGCGTGAAGACTGGCGCTCGGCCCTCAAGTTCTTCGGGACCTTGTTCGGGATCATGGTCGTCGGGGCCTACGTCGCCGGTTGGGTGATGTACTGGATCGGCTCCTGAGCGACTGAGCCGTCACTTCCGGCTCTCCCGTTCCGTTCTCCTTGGCGCTCCTTGACTGAGTGCGCCCTGAGTGCCACCTTTAGAAATCGGTGGCGCGTGAGGGGCAACCGAGCTCGTCCGCGGCTTGCCGACGGATGAAGGTCATGGGAGGAGACGTGAAGCGATCGTGGTCGCGTGCGTGCTGGGCAGTGCTCGTCTCGAGCGGTCTCGTGGCAGTCGGCTCTCCGGCATCGAGCGAGGCACGTCCCGGAGCGAGGTCCGAGCGCTCCTTGCGTCGGATGGCCGTGGCGACCGAACGAGTGACGGGAGAGCCTCCGTCGATCTTCCTGCGCTGGGAAGGTCAGGTTGACGGCCTCACGCCGGTGGTCTTCGAGAACCGCAACGACGACGACGCTGACGGCATCCCCGACTACGCCGACGCAGAGGTCGTGGGCGAGCGCAACCTGCGACGGTTGGAGGTCCGCTTCGAGGACTTGGACTCCGTGCCGACCGGGCTCATCTCGTTCCACTACCACGGCCCGCTCGAGGCGCCGGTCACCACCGACGGCGAGGCCCACGGCCGGGGCCTGAAGAGCTACTGGTCGCAGCGCGTGGGTCGACTGCGACTGTGGAACGTCGTCGATCCGGAGTCCCTGCCGAGCGTGGCCTACCTGGTGCCCAACCAGGAGTACCCGCTGTCGGAGTTCTCCTTCGTCTCGACGGGGAAGGGCGTGGCGCTGAGTGTCTGGATCGAGGGGGTGAACGCTTCGCTCGACGAACCGGCCGTGGTGACGGTCACCGTCGAGGTGAATGACGAGCACGCGCGGACGGATGTCGGCTACGCGCTGTTGTCGGGAAATCTCGCCGTCAACAACAGCAACCGGCACCACGCGCAGGACAGCTCGGTGCTCGGTGAGCTCCCGCCACTGCCCGAGCTTCCCGACGACGAGGACCCGGACCCCGATCCCTGCGATTCGGCTCCCGATCCCGACTGCTGTCGGGCTCTCGAGGATTGGGACGGGCAGTGCCCGGTCCCCGAAGCCTGTGCCTTGGACCCCTTGCTGGTCTGTCTTTGCTGCTTCGAGTGCTGCTTCACGGGAGGCTGTGACGCGTCCTGCGATGGCTGCTGTCCGAACTTCGCGCCCACGGCGAGCTTCCTGGACGAGCCGCCCTTGCGGGCGGGCATCCCCGACGCTGCGGTGGCGCTCGACCGTGGCGCGGACGGCGAGCGCGATGGTCACGACGAGGCGCTCGAGGATCAGGGCGCCGGCTTCGAGTTCTGGTGGGACGCGAGCTCGGACGAGCTCTTGCCCAAGATCGACGAGATGGCAATCGAGGACGTCGCGCCGATGTTGGTCGAGCGTCCGATCGACTCGCCCTGTGCGTTCTCGGTGCGCGTCGAGGGCGTGCCGACGGGGGCGCGTCTCTTCCTCTACACCTTTCCGGCGTCGGTGCCGCAGGAGACCTTGCAGGCCAAGCCGCTCTCGCTCTACTCGGATCGCACGATGACCACGCGCCTGCGCGACGTCGGTGCGACGACGAGCTTCCTGGCCTTCGACTCGGAGACGAGCGAGCAGGTCTTGCCGTTGGGGTCGGCCGTCTCGCAGCTCCACTGGTTCCGGCTCCGCGTCGAGGAGGACTTGCCGAGCGAGCTGCCGCTGCGCCTTCAGCTCGTGGCGACCTGTGGAGAGCGGGACGAGGTCGTCGATGAGGTGCTGGTGACCTTCCGACGGCCCCGCGAGTTCTACTGGCTCGGCTCGTGCTGGACCAAGGCGCGGGGCGCGCTGCCCGAGCGCTCGCTCGTGCCCTTCCCGGCGGGAGACATCAGCCTGCCCGGGTATCCGCTCGACGCGGACATGGATGGCCTGCCGCAGTACGACTGGGCGTCGCTGCGAGGGGAGAGGGACTTCTACCCGGACTTCGAGCGGGTGAGCGGACGGCGGGATCCCGACAAGCGTCAGCATCTCGTCTTCGTCCACGGCTACAACGTCGGGCTCGACGCGGCGGAGGAGGCCTACGACCGTCTTCAGAAGCGCTTCTACTGGCTCGGCTACCGGGGCAACTTCATCGGCCTCACCTGGCCGGGCAATCCGGGGCGCATCCTCGAGGAGCGGCCGGTCTTCGCCGACTACGACAACGCCAACGACCGGGCGCTGCGTTGCTCACGGGCGGTCTGGCGCTTCCTGAAGTTGAAGATGGCCGGGCAGTGGGGTTGTCAGGCTGAGCAAGTCGATGTCTTCGCTCACTCGCTCGGGAACCTCGTGGTCTGGGACGCCTTCCGCCTCCACGTTCACGACGAGCTGGCGACGGTCGTCGGGGCGGTGGGTGTCGAGCCCATCGCTCGCAACTCGTACCACATCGAGCCGGCGGTCTGGGAGGACGTGTTTCGGGCGCCGGGTCCGATCAACTACGAGGCGCGTGTCATGGCGCCGGGCGGTCCGCTGGAGCAGGACCCGGAGTTCTACCCGGTGGACCAGGTGAACGCGCACACGTGGTCGGCGTGGTTCCGCCAGCCGGGCTTGGGAGCGGACCGGGCGATCGGTGGTCGCTACATCCACTGCTACAACGCGACCGACAACGCTCTCATCGGGATGATTGCCAATGACTGGTTCCGGCACAACGCGTCGTTGCCGGCAGTCGAGGCCTGGCTCGATCCGTTCTTCGTCACCGTGCTCGAATCACTCTTCTCGCTGCTCGTCGACCCGAGCATTCCTCAGGCTCACTACTTCCGCGAAGAGGTTGGCGCTCGTCGAAGAGGCTTGGTGGAGCCAGGCCTTCATCGGACGCCGAGCCTCATTCAGAATGGCTACCGCAAGGAAGAGTACTTCCCGTGGCGGATCTCGGAGCCGATAGGTCTCGTGAGGAATCCCGTGGCTTTCTACAGCCTGGATGCCCGCTTGCCAGATGAGGATGATGTCGGATGGGCGAAGTTCGCCCACAGCGATCACCAAGCTGCGCCGTATGATCAAGTCTTCGAGTGGTATCGGGAGTTCTTGATGCCCATGGAAGATGGTGTCGACCTGCCGATCGGGGTGGAATGAAGATGATGAAGTTAGCGGCCTTGACCGTGGTTGCCGGGGTTGTCGTTGGTCTCGCCCAGTGGACGCGTCTCAGTCAGGAAGAGGCGGCGAAGCTGGCGAGCGAATCCGACGATCCACTTCACGCTGCGGCCGTACTCCATCACGGGATGATGCCCGTGGCCGACTTCGTGGTGAGCGGAGTCGTGGTCGACGGGCAAGGCAAGCCCCTAGGGGGCGTGAGCGTCAGCGCGCGAACGCCCGACCTCAGGGAGCTGAAGGAGCCCGATGCGGGAAAGCTCTGGCCACCAGTCGTCCTCCAAGAGCTCGTCACGAATGCGGAGGGCCGGTTCGCGGTCGAGGGCAACGAACTCCTTTACTTCGACCTTCGCTTCGAGAAGGACGGTTACTTCAACCGCCACTTCAGTTGGAAGTCGACGGACTTTGGAGATCGGGGCCCGGTCAAGATCGACCAACATCGGGTCGTGATGACGGCGTGGCCCTCCCTGCCTCCGCGCGTCGAGATCAAGAAGGCCGGCGCTTGGGATCGGCTACGTGGGCCTTCCGAACGCCGCTGCTACCAAGTCGACACTGAGGGGCGAGGCGTGTGGCAAGACGACGAGTGCGCCAAGCTGCACAATGCTTGCTTGCTCACGATGAGCTTGCGCTTGCGGGATGAGCAGGCGGGTGAGGCGTCTGGCAATGCGCCCGAGGCCGTGCTCGAAGTCGATGGGGCTGAGCGTTGCGGCATCCAGCTCGCTTCGTACGTCGAGGGGCTGCCGCGGCGCTACCAGTTCTTGACTCCACCAAGCGATGGTTACGGCCAGCAGGTGATGACCCCCTGGAGCGCTCCGGATGGGATCACCTGCTTCTTCCGCTCCGCATCCGATGACTACGGCTACTTCAGGCTCCTCACTGACGACTGGGGGGAGTTCCCAGTGAAGTTCCACTGGAGCCACCGCTACGCGCCTGGCGGCGAGCAGAGCCTGTACGGGTACGGTGATCGCGACTGAGGAGGGCATGTCATCAGGACGCGGCCGGTGGGGTCGTTGGCTTCTCGTCCTGATCGCTTGCATCTCTGGGTGGGATTGTCGCCGTCAAGTGGGTGCGAACGACAGAAGCTGGGCTCGCTGAAGCTGTTGATGCCCCTGCAAGCGAGGGCCCGGGCTCTCTTCAGGCAGCAGCTAACGCCTACCACGCCATGGGGCCAGTCACTGACTTCACGATCAGCGGCGTCGTGATCGACTCAGACGGGAAGCCCCTTGCTGGGGCAACCGTCACCGGCACCACGCCCGATCCCCGACAGTTCAAGCAACCGGACTCGTGGGAGTCCTGGCCGCCGGTCGTGCTCGACCAGGTCGTGACGGGGTCCGATGGTCGCTACGAAGTCGAAGGCAAGGAGCTGATCTACTTCTTCGTTCGCTTCGAGAAGGAGGGCTACTTCTCGCAGGAGCCGAGCTACAAGGCGACAGACTTCTGGGGCAAGCCGGCCGCACGCGTGTCGAATCAGCGGATGCGCCTGGTGAAAGCGACCCGACTTGCCCCCGCCCGTGGTGGTCAAGAAGGGAGGCGAGTGGCGTCGGATTCGAGAGCTGGGCAAGCCTCACTGCTTCTTGGTCGACACTGAGGGGTCGGGTTTCGTCGAAGATGCGGAATGTGCCGTTCAGCCTGGGACGTGCCTGTTCGTCATCACGGCCGAGATGCCCGAGGGGTACGTGATTGAGAACCCGAGGAGAGGCCTCCTGCTGCCCGTTCTTCATCTCGAGCTCAGGGGCGATGGGGAGTGCGGACTTCAGCTCGCCACGTGGGTCGAGGGACTGCCCTGGAAGTATCGCTTCCTCGAGGCCCCCAGCACGGGCTACACGCAGGCGGTGGAGGTCCAGGCGAAGGAGCAAGGGGCAGTCGTCTGCTACTTCCGCTCCGCTTCCGGCGACCATGGTTGGGTCAGCACGGACATCGTCAGCCGAGACGGGCTCCCGATGAAGCACGGCTTCAGCTACCTGTACGCTCCTGATGGTGGCAGGAGCCTCCGCTCGCATCGACAGACCTACCCCTGAGTCTCGTTGCGTTGGGCTAGACATCACCCACCCCTTCGTGTCGCAATGAGGGCGGAGCCCTCATGCCGCGACTCCCCGCCGGCGCCGGTCTCGCCGTCGCCGCCGTCCTCACTTCGAGCCTGCAACCCGCTCCCGGCCCGCTCGCGGCCGGGCTCGGACTGACCTGCGCGCTCGCCCTGGTCGCCGCCGCTCTCGGCGCGGGAGCTGGGCTCCGTCAGTCCTGGCCGACCTGGCTCGCCGCCCTCGCCACCGCCGGCTCCCTCGAGCGGCTGGTCCCCGATCTCGGCGGCCTGCTGCTCCCGGCCGTGGCCGTCGCCGTCGGCGTCGTCCTGCCCACCCGCGTGCTCGTCCCGCTCTTGCTGGTCGTCCTCGGACAGGAGCTCGTCGCCGGACTCCTCACCGAGACCCTCGTCCCGCACCGGCTGCTCCTGCTGCCCATCGTGGCCGCCGCCGCGGCGCTCCTCGCCAGGGGAGACAGGCAGGCCCGCCGACGGCTCACCGACGACCTCGCCGAGCTCCAGGAGGTCGGCACGGGCTCGACGGGCCGGACCGAGAGCCCCGACGAGCCCGACGTCTCCTCCGAAGACCCGTCGCCCGACTCCGGCACCACGGCTTCGCCGGGTCGACGGGCCGCGCCCCCGGCCCCCGTCGACCTGTCCGAGGTGCTCGACGAGGCTGGCCTGCTCGAGCTCGTGCGACGCGCCCTGCGTGCCGAGAGCTGCGTGCTTTGGGAGCGTCGTCTCGAGCCGCCGGGCTACAGCATCGCCGGTCACGCTACCGTCGCCGAGGAGTTCGACGCGCTCGTGACCGCGCCGCTGGGGCACGGTCTCATCGCCTGGGCCGCCAAGCACGACGGACCCTTCCGCATCAGCAACCCCGGCCCGCAGCTCCGGCAGCTCCCCAAGACCTCCCGCTACTTCGAGCCGGCTTCCTTCCTCGCGCTGCCGCTCGTCGATCCGGGGGCACCCACCGCCGATCAGGAGCTCGGCGCGCCGGCCCTGCTCTGCGTGGACTCGCCCCTGCCGCGGGCCTTCGGTGACGAGGCGCCCGAGCTCCTTGGCCTCCACGCCACCGAGCTGCTCGCGCGACGTGCCCTCGGCCGCGAGCTCGCCCGTCTCCGTCATGAACAGCGGGCCTTCGAGGGGCTCGAACCGGCAGGGGAGCGGCTGATCATCGCCGAGGGGCTCCCGGCCACCGCCTCGGCCCTGCTGGCCGCCGCCCGCGACCTCGGCGGCGCCACCGCCGGCGCCGTGCTCTGGGACGACCGCCGCCTGCCCGCCAGCGTCGAGGGCCTCGAAGGCGAGGCGGCGTCCGCCGAGCGGGCCGGTCCCGTCCTCCTCGCGACCGCCGGTCTCGACCTGCCGGAAGGCCACCGCCTGCTTCCAGAGGAGGAGAGCTGGGCCCGCTGGTCGGGGCGGAACCCCGAGCAGACCGTCAGCTTGCCCGCCCACGGGCCCGACCGCGGCCTGCCGCGGGTCGCTCGGGGCGACGGCCTGGACGCCTCCTACAGCTTCGTGGGGCTGCCCCTCGGCGCCGTGGCAGGTGAGAGCGCTCCCGGCGCGCTGGCCCTGGCGTGGACCGAGCGTCGTCCGCCGAGCCCCGCCGTGCTCTCGGCCCTCGCCGTGCTCGGTGAGCTCGGAGGGGCCGTCATGGAGCGCGAGGAGGTCCGGCTCAGGCTCGACGCCGCTCGCCGCATCGACGGGCTGACCGGCCTGCCCACGAGAACGAGCTTCCTCGAGCGAGGAGGCGACGCCGTCGACGACGCCCGGCGAGACGGCTCACGGCTCTCCCTGGCCATCTTCGACCTCGACCGCGCCGGTCGTCTCGCCCAGGAGCAGGGTCCCGCCGTCTTGGACGACGTCCTCGAGGCGCTGGGACGCCTGCTGCTCTCGGCCCTGCCCGGTCACGCCGAGCTGCATCGCACGGGGGCCGACGAGCTGGCCGCGCTGCTGCCTGGAGCCTCGCGGGAGGGCGTGCTGGTCGCCGCCCGACGAGCCTGCGCCGCCGTGGCTCAGGGGACGCTGGCGACGCGACGGGTGACGGTCTCGGCCGGCGTCGCCACCCTGGAGCCCGGCGAGTCCTGGGAGCAGCTCCTCGCCCGAGGAGAGGAAGCCCTCCAGCTCGCACGCGGCTTCGGTCAGGGCAAGGTCGTGGACGCGCCCCGACCGGAGCGCGACTGAGGCGAGGTCCTACTCGAGCTGACCATGGAGGAGCCACTCCTCGACGGTGTCGGTCTCCACCCCGAGGGTCTCGAGATGCTCGCGGGCCGCCTTGAGGGAGGCGCCCGTGTCACGACAGATGAGGAGACGCTGCTTCCAGGCGCCGATGGCCATCTCGCGGATGTCGCCGGCCTGGTCCTCGGGGGCGTTCTCGAGCAGGCGCTCGAAGAGGTGGCCGAGGTTGTTGGCCGCCTGACGGTTGTGCGGGTCGAGGAGCAACGCGCGACGGTAGTGGTCGGCAGCGGCCAGTCCGTCGCCGAGAGCGTCGTGGGCGATGCCGAGCTGGTTCTGGACGTTGCTGTCGTCGGGGGCCAGCTCGGCCGCGCGCTCGCAGTGCTCGAGCTGCTCGGAGTACTCCTTGCGCCAGTGGGCGAGCTCGCCGAGGCCGAGGTGGGCGAGGTGATCGTCGGGCTCGATCTCGAGGGCGTCGTCGAAGTGACGCTTGGCGCTCTCGTACTCCTTGCGGTCGAAGCACACGTAGCCGAGCCGCACGCGAGGGTTGGAGTACTCGGGGTCCTTCTCGATGGCCTTGCGATAGCAAGCCTCGGCGGCCTCAGCGTTGCCGTCGCGCTCGTGGGTGACGCCGAGGTAGTGGTGGGCAGCTGCGAAGTTCTCGTCGAGGGCGAGGGCGCGCTCGAAGAGCTCGGCGGCCTCCTCGAGACGACCCTGCATGAGCCGGATGAGGCCGAGGTACTGCTGGGCGTCGGCCTCGGCGGAAGCGTCGGGGTCGAGGGAGAGGACGAGCTTCGCCTGGGCTGCTGCTTCGGTGAAGCGCTCGACCTGGATGAGGGCGTCGGCGAGCTGGAAGTAGGCGGGGAAGAAGCGGGGGTTCACCGAGAGGATGCGGGCGTAGCACTGCAACGCCATGGGGAAGCTGGTCTCGTCTTCCAGGTAGAGGCTGCCGAGGGACTCCAGCGCGAAGAAGTAGCCGTCCTCGATGCGCAGGGCTCGTTGGAAGTAGCGGATGGCCTGGTCGCGGGCGCCGAGACGCGAGTAGCAGTGGCCGAGCCAGTGCAGCGCTCGGAAGTTGTCGCCGTCTTGCTCGACGGCCTTGATGCCTTCCTCGACCGCGGCGTCGAGGTCGCCGACGGTGAAGGCGAGGTAGGCGAGGACCTCGTGGGAGCGACCGTCTTCCGGGTCGAGGGAGAGCGCGCGCTTGCAGGCCTCGCGGGCCTCGTCGTCGTCTTCGAGGTGGTAATGGATGAGGCCGAGCGTGCGGTGGTACCAGGCCGCGCCGCCGCACTCGTCGGCGAGCTCCTCGAGACGGGCGAGGAGGGGCTCCATCGTGCCGATCTCGGCGGTGGCGATGACCAGCTCGTACCAGGCGCCTTCGTGATCGGGGTCGAGGGTGAGGAGCTCTTCGCAGGTGGCGAGCGCCTGCTCCGGCATGGAGCGGGCGTTGTAGGCCTGGGCCAGGGCGCGAAGGACCTCGGGGGCCTCCGGCGTGCTGTTCTTGAGGGCGAGGAGGTTGGCCACGCGGGCGTCGTGGAGCAAGACGAGATCTCCAGAAGAGGACCGGCGGAATCCTAACTCGGTTCCCTCGTCGTGTCCGGTCATCGCGAAGGGAAAACGGGCCCGGCAGGGGAGTGACCCGCGCCCCGCAGTGTCCGTCGCGAGTGGCCGGAGACGCTAGCCGAGAAGGGGCGAGCGTAGCCGCGAGGGCCGCGGCTCCTTCCGGTTACAACCGGGGAATGAGAGCCCGCGGCTCCTTCCGGTTGGAACCAAGGAATGAGAGCCCGCGGCTCCTTCCGGTTGGAACCAAGGAATGAGAGCCCGCGGCTCCTTCCGGTTGGAACCAAGGAATGAGGGCCGGAGGCGCACTTGGAGTGCGTTGAGGACCGAAGGGCGAGCACGCCCTTCGCAGGCAGCGGATCTGGCCACGCAGCAGGAGACTCGTGACTGGCCGGGGCCCTGAATGACGACAGCCCCGAAGCCGTGGCTCCGGGCCTGTCGCGCGGGCGGTCTCAGCCGCCCGATGGGGTCAGGTCAGCGTCACGGGACCAAGGGGTTGAGGTCATCCGGGTCACAGGCCCCACCGACACCGTCGCCATCGAGGTCCTCCTGATCGAGGTTCGAGTCGTCAGGACAGTTGTCGCAGATGTCGCCCACCATGTCGCCGTCGTCGTCACTCTGATCCGGGTTGAAGGACCGTGCCAGGTCCACGATGAGCGGCGGGCCACCAGGCAGGATGACGACGCAGTTGTCGGCCACGCCGCCGGAGAGGTCGTCACACACGCCGTCGGTGTCGACGTCGATGAGGCAGCCAGCACCGTCACAGACGTCGCCGCGACCGTTGCCGTCGAAGTCGCCCTGGTCCGGGTTGCCGTCGAACGGGCAGTTGTCGAAGTCGGGCGTGGTGTCGCCGTCCGTGTCGATCGGGCCAGGCGCGCAGTCGTTCATGAGGTCGCCGTCGACGTCGACCGGGTTGGTCACGCCGTCACCGTCGATGTCGCAGTCACAGATGTTGCCGATCTCGTCACCGTCGACGTCGCCCTGGTCGAGCGAGGCGATGTCGGGGCAGAGGTCCAGCGAGCACGTGGTGATGCCCGTGACCTCGGTGCCCGGATCGCCGTAGCCGTCACCGTCGGAGTCCGTGCAGTTGTCACAGGCGTTACCGCTGCCGTCACCGTCGCGGTCGACCTGGGTGGTGTTGGCGAGGAACGGACAGTTGTCCGCGCCGCCCATGTTCATCACGCCGTCACCGTCGATGTCCGGGTCACAGACGTCGCCGATGCCGTCGGCATCGATGTCGCACTGCTCGCCGGCCGCACCGCCGCTGTCGTTGGTGATGTCGGTGTCGAAGTTGCAGTCGGTGTTCCCGCCGTTGACCGGGTTGGAGTCGGCCGGGCAGTTGTCCGGGACCGTCGTGGAGCCGGCACAGGTGCTGATGCCCGTCGTGCCGTCGCCGGTCAGGTCCACGCCCATGCCGTCACCGTCCTGATCGGAGCAGGTATCGCAGGCATCGCCCATCGCGTCGCCGTCGATGTTGGCCTGGTCGGCATTGGCGACCGCGGCGCAGTTGTCGCAGGCGTCGTCGATGCCGTCACCGTCACCATCTGCCGCCATGTTCATGACACCGGGGCAGGAGTCACAGACATCGCCGACCATGTCGCCGTCCATGTCCTCCTGGCCGGCGTTGGCGTCGTTCGGGCAGTTGTCACAGGTGTCGCCCACGCCGTCCATGTCGGTGTCGGCCTGGTCGTTGTTGTCCATGGTGTCGCAGTTGTCGCAAGCGTCACCGAAGTTGTCGGTGTCGCTGTTGGTCTGGTCGTTCACCACGGTCGGGCAGTTGTCAGCGTCGGTCGTGGAGCCGGCGCAGCCACCGAGCCCGAGTCCGACCATCTCGCCCCAACCGTCGTTGTCACGGTCGTTGCAGGTGTCGCACTCGTCACCCGTCATGTCGCCATCGAAGTCGTCCTGGTCGGGGTTGGCGACCGTCGGACAGTTGTCGGTGGCGTCGGGGATGCCGTCGCCGTCCATGTCCATGCCCGTCTCGCAGGCATCACCGACACCATCGGAGTCGATGTCGCACTGCTCGCCGACGGCCTCACCCGGGTCGGTGGTGTCACCGTCGAGGTTGCAGTCGACCGGAGCCACGTGCGCCGGGTTGAGGACGGTGGGGCAGTTGTCCGGACGGGTGGTCGAGCCGGTGCAGGTGCTGATGCCGGTCGTGCCGTCGCCGGTCATGTCCACGCCCATGCCGTCGTTGTCGACGTCGTGGCAGGTGTCGCAGAGGTCACCGGAGCCATCGCCGTCACCGTCGGTCTGAGCCGTGTTGGCAGCTGCCGGGCAGTTGTCACAGACGTCACCGACGGTGTCGTTGTCCATGTCGTCCTGCGTCGTGTTGGCGTTGGCGGGACAGTTGTCACAGACGTTGCCGACCATGTCGTTGTCGCCGTCAGCCTGGTCTGCGTTGGCGGTGCCCACGCAGTTGTCACAGGCGTCACCGACCATGTCGCCGTCCGTGTCGACTTGAGTGGTGTTCGGGTCGTCGGGACAGTTGTCGGCGACATCGGGAATGCCGTCCATGTCCTGGTCTTCGCAGGCGTCGCCGACCATGTCGTTGTCAGCGTCTTCCTGGCCCGCGTTGGCGATGCCGGGACAGTTGTCGCAGTCGTCGCCCACGCCGTCACCGTCGGAGTCGCCCTGCATCACGTTCGGAGTCGCGATGCAGTTGTCGACGCCGTCATCGACGCCGTCCATGTCGGCATCCATGTTGGTGTCGCAGAGGTCACCGACGCCGTCGCCGTCGGCGTCGGCCTGGTCGAAGTTGGCCACGAACGCGCAGTTGTCGGTGCCGGCACAGGCGGCGCCGGCATCGTCGGTGCCGAGACCGTCGATGACGCCGTCACCGTCCTTGTCGCAGTCGCAGGAGTCGCCCACGCCGTCGGCGTCGAGGTCGTCGCCGGCCGGGTTGGCCACGTTCGGACAGTTGTCCATCGCGTCGACCACGCCGTCTTCGTCGGTGTCGTCGCAGTCGTCGCCCATGCCGTCCATGTTCATGTTGAGCTGGAGCGGGTTGGCGACGAGCGGGCAGTTGTCGGCGTCGGCGGTGGAGCCGGTGCAGCCGGCGATGCCGTTGCCGACGTCGATGCCGAAGCCATCAGCGTCGACGTCCGTGCAGGTGTCGCAGGCGTCACCGGTGCCGTCACCGTCCTGGTCGTCCTGAGTGGCGTTGGCCACCATGACGCAGTTGTCGGTGCCGTCGTCGATGCCGTCCATGTCGGCGTCAGCGTCAGCGTCGCAGGCGTCACCGATGCCATCGAGGTCGCCGTCGGCCTGGGTGGCGTTGGCCTGGTTCGGGCAGTTGTCGAAGGCCGCCGAGTTCATCGTGCAGGGCACGAGCGGAATCAGGAAGCCAGCGTTGTTGACGCCGTCCGCGTCGATGTCGCAGTCGCAGTCGTCACCGAGGGTGTCGCCGTCGATGTTGGCCTGCGTGGCGTTGGCCGCGAGCGGGCAGTTGTCGACGCTGTCGTTCAGGCCGTCAGCGTCGGTGTCCTCACAGGCAGCACCAACACCAGCCGTCAGGGTGTTGATGTCCGCCTGGTCGGGGTTGGCCACGTTCGGGCAGTTGTCGGCGACCACGCCGAGCGGGCAGGCGATGCCGTTGCCGGCGTCGACGCCGAAGCCGTCACCGTCACCGTCCGTGCAGGGGTCGCAGTCGTCGCCCTCGCCGTCAGCGTCGGTGTCGGCCTGGCCGGGGTTGGCCACGAGCACGCAGTTGTCGATGGCATCGGGGATGCCGTCGGCGTCCTGGTCGGTCTCGCAGGCATCACCCACGTTGTCCATGTCCAGGTCGGCCTGGGAGACGTTGGCCACCGTCGGGCAGTTGTCGTTCGCGCCGTTGGGGCAGCCGGTGTCGGCCGCCAGGCCCCAGCCGTCACCGTCGAAGTCGGTGCAGGGGTCGCAAGCGTCGCCCTGACCGTCGCCGTCGAGGTCCTGCTGGTTGGCGTTCATGTCGACCGGGCAGTTGTCCGCGCCGTCCGCGATGCCGTCCATGTCGCCGTCGACGTTCGTGTCGCAGGCGTCGCCGAGCATGTCGGCGTCCGAGTCGATCTGGTCGACGTTGGAGATGGTCGGGCAGTTGTCGGCGGTGGTGGTGGAGGCGGGGCAACCCGTGAGGGTCGCGCCGGTGCCCCAGCCGTCGCCGTCAGCGTCGGTGCAGGTGTCGCAGAGGTCGCCGAAGCCGTCGCCGTCGAGGTCCTGCTGGTCCGCGTTGGCGGTAGCCGGGCAGTTGTCGGCGCCGTCCTGGACACCGTCCATGTCGGAGTCGACGTCGGTGTCGCAGGCGTCA
>JBCCFW010000090.1:0-30283 GCA_039029535.1 Acidobacteriota bacterium
CCCTTGGGAAACCCCGGGCCGCCCGGGGGCGCCCGCTCGCCGGGAGGGGAGTCGTTCGCGGTCCCCTTCGCGGTCCCGCGTTACCTCCGTTCTTTGCGATTGCGGCGCGAGAGGTCATGCTCGGCTCCGGTGGAGGACCGGAGAGCCCATGACCGCGCGCGAGGAACAGCTCGACGGCCTGCTCGAACGTCTGGGCAAGGACGACGGCAGCGCCGCCAACGAGCTCATGCCCCACGTCTATGACGAGCTCCATCGGCTCGCCCGTGGGGTCTTTCGCTCCGAGAGTGCGGGGCACACGCTGCAGCCAACGGCCCTGGTCCACGAGGCTTTCCTTCAGCTCGTCGGCCACACTCGCACGCGCTGGGCTGGCCGCAGTCACTTCCTCGCCGTCGCCGCGCTCGTCATGCGACGGCTCCTCGCCGAGCACGCCCGCAAGAAGCAGGCGCTCAAGCGGGGGGGCGGCTGGCAACGCGTGACGCTCGATGGCCTGGGCGAGGCCGCGGCAGCGGGCGAGCTCGACGTCCTCGATCTCCACGAGGCCCTCGAAGAGCTCGCGGCCCTCGACGAGCGTCAGGCCCGCATCGTCGAGTACCGCTTCTTCGGCGGGCTGACCGTGGTCGAGATCGCCGAGGTCCTCGAGCTCGGCACCACGACGGTGCAGGACGAGTGGGCCGTGGCCAAGGCCTGGCTCCACGACCGACTCGACGCCTGAGGACGAGCTTCTCGTGACCGACCGTGAGCGAGCACGGGCCGAGCATGCCCTGGTCTCCCGGCTGTTCAAGACGGCGCAAGGGCTCCCTCCGGATGAGCAAGAAGCGTTCCTCGACCGCGAGCTTCCCGAGGGCGGTGAGCTGCGAGACAGGGTTCGACGCATGCTCGGGCACGACCTGAAGGGCGGTCCCCTGGACCGCTCGATGCTTCCCGACCGCGCACGGCAACAAGCGGTCGCTGCGAGCGACGGTTCCTTCGAACACCGACCCGGACCGGCGCGAGCTCCCGAGGCCATCGCGGGTCACCGCATCATCCGCTGCCTGGGGCGGGGCGGGATGGGCGTGGTCTACGAAGCCGAGCAGGACACTCCTCGACGACGCGTCGCCCTCAAGGTCCTGCGACAGTCGCTGCCCGACGACGCGACCGTCCGTCGCTTCGTCCGCGAGATCGAGCTCCTCGGTCGGCTTCGTCACCGGGGCATCGCGCAGGTTCACGGTGCGGGATGGACGGCTGCTGGAGAGCAGGGGGACACGTCCCAGCCCTGGTTCTCCATGGAGCTGGTCGATGGCCTGCCCCTCGATGAGCACTGCGCAACGCACGAGCTCTCGGTTCCCGAGCGCCTGGCCTTGGTCGCGCGGATCGCCGACGCGCTCCATCACGCTCACGAGCAGGGCGTCATCCATCGCGACCTCAAGCCCGCCAACATCCTGGTCGATCGCGAGGGTCAGCCCCGGCTCCTCGACTTCGGCGTCGCGGGCCTCGCCAGCTCGGCGAGAGACGAGGCGACTCGGCTGACCAGCACGGGCATGCTCATCGGCACGCTTGCCTACATGGCGCCCGAGCAGGTGAGCGGGCGGACCTCGGACACGGGTCCTGCAACCGATGTCTACGCTCTCGGAGTGCTTCTCCACGAGCTCCTGACGGGGCGTCCTCCCCTGGACATCGAGGGCCTGTCGTTCCCCGAGGCGGCCCGACTCATCTCGGAGGTGTCACCGCGCAGCTTGGCGACGGTGAGCACGGACCTGCAAGGCGACATCGACACGATCGTCTCCAAGGCGCTGTCCAAGGAACCGGAGCGTCGCTATGCGAGTGCCGCAGCGCTGGCCGCCGACATCCGTCGTCATCTCGCCCACGAGCCCTTGCTAGCGAGGCCGCCGAGCACCTGGTACCAGGTCTCCAAGTTCGCCAGGCGTCACCGCACCCTGGTCGGAGGCGTCACCGCGACGCTCCTGGCCTCGCTCATCGGGATGGGCGTCGCGATCCACCTGGCCGTGCAGGCGCGCCGCGGCGAGCGGGCCGCAGTGGAGGCCGCCTATCGAGCCCAGGTGGTCGCGGCCGCCAGCGCCCTGGCGAATCGGCAGGGCTCGTCGCTGCGTCGCTATCTCGAGGATTCGCCTGCGGGCCTGCGTGGATTCGAGTGGCAGTACCTTCACGCGGCTTCCGACTCGAGCTGGCGTCACGTGACCTTGCCCGAGGCCGCACGTCCGAGGAGCCTAGGCGAGCATCACGTCGACTTCGTCACCGTCGAAGGCGACCGCGCCCTTCGTCACGACTGGTCGACCGGGCGCACGAGCGAGATCGGCTACCGCGACCCGGACGCCGGCGAAGTGCTGGCCGTCGCCGACGGCCAGGAGCTGCTGGTGGCCGGGTTGAGCTTCGCTCCCGGCAGCCCGCCGCCGATGCTCGTCGACCTGGAGACGGGAGAGCCGGTCACGGAGATCCGTCGCTGTGGAGACGGCTCACGGGGATCGCGCTTCGCGGACGTGCACGGTGACCTGGCACTCGAGCTCGGTGGCTCCGAGCTTCGCTGGGCGGGAGCCTGTGACTGGCGCCGGGGTGAGCTCTCTTGGAGAACGACGCACTGCCGCTTCCGGCACGCCGGTCTGAGCCCTGACGGTGGCAGCATGTGGATGCGCTGCGATCCCGGTCACCTGAGAGTCCACGACTTCCAGAGCGGTGAGCTCATCGGCGATGTCACGGACGCGACCCTGGGCGAGACCCTCGCAGGCGTCACCGTGAACGCCGATCAGAGCCAGCTTCATGTCTCGACCTTCGAAGGCAGCCTCCGAACCTGGTCGCTCCCCGAGGGCGAGCTGCTGTTCGAGGTGACCGGCTTGCCGGCACGTCAGGTGAGCTTGAGTCACGATCCCATCGGGGACCGCCTCACCACCGTGGGTGCGGACGATCGGATCACCGTTTGGGAGGCGGGCCTCTCGGCACCCCGCCAGCTTCTCGGCCACGACAGCCGAGTGCTCGGCTCCTTGCTCGAGGGAGACCGCCTGGTCACCGCGGACGCTGGCGGCGTGCTGCGTGAGTGGGACCTCGGCGTGGCTCTCCCGGGCGCGCTCCGCGGTCATGAGAGCTTCGTCTATGGCGTGAGTTGCTCACCTGACGGACGGCTCCTCGCCTCGGTCAGCTGGGACGGCAGCGCTCGCCTCTGGTCCCTGGCGACCGGGGCCCTCCAGCAGGTCCTTCGTCCCGACGGCAAGCACTCCAATCTCAAGTCGGTCGCATTCAGCCCGGACGGTCGCTACCTGGCGGTGGAGGGCGACACCGGTGTCTGGCCACGCCGGGTGGACCTCTTCGACTTGCACCTTGGAGAGCAGGTGACCAGCAGCGAGCCCATCCGGAACGCGACCCAGCGCGAGGACCTCGCGAGGATCACGCATCATCCGCGTGGTTGGCTCATCGGACAGCGGCAACGCTTGACGTTCCTCGAACACCGGAGCCTGATGCCGCTAGGAAGAGTCGGAGAGCTCGCCGGCCCCTTCGTCGTGATGTCCGATCAGCGGCGCATCATCGCCGCTGAGGACTTCACCAGGCTCGTGGTCTTCGACCTCGACGCCGACCGAGTCGCGCAGGTGTTGGAGTCCGACCACGGCCCCTTCAAGGTGATCGCGCTCGGCCCCGACGACGACCTGGTGGCGACCGGTGGCACGCAGGTGCGGGTCTACGATCTCGCGAGCAGCTCGATTCTCCACGAGATTCCGGGACGCGGTAGCCGCACGCTGTCCCTCGCCTTCTCGCCCGACGGCATGCGGCTGGCTTGCGGCGACAACGACGGCGGGATCCGCCTCTTCGACACTGCCTCCTGGGTCGAGCTCGTTCGACTCGAAGGTCACCGCGGTCACGTCATGTCGCTGGTGTTCAGCCCCGACGGTCGAGACCTGATCTCCGCCTCCACCGATCGAACGGTCCGGATCTGGAGCACGCGCTCGACGGCTGAGCGAGTGCGAGCCTGGAGTGAGGGAGAGCTGGGTGCCCTCCCCTGAGGGGGAGGGGTGACCGAGCTCCTGCTGCGCGTGTTCGACTCTCGGCTTCCCTTCACCGCCGTGACTTCGTCGAGGAAGGGGCGGCGTCGAGAGGCACCGAGAAGTTGCGGCTACTTCAGGAGCGGAGCACTACACTCCTGCCATGCGCTACGAAGGCCGCATCTACCGCCCGCCCAGCGAGGCGTACAGCTACATCCTGCAGGCCACCATCGGCTGCTCGTGGAACCACTGCACCTACTGCGACATGTACCGGGACAAGACGTTCCGGGTCCGCGAGCTCGCCGAGACTCTCGAGGACGTCGAGCAAGCCGGAAAGGAAGCCGGCTCCGAGGTCACCAAGGTCTTCGTCGCCGACGGTGACGCGCTCATCCTGGACCTCGACCACTGGGAGGCCATCCTGACCAAGTGTCACGAGGTCTTCCCGCGGCTCCGTCGCGTGAGCTGCTACGCGATGGCGCGCAACGTCCTCGAGAAGACCCCGGAGGAGCTGGCACGACTGAAGGAGCTCGGTCTCTCGTTGCTCTACATCGGGCCGGAGTCAGGTGATGAGAAGACGCTGAAGTCCATCGCCAAGGGTGGCACCTTCGACGAGCACGTCGCCGCAGCCCGCAAGGCACGCGAGGCCGGGATGAAGCTCTCGAGCATCTTCCTCCTGGGGGTCGCCGGCATCGATCGCTCGGAGGAACACGCTCGGGCCTCGGCGCGATTGGTCACCGAGATGGATCCCACCTTCTTCTCGGCGCTCACCGTCACCGTCGTGCCCGGGACGCCCCTCGACAAGCTGGAGAGCAAGGGGCGTTTCGAGCTGCCCGACATCACCGGCCTGCTTCGCGAGCTGCGCATCCTCGTCGACGAGAGCCGGCCGACCGACGCCATCTTCCGGACCAACCACGCGTCGAACTACCTGCCCCTCGCCGGTCGCCTCCCCCGGGACCGAGAGAAGCTCCTCCCGCTCCTCGACGCTGCCATCGCAGGTGACGTCCCACTCCGCCCCGAGTGGGCTCGCGGCCTCTAGCTCACGCCCTTCCTGCCGATGGGTCAGTGGGGCGACCATGACCACCGATTCCTCCATGACAACTCGGTCCATCCTGCTGGTGGATGACGACGAGGGCGACGTCTTCCTGACGACGCGGGCCCTCCAGCACGGCGGCCTCGCGGGCGACCTGCACCACTGCTGCAACGGACGCGAGGCCCTGGCCTTCCTCCGCCGCGAGGAGCCCTACATCGACGCGCCGAGGCCCTCCCTCGTGCTCCTCGACCTGAACATGCCCATCATGGACGGACGAGAGACCCTCGCCGCCATGAAGGCCGACCTCGACCTGCGCACGATCCCGGTGGTGGTGCTCACGACCTCGGACGCCGAGGAAGAACGGATCCGAAGCCAGGAGCTCCAGGCCGCTTGCCACGTCCGCAAGCCCAGCGACCTGCGCCAGTTCACCCGGCTCGTCATGGCCATCAAGTGCCTGTGGCTCCCCATGCCCGACGAGGAGCCTGTCCCGGCGCCCTGAGCTCCAGCTCACCTGCCTCAGCTCACCGGTGTCGGCACCGTCGTCGCCTGGGCGTGGGCCGAGAAGCTCTCCTCGAACTCCTCCCACCACGACTCGGTCACGGAGAAGCTCGCGATGTCGGCGAGCGCGTTGAGCTGGACGAGCGCGTTGCTGCCCGCGTCCTCCTCGATGGCCGCCGAGATCCGCTTCGCGAAGCAACGGTTCACCGTGCGAAGACCCGCGTAGAGCTCGACGAGGTCCGACAGCTCCCAGTCCGGCTCGTGTCCGGCTCGCTGCCGGAAGTACTGGCCCATGAGATAGGTCGAGACCGCCCGGAACGTCGTCTCCTCCGGGCTCGCGAAGGGCTGGTGCACGTTCGTCATGGGGCGGAGGAAGTCCAGGACCGGGCAGCCGCTGGTCGCCATGATGAGACCGAAGAGCGAGGCCAGCCCGTCCTTCACCGAGCCCTCTTGGCTCGTGCAGCGCTCACCGTGTCGCACCTCGACTCGCATGGTCTCGATGGACGTCACGTCCTTGAACGCTTCGAGCACGGGCGAGAGGTTCGCCGCCACCGGACACGGCCCCACGTCGCTGGAGCTCAGCGGGCAATTCGTGCACTGGCGAAAGCCCAGCGCCGTCCAGGCCGGCTCGTCGCCGTTGGTCGTCGCCACGAGCCGTCGGCTGGGGAGCTCGAGCTCGACCGTGACCGCGTGATGCCGGGTCTCGCCCCGCCAGAACTCGTAGGTGATCGCCGTGGTCTCGTTCATCCCATGCTCCAGCGGATGGGCCGTCTCCACCGGTCATGACGGCGAAGAGCGACTCCCGCGGAGTCTCTTCGGTGGCACGTCGGCGTGAGTTGAGCGTCCCCTGCGGCTCAGCGGCGCCGGGCGAGCGTGGCCCAGCGGTCCTCGGTGCGCTCCCGCCAGGGCAGGAGCCGACTCACCGCCGGACGCACGATCTGCGGCTCGACCCCCAGCGCCTCGAGCCCGTCGTGCAGCAAGTCCCGCTCCTCTCGCGTCTGGTTGAAGACGAGCAGTCGGCCTCCGCGCGCGAGCAGCTCGATGCTGCGCGAGAGCAACGCCTCCGGACCGTGGAAGGACGCGGGCAGCCCCCAGGCGAGCAAGGCCCGACGCGTGAGGAAGGGGAAGAACAGCGCGACGACGTCGAACGGCGCCCGCCGAGTGACGGCGAGCGGTGGCCGACGACCGTCACCGACGTGAAAGCAGGTGCTCGGCCCCGCCTGCTCGGCCCGAGCCCGGGCATGAGCCCCGACTGTTCGGAGGTCGGGCAGGGGCGAGCTCGCGTCCACCTCCAGGCCGTGGAGCTCGACGTCCCGAGGCGTGGTCGTGCCCCAGCCCTCGAGGAAACGTCGGAAGCCGAACACCGTGCGCCACGAGCCGGTGCCGACCTCGAGGACTCGAAGGGGCCCTGAACGTGGCGGTCCGACGCCAGCGGTCACCGTCTCGAGCTGAACGAGATGATCGAGCACGTCGAGGTAGAGCGACCGCGTCGACCGTTCGTGAAGCGGCCGGAGACGATGACGCTCGCGGAGCGCGTGCTCCAGGGCCTCGGCGTCGAGACGCTCGCCCGCGGGTAGGTGTCGGAAGAGGTTCGTCTTGTCCTCGTCGACGAGGACGACCTCACCCGACCGGCTCAGGCGGCGGCGGAGCGGGTGGGTGACGGCGTTGAGAGGGGCGAGAAGCCAGGAGGGAGAGAGCACGAGACGGTCCTCCGCGTCGTATCGGAGGACCGCCCACGGAGCTTGATCGCTACTCCACGACGACGACCGTGCTCGCGCTCCGGGCGAAGGTCTCGTCCGCATACATCTCCTCGACCCGGGCGGGCGGTGCCAGGAAGCGACCCGGCGTCGTCGCGCGGGTGAGGTAGCTGTACTCGTGAGCACCGGGCCACAGCAGGGAGCTGAAGACCTCGGCTCGCTCGTCGCGGAGGTTCTCGTGCTCGTGCCAATGGCCCCACCAGGGCGCGATGCGACCGCGCTTCCACCAGCCCGGCCGCTCCTGCGGCTCCGGGCCCACCGGCTCGAGACCCGCAGGCAGGGGATCGACGAGCGCGACGTGGTAACGACGCGCCGGGTTGGCGAGGTCGAGCTTGACCCGCACTCGCGCTCCGGCCTTGATGCGCCAGGTGCCGTCGGGCAACTGACGGACGTCGTCCTCGTGATCGACCGCCTCGTAGCTCCGGCCGACCGTGAAGCCTCGGGAGACCGGCTCGAGCTCGAAGTCGGCCGGCGCCCGACGCAGGCCGATGCGGTAGTACAACCGGCCTCGACCCTCGTGGCCGACGATGAGCGACGAGCTGGCGTCGTCCGACAGCATCGACAGGGGGAGTCGACGCAGCCGACGCTCGGTGTCGCGACCGTCGAAGCGCGTCGACAGCACGAGCTGCTCGTCGAGCCATGCGCGCGCCGTGAAGGACGGCGTCGTGCCCTCCTTGATCTCGAAGTAGCGATCGAGGGCGACCAGCACCCAGGAGTTCTCCTGCGTGCTGCCCCAGCGTCCCTTCTTGCGATGGGCCAGGAGACCCCGCGCGAGCTTGGTCGTGAGCTCGTCGTCCGGGTCGTACGCGAGCCAGGCCCAGAGGAGGATGGCGTCGCTGCGACGCCCCGAGCGCAGGAGCCAGGGATCGTCCTGACCGGCGGTCCAGCCGAACTCCGCGGTGGCCGCCTCCTCATGGAGGTGGTTGCGCAGGTGCGAACGGATCCGACGCGTCGCGCTGGCCTCGCCGGCCTCGTGTAGGGTCGGCCAGAGGAAGCCGGCCGACTCGAGGCTCAAGCCCTCGAGACCCGGCTTGGACAGCAGCGCCTTGGCCCGCTTGACGTCTGGATCACCGAGCAAGCTTCGCAGCGCGATGGAGTGCGCCTCCACCTGATCGATCGAACGCTGCGACCACTCGAGCCTGCGACAGTGTCGGCGGATGTCGCGCAGGTAGTCCTGGGCCTCGTCGAGCAGGTCTTCGGGCACCGCGAAGCCCGCTGCCTGCGCCGCCTGCGCGGCATGCACGCAGTGGAGCGTGACGGTGGGAGAGGAGTCTCCCTCGTCGTCGCCCCACCAGCCGAAGCCGCCGTCGTCACGCTGACGACGCGCCAGGGTCTTGAGGTCGGCGGCCACTCGAGCCTCGAGCGCCGCCGGGGGCGGGAGCTCCTCGGCCTCGAAGGCGGTGAGGACGTCGCGCATGGACGCGATGGCCAGCACGCGCGACGCGAGCTGCTCGCTGCACGCGTACGGGTAGCTCTCGAGGTAGAGCAAGGCGTCGGTGAGCCCCTGGAGCTGCGTCGACGAGGTGTTGATCTCGAGAGCGCCGTAGCCGGGCAGGGTGTTCGACGGGAGCTTCACGGTCTGCTCGACCGCGCCTCCGGTCAGCTCGCCGTAGGCGGCGAAGGCCTCGCTGGTCGCCGGGGTCAGCACGGGCAGGGTGACCTCCACCGCGTCGGCAGCACCTTGGCTCGTGAGGAGGGCCTGCACGAGGCAAGGGCCGACCTTCGCCGCTCGTGCGGGGACGCGCAGCTCGGCCCGACCGAAGGCGGGCAGGTTCACGGCAAAGGCCGAGCCCTCGGGGAGCTCGAGGCTCTCGCTGCGCAGCGCCAGCTCCAGTCGCTGGTCACGGCCCGACTGATCCACGAGCACGAAGGGCAGCTCGAGCTCGTCGCCGAGGTTCAAGAAGCGCGGGAACGAGGCCTGGAGGCGCAGCGGCAAGCGGGTCGCGAAGGAGGACTCGCCCCGTCCGAACTGCTCGCCACGTCCCGCGACCACCGCCACGACGCGGTACTCCGTCACGGTGTCCGGCAGCTCGACCGGGAGGCTCACCTTGCCCGAGCGGTCGGTGCGCAGGCTCGGCGCGAAGGCGGCCAGCGCACGGAAGTCGCTGCGGACCTCCACCGGCGGCTCGTCGCCGCCGCCGCCGCCCTCGGCATCGAAGCCGGAGTCCATGGCCATGGCGGCCTCGGCCATGGGGGGGGCGGCCGCGCGCGACCGCATGGCCTTGCGCGGCATCGGCGTACCGCCGTATCCCAGGCTCCCCAGGGCCTCCTTGTCCAGGGCGTCCTCGTCGAGCGCGTCGGCCGCGTCGTCGTCGAGCTTCAGGACGAAGCTGCGCAACTGATGGTCCCGCACGTGGTTGCGCGGCTTGGGGAAGAAGGTCGTCGCGGGGTCGTCCCAGGTCTTGCCGGTGAGCGAGAGGATGGCCTCGTCCACGACGAGGACGGCGACCTCGGCGTCGGACACCGCTCGGCCGGACGAGTCCTTCACCTCGATCTCGACCACCGTCGACTCGCCGGGGCCGAGCTCGGAGCGGCGGCTCTTGGCGGTCACCGACAGGCTGCGCTCACCGAGGTCCATCTCGAGATCGACCTGGCCGCTGGCGAAGGCCGGCTCGCCGTCCCGTTCTCCGACGAGGTCGACCTGGATGTCCAGGCCGGGAACGAGCGTGTCGGGCACGGTGACTTCCACCGCCTCGGAGAGCGAGCTCAGGCTCACGCGCTCCACCGACACGATGTCGCCGTGGCGCAGGGTGATGAGCCCCTCGGACGGTGTGAACGGGGCGATGACGAGCAAGCGCGCGGGCTCGCCGCCGACCAGCTTCTTCTTCTCGGGGACGATGCGGACCGGCTCCTGCTCGAGGTTCTCGGTGCGCTCGGGCTGATCGGCGCCGGCGACGTAGAGCCAGGTCTGGGTGCGGCTGGTCCGACCCGCGTCGTCGACGACCTCCGCACGCAACCGCCAGCTCCCACCCTTCGGCAGCGAGAGCTTGCAGGACACGGCGTCGGTCCGCGAGGTGACCTCGCAGCGCTCGGCGTCGACGAACTCCTCCTCGTAGGACGTCCCACGCTGGACCCAGGTCCGTCGCTCGGCGACCAGCCGCACGCGACGACCGGCCACGGCGCGACCCTCGAGATCGACGACGGCCAGCTCCGGCGCGGCCTCGTCACCGGGGCCGATGAAGCCGCGGGCGAGCCGCACGCCTACCGCCAGCTCGGCCGGGTGCAGCGTGAAGGAGCCGCTGGCCGTGCGGGCCTGACGATCGACGTCGATGATGGTGGCCTCGGCGTCGACCAGGACGGGGTAGGGCTCGGCGAACGACTCGACCTCGAGCTCGAGCCGATGTCGGCCGCGACCGTCGGTGCGCGACTCGTGGTCCTGCGGCGTCCGCGGTGGCTCCCACCACGGGAGCCAGGGGTGATGACGACCCGAGCCGAACACGAAGTCGTCCCAGTCGTCGGGCTGGAAGCGACCGCGGGCCGCCGTGATCTCCCAGCTCACGTCGAGCGAGCCGACGTCTTCACCCGCGAAGGATCGCGCCTCGGCCACGATCTCGATCGTCTCGCCACGCACCTGTGGACCCGACGGGACCGCGACGTCGACGACGAACTCCGGGCGCTTGAACTCCTGGACCTGGAGATACTGGACGTGACGCTGACCCATGCCGAGCTCGAGCTCGAGACGGCTGGACCCGAGGTCGGCGTCCTCGGGGAGCTCGAGCTCGATGTCGAAGCCCGAGTGCTCGTTGAGCTTCACCCGACCCTTGCCGAGCTCGTGACCGCGAGGGCTCATGAGCTTCCAGCCGAGTGACCCGTCCACCAACTCGAGCCGCGCCCGCGGTTGACCGCTCACGCGACGCACCCAGCCCTTGAGCCGTGCGCTCTCGCCCGGCCGGTAGAGACCGCGGTCGTCGAAGACGTGCCACAGCAGGTGAGAACGGTGCGGCTGCTGACGCCAGCTCCCCGGTCCGGCCCAGAGCCGTTCGGGCAGCATGACGGTGTCGTCGCCCTTGCGGGCCACGAGGGTCTGCGAGGCGCTCGTGCTGCCCGGCAGTCTCAAGCGTGCGAGCCCATCGGCGTCGCTGCGTCCGGTGATTCCTCCGGTGAGCTCCACCTCGGCGCCGGCGATCGGCCGACCCGTGCCCAGCTCGGTGACCCAGGCGAGGAGCTCGTCGTCGTCGAGGAAGGCGTCGACGGCCAGCTCGGTGGACTGCACCCAGGCCTCGAGCGACGGACGTCGGCGAAGACCCGCCGGGAGCTCGGCGGCGTCGACGGTCACCAGGAGCTGGCCGCCATGACGATCGAAGAGCTCGGCGAGGTCGAAGTGGGTGGCGGTCCACTCGTCGGCGTTGGCGATCCCGATGCGACGGTTGAGAACGTTGCGTCCCGGCTTGGCCGGGCGGCGCTTGCGATGACGCGCCTGACGCCACTGGAGGTACTCGGGCCAGTCGGCGGGCGACACCACCGACACCTCGACGATGACGGCGTCGAGGCCCTGGACGGAGAAGGGAAGACGCGTCGCGCCGGGTGGGAGCACCGCCAGGCCGGACGGTCCCGACAGCGACGGCTCGGCGTCGCCGACGGAGATGAAGGTGTTGGCCTCGTTGGCCAGCGCCTGTCCGAACACGTCCTTCAGCCGGCGTGAGACCTCGATGCGGTAGCGCGTGTTGGCGCGGCTGCGACCGCCGATGGTGAGGCTGTCGCCGGAGACCTGCGCGGTGTAGCCGGGGAGCGCCGGCTCGATGCCCAGCCAGCGCGGGTCGAAGCCGTCGACGTCGCGGGGGTTGGTGAACTTCAAGCGCCAGGGGGTGCCCGGTCGGCACTCGCCGCGTCCCCACAGGCAGCCCGCGCTGACGAGCTTCAGCGGGCCGTGGGTCTTGAACTCGAAGCTCTGCGAGAGCTCGGTGACACGCGGGCCTTCCGCGGAGGGCAGCCCCTCCGAGAGGACCACGCGATGACCCGTGTCGAGCTGGAGCGGGGAGCGGGGAACGAAGGCGAGCCGTCGGTCTTCGGCGAGCGAGTCGAAGACGGCCTTGGCCGCCTCGTCGTCGGCGAGGTCCTTCTCGCGCGCGATACGGACCGGCCACGCCGCACCCTCGCCGATGAGCGAGCAGTGACGGAAGACGGCGTCGACGTCGATCGCCTGATCGAAGCCGATCACGATGACCGGTTGCGCCGCGGACGGACGTCCGGTTGGCGGGTGGTGTCGCACCATCTTCACGGCCGGGGTGGCGAACTCGAAGCGTCGCTGGCCCGTGACCGATTGGCCGTCGGCCGTCTTCAGCGCGTCGCCGATCACCAGCTCGTAGCGGGTCGCGGCGGGGAAGGCTTCGTCGGATTCGAAGGCCGCGATGCGCGTGCCGACGGTCCGCCACTGACCCGCCGGACGGGGCACGAGGCGGAGCTCGTCGTCGGTCGGCGTCATCCGGCCGACCTCGAAGACCGGGCGGCTGAACACGACCGACACGCGTCGCGCGGCCGGGATCTCACCCTCGGGCGTGACCCTCTCGACGGTCAGCTCGCCCCCGTCCGTGTCGGGTACCGGGGCCGGCTCGGGGGGCGGCACGAGCTCGATCGACTCACCGGGACGCGGCGTCGCGACCACTTCGGTGGGGAGCGCGTCGGCGAGCGACATGTCCTCGCGTGCCTCGAGCTCGGGGAGACGAGCGAGCAGCGCGTCCGTCCGCTCGTCGGAGAGAGGAGTGCCCGTCAGCTCCGGGAGGCGATCCTGCGAGCCGGCGAGACCATCGCGGAGCGCGAATCGAGCCAGGGGCTCACGCTCGTCCTCGCCGGTCGGTTTGGGAATGCCGAGCATGGGGCGTCCTCCCCGGTGCGGCACGATCGAGCCACGGACCATCGTGACCACGCCGGTGGTGGCGAGGACGACGGTCGACACGAGAAGCCCCCAACGGAGGCCGTTTCGGTTCGCGGCACTCATGCTCTGTCCCGGAGTCGGTGATCCCCGCAATCGGCGGTGATCCTCGGGAAAGAGACTAGCTCAGGGCCTCCCGGATTCAGTGACGGGTTCCGCCCCCGTCGGACCTCGGCTCAGCTCGCCTGGGGAACGAAGTGCCGCAGGTGATGGAGCACCGTGCGGGTGACCAGGCCGACGTGCGTGAGCAACGCGGCGTGCTCGCGAAATCCGGTGGCGTTGCGCAGACGCAAGTGCACCTCCTGGGGGCTCTCGTCACCCAGCTCCGGGCGACTCGGCTTCCAGCGCAGCACGCAGGTCGTGCTGCCCACCGCGAAGGCGCGCAGGCCCCCGCCAGGCTCCAGCTCGCCGAGCTCTCGCTCGAGCAAGCGCACCAGGGCGTCTTCCTCCCCACTCCTCATGGCCAGGCTTGTCGTCATGAAAACGACCTCCCGAGCGGGGCCGTCCGGCCGCCGCCCCTCGAGACACGCCCCCGTCGGACTCCATCCCGAGACCCCATCGAGCAGTCCTCGTGCCAGAGGGCGAGATGAGCGAGAACGGCCCTGAGGCCGTCGTCTGACGCCCTCTCGTGGCGCTCTGCCCCGAGGCCGTGCCCGGCCGCGTTGGCAGTCTTGGCCGTCGCGACGGTCGTTTCGGCAGTCGAGAGCGCGTCGGCGTTCGGCGCCGTCTCGGCAGGAGCGCTAACATCGCGGGGCCCATGACTCAGCCTGTCGACCCCGGCGCCGCTGGTTCCGGGGCGGATCCCACGCCGACGCCTCGTCCCGAACGCGTGCCCCAGCGGCTCGGTCCCTACCACCTCGTGTCCAGCCTCGGGAGTGGGGGCATGGGTGCGGTCTATCTCGCCGAGCTGGTCGAGGAGCAGCGCTTCGGACCGGTCGGCACTCGCGTGGCGATCAAGGTCCTCCACTCGGGCCTGCTCAACGACGAGATGATCGCGCGGCGCTTCCAACAGGAAGCCGAGCTCGGCATGGCCGTCGATCACCCGTCGGTGGTCAAGACGCTCGACGCGGCTCTCTACGAAGTCGACGGCCGTCAGCACGCCTGTCTCGTGCTCGAGTACGTCGAGGGACGCACGCTGGTCTCCCTGCTCCGCGAGCTCGGGACGCTGCCCGAGGCCCTGCTGCGTCAGCTCGCGCTCCAGCTCTCGCGTGGCCTGGCCGCAGTCCACGAGGCGGGCGCGGTCCATCGGGACCTCAAGCCCAGCAACGTCGTCATCACGCCGCAGCACGAGGTCAAGCTCATGGACCTGGGCATCGCCCGGGTCGCCGCCACCGAGCTGACCCGCGTCGGTGACTTCGTCGGCACGCAGCACTACGCAGCCCCCGAGCAGTTCGAAGCCGGCGAGGTGGGGCCCGCCGCCGACCTCTACGCCCTCGGCGTCGTGCTCTACGAGGCGGCGACCGGCGTGCAGCCCTTCGGTGACGACGACTTCCGCGTCGTCATGCAACGTCACTTCCAGCTCGTGCCCCGACGGGCCGGTGAGCTGCAGCCCGAGCTCTCTCCTTTCTTTGAAGAGCTGCTGGTCGTCCTGCTCGAGAAGGAGCCCGAGCGACGGCCGGGCGACGCCCACGAGGTCGAGCGCATCGTCGAGGAGGGCGAGAACGGCGAGTGGTGGAAGCAGCGGCAGACCGAGGGCACCGAGGCCAGCCTGCCGGCCAGCCTCCGTCGTCTCGGACCGCCCAGCGAGCTGCCCATGCTCGGCCGCGACGCCGAGCTCGAGGTCATCCGCAGCGCGTGGACCAGCGCCCTCGACGGCGAGGGGGGCGCGCTGCTCATCCGCGGCGAGGCGGGTGTCGGCAAGAGCCGACTCGTCGAGGCCTTCCTCCGCGGCCTCGTCCGCGAGACCAGTGAGCCGGCTTACCTCCTTCACGGTCGCTTCGAGCGCAGCAACCTCGATGGTGGGGGAGCGCTGGGGCAGTCCTTGCTCCACGTCTTTGGACGCGCCCGGCTGCCGGCGGCCCTCGAGCGGATGCTCAGCCTCCCGGCGGAGCTCGCGGAGCGGCTGGCGTCCTGGTTGGCCGGGGAGGATCCCGCGGGCGCCTCGTCACCGCTGCCGTCCGGCGCGATCCGCGATCTCCACGCCGGCCTGGTCGTGGGCCTGGCGCGCGAGCGCCCGGTGATCTGGGCGATCGAAGACATTCACCTGGCCGGTCGCGAGGACCTCGAGCTCCTGCGGGTCATGACCTCGGCCTCGCTCAAGCAGCCGGTGCTCCTCCTGCTGACCGGGCGGCCCGAGTTGGTCCTGCCCGACCGCGGGACCTGGTCGCCGCTGTCACAGCTCGAGCTCGAGCGGCTCGACGTGGAGGTCGCCGCCTCGTTGGCGCGACGCGTGCTCGGCGAGGAGGCCGACGAGGCGACCTTGCGTCAGGTCGCCCGGCGGTCCGAGGGCAATCCTTACTTCCTCTTCGAGTTCGCCCGCGACCTCTCGCAGTGCAAGCTCACCACGCCGGCGCGCGCCGAGCCGGAGGCGCCCGGCAGCGTGCGCGAGCTGCTCGTCTCGCGCCTGGCCGATCTCGCCGAGGACGACCGTCGTCTTCTCGACGTCGGCGCGCTGGTCGGTCACGCCTTCGACCCGCTGCTCGTGGCGCGGGTGCTCGAGCGCGACCGGCTCGAGGTGTTGCAGTCGCTGGCGACCATCGCGCGACGCGGCGGCGTGCTGCGGGCCGAGGGCAACGGCTTCCGCTTCGATCACCACGTCATTCAAGAAGTGCTCCACCAAGGGCTGCCCGAGGTCCTGGCCGGCGAGTACCACCGCCGGCTCGCCGAGGCTCGTGCCGAGGTCGACGGCGTCGACCTCGCGTCGCCCGAGGGCTTGCCCGGCGCGACCGCCGCGTTCCTGGCCGAGCACCTGCTCGAGGCCGGTGAGGCCGAGGCGGCGGTCCCGCTGCTGCGACCGGCGGTCGAGTTCTTGGCACGCAGCTACCGCACCGATCCCCTGCTCGACCTCGTCTCCCTGGCGGTGAGCGCCCTCGGTGATCGCGAGCCGGCGCTGCGCTGCGACCTCCTGCTCAAGCAGGCCGAGGCTCTCGACCTGCTCGGCCTGCGAGTCGAGCAACAAGAAGCGGTCGAGAGCGCCATCGCCGTCGCCCAGGAGGCCGGGGACCTCGCCCGGGTCGCCTCGGCCCGCGCGTGGCTCGGCTGGCTGCTGCTCTGGCGCTCGCGCTTCGACGAGGCGGAGGAAGTCCTCGAGGCTGCGCTGTCCGATGCGCGTCAGGCCCAGGACCCCCGCACCGAGGCCCGCGTCAGCAGCAACCTCGGGCTCGTCTGCTTCCAGCGGGGGCAAAACCGTCGGGCTCGCGAGCTGCACGCGGAAGACCTCGCCCTGTGCAAGCGCCTCGACGACCCGCGGGGCATGGCGCGCGCCACCGTGAACCTTGGGCTGGTCTCGCACCGACTCGGCGAGGCCGAAGACGCGCTCCGTCTCTTCTCCGAGGCCGAGCAGAGCTTCGAGGAGATCGGTCATCGTCAGGGGCAGGCCCTCGCGCTGGCCTACCGCGGTCAGGTCGAGCGGGGGGAAGGCCGGCTCGACCGGGCGCGAGACGACATCGAGAAGAGCCTGCAGACCTGTCGCGAGATCGGCTATCGGCACGGCGAAGCTCACGCCTGGGTGCGGCTCGCCCAGTTCGTGAGCCACGAAGAAGGACGGCTCGAGACCGCCTGGGCGGAGGGCTGCTCGGCGCTGGAGCTGGCACGCTCGCTCGACTGGGCCGCCGTCGAGGCCGAAGCCCAGCTCGCGCTCGGGATCATCGCGGCCGCCCTGGGTCAGGCGAGGCAGGCCGAGGACGACGTCCGCAAGGCGCTCATGCTCGCGGAGAAGCTCGGCGCTCGCGAGCTGCACGCGCGCGCCGACCTGGAGCTCGGGCGTCAGCTCATCTCCGCCGTGCGCGACGACGAGGCGCGCATCCTTCTCGAGGAGGCCGGGAAGCTGGCGGTCGAGCTGGGGCTCGAGGACGTCATCGTCCTGGTCGAGCTCCAGATCGCCGTGCTCGACGACGAGGTTCCGGAGGGCTTCGAGCCCCCGACGAGCCTGCCCCTGCCCGCGCAGGCGGAGGCCTGGCTCCTTCTTCATCGCGTCACGGGCGGACGACGCGAGCTCGAACGGTCACGGTCTCTTCTCGCGACGCTCTCTGCTCATCTCGACGAAGCCGGCTCCGAGGAGTTCTGGGCCCGTCATCCGGTGGCCCGAGCGGTGGGAGAGGCCGAAGCCGCCCTCGGCTGATGCGCAACGCAGGCTACTAGCGACTGCGAGAGCTGCACTGCAGGCCTTCGCCGACTGCAGGGCCCGCAGGTGTCGTCCGTGAGATCGCCTGTCTCGGCGGTTTCCCGCTGAACAGGGCGCGGGCACGGGCCTTGCTCTGGAGAGGGCAGCAGAACCGAACTCCCGAAGAGAGCAACGTCATGAGCTGGATCAGCCTTCCCGTCTTCCTCGCCCTCGTCGGCAATTGCCCCGGCGGCGGCCCCCCTCCCGATGCCCGCTTCGAAGAGCAGGGTGAGCCCGGCCAGGAGCGCCGCGCCCGTCGTCCGCCGCCGCCGCGTGGCGGCATGGGTGGACGCGGCTTTGGCCCTCCGCGGGGAGGCTTCGGTGGTCAGCAGGGTGGTGGCGGCTTCGGTCCGCCCCCTCAGCAGCAGGGCGGTTTCGGTGGTCAGCAGGGCGGTGGCTTCGGTCCGCCTCCAGAAGGCTTCGCCGACCTCCAGGGCGGTGGCTTCGGTCCTCCGCAACAGGGTGGATTCGGCGGCCCGCAGGGCGGCGGTGGGTTCGGTCCTCCGCAACAGGGTGGATTCGGTGGCCAGCAGGGCGGTGGGGGTTTCGGTCCACCGCAGCAAGGCGGCGGCCAGCAAGGCGGCGAGCTCGGCCGTCCGCCGCGAGGCGGCTTCGGTGGTGGCAGTCAGCAGGGTGGGCTGGGCCTGCGTGAGGCGGGGCAGGGCGGCTTCCAGCGTCCGTTCCGACGTGGCGGTGGTTCGCGACCGCCGATCTCGACCGTCATCGAACAGCGAGCCGAGCAACTCGGCGTGTCCGACGACATCGTCACGCGTTTCCGTGAGCTGGACGAGGAGACCCGCACCGACCGCGAGACCGTCGACGGCGCCCGTCGTCGTCTCCGCGAGCTGATGAGCGAGGAGACCGTCGACGAGAGCGCCGTCATGGCCGAGGCCGAGACCCTCGCCGAGGCGCGTCGCCGCATGGAGCTTCAGCGCATCACGATGGAGCTGGAGATGCGCCGCCTCCTCACCCCCGAACAGCTCGAGCAGCTGCGTCCCGGTCCGCGGCGCGGACGGGGGCAGGGCAGGGGCCAGGGTCAGGAGCGGTCCGGACCGCCGACGAAGGGTTGAGCGAGCGCGACCGGCTCAGAGCCCGTACTTCTTGATCTTGTCGTAGAGCGTCCGCAGCCCGATGCCGAGACGCTCCGCCGCCTTCTGCCGGTGGCCGTCGGACTCCGCCAGCGCTCGCTCGATCGCCTCCCGCTCCAGCTCGGCGAGAGACAGGCCGCCGGGGTCCAGCGGGCCGGCCTTGCGCGAACGTCGTCGGTTGAGGAAGTTGGCAGCCTCGATGGTCGTGCCGTCGGCGAGAATGGCCGCCTGCTCGAGCGCGTTGCGGAGCTCGCGCACGTTGCCGGGCCAGTCGCCGCGAAGGAGATGCTCTTCGGCGTCCTTCGCCAGGGCGAGCTTCGGACGGCCGAGCTCCACCGAGATCTCCTCGAGCAGCACCATCGCCAGGGGGAGCAGGTCCTCGCGTCGCTCCCGAAGCGCGGGCAGGGTCACGGGGAACACCGCCAGGCGGTGGTAGAGGTCCTCGCGGAAGCTGCCCTCCTCGAGCATGTCCTCGAGCTGACGGTTGGTCGCCGCCACCCAGCGCACGTCGGCCTGAAGGGTGCGCGAGCCTCCGACCCGCTCGAAGAGACGCTCCTGCAAGACCCGGAGCAGCTTGGCTTGCAGGTCGGGCTTGAGCTCCCCGACCTCGTCGAGGAAGAAGGTGCCGCCCGAGGCCAGCTCGATGCGACCACGACGCGCGCTGGTCGCGCCCGTGAAGGCGCCCTTCTCGTGTCCGAAGAGCTCGCTCTCGAGAAGGCTGTCGGAGATCGCCGCGCAATTGACGGCGACGAAGGGGCCGTCTCGCCGGGCGCTCCAGTCGTGGAGCGTGCGGGCCGCGACCTCCTTGCCAGTCCCGCTCTCGCCTTCCAGCAGCACCGTCGCCTCGGTGCGCGCGACCTTGCGCAACGCTTCCACCACGGGCTCCATGGACGGAGCACCGTGAGTGAGTGAAGGCAGCGAGCTGCTCATCCGGTCCGCTCGCTCGCGCGACGCGATCAGCGAGCGACGCTCCAACGCGCGGGCCGCCAGCAGTCGGAGCTCGTCTGGACCCGAGAGAGGCTTCTGCAGGTAGTCGAAGGCGCCCAGGCGCATGGCCTCGACGGCGGAGTCGACCGAGCCATGGGCGGTGAGAAGGATGACCTCGAGCTCGGGCTGCTCGTCCTTCGCGCGACGCAGCAGCTCCAGCCCGTCCATCCGCGGCATGGAGAGGTCGGTGAGGAGAAGGTCGAAGCCGCGCGCCTGCAAGAGCTCCAGCGCGACGGCACCGTCTTCAGCGGTGGTCACCTCGTGACCTTCCTCGGCGAGCACCTCGCTCAGGAAGAGCCGGATGCCCTCTTCGTCGTCGGCGATGAGGATGCGAGCCATCGGGTTCAGTCCTTGGGAAGAACGAGGCGGAATTGCGCGCCGCCGCCGGAGAGGTTCTCGGCTTCGAGCCGACCACCGTGCATCTCGGCGATGCGACGCGCCACCGGCAGGCCGAGCCCGGTGCCGGTGGTCTTGGTGGTGAAGAACGGCTGGAACACCTGCTCCTCCTGACCGGCGGGCAGGCCGGGACCGCGGTCCCTCACCGACATGACGAGGTCGCGACCATCGCGTCGAATCGAGGTCGTGACGCTCTCGCCGTCGGGGCTGGCTTGCAAGGCGTTGCGCAGGAGGTTGGTGAGCACCTGCCGCACCCGCGCAGCATCCAGCGGCCAGCTCGTGGGCGCCCCGCCGACGTCGACGACGATGCGTGACGCGTCGACGGCGCTCACCGCGTCGCGCAGGGTCTGCACGGGGTCACCGGGTCGTCGGTCGATCGGACCCGAGCGCGTGAACTCGAGCAGGTCCCGACACAAGAGCTCGAGTCGCGTCGCCTCCGAGACCACGCGGTCGGCCTTGGCCTTCTGCTTCTCGTCGCCGCCGAGCCGCTCGGCGAGGAGTTGGGCATGTCCCTTGAGCGAGGCCAGCGGGTTGCGCAGCTCGTGCGCGAGCACCGCCGACATCTCGCCGAGGCCCGACAGCCTCCGCTGCTCGGCAAGCTCCGCGGCCTGTCGCTCCCGCTGTCGCAGGAGCTGCCAGAACAGGAGGGCGGCTGCGGTGAGAACGACGGCGGCCGCCGCGGAGAGGCCGAGCGAACGACGCGAGTCGGCGACCAGGCCGGCCGACACGAGCGGCTCGTACTCGAGGGCCACGATGAAGGGGCTCGCCCCGGGGCCGCGTCGCATCCCGCCGCGACCCATCCCGCGCCGACCGCCACCCGAGCCTCCGCGACGTCGGCGATTGGAGACCTGGGCCGACGGCTCGACGTCGCCCAAGGTTCCGCGCTCCCTCATGCCCGGTGGGCCGCCCGAAGGGGGCTCGCGATCCCGTGCCCCGTCGTCATTGGGGCGACGTCGAGGCCGACGGTCGGGTCGTCCATCGTCGTTGCGCCGCGGACCCCGGCCTCGACCGTCGCGATCGAAGTCTCGGGGGCGGCCGTCGCGCTCGATCTCGTGCGGTGGGCGGGGCTCTCCGTCCCTCGGCTCGAAGTCGGGAGGCGGGGCGCCGTCGGAGGGGGGTGGCGGCCAGCCGTCGTCTGGACGCCCGTCGCGCCCACCCCAGTCGTCGGCCTCGCGCGGGCCCCGACGACTCGGGAGCGAGGTGAGCGTGAGCAGGCGAATGCGTCCCACGCGACGCTCGATCACGACGTCGTCGGTGGCCAACGAGGCGAGGGGGAGCGGGCCGAGCGTGGACGTCCCCGCCTCGACCAGCACCTGCCCTTCGGGTCGGTGCAGGCTCACGCGTCGCAGCCCCTTGTCCGCGCACTCGGTGAGGAAGGTGGTCAGGTCGAGCTCTTCGAGACGGGTGCCGCCCTGGCGGATGAGCTGCTGGAGGGCGCTGAGAAAGGCCTGGCCCTGGCCGCGTTCGAGGGTGTCGGTCGCTCGGCGAGCGGTTCGGTGGCTCGACCAGGCCGTCGCGACGAGGGCTGCCGCGGTGATGAGGCTGGTCGCCAACCAGCCGAGATGGAGGAGCCGTCCGCCGCCGGTGCTCATCGGCTCGGACCCCTGGCGAGGAGCGTGTTCGTGGCGGACATCGCCTCAGGATAATGGCCGAACGAAAAAATCGTTCCGACGGCGTGACCCCCTGGGGCCGGAGTGCGAATACCTGACCGAGGACGACGCCGGGTGCTGCCCCGGTCGCGACCGCGGACGCTCGCGCGTCGTTCTCGCCAAGCCGAGATGGAACCGGCCTCTGGATTTACCGGAGTTCGTGACCGACCAGCGCGCGCCTCCTCGTGCCTGGAAGGAGCGGACACCGTCCCTGGGGGCCACGTGGCTCCGCCGATCAACCACGTGGTCCTCAGGGCACTCTTTTCATGGATGCAAGCGGATGGCGCAACGCCGGCGACGCCGCCGGAGCCCGTGCCCTGGTGGGTGCGGGCCCTTCGTCGTGCCTGGCGCCGAGCGCTCCATCCGTTAGCCTGGGGCTGGTGAAGTCGACCACGCCCGCAGGCACCGAAGCCACGCCGTCCGGCGCGACGGAAGAACCCGTCTCCGCACGGGATCGAGCGCGGCGTGATCGCGAGCAGCGTTGGGCGACGTGGATGCGCGCGGCACGCGACGGCGACCGCGAATCGTATCGACAACTGTTGGAGGCTCTCGGTGACTTCCTCGAAGCGTACTTCCGCCGGATGCTCTACCAGCCCGAGCTCGCGGAGGACGCCGTGCAGGAGAGTCTCTTGACCCTTCACCGCGTGCGGCACACCTGGGATGCCAGCCGGCCCTTTCTTCCTTGGGCCCTGGCCATCGCCCGTCATCAGGCGCTCGACCTCGCCCGCAAGCACGGTCGTCGACGTCGGCGTGAGGTCGCCGGCGAGGAGACGACGATCGAGCCGGTCGCAGCACCTGCAGGAGCCGAGCATCGGCTCGACGTCGAGAGAGTCCTGTCGCAGCTGCCGGAGGGGCAGCGCGAAGCCCTGGTCCTCACCCAGGTCCAGGGGCTTTCGCATGCCGAGGCTGCGGCTTGCCTCGGCACCAACGCCAACGCGCTCAAGGCCAAGGTCCATCGGGCCTTGCAGGCCGCGCGTCGCGTGGCCGCCGGAAACGCGACCACCGATCCGCAGGGGGTGACGTGATGTCTTCATCTCGCGAACAGACCCGACGACAGCTCATCGACGAGCTGAGCACCACCCTCGAGCCGAGCCCGACTCGGCTGTCTCCGGCACGCATCGCGCTGGCCTGGCTGCTGGCCAGCGTCGTGTTCGTGGTCCTCGCCTTCGTCACGACCGGCCCCTTCCGTTGGAGCTTCGCCCCGGGCCCGCCGACGATGGTCGGCACCCTGGAGCTGGTGGTCGGCCTGCTGGTCGTCGCCCTGGCCGCCGGTGCGGCCTTCGAGCTGTCGGTGCCCGGACCCGTGTCGGCCTGGCGTCGTGCTTGGCCGGCCCTCGCGCTCACCGTGGTCTGGTTGGGCCTGCTCGGCTGGCGGGCCTACGCGCTCGACGGAGGCGTGGAGGGCAGCGTGCGCCGCTCGCTCTGCACCTTCCATGGGATCGGCGTGCTCGTGCCGCCGTTCGTGCTGGCGATGGTCCTCTTGGCACGTCGTGCGGCCTTCAAGCCACGACCCGCGCTCGCGCTCTTCGGTCTCGCGGGAGGCATGCTCGTGGCGATCGCCTTGCACCTGGGCTGCTGTGCTTCGCCCATGCACGCCTTCAAGCATCACGTCCTGCCGGCGCTCGGCGTGTCGATCTTGCCGGCCCTCCTGGCCGGACGCCTGGTCGCGCCGCGCCGCTGAGACGACGCGACCCACGCCCGATTCATCTCGCCTGGCGACTTGCCGACGAGTGACGCGGTCTCACGGACACTCACCGGTCAGGTCTCGTTCCATCGTGCCGCAGTAGCCGCTGGGGGAGTCGGGCTGACGCTCGCCGAACGAGGAGCGACCCCACGACGCCTCGCGACCGTCGTCCTCGGTCGAGACGAGCACGAACCAGAGGTCACCGTCCGGCACTCCCATCCACTGCTCCGGGTTGGCGATGGCGCAGATCGAACCGGTGGTGCGGTAGGTGGGGAGGTCCTGGAGGGGGCCATGGAGGAGGTTCACCTGGGTGGGGGTGCAGGTGTCGTCCCAGTCGACCTGGACGTGGGTGCCAGCGAGGTCGCGGCGGTAGGGGCGCATGGGCTGGCCGGTACCCGTGCCGTCGGGCACGGGCGGCGGAGGGGGGACGGAGGTGACCCCCGGGGCACCGTAACAACCGAGGATGTAGGGGAAGGTCGCCGTGGCGTGGTAGCGGTAGGTGCCGTCGGGGCCGATGCGACCGTTGCACTCGTCCAGGTACTGCTGCTCGGCGCGGGGCTGGTACTCGTGGGCATCCCAGGCGTAGGTGGTCGGGTCGCCGATCTGCACCCAGGAACTCTGGAACTCGATGACCTCGGTGCAGTCTTCGTCGACGCAGCCCCAGGGTCCGTAGATCGGGTAGCCATCGAAGGCGTAGCCGATGATGGGGGAGGGCTCGCCGGGGGGATCGGCAGCGGTGAGGCAGCTCACCAGCAGGGCGTGGTAGTGGTAGACGCCTCCCCGGGCCGTGTGTCCCTGACAAGTGTCCATGATGCCGTTGTAGACCGGGTCGCCGTACGGGTCCGGCATGGGGCCTTCGTTCGGGCCGAAGATCGGCGAGCCGTTGGTGGCGATGGCGATGGCGCCGAGGAGGGGAACGGGCTCCGGCTCCATGCGCACTTCCGGCTCGAGCGGGATGCGCCAAACGTGGTCCTGGGCCACGAGGTCGTGGGGCGTGATCTGCACGAACGGGTAGCTCGGGATCCCGTTGGATTCGACCACGAGGTTGGTCGCGGTGCAGCGGACGTCCAAGACCGGGTCGGGGTAGGCGGCGTTGTCGGGGTGTGGGCTCTGCGGGGGGAAGTGCTCGGTGGGGCACTGGCTCGCCGCCGGGCTGGCGACGAGCAGCAGGGCGACCAACGCCTGGGGGCCTCTCGGGGTGGGCATGGGGAACGGTCTCCTCGGGGGACTGCGCGGATGGCGTGCGCGTGCAGCCTACCTGGAGCAAGTCGGGTGCCAGGAGGGGGGCTTCAGGAAACCGGCCTGAGACGGGCCTCGGGGCCGATCTCGGCTCCGGCGAGGCTTCGCATTTTCTAGTCACTGCGGGTCCCGCAGGGGCGGGCTGCGGCCCCCGCAGTCGGGTGGGGTCCGCCCCCCACCCGGATCGGCCCCAGGACTTGCCTCCACGCGCGAGCGGGCGCCCGGCTGTCAGTGGGCACGGAGCTTGCGAGAGGTCGGCATGGCGCTTGCCTGACCAGGTGGCAGCGGCCCGTCGTCGCCAGCCGCCAACGAAGTCAGCGAGGTCCAGCAATGAAATCACTAGCGAGGCTTGTCACGAGCACGAGCTTGTTCCTGCTTCTCTCGGCCGGGATCGTTCCCGTCCGCTCGGCTGCCCAGGAGGTCGGCGCGACCGGCGACGATCGCAGCGTCGTCAGCGCCCGGTCGCGGGCCGCTGCGACCGAGCGCTCCTTCCGCGACGAGGTGGCCGAGTCCGTGTCCCCGGTGCGTGGCATCGAGCGTGACCGTGACGCGGGCTCCCGACCGCCGACTCCTCCGGCGCCCGCCGGCTTCCGGACCATCGACGGCACGATGAACAACCCGGGTGCTCCCGACATGGGCTCCATCGGCGTTCAGCTCGTCCGGATGGCACCGGCCGACTACGGAGACGGCATCTCGTCCATGGGGGGCGAGGGCCGACCCAGCCCCCGCGCGGTGTCCAACGCCGTTTGTGCCCAGGCCGGTGCCACCCCCAACAGCATGGGGGCGACCGACTACCTGTGGCAGTGGGGTCAGTTCCTCGATCACGACCTCGACCTCACCGACGGCACGGATCCGCCGGAGCCGGCCGACATCGAGGTCCCCATCGGTGATCCCTTCTTCGATCCCTTCGGCACGGGCGAGGCGACCATCTCGCTCAACCGCTCGCTCTACGACGCGAGCAGCGGGACGTCCTCGGGGAACCCACGTCAGCAGGTCAACGAGATCACGGCCTGGATCGACGCGAGCAACGTGTACGGCTCCGAGGAAGAGCGAGCGCACGCGCTCCGCACCCTCGACGGCACCGGTCGTCTCAAGACCAGCGCCGGCGATCTCCTGCCCTTCAACGTCGAAGGCCTGCCCAACGCCGGTGGTCCCGCGGCCACCCTGTTCCTGGCCGGTGACGTCCGCGCCAACGAACAAGTGGGGCTCGCCACCATGCACACCCTGTTCGTGCGAGAGCACAACCGACTCGCCGACGAGATTCGTGCTCGTCAGCCGGGTCTCGCCGGAGACGAGATCTACGAGCGTGCCCGGCGACTGGTCGGCGCGATGATGCAGGTCATCACCTACGAGGAGTTCTTGCCGCTACTCCTCGGGGACCGCGCATTGCCGCCGTACCAGGGCTACGATGCGAGTCGGGAAGCGAGCATCGCCAACGAGTTCTCGACGGCGGCCTACCGCTTCGGTCACAGCGCGCTCAACACGACGCTCATGCGAATCGACGCGTCCGGCGAGGAGATCGCCGAGGGGCACCTCGAGCTCCGCGACGCGTTCTTCGCTCCTCAGCGTCTCGTCGACGAAGGCGGTCTCGAGCCGGTCCTCCGCGGTCTCGCGAGCCAGGCCTGTCAGGCCATCGACACCCAGGTCGTCGACGACGTCCGGAACTTCCTCTTCGGTCCTCCGGGCTCGGGCGGCTTCGACCTCGCCTCGCTGAACATCCAGCGTGGGAGGGATCACGGTCTCGCGTCCTACAACGACCTCCGTCGGCGTCTCGGCCTGCGGCCCGCGCGACGCTGGTCCGACATCAGCTCGAACCGCGACGTGACCGACGGCTTGCGCTCGGTGTACTCGTCGATCGATCAAGTCGATGCCTGGGTCGGCGGTCTCGCCGAGGACCCGGAGTCCGGTGCCATGGTCGGTGAGCTCATCGGCACGGTGCTGAGCCGTCAGTTCCTCGCGCTGCGTGACGGAGACGCCTACTGGTACGAGCGCACGCTCGACCGGCAGGAGCTGGACATGGTGCGCGACACGCGTCTGGCCGACGTCATCCGTCGCAACACGACCATCGGTCGCGAGATCTCCGACGACGTCTTCCGGCTCCGCACCGGTGGTGACCCGGGCGGTCCCGGCGGTCCGTTCCCGCCCGGTGGTGGCGGAGGCGGCGGTGGGGGCGGTGGTCCCGGTCGCGACGGTGGTCCGGACGGTCCCCGCGGCGGCAGGAGGTGAGAGCTGGACGTTGACGCCAGCAACCAGAAGACCGTGGTGAGGATCCCTCCTTTCCGAGCCACGGCCTGACCGACCGGGTGCCACCCGTGTCCCGGACGGTCACCCACCCGACCCCTCTCGGAGCGGGGGCGCGTTCCCGACGCGTCCCCGCTCCTTCTTCTTCCCGGGCTTCAGTCGAGGAGCGCGAAGCGGACGCTCACTCGGTGATCTCGTCCAACAGGCTCTCGAGCTCCGACGTCACGCGACGACGATCCTCCTCGTCGTCATCGGGCTCGATGCGGCCGAGGAGCTTGCGGAGTCGGTTCAGCTCCTGACCGCGGAGCCCGCCACCCTCGGTCGCGCCGAGCTCGACGCGATCGCGGCGAGCGTGGGTCCGTTCCTCGTAGGCCCGCACCACCGCCAGTGCTCGCGCCAGGAGCACGAGCGCGAAGTCAGGCGTGAGCTCGGCCTCGAGTCGGTCGCCTCGACGCTGCACGTCGAGCGTCTTCCGCACGAGACCGGAGACGAGACCGACGGCGCCTCCGAGGATCGCGCCCAGGCCCAGCGAGCTCCCGCCGAGCAAGACGTCGACGCCCACGCCCGCGGTCGCTCCACCCGCCATGAGCCCGAGCAGGCCCGGGGCGGCGCGCTTCCAGGTGTCGGGGGAGAACAGGTCGTCGCGCAGGACCTCGGACTCGGCCTCGCGAGCTCGTGATCGGACCTCGTCACCGGCGAAGCCATGCGCCTTGCCCAGCGCGCGGTGCAGCTCGGCTTCGCGTCGCCGCGTCGTCTCCTCGAGCTCTTCACGCACGAGCCTCTCGGCGTCGACGACGTCGGCGCCGACGTCGCAGCGCTGGGTCCGGGCCTCGACGAGGAAGGCGGCGATGAGACGCAGCGACTCTTCGCGTCGCTGACGGGCCTGCACGCGGCGGGCGCGCTGGAGATCGTCGAGGGCTCCGCGACGCTCCGGGGGCAGCACGGTCGTCAGGGTCGCGAACAGCTCGGCCTCGGCTTCGGCATCGGCGACCATGACGTCGAAGGCGACCTGGGCGTGGACCTTCTCGCGGCGGTAGACCTCGCGCCACTCGTCGGCGCGGCTCGCCGGGTCGGCTGCGAAGTTCAACACGCCGATGACCGGCTTCGTCGTCCGCACGAGCAGGGCCAGCTCCTCGCGGAGGTGCTCGAGCGGGGTCTCGGTCACGTCGACCACGTGCAAGAGGAGGTCGCAGGCCAGCGCGGCTTCGAGTGCCTCCAGGTCGAGCGAGTACAGCTCGCTCTCGCGGAGCGCGGGCTCGTTCAGGACACGGTCGAGGGCGTCGCGATCGTCGAGACGGGTGGACGACTCGCGTCGCACTCGGTCGAGCTCTTCCAAGATCTGCGGCGCGAGCTCGAAGCCGGGCGTGTCGACGAGCACGAGCAGCGGCCGACCGCCCAGCCGGAAGCTGACCTCGCGACGACGACGCGTCGTGCGTCCATCCGCGACGGCCAGGTCGTCGCGACGGGCCAGCGTGCAGATGAGGCTCGTCTTGCCCGTGTTGACGTGGCCGACCACGCCCAGGCGCAGCGGTCCGCTCATGGCCTCGCCTCCCGTCGCACGATGGTCACCAGCGCGCTCACGCGAGTTGCGTCGGGCACGGGATCGGCCAGGTCCTCGGCGATGCGATCCAGCCGACGCGCGATGACCGTCTCGCCCTCGCCCTGACCCGACAGCACCACGAGGTGCAGCAGGCCGGCGCGAGTCGGGAGCCCGAGGACGTCCCCCTCTTCACTTGCATCCGTGACGTCTGCGTCGTCCTCATCGTCGCCGCTGCGCCACCAGCCGACTCCGGCACCGAGCGCGGCGCCGAGGGTGCCCAGGGTCGACGACAGTGACGCGCCGGCGAGGATCCCCGCGCTGCCCGCCGCCAGCGCTCCGCCCAGCGGGCCGGCGACCAGGCCGAGTCCCAGCCCGGCGACCATGAGCCGGGGGTCGACCTTCTTGAGCCGACCCAGCAGGCCGCTCATCTTGGTGAGCTCCTGCGCGGCCCGGTCGAGGGCCGGAGACGGCAAGCCGTCGGGGAGACGCAGGGCGCGACCCAGTCCCAGCCGCAGCGCTGCCGGTGCCTCGGGCAGCGAGTCCGGCTCCAGCTCGGCGGCGAACAGTGCATCGAGGTCACCGCGCAGCGACGCGGCCTCACTCAGCTGCCAGCGCTCGAGCTCTTCGGTGGAGTCGCCCAGGGCGGGAGGCTTCCAGGCGTGAGCGGTCTCCTCGATGCGGGCGAGGCCCTGCTCGAAGCGATCGGCCACGTGGTCGTCGATGGCGTGCCCCGATGTCAACCCGAGCTGGGCGCGGAGCCGCTCGCGGCCCGGGGTACCGAGCAGGTCGAGGTCGAGGTCGAGCACGCGGGACTCGGGGAGGCCGGCCTGCGCCAGCGCTTCGCGCCAGGTCGCCCAGCGTTGGTCGATGGCCCCGCGCGTGCGTGCTCGAGACGACCCGCGGAAGCGCTCGCCGCCGGACACGACCACGTGGACGACGAGGTCGCTGCCCACTCGCTCCCGTGCCGTCTCGAGAAACAGCCGCAGCGGGAGGTCGGGGGTCTGGCGATGTTCGCAGATGAGCAGGAAGCCGACCGGCGCCGGCTGCGCCGCCAGGCGCTCGAGGGCCTCTTCCTTGCCGGCGCGATCGTCGAGACGAGGAAGCGAGATCCAGTCGTCGTCGGCCACGTTCCCGAGGGCGGTCATCGGAGCGACGTCGGGCAGGGCGTCGCGCCAGCACGCGACGGCCCAACTCGCTGGGATGAGGTCGCGCCCCTCGTCGAGACGCCGGGCGTCGAGTGGGTCGGGTCCGAGCTCGGGTGCCATGGCCGGCGCGACGTCGAGACTCGGTCGCAGTCGCTCGTCGAGCGCGATCAGGTAGGGATCGTCGGAAGGGGGGCGGAGACCCCGACGTCGACGGATCCACGAGCCCCAGGCCACGAGAAGGAAGAGGACCCGCGGCGCCAGGCCCCAGCCGACGACGGCGGCGAGGAGCTGACGAGACCAGCGACGACGCAGCCCACCGTCCTGAGTGAAGCCGGTCTCGCCAGGGCGATGACGCGACGCTCCGACCTGGGTGACGTCGGGCAGCCCCGGGCCGAGGGCGGCCGGGAGGAGCAGCACCGACAACACGCGGGTGGCCTCGCGCTCGTCTTCCAGCAAGGTGCTCTGCCAGGCGAAGGCGTGATCTTCGCCGGTGAGCAGGATGACCGTGGACACGAGGAAGCCGATGTTGAAGGCGGTCCACGCGAGGTGGCTGCCGACCTGCGCGAGGGGCTGCCAGCTCGGTGCCAGGAGTCGGCTCAGGCGCCCGACGAGGCCCGGCGAGTCGCTGCCTCGCGTCGCCCAGCGCAGGCTGGCCCCCAGGAGACCGGCGCCCAGCCCCGGCGGGACCCGACGACGACCGAGCAGCCAGGAGAGAAGGAGGGTGCCGAGGAGGAGGAGGGTCTGGAGGGCCAGCGCGTGACCGAGAAAGCCGGCGACGTTGACGGGGGTGCCACCCGGACGTCCGAGCGCCCAGCGGGCCCCCTGGGCGCCGCCCACCGCCGCCAGCCCGACGAGGAGGAAGAGCCCGACGAGGAGG
>JBCCFW010000091.1:0-30184 GCA_039029535.1 Acidobacteriota bacterium
CGACGAGGTCGGGCTCGGCCTGATGAGCCCACACCGACATCCCCTGGTCGGGGGCTCCCCCACCCGTCACGAGAAGGTTGCCCAATGGCAGCAAGTACTGGCTGGTGTCGATCCCCACGCCGCCGTCGTTGGTCCGCACGGCGTTGGCGGCATCGAGATGGAGGATCGACTCGAGGCTGCGCATGTCGACGACGTGATCGCCGACGAACGCCCGGTGGTCCTGGAATTGGATGTACATGGCCTCGTCCCCCGGCAGGGGCAGGTCGCCGACGAAGCGCAGGTCGGTCGGATCGGTCGCGTCGACCACCCGGATGCCGTTGCCACCCGTGCGGTACGGAAAGACGATGAGAAGACGTCCGTCACCGCTTCCCCAGAGCTCGGGCCAGTACCCTCCGGGCCCTCCGGTGGTGAGCACGTCGAGCAGCACGGGGTTGCGGGGATCCGAGACGTCGTAGGTCGCCACGCCGGTGCGGCTCTGATCCGAGGCGTAGATCAGGAGATCACCCAGGAGGAAGGGGTGACCGATGACCCCCGTCTCACCCAGGTGATCCCACTCGGCGAGCCGCTCTCCACGAAACTCGATGAAGGCGTCGCCTTCGACCTCGCTGTAGACCCACCAGGCGTCCCCCACGTACCAGGGCGCGTAGAGCTGACCTCGCACGCCGATCCCCATGAGATCGGGAAAGGTCGTCCGCTCGAGGGTCGAGGAGCCGGGGCTGCGGAAGGACCACGGAGCCTCCGGGGGCCAGTTGCTGCCGATGACCAGGTACTCCCCGCTCTTGAAGTGACCGTGGGCCTGGATGGGCTGAGGCGTCAGCCCGAGAGTGGCGGTCTCCACCGGATCGCGGGGGTTGGACAGGTCCCAAGTGCGCACCTGGAAGTCCGACCCGGGATTGCTGGCGGGCTGCTCGGGAATCGTGAAGAGCACCCCGTCGTGGTAGGCGAGGATGGCCGTCCGCCCCTGCTGAGGCGCGTTGAGCCCGGAGAGCAGCTCGCCGGGGGTCTGGGGGACGTTGGGGAAGCCCGGGGTGACCGGGGGCAGCCCCCCTGCCCGGCTCGAGACGGCCAGGACGAGGGCGATCGACGGGAGCGCGGCACCGAGCGAGAGACGACGCATGGGGTCCTCCGAGGACGCGGCCGACCTCGACACGATCGGCCTTGGTCTCACCTGTCCGCGGCCCCCTCCTTTCTGACACGAAAAAAATCGCCGGGCTGCCGACAGGACCTCCGCGGCGGCGGTCTCGTCTCCGCGAGAACGCCGTTCTCGGGCCTCGAGCCCCCTTTTCGAGAAACCCCTGGAAAACGTTCCAGCGGTGACTCCCGGAGAAGTAGGGAGCGGGAGATGAGGCGTGCCGTCGTCACCCGATCCGGAACGCCGACATCCGGCATGATCGACAGGACGAGGTGCTCATGGGACCGATCAGGAGACTTTGGGGGGTTTTCGTCACGGCCGTCATCGCGGGTTGCGTCTTCCTGGGAGGCGTGGAGGGTGCCCAGGCGCAGTTTCGGGGTCCCCAGGTGCCCATCCCCCGGGACCAGCACTGCTCGATCTTGCAAGAGCTCACTCAGCGCCAGCCCCCCGCCGCCGGCGGTATCGGGACCGGTGTCGGCAACGGGCTCACGCCGATCGGCGGGACGATCGGCGGCATCACGCCTGTCACCATCCCCGACGTGCAGCAGCGGGCCCCGGTCTATCCGCGCCCGCCCGAGAGTCCCGCGTTCCCGGTGGCGAGCCAGTCCTTCGACGAGCTGGTCGCGAGCTCTCCCGACAGACGCAACGTCGTCGTCATCGACTTCACCGGCCCCCACGGAGACAGCGTGGCCTGGCTCGTGGAGTCGACCTCCGAGGCCGCCGGTCACCCCCTAAAGGTGGGCGTGCTCGCCCTCGATGACGACCGCTTCGACGTCCTCGGTGACGAGATCACCGACGCTCACGTGCTGGCGGCCACGTGCACGGTGCTCGAGGCCGTCGAGAGCGGTGAGATCCGAGCTCCCGAAGCCATCAACATGAGCTTCGGTCGCTACTCGACCCTGGACCCCATGCTCTGCGCCACTGGCTCGCGGAGCTACGAGTGCAGCATCGCCCACGTCCTTCGGGAGCTCCAAGGCCATGGCATCACCCTCGTCGCGGCCGCCGGTAACTACCAGGACGAGCTCTTCCCCGCCAGCGCCGAGGCCGTCGTCGAAGTGGGCATGACCGACACCAATGCACTGCTGGCGTTCGATGACCCCGAGCCCGCCTGGGAGACGCCGAATCGCACGAGGGCCTGGCTCCCCGGCAACGCCCTCTGTCTCGCCGACGGCTGGGCCGCCCCGGCCGGCGCTTCCTACGCAACCGCGATGTTCACCGGCTGGATCGTTCATGCCCGCGAACGTCATCCCGATCTCGATCCGCTCGAGGAGAGCAACTGGCGAACCCGCTGGGCCCGTGATGAAGGTTGCTACGAGCTCGTGTCGTCCTCCGGACGCTACGGGTGCAACGAGGTCACGAACGAGCTCATCCGCGGCCTCACGGGCCCCAACGACTCCACTTGCTGGACCTCGCCTGCCGTCTCGGCGGGCCGGTCGGCCCTGCTGCCGGACGCGAGCTTTCCCGAAGTCGTGGGACTGACCGAGTACGTCGCGACGGCCCACGGACCGACGCCCGAAGCCGACCCCTGCCTTCCGTGCATCGGTCGGATCCAGGGACTCGACCTCGTGCTCGACATGTCGCACTCGCTGGGTTCGTCCAGCGGCCTGCAGATCCGGGAGCTGTGGCTCCGGATGGGCAGCCAGTTCTTCCCGCTGGACACCGCCGCCAGCAGCCTGGCCGCCATGTACGAGGGGACGCTCTCCGAGCTCGTGATCGAGGACGTCGCTCCGCTGCTGTGGTTCTCGTCGTCTCCGTCGTTGGTCTACGTCTACGAAGACCTGTCATCGGCGGATTGCGCTCCGAGCTTCCCTGGCGGACCGCCCACCTGTCTCGCGGCGTCCACGCCGATCCTGCTGGAGCCCTGAGCTCGGGTTGAGGCTCTGCGGAGCGGTCGTGCGAGCCGAACAGGCTCTCAGGCCGCCCGCCGCAGGACCACGAAGCCCACGACGCCGACACCGAGGAGGAGGAGGGTCAGCCCCCATTCCGGCAGCATCGGGATGGGAACCGGCGGGATCTCGAATGCACCGATGTCACAGGTACCGAGCCGGGAGGTACCAATCTGGTCCGAGATGATCGTCGTGCCACAGCCCAGCATCCCATCGGGGATCTGATCGACTGCGGGACCGTCGGTCACGAGCGCATGCGTGTCGGTCGGACCACCGTTGTCGGCCAGCGTGACGTCGATCGCCGTCGAGATGTCTCCGTCCAGCACGGTGTCCATGCCGACCATGCACCCCTGCGGGTCACCGTTCTGCCCGAGGAGGTTGCCGCCGAGCGAGCTCACGACCCCGCCGCAATCCTGCGGTGAAGTGCCATCGGGACCGACGTTGCTAGCGATGATCGAGCCCTGGTACTCGAGGGTACCGGCCGAGCGCGCGAGGCCACCACCCACGCCATTCGTGGTCCGATTCCCCGTCACCGTCACGTTCACCAGGGTGAGTGTCCCGGAGAGTAGACGGAGCCCTCCCCCGACCCGACCGACGTTGTTGCTGATCGTGGTGTTGGTGATGGTGCCCCCGAGCTCGAGGCCACCGCCATCCTCGGCGGCGATGTTGTTGTCGATGAGGCACTCGTCGATGGTGAGCGTGAGCCCATCGCCACCGATGCCGGCCGCATCTCGGCCACTGCTGGTCGTGTTGCCGGTGATTCGCACGCGACGCAGGGTGATGTCGCTTCCGCTGTTCCCGAAGAGACCGCCGCCCGCCACCTCACCTCGGCTCCCGAATCCGTCTTGGAGAGTGAGGTCGTTCAGCACGGCGACGGCTCCGCCTGCCACGTCGATCACGGTGTCGGCGGCGTCTCCGTCGATGAGCGTGGTGCGAGTGTCCTCACCCTGGATCGTCGTGGCATCGGCATCCGTCAGGTCGAGGTCACCGGAGAGATTGCCGTCCTCGCCAGCTCCCGAGAGGGTCAGCGTGTAAGTGCCCGCCGGAACCATGACGGTGTCCACGCCCGAGCCTGCCGCACAGTCACCTCCGGTGGTGTCACTGTCTGCATTCGCATTGGCGATGGCCTCCCACAGCGTGCAGTCATCATCGCCGGCAGTGAGATTGTCATCCGTCGTGGTCACGGAGATCGTCGCAGCCGACGCTGACGACACGAGGAAGAGGAGAGAGAGCGAACGAGGAGGCACGGGTCACGAGACACATGGCTCTTCTCCGGGGACTCGAGTCCCTTGGCAGCACGGCAGGCGACGGACGTGGCGCCGATGAGGAAGTGTCGAGGCTAACACCGGGCCTCGAGTACCGCGCCCAGGAAAGTGGAAGTGGACGCAATCCGCGCCGGCACTTCGTAGGAGAAGGAGCCGAAGCGGGCCAGGAATCGACACGACTTCCTGCTCGCTGAAGAAACGGCGTGCCATGCAAGAGGTCAGCACTTCATCGCCCGAGCCTTGGAAAGCAGCGAGGTGACGACTCCTCCTTCAGTGAGGCGCGGTACCACCAACGTCGATCGAGCACGTGAGGAGGAAGCCCCCGTCCCTGATGTCCACCGCCTGGCCCGGGCCCCTGCCCGACCGGCGTCGAGGGAGCGAGATGGACGTCGGGAGTTTCGGGCTTCGTCACGACGCTGCCTTCGATGGCGTCCGGGAGGAACCGCTCAACAAGACCCACGTCTGCGCTCGTCAGGAAGGAACAACAATGAAACTCTATCGATTGTTCACGATCGGAATGATCGTCTTTCTCGCATGTCGACCGGCCCTCGCCCAGACCGACTCGAAGACGGCGGGCTCCCGCCTCATCGGGCCGGCCCCACCACCTCCACTGGAAGCACCGACTCCTCCCGCGACCTCGGAGATTCGCTGGCAGAACGGTGTTCAGGTGATCCCGCAGTGGTCGGCTTCTCAGACCCACGCCGCCATCGCTCAGCTCAGTCGACGCTCGGAAGAGCGACACTTCGTCGTTCAGCTGTCCGAGCCCCCCGGCAACGAGACACGGGAGGCGCTGGCGCAGGCCGGCGTCCGTCTCCTCGCCCCCCTCGGCAATGGCGCCTACCACGCCGGCGTCGACGGGCCGGTCGAGACGGATCGCCTGACGGGCATCGACAGCCTCGTGCATGCCGGCCCGCTCGAGCCACGCTTCAAGCTGCACCCGGATCTCGGAGCCGAGGCGATCACTCCGGCCTGGGCGCTCCGCGTGGACGAGCGCACCGGCCAGGAGCGCCTCATCTGCGTCGCACGACTGCACGACGACGTCGACGTTCCGAGCGCGATCGCCAAGCTCGAAGAGCTCGGCGCAACGATTCATGACAGCCTGCAGGCCATCGAAGCGGTGGTCTTCGACGTGCCGACCGATCGGGTGGAACAGGTCACGGCCCTCGATGAGGTCCGATGGCTCGAGCCACCCCTTCCCGCCTTGAAGGCGGGCAACTTCGAGGCGGCAATCGCCACCAACGCCGCTCCGGTGCGCAACGTCCCCGGCTTCCCGCCGACGCCCTACGATCTCGACGGTAGCGGGATCTCCGTGATGGTCTACGACACGGGCGAGGCCGACCCGACGCATGCCGATCTCCAGGGACGACTCTTCGTCATGGACATGTCCGGAGTCGATCCCACCGATCCCTTCCACCCGACCCATGTCAGCGGCACCATCGCCGGTAGCGGCAGGCTCAACTCCATGAACGCCGGCATGGCTCCTGGCGCCACGATCCTGAGCTACGGCTTCCTTCAAGACGGCACGTTCAACGACGGCGACCTCCACCTCAACCCCGGTGATCTCGAGGCGGACTTCCGCGACGCCTTCGCCAACGGAGCCGACGTGGCCAATGCCTCTCTCCATGCGGCCCCGGCCGTGCTCTTCCCTCCTCAGTGCCAGTTCCTCGGCGCCTACGGCATCACCTCGCAGCTCATCGACCAGCTCGTCATCGGTGACGACGAGAGCGATCCCATGCGCATCGTCTGGATCACCGGCAACGACCGTGGGGTCGGCACCTGCGGCAGCACCTATCGAACCATCAGCCCGCCCGGCACCGCCAAGAACTGCATCACGGTCGGCTCCTTCCACACGGACAACGCCGACCCGCGTCAGTGGGGTCCGGTCTCGGAGTTCTCCGGCTGGGGTCCCTCGGGTCAGCGCATCAAGCCCGACCTCATCGCGCCGGGCTGTGAGGTGGGTCCGCCCGGTGCCGGGATCAACTCGACCATCGACGGAGATGCCTACGACGAGTTCTGCGGAACCTCGCAGGCGGCACCGGTGGTGACCGGCTGCGTGGCGCTGCTCCTCGAGGACATGGCCGACAACGAGCCCGGCTTCGAGCCGCTCAACTCGACGATCAAGGCCCTGCTGATCAACAGCGCCACGTCGATCGGCTTCAGCGGTCCGAACTACCGCGAAGGCTGGGGACGAGTCGACATCCGGGCCGCCATCGACACCGAACGCGATCGCAACTGGGTGGAGGGCACTCTCGACGCGGGCGTCGGTGACCGGCGAACTTACTACCTGGACGTGCCTCCCTCCCCTCCCGCTCCCTTCCTCCTGAAGGCCACCCTGGCCTGGGACGACGTGCCGGCCCCCGTGGGCACGAACGGCGCCCTGGTCAACGATCTCGACCTCCTGCTCTTCGACCCCTCCGGGGATCGCGTGGGCGTCTGGAAGCTGAACCCGGCCGTGCCCCAGGCGGTGGCGACCCAGGAGCCCGTCAACGTCTCCGACCGCATCAACAACGTCGAGCAGGCTCAGGCCGGACTGGCGTTCTCCAGCGGCGGCCTGTGGCGCGTCGAGGTGCGCGCGTTCGGATCGCTGGTGGGAGACCAGTCGTTCAGCGTCGTGACCAACGTGCCGATGATCCACGACTGCAACGGCAACGGCGTCGAGGACGCCGACGAGGTCGCCGCCGGCACGACGCCCGATTGCAACGGCAATGGCTTCCCGGACTCGTGCGACATCGCTCGCGGCTTCGCCGACGACTGCAACGGCAACGGCGTCCCCGACCGCTGTGACATCACCAGCGGCGAGGAGTTCGACTGCGACCGCGACCAGGTGCCCGATAGCTGCGATCCCTCCCCGGGTCTCTCTGTCGACTGCAACGGCGACGGCACTCCCGATGTCTGCGACATCACGTCCGGAGCGGATCAGGACTGCGATGACAACATGGTGGCGGACTCCTGCCAGCTCGCCGCCGGCGTGTCGCAGGACTGCAACGAGAACGGCGTCCTCGACGAGTGCGACATCGACTCTGGCACCGAGGGTGACTGCGACGGCGACGGCGTGCCGGACTCCTGCGAGATTCTCGAAGGCACCGCCCTCGACTGCAACAACAACGGCGTGCCCGATGCCTGTGACCTCAGCTCGGGCGGCTCACTCGACTGCAACGTCAACGGCGTGCCCGACGAGTGTGACCTCGCGACCGGCTCGTCCGACGACGTCAACGACAACGGGATCCCCGACGAGTGCCTTGCCGACGGCGACTGCAACGGCAATCGCACGCCTGACGTGCTCGAGATCCTCGGAGGCAGGGCCTACGACTGCGACGGTGACTGGATCATCGACTCCTGCGAGCGTCTCCCCGACTGCAACGACAACGAGATTCCGGACCTTTGCGAGGTCACCGACGGGACGGCCCGAGACGACGACGAGAACCTCGTCCCCGACGAATGCCAGAACGTCCTCATGGTGCCCAGCGTCTACCCGACCCTCCAGGCCGCCCTGGACGCAGCTGTCGACGGCGACGAGATCCGACTCGAGGACGGCACCTACAGTGGGCCTGGATTCGAGAATCTCGACGTGAGCGATCGGGTCGTCTCGTTGACGAGCGTGAACGGCGCGGCCGCGACGGCCATCGACCTCTCGCTGTCGGGAGCCGAGCAGCGCTTCCTGAGCCTCATCCGCGTCGATGAGCGGACCCGCGTCGTCGGCATCAGCGTCCGAAACGCGCAGGCGGGAGCCAACACCTTCTTCGGTGGCGCCATCGAAGTCAGCAATGCCTCGCCGAGATTCATCGACTGCGTCTTCGAGGACAACGAGGCCGTCCAGTGGGGTGGCGCGGTCGCCCTGTTCTCGGCGTCCGGGCCCCGCTTCACCGGATGCAGCTTCTCCGGAAACCATGCCTCGCTCGCCGGAGGTGCCGTCGTGACCCTCACCGACCCCGCGGGCCCGACGGTGGTCTTCGAGAGCTGCGTCTTCCAGGGGAACACGTCTGGAAGCGGCGGCGGCGCCGTCCTCCACTTCGCCGGCGCCACCACGCTGATCGGATGCACCTTCGAAGGCAACTCGGCCGTCAACTCCGGCGGTGCCTTCAGCTCCCAAGGCGGGACCGTCACCCTGGACGACTGCGAGGTCCGGAACAACTCCGCGAGCCGCGGCGGAGGTCTCTGGCTCCAGGACACGGACAGTCGGATCCTTCGCTGTCTCATCCGCGACAACGCGGCGACCGACGGGACCCCTCAGACAGTCGGTGGTGGCATCGGTCTCGAGCGCGGGAGCTCTCGAATCCAGTACTGCCGGCTCAAGAACAATGCGGTGACTCGCACGACGACCGGCTCGGCCTGGGGAGGCGGCGTCGGCGCCTGGGAAGTGACGTCCTTCGTCCTGCGGGACTCTCTCGTCTCGGGCAACACGGTGACCGGGGTCGAGCCCATCTGGTCGTCCGGAGGGGGCGTGATGGTCGGTGGCCAGCAGGTCGAGATCCTCGGGAGCACGATCGCGGACAACCTCGCTGGCCGGATCGGCGGGGTCTCGATCACCGACGCCAGCTTCGACGGCGTCGAGGCGGTCATCGAGAGCTCGATCCTCTGGGGCAACACGGCCCTCGACGGGTTCCCGCAGGTCTTCGGCTCCTCGGGCACGCTCGACATCCTCTACTCGAACGTGCAGGGCGGTGAGGCCGACATCGGAAGCTTCGACCTGACGCTGAGCTACGGTCCGGGCAACCTCGACGTGGATCCCCTCTTCGCCGACACGAGCATCGGCAACTACCACCTCCAGGCCTTCTCGCCCTGCATCAACCGGGGCAACCCGGACTTCGTGCCCGAACCGGACGAGACCGACTACGACGGTCATCGTCGGGTCATGAACGGTCGGATCGATCAGGGGGCCGACGAGCGCCCGCCGATCGTCATCTCCGGTCCCGAGACCCAGACGCCGGTCGTTCGCGGCGGTCGACCGTGACCCGTTCGGGCCCCGTCTCCTGATCCGCAGGCAGCCCGGCCGCCCCGCGAGGGCCGGCCGGGCTGTCGTCTCCGGGACGGCCCGAGGTGGGAGGGCCTCGTTCTCCAAGCCTCCGACCTCGGGCATGCTCTCCGCCGAGAGTCATCTCATGGGCACGCTCGGCTCGGAGCGAAGGAGACGCGGTGCATCATCACGACGACGAGGCGGATCGCTCGTGCCCCCGCTGCGGACCGACCCTGCCGGCGATGGAGAAGGCCCGCGACCAGCGCCTGATGGTCGATCACTGCCGGACCTGCCATGGCATCTGGCTGGATCGCGGCGAGTGGGTCCCGGTCGTCGGCTGGGTGCGCTCGGTCGAGCGTCCGCACTCCATCCCCGAGGGCTCGGTGCCCCCTTCCTGCCCCGCCTGCCTGGTCGAGCGCGACGAGAAGCGCGACCTCGTCGCCCGTGGGATCCGTCACGTCGACGACGTGGAGATCGACCTCTGCCAGCAGTGCGGCGGCGCCTGGCTCGACGGCGGTGAGCTCCGCCTGCTGAAGGCCAGCATGAGCTCGGCGCTCAAGGCGGAGGGCGCCTCGACGCCGGCAGCCTCGCTCTCCGAGCAAGAGGCGGGCCGGAGCTTCCTCGAGCGGCTCAAGGAGACCTGGACGACGCTCTGGGGCTGAGAAGGCCCAGGAGAGCCACCTCCCCCCTCCCAGCCCACGCTCCCCGTGCGTCTCTCGTCGGCGCCTGCCTCGAATCGCATGAGGCCCCTCCCACTTCCGACGCGGAATCCGCTCTCCCTCAAGAAGACCGGCCACGCCGACCCCCACGAATCGGGACTCTCGGCTTCCCTCCGGTCCACGCCGTCACGGAGACGTCCGCCATGCTCTCGCCACGCCTCGTGCTCATGCTCCTCGTCCTCGTCCTGACCGCCGGCCTCGCCGGCCCCGCCCAGGCCCAGGACGAGCCCACCCTCCTCCACGCCTTCCACTTCGCCGGGAACCTCGACGACGAGGTCTCCGACGCCACGCTCACGGTCGATGACGAGGTCACCGTCGGTCCCGGGGGGTACGACTTCGCGCCAGGCCAGGGCCTGAAGCTCGACCGAGTCCTCGATCCCTCCTACTCGATCACGCTCCGCTTCCGCATCGACGAGGTGGAGGACTGGCAGTGGCTCCTCAGCTTCGATGGCGACGACACCGAACGGGGGCTCTGGGTCAACGAGACCTCCCTCGTGTTCTACGACGATGACGACCTGGAGCTGAGAAGCGACGCCGGCTCCCTCACCGTCAACGAGTTCGTGCACCTCGTCATCACCCGCTCCGAGCTCTCGGGAGTGGTCGAGGTCTACCTCGATGGAGAGCCGGTCTTCGGGTTCTACGACCCGGAGGGAGTCGCCACCTTCACCGCCGGGCCGAGCCTCTTCCCCGAGGACGACGAGTACACCGCCAGCGGGCGCATCCTCTCGTTCGAGGTCCACGACGGACCGCTCACGACGGACCAAGTCGCCGAGGCCTACAGCCAGCTCGAGCCTCCCGTCTTCCACTTCGCCATCGGGCCCATCGTCCACGGGGCGAGCCTCGTGGTGAACGACCAAGAGGTCGACGAGGACGACCTGCTTCCCTTCGAGATGGGCGAGACCGTCGTCTTCGAGACGACCTTCGCCGACCGCGTGTTCGAGGACGTCGTCGAGGCCTGGCAGGACATCGAGGTCCGCGTGCACGCCCGCGACTACGGTGAGGTGCTTCCCCGGCCCAGTCCAAAGAGCGGTGGCGGCACGGTCTACATCGATCTCGACCATGGCTACACCGAGCACGACATCTACGTCTTCACCGGCACGAGCGAGGGCACGCTCTTCATCGAGATGTTCCAGTCGCCCGATGACGCCCCCGTGAGGATCCTCGGGCTCCATGCCGCCATGCCCAGCGTTCACGTCGGGCCGCTGGCTCGCAACATCGAGCCCGGAGCGCACGGCATCGAGAGTGGAGACCTCGCCGAGATCTTCTACGGCACGGTCGAAGCCGACGGCGACCTGCGCATCGAGACGAGCTGCAACGAGGACTTCGGCTCGGCCTTCAACAAGATCGTCGCCTCCGACATCCTCATCGATCGCAGCGGCTGCGAGTCCGGCCAGGACGTCGTGATCCAGGAGCTCACGGCCGACCGACTGGAGCTGGACGACACGGAGGCGACGATCTGGTGGATGGAGCTCGACGAGCAGCTCTACGTCTACGACTTCGACGGGCGCGAGATCAACGACGAGCTACCCGAAGCCGACATCTTGGCCTCCGAGCCCATGCTCTGGTTCAAGGCGCGCAACCCCGCCAAGTGGCAGCTCTGGCCCTTGATCGACATCCAAGGCAGCGACGACTCCTGGTTCTTCAGCAACTACACGTACCAGGACTACAACTTCTGGGAAATGCATCTCGCCGGCGACTTCTACTGGGACAACGTCGACAACTACTACGAGCACGCCCACTTCATGGGTCCGGTCACGTCGGTGAGCTCGTTCACCTGGCGGGCCTACGACGACAACTTCATCAACTTCTTCGGTGCGTCGGGCGAGCTCGCCCATGGGGGGATCCGCTTCGACGGCAGCCGAGGCTCGGCTGGCGAGGACTTCTGGCTCCCCCTGCTCACGACCCCCGAGCCGGAGGGCTACGGGTTCCGTGCCCGTGAGAACGAGCTCATCTCGCCGATCTCCCTCCTCGAGCTCCGGAACGGCACCTTCGAGTCCGCCCATGGTGATGAGACCTACCTCTCGCTGGCCTCGGGCCAGGACCTGCTCATCACCTCCGGCACCGACGAGCTGATCTTCACCGGCGAGAACGAGATCACGCACTCCGGCGGCTTCGGTCATCACTGGGTGGTCGAAGACGGTCTCACCTACCTCGATCAAGTGCCCACCGACGACGCCTTCGGCGTCGAGCTGCTCGAGCTCACCGAGGTCGACGGCCTGGTCACCGTCCTCGCGGCGAACGACTACGCCGGCGGCGGCCTCGGCGGCGGGGCCGGCGACGACTTCGCTTCGACCATGTACCTCGCCCACCGGAAGGTCGACGCCCATGGACGGCAGTTCACTCGCACTCGAATGACCTACCGGGTGGACGGCAGCGACTGGCAGGGTCAGGTCCAGCTCGAGCCCGGGCTCCACTACTTCTTCATCGTCGCCACCGAGAACGACGGCCCCTACGGCAAGCTCATCGAGCACCCGATCTCCGTCTGCGAGCAGCCCGGAGAGACCGATGTCGACGTCGACCGGCTCTGCACGTCCGAGGACAACTGCCCCGAGGTCTTCAACCCGGATCAGCCCGACGACGACGAGGACGGCGTGGGCGACGCCTGTGACGGCTGCCCCGAGACCTTCGACCCGGCCCAGCCCGATGGCGACGGCGACGGGATCGGCGACGCTTGCGACCCCTGTCCCGAGGCGGCCGAGAGCCCGCGGGGCCCGTCGGAGCCCACGGTGTACACGATCGACGTGGATCGCGAAGAAGTGGCGCTTCGCGAGATCGATCCCTTCACCGGCGAGACCCTGCGATCGGTGCCGCTGTTCCTCCCGGGCACCGAACGTCCGCTGTGGGTCGGCACCGGACTCGCCCACCACCCCTTCACCGGCGAGCTCTACGGCATCGTCCAGATCGGCCGTCGAGACGCGGGTCGCCAGCTCGTCAGGATCGATCCCGACACCGGTCGCTGCACCAGCGTCGGTGACACCGGCACCAAGATCGCGGCCCTGGTCTTCGACGCGGACGGTGTCCTCCACGGCCTGACCGGCGATGGCGGCGCCCCTCCCTCGACTCTCTTCCAGCTCGACACCGAGACCGCCGGGACGACGCGGCTCTGCACGTTCATGAGTGGTGGTGACGGCGAGACGCTCGGCTTCAACCCGCTGGACGGCCACTTCTATCGTGGTTCCGGTGGAAGCGACGGCCTCGAGGACCTGGCCTACGAGCGCCTCGACGACTTCGGGGTCGGGGGCGCCTGCAACGTCACGCCCATCACGCCGGACGAGATCCTGGCCGGGGAGTCCGTGCAGACCCTGACCTGGCTCCCGAGCGCCGAGGCCTTCCTCTGGAAGAAGGAGCACGACGCTCCCTCTCCCCTCTACCTCGTCGACACCGCCGGCAACGCCACGTACGTCGGCGAGGTCGACCACTACGCCCGCGACATGGCCGTCATCCCTGCCATGCCCCGCGATGACGATGCCGACGGTGTCCCCAGCGAGGATGACAACTGCCCCTGCGTCCCCAACCCGATCCAGGCCGACGCTGAGCTCAACGGCATCGGCGATGCCTGCGACGCCCCCTGCTCCAGCAAGGACCCGAGCGCTGGCGATCGCGATGCCGATGGTCACCTGGACGACTGCGATGGTTGCGTCGACGCCGATGGCGATGGTCGCGCCCATCCCGACCACCCCAGCCTCGTCTGCCCGCCCGACAACTGCCCGGACGTATTCAACCCGGACCAGGCCGACTCCGACGAGAACGGCTACGGCGACGCCTGTCAGGTCCCGCCCGTCCTCCGCTTCCTCGAAGTGCTCCAGGACGCGAGCGATCCCGACGACCTCGCCTTCGCCGTGCTCGCCGAGGACGATGTCGCTCCTCTGGTGAGCCTCCAGTACTGGATCGACGACGACAGCGCGGTCGTCCTCGACCTCGAGCCGCCCGAGCACGAGCTGGACGTCATCCTGCCCCTCTCGATCGACGGTCTCGAGGTCGGGCGGCACGAGCTGTCGGTGCGGGTGGAGAGCGCCAGCGGTGAGGTCTCGCTCGTTCGCACGACGGAGCTCCTCGTCTCCCTCGGTCCCATCCCCGTGGTGCTCGTGCCCGGCTACCACCCGTCGCGCCCCGGTGCTCACCCCGAGCAGGTGGAGACCTGGCGCTCGAACATCGAGGAGCGACTCGAGCGACCGGCCTTCGTCGCCACCGGTCAGGACTCCTGGGCCTCTCCGCCGGAGAACGCCGAGGGTCTCTCCTCCACCATCGCCGAAGCGCTCGAAGACACCGGCGCCGCCCAGGTCGACGTCCTCGCCTTCGACGCGGGTGGCTTCACCGCTCGCGAGGTCCTCGAGCGCGACGGCGCGGACTCCATTCGACGACTGGTCATGGTCGGCACGCCGCATCAGGGCTTCGATCTCGCCGACGTGCTCTACCAAACCCTGAGCCGGCTCGCGGGTGCGGGCAACACGCTGGCGCTGGACCGGCTCCGCAACGACCGGGCGCTGCCGACCCTCACTCAGGCCGGTGCGCACGCCTTCAACCTGACCCACCGTGGTCTCGACCAGTTCCCCGACGTGGAGGTCGTGTTGCTGGCCGGTCAGCGTCAGCCCGAGCTCGACGACGACATCGTCCCGCTGAGCTCGGCGCTCGGTCTCACCGGTCCCAACGTCAGCTCGCGGGTCTTCCGCTCGGTCACGGCGGCACGCCCCATGCACTGGCGGGCGCTGCTCACCGACGACCTGTTCTTCGACGACTTCATCGCCCCGGCCCTCGGTCATGCGAGCGACGAGTCCATCCTGCTCGGAGCCAGCACCGGCGGAACCGACGGCATGAGCCAGCGCAGCATCCGCTCGACCCGGCTCGTCCTGACGGAGGAAGGCACGGGCAGCGGTGACTTCATGACCCAGGTCATCGTCGGCGCGGCCGACTCGATCACGATCACCGAGCACGTCACCGAGGGCGAGGTCGCGCTCAGTCTCAGGAGCCCCAGCGGCAAGCTCATCGGTCCAGCGCAAGCCGCCATCGACCCGATGGTGTCCTACGTCCAGGGCAGCTCCGACGACGGCCTGTCGCTGGCGAAGTTCGCCATCACCGATCCGGAGCCCGGTGCCTGGACCCTGTCGGTCGCCACTGATGGCCGCGGCTTCCCCTTCGGCAAGCTCACCGAGGAGAACGACCTCGGCACGCTGTTCCGCCTCGACGCCAGCAGCTACGCCGTGGGCTCGGCGGTCACCGTCGGTCTCACGGTCGAGCCGGCCGGCACCCCGGTGACCGAGGCCGTCGCGACCTTCTACGGTCCCGACGGAACGACGCTCGGCCCGGTCGTCCTCACGAGCCTCGGTGGTGACGACTACCAGGGCGTGCTTCCGACGTTGCCCGCTGTCCTCGGTCGCTGGAGCGTCGAGGTCGTGGCTGCGGGCCGCTTCGGCGGGGCGGCCTTCCAGCGTGGCTCGACTCTCCTCTTCGACGTGAATGCCGGCGAGATCAGCGCGACCGGCAGCTACGACGAAGACGGCCTCAGGGAAGGCGGTGAGCTCACGGCCCTGCTCATCGACGTCGGCGTGAGCGTGACTCAGCCTGGCGTCTACCTGGTCGCTGGCAACCTCACGGGCCCCACCGGCGAGCCGGCGGGCGAGGCGTCCGTGTTGCTCGACGCACCGAGCGCCGGCGGCATGACCGCCCGACTCGCCTTCGACGCCGAGCGGCTCACGGCCGCGGGAGCCTCGGGCGTCTTCACGCTCTCCGAGCTGACCTTGGCCAAGACCGAGCCGCAGGTGTCGGTGGTCTCGCAGGTGAGCGACGCGTATCGGACGACCGACATCCCCGTGGGGCTCTTCCCCGTCGCCCCGGAGCCCACCCTCTCGATCACCTCACCGAGCGCGCAGACCGGTCTCGTGCACGACGCGTTCACGTTGGCCTGGCAGGACTCCGATCCGGACAGCGACGCCCGGGTGTCGTTCTTCCTCGACGACGACGACGTCGGCTTCGACGGGCAGCCCATCCCCGGTGCGCAGGGCCTGTCCGAGGACGACCCGACCAACTCGCTGGAGCTGTCGAGCGCCTTCCTCACGGGTCTGCCGGAGGGCAGGTACTTCGTGCACGGCCTCATCGAGGACGGCGAGCACTCGGTGGTCGTCTACGCCGCCAACCCGCTGGAGATCGGTCTCGACTCCGACGGTGACGGCCTGCTCGACAGCTTCGAGATCGCTGCTGGCCTCGACCCGTTCACCAACGACTCCGAGTCCGACACCGATGGCGACGGCTTGACCAACGCCTTCGAGGCGGGCATCGGCACCGACCCTGGGCGCTCCGACAGCGACGGTGGCGGCGAGCCCGACGGTCGCGAGCTGCGTCACGGGCGCGACCCGCTCCTGGCCGATGACGATGTCGCGCTCCCGCCGGACACGATGCTCGGTGACTTCTCGTCACCGCCGGACGGTCGCGTGACCGTCGGCGACGTGGTGGCCGGCCTGCGACTCTCCGTCGGGCTCGAGGAACCGACGCCCGAGCAGCTCCTCCTCGGTGATCTCGCTCCGTCGGTCGTGGTCGACGACACGGTGGTGCCGGCGCTGCACTACCGCGTCGGCGACACCCGCCTCGACATCGGCGACGTCGTCCTCATGTTGCGGATGGCGGTCGGGCTCATCGAAGTCGTCGAGGCTCCCTGAGCGAGGGCACGGGCCCGAGTGGCCGGGTGTCCCCCGGCCTCGGGCCCAGGCCGGTGGCGACCGGCCCGGGCTCGACGAGAAGCCTCCGGTCGCGGGACACCCCCGGCATCGCCGGTGGTCGAGCCAGCGCCGCGGCAGCACCGCAGGTCAAGTCCGTGAGCGCGCCGCTGCCGCCGACGGTGATCTCGAGCGTCGTCACGACGACGTTGCCGAGGTCGACCTCCTGCCAACTGTTGTCACCGAGCACGGGGACGGACACGCTCGCCACGACCACTCCCTCCTCGTCGAGAGCGGTGACTCGCCAGCCCTCCTCATCGACGTCGAGGAGCCCGACCGAGCCGATGTTGGTCGGTGAGGCGAAGCTCAGGGTCATCACCCCGGCCTCTCGCTCGTCGTCGGGCTCACAGGCACTTCGCTCCTCTGCCTCCTGGAGGATCAAGACCTTGCCCCGGGCCAGCTCGTTGCCGACTCCGGTCCCCGGCGTGGCGAGGTCGTCGTCGTCACAGGTGGTCTGGACGCTATCGAAGACCAGGACGCGAGCCGAGCCACCGAAGGCGATCTTGTCGAACTGATCGATGACCTCGGTGCCGGCCTCGAGGCCCTCGAAGTCGTGCGACCGGGGGCACTCGGGATCGCAAAGCTGGCAATCGCAGAACAAGCAGCTCGCCGCGACCTCGGTCTGCCAGGTCAGGTAGCCGGTGCCCGCGGCGGGGTCCAGCGTCCCCTCCGCGTCGTGGACCTGTGGCTCGATGTCGAAGCAGGTCGTGCTCGAGCCCTGCACGAGGTTGCCCGTGAGCTCACCCGTCGTCGGACTCCAGGTCAACGCGTGGGCGGTGAACCCCTCCGCCGTGCTCCCACCCAGGCTCACCGTCGGCACGCCGCAGGAGCCAATGGGTGTCGTGATCTCATCGTGAACGAGGGAGGCGTCGACGACGTGGACCCAGACGTCACCGGGCACCCGGGAGCTGCGCTCGAAGACGAGCTCGAGCGTGCCGCTCGTCCGGTAGCTGACCGAGTCGGTGCCGAGGGACTCGGCGAGGGCAGGCTCCAGGAGCACCGTCGTCACGCCCTCGGTGAGAGACGCCGTCCGCACGACCGGGGTGGTCACGGGCAGCGGCACGGGCTCGAAGGTCAGGTTCGGGTCCACCACGACGCAGCGATTCTGCGTCGGTCCCTGAACGACCACGGTCGCCTCGGCAGGTGGGAACCCGGTGACCTTGACGAGGACGTCGGTTCCGGCCGGGAGCAAGTCCGTCGGCCGGTAGAACACGAACTTGCAGCCCGGACCGACGAGCTCCGTCGCGATGGGAGTGGCTGGATCGGATGCCAGGCAGAGCTCGACGGGCGTCCCGGCCGGCGCGGTCGACCTCCCCGCCACCGTCGTGAGCCACGTCCCCTGGATCGCCTTCGTGATGGTCGTGGTCGTGAGCTCGCAGCAGGGTGCCGGCGCGAGCTCGCCAGCAACGCGAGCATCGAAGTGGATGTTGTCGACCGTCTCGAGCGTGCCGTCCACCCCGTTGATCTCCACCGCACCGATGCCGGCCGGATGGCTGACACCGATGAAGGTTCCGCCCGACGACGAGTTGACGATGGTGGTGGGCGCCAACAAGACGCCGTCGAGGTCGTACACCCACACCTCCACGTCACCTGGAAACACGGGAGCGAAGATGTCCATGCCGAAGCAGGTCGTTCCTCCGCAGGGGAGCTCGAGCCGGAGGGCGTCGGCCTCCTGAGCCGGGCCTTGAACGTTGCTGGGGAGACCGAGAATGCCCGAGGTCAGGAGCACGAGGGACGAATTGACCGCCAGCGCTCCGTCTCCCAGGCCGAGGATCGGACGGATCACGAGGTCGGGATGGTTCGAGCTGCCGTTGAGTGGGTTGAAGCAAGGATACGAGCCACCGTCCCAGGTGTGCGGATGAGCGCAGAGCTCGATCCGGCCCGGACCGGCGTTCGCGTCCTCGAAGTCCAGCAGGGGGATCGCGTCGGGGCAGGCGGCCAGCCACGAGGACCGGTCGGAGTAGTAGGTCGGCTGCCCCCGACCTGGCTGCGCACCGACCGCGAACAGGATGAGGAAGACGAACCCAGAACGACGCCCGACTCGCAACATGCTCAGCACCCTCCGAGGGCGCGGATCTCCGCGCCACCGCCCGTGAGACACGCTCGGACGCTACGGCCCCGTCCGGCCGGCTGCAAGCCCCACGAAGCGCTCTCAGCTGCACGTCCTTCTCAACGCAGGAAGGGCGCTGCTGCGCAACCCCATCGTGTTCCCGCTCCTCTCAGCCCCCCAGGATCTCCCGCAGGTCGTCCGCCAAGTCCTCCAGCGTTCGCTCCGACCCGAGCTGCTCGAGCTCGTCGGCACTGACCGAGAGCGTCTCCCACGCTCGACGGACGGCGGTCTCATCGACGTCTCGCTCGTAGTAGTCCCGTGCCCACTGGGCGTAGTAGGCAGCCTGGCCCACGACGAACCCGAGCAACGGGGCGGACGCCTCCGCCGGGCTGCTCATCCACGTGCTCTTCCCACGCTCTTGCCAGAGGTAGAACCCGGCCTCGGAGCCGAAGGCCGGCTCCTCCTTGAAGCTCGCGAAGCACGCCGGCACGTCGTCGAGCTCGCCCCGACGTTGCACGGACTCGTGGACGATCTTGCCCGCCACGCCAGCCGGCGAGAAGTGGAGGAAGGTGGCCCCGCCCTCCCCGTCGCGCATCGAAGCCATGTCCTCGTCCGGAGCCCAGGTCGCGTCGAAGGAGAAGTACCGCCACTCCCACTCCGGCATGAGGATCGCGTCGAGCAGGGCCAGGGCCCGACAGCGCCGCTTGAGCTCCGCGGCGTCCGGCAGCAGGCCGACGGTCGTGATCTCGTAGCTCGACACGGAACCTCCTTAGTCCAGCCTCACCCGGATCCGCTTCTCGAGGAACTCCAGGAAGTCTCGAGCGTACTGCCGACCGGTCGCCATGGAGAAGATGGGGTACTCACCGTCGGACTCGGGGTGGGACAGGTCGAAGGTGAAGACCCCGTCGATGTCGTCATGGCTGATGGCCAGATGGTGGGGCTCGCGTCCAGCAGCCCGATCAAGGGCATGGACGAAGGTGATGTCGCCTGCCGCAATGGCCCCGGGAACCGGTGGGTAGAGACTGTAGATCTCCTCCCCGCCGACCTCGCCGCCCCCGTACTGCCGGAGCCACCAGCGGTAGCTCGCTGGAAAACGCAAACCAAGGAGCGCTTCGGCCTCCTGAATCCGCTCCTCGGAGATCCCCTGCCCGAACTCGGCAAAGTCGACGAAGTCGGGGTGAGCCTCGATCAACTCGCGCATCGCTCGGTATCGCTCGGCCGTGGGCACGTTCACTCCTCCAACTTGCGCGATCGGCCACCGCCGATGACCCGCGCCCCCCATCGCCGACACCGACCCAGGGCCCCTCGAGACCCGATCCGAAGATCGACGAGGCTGCCGAGACAGCCCTCGGCAGGGTCCCGCAGTGCCCGTGTCGGCGCAAGTCCACGGCCGTGCCGACTTCTCGCTGGACATCGTCGAACGAGCTGCTAAGCTCCGCGCCCCTTCCGACCGACGCCGGCAGATTCCCTGCGGCGCAGCGCCCCCTTGCGGGCAGCCCCGGACCTCGACGGTCCCACGAGACGAGCGATGACGAACACGTCGAAGATGCAGTTGATTCACGGAGGCCACCGCGGCACCGAGGCCGAGTTCGGCCGGCTCGCCGAGACCTGGCAGGTCCCCCAGACGACCCTCTCCTTCGAGGGCCATGAAGTCGAGCACGGCGCCAACGTCGAGGTCCTCTCCGACGAGGTCCTCGAGACCGGTCGCGTGAGCATGGAGTTCGTCTTCCAGGTCCTGGGCCGACGCTTCGTCACGGGCAAGGGACTGCGCCGCGTCCTCTACTCGATGTTCCACGTCGTCGTGCGCAGCGACAGTCTCTTCGCCATCGGCTGGATCAAGGACGACGGCACGGTGAAGGGCGGCACCGGCTGGGGCGTCGAGCTCGCCAAGCTCTTCAACCGTCCGGTCCACGTCTACGACCAGGACAAGAACGGCTGGTTCCGCTGGGAAGCCGGCGCCTGGCAGCCCGCCGAGGCCCGACTGCCCGAGGGCACCTTCTCGGCGACCGGCACCCGCCACCTCACCGACGCCGGCAAGCAGGCGATCAGCGACCTCTTCGAGAGCTCGCTGGAGGGCGTCGAGCGCCCGGTCGAGACCGCGGCCGCCGCTCACTCCTGATCGCGTGACGACTCCGCGTCCCGACGCGGAGTCTCTCGAGAGGGCTCGGTCGACCATCGGCTGGGCCCTCTCGCTGCGTCGGGAGCAAGGCTAGACTGGGCTCACCATCACCGAACCATGGTCCAAGATGATCGAGAGCCAGCGACTCCTCCTGAGGGCCTTCCGCGAAGCCGACCGCTCCTTCCTGGTCGAGTTGCTCGGTGACGAGAGCGTCACGGCGCTGCTGCTCAGCGGTCGCCCCTTCGAGCCCGCGGCAGCCCATGGGTTCATCGACGCCGAGCTTCGAGGCCCCGACGAGGGCGGCCTCGGGCTCGGCGTGCTCGCCCTGAAAGACACCGGACGGCCGGTGGGCTTCGCCGGTCTCATCCCCTGCAAGGTCGAGCCCGATGAGCTGGAGCTCGGCTTTGCCCTGCACTCCGACGTCCAGGGTCGGGGCTACGGGACCGAGATCGGCCTCGCCCAGGCTCGACATGCCCTCGAACGGCTCGGGCGAGACCGCGTCCTGGCCCTCGCGCATCCGGACAACGAGGCCTCCCTGGCGGTCCTGCGCAAGATGGGGATGACTCGCACGAGGCAGGTCACCGTACCGGGACGCGGTCCGCGTCTGATCTTCGAGCTGACCGCGTCACGGGCTGAGTCCTAACGACTGACGGCGTCGAGCGTCGTCCTTGGCGATGCTCAGCTCGGCCACCTCGCACGGACCCGCCGTGCCCCGGCCTGCCCGAACCGGGCCGGCGTGATGCTCTTCAACACGCCGCTCTTCTTTCTCTTCTTCGCCGGTTTCTTCCTCCTTCACGCCTTCGTCTTCCGAGGAAGACAGCCCCGTCTCTGGCTGATCCTCGTCGGCAGCCTGGTCTTCTACGCCGGCTGGAACTACCGCTTCATCCCGCTGCTGCTCTTCAGTGGCTGCGCGGACTACGTCCTCGCCAGAGCCATCGCCAGGACCGATCGACCGGTCCAGAAGAAGCGGCTGCTCTCCCTCTCGCTCTTCGTCAACCTCGGCGTGTTGGCAGTCTTCAAGTACTCCGACTTCGCTCTCGCTTCGGTCGCAGACCTGCTCTCCGCTCTCGGCCAGGAGCCGAGTTGGCCCACGCTCCAAGTCGTGCTCCCGGTCGGCATCTCCTTCTACACGTTCCAGAGCCTGAGCTACACCATCGACGTGTACCGCGGAGACACGGAGGCGCGTCACTCGCTCCTGACCTTCCTCGCCGCCCTGTCGTTCTTCCCGCAGCTCGTCGCGGGGCCGATCCTCCGGGCCCGTCAGCTTCTCCCCCAGCTCGAGTCACTCCCCTCGCCCACCTGGGCCGGCGCGAAACACGGCTTCGCCCTCTTCACCCTCGGTCTCTTCAAGAAGACCCTCGCCGACCTCCTGGCGAGCAGCGTCGGCCTCGCCTTCGATGGGCCACGGGTGAGCGTGCTGGAGACGTGGACCGGCGTGCTCGCGTTCGCGGCTCAGATCTACGGCGACTTCTCCGGCTACACGGACATGGCGCTCGGGCTGGCGCTCCTCTTGGGCTTCCGTCTCCCCGAGAACTTCCGACTTCCCTACCTCGCCACGTCACCCGTCGACTTCTGGCGTCGCTGGCACGTCTCGCTCTCGACCTGGCTGCGTGACTACCTCTACATCAGCCTCGGCGGCAACCGTCATCACCGCTCGCGCAACATCATGATCACCATGGCACTCGGAGGGCTCTGGCACGGCGCCGCCTGGACCTTCGTCGCCTGGGGGATCTTCCACGGCTGTCTCCTCGTCGCGACGCATCGACTCGCCGAGCTCCCGTTCGTCGAGCGGGTCAGGTCGCGCGCCGGTCGCTGGCTACGACCACTCCAATGGGCCCTGACGCTCTACCTCGTGCTGCTCGGCTGGGTGCTGTTCCGGTCCTCCGACCTCACGACCGCCTGGGACCTCTTCGGCACGCTGCACGGGGCTCACGCGGCAGCTCAACCGGCGAGCGTCGCCCCCTGGCTCCTGGTCTTCGTCGTCTTCGCCAGCGTGACCATGCACCTCGTCGACTGGGTTCAGCTCCGGTTCGGCGACGCCATCGAAGCCCGTGGCTGGCTCTTCTGGCCCCTCGTCTTCCTGTTCCAGCTCTTCTGCTTTCTCGTGGGAGCACCGAGTGACGCCTTCATCTACTTCCAGTTCTGAGCTCGACGGTCGATACCAGACGCTCGAGCCTGGCCGACGCCGGAGAGTCGACCTGGGCATCGCCCTGGCCTGCGTGCTCGTCTTCGGCTCGGTCGCCGGGACTCATCACTTGCTGGCAGGCTTGCTCGACTTCAACGGACGACCGGCCGGCCTCCTGGAGCATCTCCCTCAGCTCGCTTCCGATCACCGTGACCGTCAGAAGGTCGTCGTGTTCGGTTCTTCGATGACCCAGGCGGCCTTCGAGCCGGCACTGTTCGATGCACGCCTCGACGAGCTCGGTCTCGACGTCGTCAGCTACAACCACGGCGTGGGGAACCTCAACCCCGAGTACCAGGAGATCTTGAGTCGGAGGATCCGTGAGGCGCTCGAGCAGGAAGACGAGACGTTGGCGCTCACGCTGGTGGAGCTCACGCCCTTCCAAGCCACCCTGACCCGAAGCGAGTTCACCGCCTTCACCCGCGATCAGAACCACGCCTTGCTCATGACCACGAGCGAGCTCTGCGATGTCGCCCTCGAAGACCCTGACCGAGGAGCCCGCCTTCTCACCATCCGCCACGTCCGCAACGGCCTGTCGGCGGAGCTGCTGACGTCCCTGCCCGGCATCCTCTACGGTGCCCTGAGCAACCGAGACCCATCGCCCCCTCCGGAGCTCCGAGCCCTGGAGGAACGACGCCGGGAAGCCCGAAGCCGATTCGAGGCGCTGCTACCGGCCGGCACTTCGCTCGACACCGACGGCTGGAACGCCGGCCTGCGTGGCGGCCGCCTGGACAGGGCTCGGCTCTCCGCGAAAGCACGCACCGCCCTCGAAGACTGGGGAGCGGTGCCCGCGAATCCGGCGCGGATGCGGGCCGACCTCCAGCGTCGGGTCGACCAGGGCGACATCCTCGAGCTCCACTTCGACGAGACTCAGGTGCAGGCCTTCATCTCACTGGTGAAGAACCTGGCGAGCGTCTCCGACACCATCGAGGTGATCCTGCTACCGCAGAACACCGACTGGGTGCGCCATGGCCCCCAAGCCCGAGCCCGGTTGGACGCGGTCCTGACACGGATCACCGCCGAGACCGGCGTGCGAGTGCGCGACCTCCAGCACGACTCACGCTTCACGCCTCGGCAGTTCGTGGACACGACACATCTCTCCGTCCAGGAGGGTGCCGAGACGTTCACGACGATCCTCGCCGAGATCCATGCCGACACCCTGCGACGGGCCTCCGACGCTCGCTATTGACACTCCCCCAGTGCCCTGACTCGGTAGAGCTGCAAGACACCCGCGTCCTCCGCATCCACGTGGCGAGCGGTTCCGGGCCCGACCGTGGTCAGGAGCAGCGGCGTGCAGGGAGCACCGGCGGCCGGCACGCAGCGCGAGACCTCGTAGGTCGCATCACCACCGAGCTCACGCCAGCTCAGCTCGACCGACCGGCCCACGTCGCGAACGACACGCAAGGACTCACCGACGCCCGATCGCACCGCCCAGTGCCAGGTCACGCCCTGCACGATGTCGGCACCGGCGCTCTCGTCGATCCGCCAGTAGTAGGTGCCGTCGGGCAAGCCTGTCGGCAAGGTCCAGCTTGCTTCAGCCTGACGACCCCGATACTCCGGTGAGCTCGTGTCCGCGTCCCGCACCGACGCGAGGTCGCTCCCGAAGTAGACATCGTGGGTCTCGGCACCTGCTCCGGGAAGCCAGCTCAGCTCGGACGGCGCCAGCGGAAGTCGGGCACCGGCACTCGGCGTGGGCTTCAGGGCCCGTCCCGCCGCGCTCACCATCGCCTCGATCTCGGCCGCCGTCAGGGCCCTCTCCTGGATGCGCACGTCGTCGATCGCACCGGTGAAGAAGAACTCGCCGCGGTCGGAGTACATCCCGAGGAAGGTCTCGCCGGCCCAGCGCTGGAAGCTGTGCGCAAACTCATTGACGTGGGAGCGCATCTCGGTCCCGTCATGAAGGTAGAGGGTTCCCCGCTCCTCCTCGATCACGAGGGCCGCGAAGCACCACGTGTCCTCCGGAGCGACCAGCCCGGTCTCGCGCGCGCTGGTGATGCCCCAGCGATAAACCAGCTCGTCGTCTCGGCCGAAAGACATCCCGGCGATGGTGCCGGCGTCCGCCGTGTAGACGAGACCCGCACGGATGCCCGGCGGACCATTCAGTCGGAACCACACCGAGATCGTCCTTTCGAACTTCGTCGCGGGGATCCCGGGCAGGCTCACCGCGTCGTCGCCGTCGAGCTCCAGCGCCGAGCCGAAGAGCCCGGGCGTCCACTCGGGATCTCCCCGGAAGTCGCCCGACACCATCCCCGTCGCGTCGCTCACCGTCGTGCCCGCCGCCTCATCGAGACGCCAGTAGTGCTGGGGCGTCCGGTCGACGTCCTCGATGCCGAAGAGCCAGGTCGCGCCGGGCCGGACACCGACGCCGCTCCGGGCATCGACGCGCCACGCGTAGGTCCGCTCCGAGAGCAGCCACTCGGGCGGCTCCCAGCTCGTCTCGGTGGTGAAGTTGCCGACGAACTCGGGGGAGGCCGGCGTCGCGTTGGTCACCGCCTCGACGTCCGTCCCGAAGTAGACGTCGTGGGAGTCGGCACCGGGACCGGGCGTCCACTGCAACACGACGTCGGCTGGCTGATCGACGCTGCCGTCGGCCGGAGTCGTGGCGATCGCCGGTCCGCCGAGAGCGGCGAGCTCTTCCAGCTCGAGCTCGGTGAGCGCTTGATCGTGTACCCGCCAATCGTCGAGCGCCCCACGAAAACGGAGGTCGTCGAGATTGTCGGAGCCGAGTCGGCCCGCCCCCTGGAAAAGCTGAGCGACGTGGACCAGCTCGTTGCGCGCCGACCGTAGGCCCGTCCCGTCGTCGATCCAGACCGTCGCTGCGTCCGGCTCGACGACGAGCGCGACGAAGGTCCACGTGCCATCGGGGACGACGAGCCCGGTGGCAAAGCCGCTCGTGGCCCAGTCCCGGTTCCAGTGATAGCGAAGCTCGTTGTCTTCGTCGAATCGCAGGGCCGCATGGCTGTCCTCCTCGCGTGAGGCGATGAGGCCGGCACCGTTGACCTGGATGCCGTCGCTCCGAATCCAGCCCGTGAAGCTCACGAAGCGACCGTTGAGGTCGAGAGGCGGCAGGACGACCTCGTCGTCGACTCCGTCGAGCTGCAGGGCGCCACCGATGACCCCCGGAACCCAGGCCGGATCGCCGAGGACGGTGCCCGTTCGCTCCCAGCCGGTGAGGTCCGTGACGGTCGTGGCTCCCGCCATCTCGTCCAGCGGCCAGTAGGCCCGCAAGCCGGTGTCGGGGACCTCGATGAACACCTCGCTGGTCGTCACCGCTCCCGACTCGTCGCGGACGGTGATGGTGAATCGATCGGTGCCGGTCAGCAGCTCACAAGGAGGCACGTAGCCCAGGGCGTCGCGACCGTCGGCGGCAGCTCCGACCTCCAGGCTCACGCTGCCTCCTCGATCGCTGACAGGCTCGAACCCTTCGATCGTCAAGGCCTCACAGTTGCCGTCATGGTCGTTGGCCAGGACGTCGATCACCTGCATGTCCCGATCGCGGACCTGATCCACCGTCAGGAACACGCGGTCGTCGATGACATAGGGGCCGAGCCCCCCGGCGAAGCCTCCCACCGACTCGAGGCAGCCGAGCCCGGTGCGATATCGATGGATGAGGTTGCGGGCGTTCGGTCCGAAGTGAATGCAATCGGCGCTGCACATGCTCGTGCAGCGTGCCGAGTCGTGACAGTGATGGGCACCCCAGTTGTGCCCGAGCTCGTGCGAGATGGTGTGGCTGCTGTCGATGCTCCAGGCGTAGTGCCACGAGTCTTCACAGACGACACCGACGTAGGCGAGGCCCGCCGCGCCCTGGGGCTGACCGGTCAAGAGATGGGTGACGTCCCGCTCCACGTCGGCGTGGTTGTCCACCCACTCGTTGCGGAAGCTGAGGAGCAGGTTCTCGTCGGGATCGTAAAAGGGCGCCGTGCGGACGACGATGTCGACGAGCTCATAGGTGATGAGGAGATCCCGAGCGAAGGCTGCCTCGACCGCCAGGAGGTGCGCCTCCGCGTTGGCGATGCTGTCCGGCACCGACGAGCCGCGGTCCGTGTAGTACGGGAAGTCGACGTCGAAGGCGATCTGCGCCCGTGTCAGCTCGCAACCGACGCCGCCTCGCCGCTCGGATGCAGGCTCAGGGACTCCGCGTCCTGAGTGGGGTGGCTCGATTCCGCCCCCGTCGATCGGCTCGTCGAAGATCTCTTCACGTAGGCGGTGGAGCCCCTCTCCGCTCGGCTCGATGCGCAAGGTCGGCCCGTCCGGTCGCAAGACCTCTCCCACGAAGCCGCCTTCCCCGAGGTAGCCGACGACGAGCGTCTCCGGATCGTCCGGCAAGTGCCCGAGATAGGAGGCCACCGGCGGCGCCTCCACCTCGTGCAGCCCCGTGCCGTCGTGAACACGCACGCGGAAGCCGGGGCCACGCAGGGAGCGTCGTTCCAGACGGAGCTCAGCGAGCTCGTCATCCAGCGGCAGGGCCAGCTCGAAGGACTCCGGTCGGTCGTCCGGCAACTCGAGCAGGAAGCTCAGGTCCTCATCGAGAAGAGTGGCCCGAGCAGGGGCGGTCAGCATGCCGCACGCAAGAGACACCAGGAGACAGGTGGGGACGACCGGTCGACAAGGGGGTCGAACGAACACGGGGAACCTCCTGCCGCGGAGCGGTGGAGAGTCGGTCGAGCGAGCCAGCCCGACCGCTGTCGAGGGCAACCGGCTGGCTCATGACCACTGGTCCACCGGAGGCCTCACCCCGCCTGCGCAACACGTCGTCGAAACCCGAACCAAAAAGTGAGAACGACGCGGGGAGTGTCCTTGAATGACGCAACCGACCGCAGAGTTCACGCCATGCTGACCATGCGAGGCAAGACTTGGGCAAGTGACGGCCGGCTCGTGGCATCACGCCAAGGACACGGTCAACTCGCGTCTGGCTTCTTCTTGAAGATGATCCAGGTCGCGTCACCGAGCAGGAACGGCTTGCCGTGAACCGTCAGCTCCTCGATCGCCGGACGCGCGTCGAAGTAGCGGTCCTGGTCGTAGTGCTCCAGCAGACGCAGCTCGGGGAGGCTCGCGGCGTAGGCCGCCTCGGGGGGACGCAGCACGAGCCAGTCCGGCGAGAGCGCGGGGACGACGTCGAACATGTTGTCGCCGTGCTCGCGTCGGGCCGCGACCACCTGCGGTGAGGCCAGCCCCGGATAGTCGAGCATCTTCTTGCCGCTGAAGTAGCCGATGTAGCCCAGGGCCTCGAGGTAGATCGTCTCGTCCTCGCCCACCACCTCGGACAGGTAGAGCCCGAGCTGCCGGCGACCCTGCATTTCGACCAGCTCCTGCTGGAGCCGCACCTGCGTCGCCGAGGCGAAGAAGAGCTGGAGGAAGCCCACGCCGAGCAAGCCCAGGGGCAACCAGGTGGCCCAGCGACGCCAGCGTTCGTCCGCGAGCCGACGAGCCAACGCCGGCACGACCAGCGTCACCGCCAGCAAGCCGAGCATCGCCGCCGCGGGCGTGTACCACGGGTACAACCGCATCGACTTGACCGTGACGTACGACAGGTACAGCACGCTGAGCAGGCATGACAACGACGTCATCTTGATCAGGCGATCGGCCACCGGCCAAAGCCAGGCCGTCATGGCGATCAGCCCACAGGCCAACGAGAGCACTCCCACCCATGCTGGCCAGCCGCCCAGCTCGGAGTAGATCGGCTCGAAGCAACGCGCCGAACACTCGAAGGTCTTCTCGAGCACGAGTCGCACGAGCAACACGGGGTCCAGGCCCTGCAAGGCCATCTTGAACTTGGCGGTGACCGTGTGCGGCACCGGCGTGCCGTAGTAGATCCACGCTCCTGCAAACCACGGGAGATAGACCGCCGTGCAAGTCGCCGCAGCCTTGAGCTGTCCGACCAGCTCGTCGCGGAAGCTCGCGCGTCGGTAGATCAAGCCGACGATGCCGAGCACCGCCACGAGCACGCAGCCGTCCGGGCGGCTCCACATGAGCCCACCCCAGGCGAGCCCCGCCATCTTCCAGGCTCGTTCGTGTCCGAGCTGGGCCGCCATGAGCCCGAAGGCCAGGGCTGCCAGCGTGAAGCCCGCCTCCTGACCGTTGATCGTGAAGGCGACCGCCCGCACCTGCACGACGTGCAGGCCCGTGAAGAACAAGATGAGCCAGCGGTCGACGCCTTGACGCCACAGCAGCTCGGCGAGGGCGAGCGCGCTGAGCGCGAAGGCGAGGATGCTCACGAGGCGATAGGCCCAGAGCGCGGGCAGGTAGCTCTCGGGCACGCCGAAGAGCTTGTCGAAGATCGCGGGGATGAGGACGTTCAGCGGCGAGGTGAAGCCGTGAATGGTCTCACCGGGCTGATGCACGAGCCCCTGGCCGAGGGCCCAGTTCCGCGAGTGGCGGAAGGTGATGAAGTAGTCCTCCCACACCTGCTGCGTGAAGAGGGCGAAGGCCAACGGCACGAGAGTGGCCGCGAGGAAGACGGTGAGGAGGAGACGACGGCGGCTCGACTCCGAGCGGGCTTCGCTCGACGGCGCGAGCTCCTCATCGGCGGTGACGTCTTCGGGCGCTCGCTCGTCGTCGCTGCGATTCACGGGAGCGCTCCCATCCAGAGCCGGTCAGGGCGACCGGACGGCGGATGGTAGCACGGGCTCCGAGCCTCCCTGAGACGGGCTCAGGGCAGCGGCGACACTGCCGGGATCGCGTGCGGACCGCAGAGCTTGGAGGCCTGGCGGAGCTCGTCCTGGTAGGCCGCGACCAGCTCGGAGACGTCGCGCACGTCGACGGCCAGGCGACGGTTGACGATCCCGAAGTCGGCGAGCGCCGGGCAACCTGCCGGAACGGAGTGGAGCAGGTGAGCCAGCTCGTCCGAGAGCTCGACGAGAGCGTCGGCCTCGTTGCGGTACGCGAGGAGCTGCTCGTGGAACGGCCATTCCCCGTGGAGACGCGCCTGGACCTTCGCGCTGGCGCTCTGAAGCGGCATGCGTCGTGACGACATTTCGTCGGCGATCTCCGGAGTCAGCTCGTCGGGAACCAGCGAGGGCAAGTGACTCCTCATCGCCTCGACCGAGCCCATCTCCGTACCGTCGGCAGGCGACGCCACCAGTTGCGCAGCGCCAACCTGATGCAGGAGCCGGCGGTGGGCGGTGACGATGCCCTGCAGCTCGCGCAAGCCGTCCGCCAGCTCGAGCGCGA
>JBCCFW010000092.1:0-30180 GCA_039029535.1 Acidobacteriota bacterium
GGACCGAGGCTTCGGTAGCCGTTGGGCTTGTCCTCTTGACCTTCGAAACCCAAGGCCAGGCTCGCTTCGAACTCGGGCATGTGGTGGTCTCCTGTGGCTGGGCCACGTGCTGACGTTCGCCGGGATGCACTCTCTCACTGGACCACGCGAGCGAGAGGCATGACCCGACAAGCGTCGAGCGGAGTCCACTTAGTTGCGGCAAAATGACCCGTTAGGGTTCGGGGAACTTAGGGCGTGGTGTTTCGCTGCCCGGTTCGGGATGGGCAAGCCCTCATCGCCGGAAACCGCCGCGCTCCCCCGGATCGCGGCGGTCGAGAAAACGTCGACTCCGTGAGCCGCGGTCGGGCTCGTCTGCTTGCGGCGTCTCCTTGGTGCAAGTGACACGGACCGTCGACGGGAAGCCGAGGGTTTCGAGGGTCTCGGCGTTCGGGTAGAAGTAGTTCCGGACGACGTCACGACCGTAGAGACGGAGCCTCCAGTCTCCGGAGTGGCTGAACTGCGGGATCGTCACGACGCGCTCCAGGACGACGTGTCGTGGCGCACTGGAGTCCTGAATCGGGATGCGGATCGAGCTCCCGCTGGTCGGGTGCTCGAGGTAGGCGAAGCCTCCCCAGTAACCGCTGAGGTCGTCGCTCATCTCGAGCCGCAGGAGAATCTCGACGTCACCCTCGCTCACCTCGACGTCGGTCTCGGAGAGGGTGAGGTCGAGCAGCTCGGGCGGCGTGACGTCGGGCTCGGAGACGACGTCGAATCCGGAAGGGAAACCCAGCGCGGCCAGCGCCGTCGCGTCGAGCTCGAGGACGTTGCCCGCGACGTCGATGAAGTCGAGTGACAGGCTGCGTCTCCCTTCCTGGTCGTGCTCGACGATCTCGAGGTCCCAGCGATAGGTGCCGTGAAGCGTCGTGGCATCGCGTTCGAAGGTGGTGCCCTGGACCCATCGGATGGGGCCGCGGAGGATGCCGCTGCCGTCATGGATGCCGCTGAGGTCGTCGGAGAGCTCCATCCAGAGGGTGACCGTCGCCGGGCCGCCCCGGACGTCGACGAGCTCGGGCCAGATCTGGAGATCGAGCAGCTCGGGCGCACGAACGTCCGGCTCCGAGAGCACCTCCAGCCCCGAGGGGAAGCCCAGCTCCGCGAGCTGGTCCGGACCGAGTCTCAGTGCGTTGTCGGCCTGATCCTCGACGAGGAGCTCGAAGGTCCAGGCTCCCGCTGGGCTGTAGCGGAAGAGCTCGAAGGACGCGATCTCGGAGTCCCGCGGCCCGATGCTGAGGCCGCGCGCGCTCAGGAGCGGCTCGCCGGGGGAATGCAGCCACAGGGTGTAGCGAGCCAACCCGCTCAAGTCGTCGGCCAGCTCGAGGTGGACGTCGAACGTGGCGTTGTCTCCGCGCACGTCGACCACCGCGGGTGCATCGAGGCCGACGAGGGTCGGCGGCAGCAGGTCGCTGGCCATCGAGGGCGACGTCAGGCACGACGCCGCGAGCCAGAGAATCGTCCAGGAAGCGGGGGCGAGCGTTCGCATCATCAGGGTCTCCTCCTACCTGTCTGACCTGGCCGGCACTCGGACGAGGTTCATCGCTCCGCCTGCGAGATGCTTCAAGAGAAAGGCGTGGCCCCGCTACCATCGGCCCATGAATCACGACGACGTCCGACGCCAGGCCCTGGCCCTCCCCGAGGCCACCGAGGAAGACCATCACGGTCGGGCGTCCTACCGCGTGCGCTCGAAGATCTTCGCGACCGTCCCCGACGACGAGCACCTCAACGTCATGCTCGATGCCGACGCCGCGTCGGCGGCCATCGCGGCGCGACCGGCGGCCTGCGCCGAGCTGTGGTGGGGGAAACGACTCACGGGCGTGCGTCTGAGTCTGGCCGAGGCCGACCCGGAGCTCGTCGACGACCTCCTGACGGAAGCCTGGCGTCAGCGCGCGCCGAAGACCCTGGCGCGGCAGCACTTCCCGGCGAGCGATGGTTGAGGAGCGTCTCGGCCTGCCCGTGCTCTTCGCGACGACACGCGAGCTGGTCGTTCAGAAGCCGGCGGGGCTCGCGAGCGAGCTGTCGGACGATCGCAAGGGAGCCTCGGTCGTCGAGTGGGTCCGGCGTCGTCTCGATTGGCCCGAGGCCCGGCTGCCTCATCGTCTCGATCGCATCACCCGTGGGCTGCTCCTCGTGGCTCGGGACGCAGCCGCTGCGGCCTGGCACGGCGAGCGGATCCGCGAGGGCGAGTGGGAGAAGCTCTACCTCGCCCGCATCGCGAGCCCGACGACCGCAGCGGATCGTGAGCACCTGCTCGGCGAGCAGCGGGCGTACCTCAAGCGGAAGGGACGTCGGGCCGAGGTCGTTCGCTCCGGTGGCAAGCCGTCCTTCTTGACCGTGCTCGACGTGCAGCCTGCGCCGGAGCACGACGGCTGCTCGCACGTCTTGCTCCGACTGAAGACGGGACGCTTCCACCAAGTGCGGGTGATGCTGTCGGCTCTCGGTCACCCTCTGGTCGGTGACGAGCTCTATGGAGGCGTCGTCGGCGAGCCCTACCTCGAGCACCTCCGGCTGAGGTTCCGGCCCGAGGGTGAGGAGGAGGCGGTCACGGTCTTCCGGGCCGACGACCCGGAGCGGGAGCGACTGCACCCCGAGCTGAGGGACTCGCTCCGCTGAGCGAGCCGCGGTTCAGCCGGTCCACCCCGCTCGCACCCGACGTGAGAACGCGGTCGCCTCGCCGTCGGTCGGCACTGGACCGCTCACGCGATGGCGCGTGCGTGCTTCGTCGAGAGTCGTGGCGCCGTCGATGAGCTCGAGGTCCCAGGCCAGCCCGTCGGAGTGCACCGGCAGCAACACGCGCCAGTCGAGCGGCAAGGGAGCGCCTCGCAGGTCCTCGAAGTGCCGCACGAGGTTGCTTGCGCAGGTGCTCCCGAGCGAGTGATAGAACTCCGGTGAGGTGGCGAGCTCTTCCGCCCGCTCGAGCATGGCGAGGAACAAGGCGCGGAGCTGCTCCGGCGTGCCACGCAGCGGATGGATGACGAGATCATTGCCCCGCGCGTTGAGACGCAACGCCAGCACGTCCCGCTCATCGGCGACCACGTAGGCCAGCTCGTAGCGTCGGAACATCCCCGCGAGCGGCGAGTAAGTCTCGCCCTGCTCCTTGCGGATCTCTGCGCTGATCGCCAGGTGACGTCCGTCGCGGAAGCCGAAGCTCAGCAGGACGTGGGCCATGCCGGGAACGACGGGCAAGGGCTCGACGACGAGGTCGAGCGAGCTGAGGTCGTCCAGCTCGTAGCGTCGCTGCTCCCACGCGACGTCGACGTCGTCCAGCGAGCGATGGCGGAAGTTGCGCACGCCGTCGAGCAGCACGACGCGACCGTCGTCGACGAGCTCGACCGTCAGGGACCGCTCCTGGTCCACCGACCAGGCTCGATCCGTGCGAGGTCGTTGCACGACGAGGAACACGACCATCCAGCCGAGACCGATCGCCGAGAGGAGCAGGACGGCTCGTCGTCGCTCGAGACGCAGGAGCGCGGTCACCGTGCCCGCGATCCAGGCGAGGACGGCGAGGCCCCCCACGAGCGGCGGCCAGCGTTCGAACCAGTAGAGTGCGCCGGCCACCCACGCCCACCCGACTCCGAGAAGCAGCAGGAAGGGGAGCAGCCGAAGACGCTGACGCCACGAGCGTTCGGTGGAGCTCTCGGTCGGCTCGGTGGTCACGTCGTCCTGGTCCGACTGCAGGCGACCGGGCTCAGGCCGGCGTCAGCCCGTCGCGCGCGAGCAGGCCGTCGCACCAGGCGCGGACGCGGACGAACTCCTCCGAGAGATGGAAGAGCTGAGAGAAGCTCTGCCAGACCTGACTCTCCGCGAGGAACTCGGCGGGCGGTCGCAAGGCCATGACCCGTCCGACGCAGGTCAGGTCCTGCACGGTGGGGTGGTCGCTGAAGAGGTAGGGGCCCCTCGCGAGGGCGGCTTCGAGAGGGCGGACGAGGCTGTCGCAGCCCTGTCGCACCGCGGCGACTTTCTCGGGGTCGCGCTCCTCGGCCGGCGTGCTCATGAGCGGTCGGACCAGGGGCACCATCGCGGTCATGGCGGCCTGCATCTCGCCGTCGACGTGCTCGGCTCCCTTGCAGGCGATCGGATCGGTGAGCGAGAGCGAGATCCCGCTGCGGTAGTTGGCGTCGAGGTAGTGGAGGATGGCCAGCGAGTCGCGCATGACGACCTCGCCGTCGATCAGCACCGGCACCAGCGGCCAGTTGGCCGCTTCGAGCAGGGGGGCCCGGTCACCGGCCGTCATCTCCTCGGCCTCGAACTCGAGCTCCTTGAGATGGAGCCCCAGGCGGACTTTCACGCAGTTGGGGGAGCGGCGGAACTCGAGGAGCTTGCGCATGGACGACCTCGGACGGGACGGCGGTGAGGGACCGCCAGGAGCAGAACTCAGGGCTTCGTGGCCTTCGTCTCGGCTTCCTTCAGGGCGGCGAGCTGTTCGGGGCTGGCAGGCTCCTGGTGGGTCTTCTTGTACTCGGAGTAGGGCATGCCGTAGACGATCTCGCGGGCCTGGTCGTAGTCGACTTCCGCCCCGTGGTCACGGGCGGCCGCCACGTACCACTTCGACAGGCAGTTGCGACAGAAGTACCCCAGGTTCATGAGGTCGATGTTCTGGACTTCGGGATGACGCTGGAGGTGCTCCAGCAGCGTGCGGAAGGCCTGGGCCTCGACCTGCGTGCGGAGCTCCGGATCGAGCTCGACCGGCTGCGACATGACGACGTCCTCGCGCGAGCTGAAACAGGTGGAGGGGCTGCTCGTCGGCTCGCGTTGCCGAGCATGCCGTGTCATCCTCGGTGACACCAGGAAAGTCCCGAAAGTCCCGGCGTGCGAGGACGTGGTCGGGCGCCAGACCCGAGTACCGACCGTGGATTCCCGACTCGTCGACCTCGAGATCAAGCTCACGCACCAGGAGCGACTCGTCGCCACCCTGAACGACATCGTCACCAAGCAGCAAGACGTGATCGACGCCTTGACGCAGCGGCTCGAGCGCGTCGAGGGGCAGCTCCTCGACAAGGGAGGCGATCGCGCCGACCCCGCGTCGGAGCCGCCGCCCCCTCACTACTGAGCAACGAGTCGAGCGAACCTCATGCGCATCGCCGCCCTTCAGCACGACATCGTCTGGGAAGACCCGGACGCGAACTTCGAGCGACTCGCCCCGCGCATCGCCGAGGCCGCCGACCAGGGGGCCGAGCTCGTCGTCCTCAGCGAGCTCTTCTCCTGGGGCTTCTCGATGGCGACCGAGCGCGTGCGCGAGCCCGTCGACGGAGCGAGCACTCGCTTCCTCCTCGAGCAGGCCGCGGCGACCGGCGCGTGGACCTGTGGCTCGGTGCCGGTGGTCGATGGGCAGGACCGGCCCTTCAATCGCCTGCTGGTCGCCTCACCCGGCGGTGAGCTCCATCGCTACGACAAGCGGCATCCCTTCTCGCCGGCGGGTGAGCACGAGCACTACGAGGCGGGCGACGCTCCGCTCCAGCTCGTGCTGGGCGACCTCCGCGTGAGCTTCCACGTCTGCTACGACCTGCGCTTCGGCGACGAGCTCTGGGAGCTGGCGGAGACCACCGACCTCTACGTGGTCGTCGCCAACTGGCCCTCCGCACGACGCGAGCACTGGATGACCCTGCTCGCCGCCCGAGCCATCGACAACCAGGCCCACGTGCTGGGCGTGAACCGCGTCGGCACCGACCCCGGCCTGGAGTACTCCGGCGACACGCGCTGGGTCGCTCCCCTCGGTGAGGTCGAGTGCCTGCCGCCAGGCGAGGAGGGGACCCTGCTCGTCGAGCCCACCGCCGAGGCCGTTCGTGAGGCCCGGCGGCGACTGCCCTTCCTGCGAGATCGTCGCAACTGAGGAGATGTCGCTGCACCGTTGCCAGTCCGACACGAACGGGTCTCTTCGCCTCGTGGTCGATTGCGCAAGATGCAGTAGGAAAGCACCTTTCGCCCCCTTGCTCGGGTGAGTGAACGACCCGGGTCGAGGCCCGTTGCATTGCCCGGGAGCCCTCCTTAGCTTGCAGACATGAAGCAAGCACGTCCCCTCGTCGCCGTCCTTCTTTCTCTCCTCGTCTTCGCCACGAGCGCCGTCGCGCGAGAAGTCCTGACCGAGACCGCTTCCCTGCCGGTCGAGTCGCAGAATTTCGTCGGTGAGGGCGACCTCGTCGTCGAGCTCATCGGGTCGAACGTCGAGGTCCACCGTCTCGATGACGGCACTTGGGGAAGTGAGGGATTCCTCCTCTCGGCCGACGCCACCTCGTTCGGCGTGATGGCGACCGACGGTGAGAGGGTGGCCGCCTGCGTCCGCGGAACGAGCGGCGGTTGGATCGGCGTGTTCGAGCACGATGGCTCGGACTGGCTCGAGACCGAGCGGATCGGGTTCCCGGCAGCCTGCGAGTACAACGACGACCTGAGCCTCGATGGCGACACGCTGGCCTTCGGGCGCAACTCCCGGGTGGAGGTCTACACGCGCAGCGGCGCCACCACCTGGAGCCACGAGGCAACGCTCCAGGCTCCGGCTGGATCGAGCCGCTACGAGGTCGGTGACTTCGGCGAGCGGGTCTCGGTCGACGGCGACCGCATCGCGGTCATGACGCGGGCGACGACGCGCTGGGTCATCCGGGTCTTCCACCGAGTCGGGACCACCTGGATCGAGGAGGCCGTCATTCCTGCTCCCACGAACAGCAACACTGCTCTCCATCGCGAATTCGAGCTCGATGGCGACCTCATCGCCGTCGGCGACAGCTACGCGTCGGCGGCCGGCAGCTCCGCCGGTGCCGTGTTCACCTTCGAGCGAGGGCCCGATGGTTGGGCCTACGACGCGATGGTCCTGGGAGAGTCGACCAGCGCTGGTGATCGCTTCGGCATCTCGATGGGGCTCAAGGACGGCGTGCTGGCGGTGGGGGCCTGTGAGGACAAGCCGCCGAACTCCACGCGGTCCAGCGGCACGGCGATGGTCTTCGAGAAGACCCCCGCGGGCTGGGTGGAGGTCGCCCTCCTGCATCCGACGCGCGCGATGAGCTACTACGGCATGGCCACCTCGGTGCTCGGTGACGGCTCCGTGGTGATCGGAGGCAGCTCGAACAACCACGTCCACGAGTACGTCATCGTGCCGGAGCCCGATCTCATGCCCGAGGTCTCCGCGCCGGACTCCAGCCAGCCCTTGCGTCTCACGCGGGCAGGCGATGGTCTCGCCTTGCAGTTCGAGGACCTGGGCTCGCGCGTGGAGCGCTACGCCATCCACGCCGGCTTCATCGGCCAGTGGGTCGAGCCGGAGCTCATCGCCTGCGGCCCCGGCCTGAGCGTCGTCGGCGAGCCCGGCCTGCGTGAGGTCGTCTTGGGCATGCCGCGCGACAGCCTGTTCCTCCTGGTGGGCGCCAACGGCTCCGGCGGTGCGGGCCGGCTCGGGGCGGACTGGGCCGGCGACGCAGGTTGCCCCTAAGCGCCGCTTCAGCCCGCCCCCATTGAGAGGGCTGGGCTCATTCGTTAATCTTTGCGGATGCACTCCATTCGTCTCGCGACTCTACTCGTCGTTACCTGCATGCTGGCGGGCGAAGCTCTCGCTCGTCAGGTGAGAACCGAGACCTCGACGGTCCCGCTGTTCGCCTCCGCTTCGTTCGCGGGCGGTGGCGAGATCGTGGTGGGTGGGGGGCGCGTCCTGCGCCTCGTCGAGGGGGCCTGGGTCGACGAGGGCCCCCTGGGTGCCGACGCAGGGATCAGGCACGTCGCCTTTTCCACCGACGGCGAGCGCGTCGCGGCCTGTGCAGACGACGGCGACACGAGCTGGGTCGGCATTCATGAGCAGGAAGCGGGCGCTTGGCAGGAAGTGGCGCGGCTCGAGGCCCCGTCCGGTTGCTCGGCAGGGCAGGCTCTCAGCCTCGATGGCGATCTCGTCGCGTTCGGTTCGGGCACCCAGGTCGTGGTGCATGCGAGTGATGCCGAGGGCTGGGCTCATCAGGCGACGCTGGAATCACCGGCTCCGGTGGGCTCAGTCGAATGGGGGAGCTTCGGCTCCCATGTCTCGTTGAGCGGCAGGCGGCTCGCGTTGCTGACGCGCTCGACGCCGAGTTGGGTCGTCCGGATCCACGTGCTCGAGGACGGTGAGTGGGTGCAGGAGGCCGAGCTCCCTTCGCCGAGGCCGAGCTACCCCGACGCGCGTCAGGCCTTCGAGCTCGATGGTGGGCTGCTCGCGGTGGGAGACAGCCATGCCAACTTGCGCGGGGGCTCGGCTGGTGTCGTCTCGGTGTTCCGCCTGGATGAGGATGGCTGGTCGCTCGACGAGCAGGTCTTCGGTGAGTCGACCAGCCCGGGTGATCGCTTCGGCATCTCGTTGTCCTTGAGCCACGGGGTGCTGAGCGTCGGTGCCTGCGAGGACCAGTCACCGACCGGCAGGGGCACGGCGATGGTCTTCCGGCGGCTCGCCGACGGCTGGGAAGAGGTCGCGCTCGTCTACCCCGAAGAGCCCCAAGCCGGTTACTACGGGATGGCCACGACGCTGCTCGCGGATGGGTCGGTGATCGTCGCTGGGCAGGTGGGCCCGGACGTTCACGAGTATCGCTTCCAGGGCTTGACGCCCGAGGTCTCGGCTCCCGGTTCGAGCGTGCCCCTCAGGCTCGCGCTGGCCGGCGGCGCGCTCCGGTTCGACTTCGAGGACCTGGGGGAGCAGCTCGTCGAGGCTCACGTGCTGCACGCCGGCACCTTGGGTGACTGGACGGGAACCGAGACCATCGCCTGTGGCTCGGGTGGCCTGGTGGCGGGTGAGTCGGGACGTCGTCGGTTCACGGTCGCGTTGCCACCGGGTGACCGCTTCTTCCTGGTCGGCGCCGATGGTCACCACGGACCGGGTCGCCTGGGAGCCGACTGGGCGGGCGTCGCACGCTGTCCATGAGCTGCGATCGCGAGCTCAGCTTCGCATCTGAGGCTCGGCGAGCTGACGCACGTCCTCGACGACCTGCTGACCTCGCTCTGCCTGTCGCTGACTGACCTCGAGCATCGAGCGTCCGCGGTCGGAGACCGACTGAGAGCCGGCGACCAGCTCGTCGAGCGAGCGGCCTGCTTCCTCGACCAGCTCCCGACCCTCGACCGCGGCCCGGCGTCCCTCGCCGACTCCGTGCAGGGCCCGCGTCACGTCGGTCTGGATGCGCTCGATGGACTGGGAGATCACCTCGGTGGCCTCGTGGGTCCGGGCAGCGAGCTGCTTGACCTCGTCGGCGACCACCGCGAAGCCACGGCCGGCCTCGCCGGCCCGTGAGGCCTCGATGGTGGCGTTGAGCGCGAGCAGGTTGGTCTGCTCGGCGATGGAGCGGATCAGGCCGGCCACCTGTCCGATCTCCTGGCTCGACGTGGCCAATCCGTCGATGTCGTCGGCGCTGGTGCGGACCAACTCCTCGAGCTCGCGCATCCGCGTCGCCGTCTGACCGACGATGCGGCCGCCGCGATCGGCCTGCTCGCGGTGCTCGTCGGTGTGGCGCACCATCGCTTCGAAGGAGCTGCGGGTCTCCTGGATGTCCCGGTTGACGTCCTCGAGCAGCACGAGGACGTGGCTGACGCTCCGTCGCAGCTCGCCGCTTCTCTCCTCGGCGGCGGTCACCGCATCCGCGACCTTGCGCTCGACCGAGCTCTTCTCGGTCTCGAGGCTGCTGACGAGCGACTCGTTCTCGTCTTCCTTGGTGGCGAAGTCACGCATCTCCTGCTGGATGAGCAGGCAGCCCCAGCCGAGCACCGACGCCTCGAACACCACGTAGAGGGCGTGCTCGATCACCCGCAGGAGGCTGCCCTCGACGACGCCGAACACCGACTCGGGATAGAACAGGCCCCGTGCGAGGTGATCGAGGGCGATGGTGATCGTGGCGGTCAGGACGACCTTCCAGTCCCGGTAGAAGGACAGGTAGGCGATCGTTCCGAACACCGCGAAGTGGCTCTCGATGCGCCCGCCGGTCACGTGGATGAACAGGGCGCAGTGCAGCATCGCCGCCATGGCCACCACGTGACGCGTCAGGGGGGCGAGGGGCTGAGCGCGCAAGAGAGCGAGGGGTCCGAGGGTGAGCAAGCCACCCAGGAGGACTGTCGCCCAGAGGTGCACGTGGGGTGAGCTGCGGGCGCCCGACCAGGTCTGCGGGGTGAGCCACGACGCGAGGGCGAGCTCGAAGAGCCAGACGGCGGGGAGGAGGACGGCGAAGAGCCCGTTCACCCGGGCGACGGCACCGTCGTGGAGTCGCGCCTGGCGTCGTTCGATGTCGGTCACGAGTCCCTCCCTCCTGCCTCGTCCTGCAGCTCACAGCCGAACACTGCCGTGCGCGGCTCTCCTGCGGGTCGACCGTCGAGGAGCGCGGCCAAGGCGCGACCGCTGACGCTCGGGCCCTCGTGTCCTCGCGACGCGGTGACGCCGCCGGCGAAGAGGAGGACGTCGTCGGGTCCGTAGAGGAGGACGTGTCCGGAGGCGAGCGCCCCGCAACGACGAGCCAGGCGCCCCTCGACGTCGTCGAGCACCCGCGTCGATGGCCAGCGGAGGGCGTGAGCGTGAAGTCGCCCGGTCGACCAGTCGGAGCTCGGCGCGGCCGGTCGGAAGAAGTGAACCTGCGTGCTCACCGGGAGACGAGCACGGCTCAGCAGGCGCTCGAGCTCGGAGAAGCTCGCCTGGGTGCACGGGCAGCGTGGGTGGGCAAAGACCAGGAGCTGATGGGCGACGTCACCCGGGGCTCGCGGCACCGGGAGTCGGGAGGGTGCCGTGGTCTCGGGCGCCGGTCGACCTTGGTAGGCGAGGAGGGCGCCATGGCCGGCAATGACCAGCCCCAGCCAGGCGAGCACCCAGGTCGGGACGAGGCGACCGGCGCCCTTCTCGCCGGTGGCTCGTCTCTCGTCTCTCGTCCTCGACTGCGTGACCGGACCTGCCGTGGGAGCGCCGAGGCCCCCGCCGGTCACCGAAGTCGCGGGCAGGTCACGGTCGGTGCATGGATTCCGCATGCCGACCCTCTCGTGAGGGTCCTTCGGAGGATCCCGGTGACGACCTGAGCCGAGGGAGGAGCGTCAGCTCTCGAGCTTCTCGACCAGGAGGTCGACGACGTTGTCGCCACGGCCACGGAACTGGCCGTACTCGTGCTCGCTGGTGAACCACTCGGTGATGGGGTCGCGGCCACCTTCCTCGTGCCGGCGGATGACCTCGGGGCTGGCCCCCGTGAGCTCCACCACCCGCCCGAGAACGCCGGTCGCTGCCGGGTCCGTGGCCGGGTAGACCGCGCGCAGGAACGAGATGATCCCGTGGACCAGGACCGGGTCGATGTCCTGGGCGATGATGGCCAGGTCGGCGGCTGGCTCTCCACCTTGCTCCAGGGCTCGAAGCAGGCGGAGGGCGGCGCGTCGTTCGTCGGTGTCGTGCACGGGACCTCGGGGGAGTCTCGGTCGGAAGCCTCAGGCCGCCGGAGTGGCGCTCGCGCTCTTGCGGTGAGCGTCGAGGAAGGTCTCGGGCTTGCTGAAGTGATGGGCCATTCTCATGCCCTTCTGGACAGCGCTCCAGGTGACCTTGCCGGTGGCCAGCGCCGCGCCGAGGGAGAAGTAGGTCTTCGCCTTGCCGCGGTGCTTGTAACGAACCTCGAGTGAGGTCCGCCAGAGCCGTGCGTACTCCTCGTAGAACTCCTCGATGGGGAGCTGCGTGGGCAGCACGGCGTGGACGATGTCGTACATCTCCCAGTCGCGGGTGGTCACGCGACCCTTCGCGGCGCTCCACAGGTCCGTGCCGGGGAGAGGGGTGAGCACCGAGAAGCCGCTGTTGTAGGCGCCGGTCTCGTCGATCCACTCGCGGAGCCGGGTGAAGTCGTCGCGGGTCCAGGCCGGGTCGACGATGAAGTTCGACGTGAAGCCGACGCCGAGCTCCTTGAGGATCTCGATCGCGCGGTTGTTCTTGCTGGCGGTGTTCTTCTTGTTGACCGACTTCAGGCCCTCGTCGGTCACCGACTCGAGGCCGAGGAAGATCGCGAGGTCGCCGCAGTCCTTCCACTGCTCGATGAGCTCGGGGAACTTGCAGATGATGTCGGTGCGGGTCTGGACGGTGAAGTACTTCTTGATGCCCGCCGCCTGGATCTGCTTCGCCATCTCGCGGCCGCGCTTGACGTTCATCCAGAAGATGTCGTCGGTGATGAAGACGTTCGGCGCCTCGATCTCGGCCAGCTCCCGGACCACGCGCTCCGGCGACTTCTCGCGGAAGGTGCTGTCGTGGAACTTCCACACCGAGCAGAAGTTGCACTTGAACGGACAGCCGCGGGCCGTCTCCATCAGCGCCAGGGGCTTGCGGAAGTTGATGTAGTAGTGCGGCGCGTAGTGGGAGATGAGATGCCGCGCCGGCATGGGCAGGGAGTCGAGGTCGCGTCGGGCGGGGGCCGGGCCGGTGGGGCGCGGATCGCCTTCGCCGAGGAGCAGGAAGCCCGGCGCCGTGGCGGGGTCGACGCCTCGCTCCAGCGCGTCGACCAGGGCCGGCATGACCTCCTCGCCGTCACCGATGGCGACCGCGTCGAAGGCCCCGTCGTTGAACCACTCCGGCTCGCGCGAGGCGTCGTGGCCGCCGACCACCACGTAGGTGCCGGGCATCTCCCGCTTCACCTGTCGGGCGAGCTCGACGGTGCGGAAGCGCTCGGTGGTGAAGTTGCACTGGAGACCGACGATGTCGGGACCGTAGGCACGGCAGTCCGCCATGCCCTTCTCCACGCCGTCGATGCGGAGGTCGAAGATGCGGCAGTCGTGACCTTCCTCGAGGAGACCTCCGGCCACGCAGGCCGCGCCGAGAGGCTCGACGAAGGTGAGCATCTCGAGACCGATGATGCCGCCGATGGGGGGCTTGAGAAACGCGACCTTGAGTCCCATGGAGGGCAGCTTATCGCTTGCCGGCGCCGGTTCGAGCATCTTTAGAGGTTGGGAGGGCTCCGTGGGCGGGGTTCGGCTTCCCGGAACGGGACGGAACGGGCCGATCCGCGGAGCTGGTCGCCGAGTCGGGCTCCTCCCGGCAGCCGAGACCACGAGACGGCAGCCGGGGTCAGGTGTCGTAGCCAGGGGCCAGTCGTGACGGCAATCGGCTCCAAGCCGTCGGACGACGAGCGAACGACGATCTGCTCGGGTCAGGCACTCGGGCTCCGGTCTTCGCGTCCGACAGTGCCGCCCGGTGGAGCGCTCATGTTCCCCGTTCAGCAGCCCCGTCGAATGACGGCCCAAGAGCAGGCGGACTACGCCAACATCCTGCCGACCGTGCCCAACCTCGCCAACCTCTGGGTTCTGGGGCCAGAGACTCAAACCTACAACTGCCTCGCCTGGAGTCTCGGCATCACGTTCAGCTGGATCTGGCCCTGGCAGGGCAACGTCAGTCAGGCCCAGTTCGACTTGCTCTACAACGCGCTCGGGGATCCACCCCAGGTCGCGGCGACCGGTGTGGCGGGCTACGGGCTTGCCAACAACCAGCGAACCCACGCCTCGGTGCGGCTCAACGTCACGGCTGCGCCGGCAGCAGGCGGTCCGGTCGGCGTGAGCTGGACGAGCAAGCTCGGCCGTCTGTTGCTCGTGACCCACGGCCACCACGAGCTCGACAACGATCCCGACTACGGGACCATCCAGGGCTACTACCAGCAGAACAACGGCCCGAGCGTGACCAACCCATGATCGAGCACTCCGACTACGGAACGTCCAGCGGGAGCACCCCGTGCGAGAACCGCTACGCCCTCTCGAGATACGAGCAGGCGCTCCTGCAGGCGCAGGTCACGGCGGTTCCCGTCACCGTGAGCACCGAGTTCCAGCAGGCGTACGCGGCCTGGGTCAAGACCTGGGGCGAGCCCGAGGTCGCCAAGAGCTCGGACCCGGGGCTGTACGCCAAGTCCCCGGAGTTCCAGAAGCTCGTCGCGTTGGGGACCGACATCGTCCCCCTCCTGATGGAGAAGCTCTGCGACCCCACGCAGTTCTTCGCGCTCCAGGCGGTGCAGGCGCTGCTCTCGGATCGCATCATCTTCTGGCCGACCATGGAGGACATCGCCGTCATCGGCGGTGAGCAGTACCGGGCCTTCGGGACGATCCAGCGCTGGCTGCTCGCGCTCGACTGGCAGGCCGCCCGCGGCAAGGTGCCCTGAGGCCGACCGCCATCCCGTGAAGCGACGGGATGACGGTCGATCGCGTGAGAACGGCAGCCCATCAAGGGCAGAGCTCCGGGGTCTCCTCGATGCGGAGCCGTTGCCAGCCGCCGACCCCTGGCTGAGGTGGTGGGTGGATCCCCGCCACGCCGACGTCGTCGTTGAGCACCTCGACGTGGACGTGGTTGCCCGCGCCGGGGATGAAGTGGCTCGCGGCCAGTGCCTCGTCGATGACCGGAAGTGAGCTGGGATCGGTCGGGATGAAGGAGTCGAGGTCCGCGATGGCCGGGAGCAAGCCGTTGAACTCGCGGCCCGTCATGATCCGGAGGTACACGTCGGGCTCGAGCTCGACCGCGGTCTCCCACACCGGGTTGCCCCCGTCGCTCTTGTCGTCGGTCGGGTAGAGCGGGAGGGTGAGGGTGAGGAGCTCTTCCTCGACCTGCTGCTCGGGCGGTAGCCACGGGATGGGGTAGTGCTCCTGGGCGATCCGCAGCCGCAGCCGGGCGCCGTGCCGGATGTCCTTGCCCGAGACGCGGAGACGACGGGGTGCTTCGTGTCGCACTGAGCAGGCACCGAAGTCGTCGACGAGATCGTTGGCGAGGGCGTTCTGGTAGACGCGGATCGTGTGAGCACGGGGGCCGCCCTGTTCGTCGGTGAGCCCCGGCTCGTCCCAGAGCGCCTGCATCTCCGGGACGTGTCGGTGGGCGGTGTTGGTGATCATCGGCTCGAGAAGGAGCTCGCTGGGATCGGGACCGGTCTGCTGGACCGGTTGGGCCTGGCGGTGGGCGACGTGCCGCTCTCGTCCCAACGGCGTGGCCTGGACGATGAAGCGCTCTCCCGGATCGAGCGTCGCGAGGATCGCGGCTCGCGTGAAGCTCCCCACGGTCGGCTCGGAGCGGTAGCGGCAGCTGTCCGGATCGATCGCGCCCATGGCATCGAGCTGGCAAGTGCTCGGGTCGAGCCAGTAGCCGAAGGCGCCGGCCGTGATGACCAAGCCCGCGTTGGCCTCTCGTGCCTGCTGCTCGAGGAGGTCGAGCTCGGCGTCCACGGACTGACTGCCCTTGTTGGCGAAGGTCAATGTCAGGCTGCGCCCGACAGCGGGTCCCGTGCCGAAGTCCATCTCCTCGATGAATCGGACGACGTCGTTGGTGTTGCCGCAGGGTGCGCTGGCGGGAGCGCAGAGCGGGCTTGAGAACGCGTCCTCCACGAATTCGTGGATGTCGGCTTCGCTGCCCGCGTGGGCCAGGCCCTCGTCACCACTTCGGACCTCGAGGTTCCCGTCGATGTCGGGGAAGAGATCGAGCATGGCTTCCTTTTGGAACAGCCCGCGGAGTGCGGCGGTCTCGAGGGAGTTGATCTCGCTCGTGGCCACGCCGTCCCGGTCGATGGCGGAGCGGGTCTCGGTGATGAGGTTGTTGCTGCCCTCGGGGAGGGAGTGGCAGTGAACACAGGACAGGCCATTGCCGGGGATGGAGTCCATCAGGTGGAAGACCTTCATGCCACGGAGTGCGCCCTCGCCGTCGTCGACGTCGTCAGGGTCGCTGCCGAAGCTTCCGCTGAAGCGCCGGTCGGGTGGCTGCCGCGGGTTCGGCGGGTAGTGAATGGAGTTGACGAACTCCTCGTAGAGGTCGATCTCGGTGTCGGTGAGGCCGGCCGTCTCGATGGGGTCCGGGCAGACGTCCGGCGCGCCGAGTAGCTCGACGAAGGCGGAGTTGAACGCGCCGAAGTCCGAGTGCTCGCACGCGTCTCCGCCAGCGTGTCGCGTGCCACGCCAGTAGAAGGGTCCGTTCGACACCAGGCTCGCTCCCTCGCCGAGGGGCGCCTCGAAGTTGAGGAGGCCCTGGAGCGACTGGGTGACCATGATCCCTTTCTCTCCAGGCTGAGTGGTCTGGAGGTTGTTGGTGCCGAAGAGCGAGTTCAGGTCGAACGGGATGTTCGTCGTGACGCCGTCGCTGACGTCCCAGGCCATCCCGTCGGTGCGCCCGTCCGGGTGACAGCTCGAGCAGGACACGAAGCCGTTGCCGGAGAGCTCGGCGCTGTAGAGGAACTTCCGACCCTCGCGGACATGGACGGGCGTGGAGTCGCTCGGTAGCTCGAACTGACCGATGAGCGTCGGTGGAAGCACGCTCGGATCCAAGATGGCGACCGACTGACTCAGGCGGTTGGCCACGTAGACGCGAGCGGGGGTCACGCTACCGGTGGAGGATGCGTGCGTCGGCTTGAAGGCCAGGCCGCGGGGCCCCGAGCGGGCGTACTCGGCTCCAGGCAGGAGGGGGATGTCCACCCGGTGCTTCGGCCAGAACTGCGGAGCGAAGGGGGAGACCTGGACGACCCCGACCCGGTCGCTGCTGAAGGCGGTCACCCAGATCTGATTGCCGACGACCAGGACGTCGGTGGCCGTGGCGAGGGCGTCGCTCTTGGCGGCGGGGCTCACCCCGTCGAGGTTCAAGTCGATTGGAGTGATGGTGGCTGAGTCGAAGTCACAGGCGCCACGGACGACGTAGAGCATCGTCTGCACGAATCCAGTGGGCTGAACGGACAGGGCGCTCACCCCGCTGACCGTGCGGTTGCTCGCGGCCGAGCCGACCACGAAGAGGTCGCCGTTGTCGTTGAAGGTCATGTTCCAGTTGATCGCTCCGAGCCCGCCGAGCTTGTCGGTGTTCCCGCCGGCGAGGTCTTGCGAGTACAGGTCGAAGTCGTAGGCCGGGCGGTTGCCTCCGAGGTGACCGAGCACGAACAGCCGGTCGGCACAAGCAGCAGGACCGACGGCCGAGGTCCACGGCTGCTTGAGCGCCTCGTCGGGTGTCGTGTCGCCATCGAGGTCCACCAGGGCCGGCGTGCCGTCGTTCAGCGCGGTCAGAGCGACGGGATCGAAGAGGCTGATGCGGTCGATGGTGAGATGGGTGACGAACAGGGTCGGCCGACCGGCGACCACGCCGAGGGTGAGGTCGAGGGGCTCGTCGGCGACCGGGAAGGTCCCGAGCAACTCCGGCTCGAGCCCGCGGGGGCCCTCGTCGAGGGCCACGGCGGTGATCGAGTCGCCGAGGAAGTTGGCGACGAAGAAGGTCTGCAGCGTGTCGACCCAGCGCACCGAGACGGGCTCGAGGCCCACGCGGATCCGGAGCACCGGCGCGCCGAGCGTGCCCGCGGTGTCCTCGCGGGAGGTGTCGTAGACCTCGACCATGTTGTCGGGCGTGTTGCACGTGAGCAGGTAGCGATTGTCCGAGTCGTCGGTCGTGACGACCTCGATGGGGTGCACCTGCGGGCTCTCGACGTTGTAGTACGACGCGAGCCCCTGAGCGAGGCTGCGTCCGGGCCAGCCGAGTGCGAGACCGAGGAGCAACGTGAGAGCGAGACGTGAGCGCGAGTCGAGTTTCATCTGCGGGTTCCTCCAGCCCGTCAGTCGCGGGCGCGAGGAAGGACGAGCCGACGAGGGTCGGTCTCGGGCTCCTTCCGCAGGGAGGGACTCGCGTCAGCCCCGTCTCTTACGAGGATGGGGGCGTGGGTGCGTGAGAAAAACTCTGGGGATCGCTTCGTGCCGCATCCTGATACGCCGCCTTGGACTCGTGTCTCCTGGGGGCTAGCTTCTTCGCAGGCTGCTCCAGGTCTGCGACAAGAGGAGGTCGTCAGTGCTGCGTCCCGCCCGAAGCCTCGTTCTCGCCGTGCTCGCCCTGGGAGCGACCTCGTCGTTCGGGCAGGTCGAGCTGCTCGCCGACGTCGAGCTGGCGCCCCGCGCCGGCGTCTGGGGATGGTCACCGCTCCTGGATGTCGGAAGCCGTGCGGTGTTCCTTCGCGACTCGCCCGGCACGGGCGTGGAGCCCTGGGCGTTCAGCGAGGCGGAGGGTGCCGTCCTGCTCGCCGATCTCGCGCCCGGTGAGTGCAGCTCGCGGGCCTTCACGACCCACTGGAGCGGCTTCGAGACGGCCCGCCTGCCAGAAGGAGTCGTGTTCAGTGCCGACGACGGGAGCGGTCTCCAGCCCTGGTTCACCGACGGCACGCCGACGGGCACGCGACGCCTGGCGGATCTCGGCTTCCAGCAGCCGGCCTGGCATGCCGCGCTCGGCGACCGGGCGTACTTCGCGACGCGCACGGAGCTCTGGCAAACCGACGGGACGCCAGGCGGCACTGCCGTGGTCGCGAGCGTGTTCAACGCCAGCTTCCTGACGCCCATGGGCGGCTTGCTCTACTTCGCGGTCTCCGACGAATTCGAGCTCTGGGTGAGCGATGGAACGCCGGGCGGAACGGCTCCGGTCACCGATCTCCGCCTCGGTCTGCGCGCGAGTCCGAGCGAGCTCGTCGTGGCCGACGATCGGATCTACTTCACCGCCGATGAAACCGTCTCCGGTCGCGAGCTCTGGGTGACGAACGGAACGGCGCTCGGCACGCGACGGGTCACCGACCTGCAACCCGGCCCGGCCTCATCCCGGATCCTTCCGCTCCAGGCGAGGGGGAGCTCGCTGTTCTTCACGGCCGAGAGCGTTCCCGATCGAGCGGAGCTCTGGCTCACCGACGGCACGGGGCGTGCGACGGAGCGCTTGGCGATCGTGGATGCCGAGCGAGAGCCCGTGCTCCTGGATGGCCGACTCGTCTTCGCCGGCGACGAAGGTGGCGCTGGCAGTGAGCTCTGGGTCAGTGATGGGACGGCAGCCGGCACGCAGCAGCTCGTCGACATCCGGCCAGGAGCGGTCGGTTCGCGGCCCATGCAGCTCACGATCTTCGACGGTCGCGCGTGGTTCACGGCCGACGATGGCGTGAACGGACGCGAGCTCTGGGCCACCGACGGGACGGCCGTGGGGACCACGCTCGTTCTCGACGTGAGCCCGGGAGGGGATGGTCGCGTGAGTCACCTGGGCGTGGTCGACGGTCGTCTCTACTTCAGCGCCGACGACGGCGTCGAGGGCCATCAGCTCTGGAGCACCGACGGCCTGCCCGGTGGCACCCGTCGGGAGACCGACGGCGAGCGGACCGGACACTCCTTCCCGGAGGACTTCACCGCTCTCGCTGACGACGTCCTCTTCCTCGCCGAGCGCGGTGTCGTCGGTGAGCTCTGGTCCACCGACGGAACGGAGGCGGGCACCGTGCTCGTGCGGGGAGCCACCGCCGAGGAGCCGGGCGGATTCGGGCGTTCGAGAGAGCTCACTCGGGTGGGAGAACACGTCTTCTTCGTCGACACCGCCACTGACGAGCGTCTGTGGCGATCGGATGGCACGGCAGCGGGCACGGAGCAGGTGATCTCCGCCGATCGCCTGGAGTCCCTGTTCGCGGGCACGAGCGCCACCGGCGAGGAGCTCCTGTACTTCGTCGGCACCGAGGACGACAGCCGTCGGCTCTGGCGTAGTGACGGCACGGCGTCCGGCACGTTCTCGCTCGTCGACGATCCGACCATCGAAGACTGGCATGCTCGACGGCCGGTCAGCCTGAACGGGCGCTTCTACTTCGGAGCGAGTCCCGACTTCCTGAGCACCGAGCTCTGGTCCACCGATGGCACCGTGCTGGGCACCAGGCGCGTAGCCGACATCGCGCCCTTCAGCGGTAGCTCGGATCCCATCGAGCTGACCGTGCTCGACGACACCCTCTTCTTCACGGCCTGGGACGCCCTCGGAGGTGAGCTCTGGCGGAGCGATGGCACCGAAGCGGGAACGACGCGAGTGGCCGACATCAACCCCCTGGGCGACGCCGCGCCGGGCTGGGTCACGGCGCACGACGGTGCGCTGCTCTTCGCTGCCGACGATGGCAGCTCGGGTCAGGAGCTCTGGTGGAGCGACGGCAGCGATGGGTCGGCTCGACGGATCGTCGATCTCTGGCCCGGGCCCGAGGGCTCGTGGCCGGAGATGCTGACCGCCGTGGGGCCCTCGCTCTTCTTCGTCGCCGACGATCCGGATGCCGGGCGGGAGCTTCGCCGGCTCGACGCGACCAGCGGTCTCGTCGAGCTGGTCGCCGATCTCACGCCGGGGGCTGCGAGCACGGGCTTCGACGACCTGGTCGTCTTCGGCTCGCGCTTGCTGTTCGTCGCCGGTGACGGCTCGGACCTGCGCCTCTACGAGACCGACGGCACGACGGCCGGCACGCGAGCGGTCGAGGGTCTGCCCGACGCTGCCTGCTCGTTCGTCGACGAGCTGTCCGTGGTGGGTGAGCGTGTCTACCTCAGGGTCACCGACACCGAGCATGGCCGCGAGCCCTGGACTGACACCGCGCGGCACGAGCTCCGAACCAACGGCCTGGTCGACGACATCGCGACGGCCACGTCACGACTGCGGGAGCCCGACGTTCTCGGGAGCCCGGTCGAGAATCTCACCGCCTGTGGCCGCACGCGCCTGACGGCCGAGACCAGCCAGAGAGTGACCCGTGACGAGCTCCTGGCTGGCGTGCCGCTGCCGCCGTCGGCGGGCGTGCTGACCCTCGTCGAGCTGGCCGGCTGGTGTACTTGCTCGGTTCATCCGGAAGAGCGTGCTCCCACCGGTGCCGAGACACCGCGGGAGCCGATCGTCGTGCGGCTGGTCGACGGGGAGCCCGTCGTCACCTTGCTCACCGCCGAGCCGCTCTCCTGTCCCTGAGCCACTTTCTGCTCATGGTCGGCGCGGTCGTGGTCGATGACGTCTTCGGCGGGCCCGGCAGGAGATGACATCATGAAGAGCAGGATCTTGCTCATCGACGACGACGAGCACGTCCTCGACGGGCTCCGTGCCGCCTTGCGCAAGAAGCGCTACCGGATGCTGGCGACGACCTCGCCGGAGGAAGGGCTCCGGATGCTGGAGGAGTGCGGGGCCGATGTCGTCGTGAGCGACGAGAACATGCCGGAGATGAGTGGGACCCGTCTGCTGTCACACGTGGCGGAACGACATCCCGAGACCATGAGGATCATGCTGACGGGGGCGACCTCGCTCGACGTGGCCCTCGCTGCGCTCAACGCGGGTGACGTGCATCGCTACCTGACGAAGCCGTGCCGCCCCTCCGAGCTGGCGTTGGCCATCGACCAGGTCCTCGAGGTCCAGCAGCTCAGGCGCGACGGGCAGCGCTTGCTCCGCCTGGCGCGGCGTCAGCAGTCGGCCTTGCGCGAGCTCGCGCCCCTGCATCCGGCGTTGGGGGCTCTGCTCGCGGACGAGGACGCGTTCCTGCTCGACGAGGATGACGACGCCACCCTCGAGTCGGTCGCCCGCGATGCCGAGCGCCGCCGCTTCGGTTTCTGACCCTCCGCTACGGTTGGCTCGCCTTGGCCAACTCGGGCTCGCCGTCGCGCGACTCGGTGGTTCCCACGGGAGCCAGCACGAGGATCGGCTGCTCGACACCGGCTCCTTCGTCGAAGTTGCGGAGGAGCTGGAGCAGGGCGGCCGTGATCCGTGAGTCTTGACGGGCCAGGAGCGTGCCGTTGCAGGCCTTCACGTCTTGAAGCAAGCGCATGCTCGGCGCCAGCTCGGCGATGTCGAGTGAGGTGGGGTACGAGCCCCTCGCTGTCGATGTCGACGTTGCGGAAGGCCTCGACGACTGGGCTCGCGAAGCTCGGGTCGTCGATGAGCTCGGCCAGGGCGGCGCCCGGGTCCTTGGTGCGGCGGATGAGGCGCTCGAGGGCGGTCGCGGTTCGGAGGAGTTGACCCCCGAGCAGGGCGGGCTCCCAGTCCGCGAGGTCGTCGGGCAGGGTGTCGACGTCGGGGACGTCCTGCTGACTCGCGATCATCTCGCCCGTCGTCTCGAGCCGGGGGATCGACGCCAGGAGGTCACGGCCGATCGCCGGGTGGCCCCCGAAGGTCGTCTCGTCTTCTTCGTCGAGAGGCGTGCCGGAATGCGCGCGCTCGACGAGGTCCAGGGGGAGGGTGACGCAACCGAGCTGCGAGAGCAGGGCAGCGACCTCGAAGCGCCAGGGCTCCTCGATCTCGATCTGGCGGCAGGCATGAGCGACCAGCTCGTGGAGACGTCCCGCCTGGTTGAACGCGACGGCGTTGACCAGGCCGAGGACCTCGGTCAGGACCTTCACGCTGCCGTGCAGCGTGTCCTCGAGCAAGTCACGCTCGGCGCTCAGCAGGCGATGCTGCTCGATGCCGTCCATCACCGCCGTGAGAAGGGCGGGAGGGGGACAGGGCTTGCTGAGGAAGCGGAAGACGTGACCCTCGTTGACGGCGAGGATCGCCGAGTCGAGGTCGGCGTAGCCGGTCAGGAGGATCCGCACCGAGCCCGAGTGCTCGCGGGCGACCCGTGAGAGCAGCTCGGCTCCGCTCATCTCCGGCATCCGCATGTCGGAGACCACGACGGCGAACTCGTCCTCGGCCAGTCGCTCGAGAGCCTGAGCTCCGGAGCCCGCGAGGGTGACGTCGCAGTCCTTGCGGAGGTGAAGACGGAGGCCCGCGAGGACGGCCGGCTCGTCGTCGACGAGCAGTACCTTGGGCTTGGTCGAAGAGGCTTTCGTCATGCTCGCTCCCGCCCGGCGCGAGAGACGGCACGCCCGGACCACCGCTCTGTCGGCGGTCCGGGGAGTCGGCTTGAGTGCTGACGCGAGAACGCCTCGGTCAGCGAGAGCAGCCGTCGTCGGGATCGCTCGGACAGGGGTCGCAGGCGTCGCCCTGTCCATCGTCGTCGAGGTCGGCCTGGAGCGGGTTGACGACGTCCGGGCAGTTGTCCAGGCAGGCGTCGACCATGTCGCCGTCGTCATCGATGGGGCGGTAGCGATGCAGCCTGACGGCGCCTCTCCGATCGTTTGCGAGCCTGGCACCGGCCTGGAGGCCATCGCTGGTGAGCGTGAGCCTTTGATTGCCCTGCGTTCCCATGATCACGTCAGTCATGAGCCAGGAGTCGATCTCCGACCATCCTCCGGCCGGGCTCGTCTCGAACAGGTGGACTCGACTCGTGTTGTTGGCGACGTCGGTCGCGTACGCGAAGACGGCAAGGAGGTCGCCCGACAGCCCGAATGACTCTCCGAACCGGCCCCGAGGCGGAAGTCCCACCAGCCTGTCGGTCTCCGTCCAGGTGCCGTCGGCGCCCCGCCTGAACTCGTGCACCGCCCCGGCTTCGCCTTGGCCGCGAGCTCCCGCGAGGAGAAGGTCGCCTCGGAGCTGCACCGCCCAACCGAGGGATTCGTCAGGCTGGGCGTCCATGGCGCGCAGCCGGGATTGCCATCGCCAGCGGCCGTCCTCGTCGCGCTCGTAGAGCTCGACGGCACCCTCGTGGTCGTTGGCCTCGGGGTGTCCAATGGCCAGTCGGTCGCCGTCGATGGAGAGGCTGGCGCCGAAGGACGCCCATGGTCCCGTGACGTCGGGCAAGAGCAGGTCGGTCTCGATCCACTCCTCACCCTCGAGCTCGAAGACGTGGACGACGCCGAGCCGCGGTCCTTCCGGGTGCAGGTCCGAAGTGACCAGGATCTGATCTCCCTGGAACGCGACGCGGTGACCGAAACCGTCGTTGTCCGCGCTCTGCTCCGGGAGGAAGCGTGCGGTGCGTTCCCAGCTCCCGTCACGGAGCTCGAACACGGTCACGGAGCCGGGGTTGTCGCGTTCGGTGAGAGCGCCACCCAATGCGCCGACGACGAGACGATTGCCGGACAGGGCGAGGTGACGTCCGAATTGGTGGTCGAGCTCGCTGGTCAGCATGACGACCTCGCGCCAGCCGGTGCCCTGTCGTTCGAAGAGGTGGACGGCACCGGCGAAGTCGTCGTGGCCCAGCGCGCTCACGGCCATCCACGAACCGTCGGTGATGACGTTGCTCCCGAACAGGTCGTCGCCGACGAGGCCGTCCGGGGACAGCTCGTCGGGGCACCACGCCAGGCTGTCGCAGGCGTTGCCGGCGCCGTCCCCGTCGCGATCGGCCTGGTCCGGGTTGGGAACGGTGGGGCAGTTGTCGCGATCCGCGCAGTGACCGTCGTCGTCCTCGTCATCGTGGGGATCGCGCGGACAGGGGTCGCAGGCGTCGCCCTGTCCGTCGCGATCGAGGTCGACCTGGAGCGGGTTGAAGACGTCCGGGCAGTTGTCGAGACAGGCGTCGACCCGGTCGCCGTCGTCGTCCACGGGTCGGTAGCGATGCAGCCTGACGGCCCCCTTGCTGTCGTTGGCACTCCACGCGCCGACCTGCAGGCCCTGGTCCGACAGCGTGAGTCTCTGATTGTGGAGCCCCGAGTGTGACGCCTCGGGCACCAGCCAGGAGTCGAGCTCGATCCATTCGCCGCTCGGGGTCATCTCGAACAAGCGAACACGAACCGTGGAGTCCTCGACCTCGGGAGCCAGGCCCTGCACGGCGAGGCGGTTGCCAAGCAGGTCGAGCGAGCTTCCGAAGCGATCGTCAGGCTGAAGTCCCTGCAGCGTGCCGGTCTCGAGCCAGGTGCCGTCGTCGCTGCGTTCGAAGACATGAACGATGCCGGTCTCGCCTTCGTGTTGAGTGGCCGAGAAAACGAGGTCGCCTCGGAGTAGCACGTTCCAGCCGAGGCCGTCGCCGGACTCGGCGCCGGGGGCGCGCAGTCGCGACTGCCATTGCCATCGGCCGTCTTCGTCGCGCTCGTAGAGGTCCACGGCGCCCTCGAGGTCGTGAGCCTCGCCGAGCCCGACGGCCAGACGGTCGCCATCGACGGAGAGACTCGAGCCGAAGTACGGGCGGGGACCCGCAGCGTCGGGGAAGAGGCGATCGGTCTCGATCCACTCCTCACCTTCGAGCTCGAAGACGTGGACGACGCCGAGTCGTGGCCCTTCGGGATGCAGGTCCGACGTGACCAGGATCTGATCGCCTTGCAGCGCGACGCGGTGTCCGAATCCATCGTCGTCCGTGCTCCACTCGGGGAGGAAGCGTGCGATGCGCTCCCAGCTCCCGTCCCGGAGCTCGAACACGGTCACGGAGCCGGGATCGGTGCGCTCGTTGAGGGCGCCACCCAATGCGCCGACGACGAGACGATTGCCAGACAGGGCGAGGTGATGCCCGAAGTAGTGATCGAGCTCACTGGTCAGCTTCGTGACCTCACGCCAGCCAGTCCCCTGTCGTTCGAAGAGGTAGACGGCACCGTCGAAGTCGTCGTGGCCGATGGCGCTCACGGCCATCCACGGTCCGTCGGTGGCGACGTTGCTACCGAACAGGTCGTCGCCCACGAGATCCTCGGGAGCCAACTCTTCGGGGCACCACTCCGGACCATCGCAGGCGTCGCCGACGCCGTCTCCGTCGCGATCGGCCTGGTCCGAGTTGGAGACGGTGGGACAGTTGTCGCTCTCCGCACAGTGGCCGTCGCCGTCCTCGTCGTTGGCCGGATCGCTCGGGCAGGGATCGCAGGCGTCGCCGAGGCCGTCCTCGTCTCGGTCTTCCTGGAAGGGGTTGTAGTCCAGCGGGCAATTGTCGGCGCAGGCGGAGCGTCGGTCGCCATCGTCGGCGTCGCGATGGAGGCGGTAGGTGTAGACGGCGCCTTCCGACCGTGAGTGGGGGGCGCCGACGGCGACGCGGTCCTCGTGCAGCGCGAGCGCGGCTCCGAACTCGGGGCTCGTGCCGTCTTGCTCCGCGTCCGCATCGCTCGCGCTCAGCGACGGGAGCTCCCGCCACGTGCCGCCGGTGTCGCGGCGGTAGACGAGCACGCGTCCGCGGCCCTCGTCGGCACCTTCGCAGCCGACGAGGATCGTGTCGCCCGAGATCGCGACCGACTCGCCGCAGCGACTCTCGGCTTCGGTCTCGCTTCCCACCAACCGGGTCGGTGGGAGGCTGAGCCAGCTCCCACGCTCGTCTCGCTCGAAGACGACCACGGCCCCGGCATCGTTGCCTGCGCTGTCGTCCTCCGGTGCGCCGGCGACCGCGAGGTCTCCATGAAGCGCGAGTCCCCAGCCGAGCAGGCTCTCCTCGGACTCCGGGAAGTCGAGGGGGAAGCGCTCGACCCACCCGCTGCCGTCGTGCGTGAAGACGTGCACGACTCCGTCGTTGCGCCAGGGTGAGCTGGCCAGCAGCGTGTCGCCCTCGATGACGATGGCGTGACCGAACCCGTCTCCCAGCTCCTGGTCCCGAGCGTTGAGCTTGGCCGAGTGAGCCCAGGTGTCGAGCGGGCCTCTCTCGAAGACGTACACGTCGTCGTGATCCGAGAAGACGGCTCGGTCACCGTGCAGCGCGACGGTGCGTCCGACGTTGCGGCTCAGGCTGTCCGGGTCGTCCACGGCGAGCTTCGTGACCTCCTGCCAGGTCTCGTCTCTTCGCTCGAAGACGTAGACGATCCCGTTGCCGCCCTCGGGCCGGTCGAAGTTGACGTCGCCGACGACGAGGGTGTCGCGATGCAGGGCGACCGAGCTCCCGAACTCGTCCGTCCAGTCGGAGTCGTCGGGGTCGGTGTCGCTTCCGAAGAGGACGTCCTCCACCTGCCAGGTGCCCTCCGTGTCGGGCCGGTAGAGCCTCACGGCGCCGGCCGAGCTCTCACTGAGACCGTAGGCCGGCACGCCCACCGCCAGTCGGTCCTGATGGAGGGACGTCGACTGGCCGAAGCGGCGCTCACCCGAGGAGCTCAGTCGGGCCTCGCACCAGGCCGGGGCGCGGCACGCATCGCCCCAGCCGTCGCCATCGGCGTCGTCCTGTGTCGGGTTGGGCACGTCCGGGCAGTTGTCGACGTCGGAGCAGACACCGTCGTCGTCGGGATCGCCCTCGGGACTGTTCGGGCACGAGTCGCAGGCGTCACCGATGCCGTCTCCGTCGGCATCTTCTTGCTCGGGGTTGAAGACGGACGGGCAGTTGTCGGCGCAGGCACCCACGCCGTCGCCGTCCGTCCCGTCGTGCGTGAGCTCGAAGAACTCGACGGCACCCGAGTCCACGGCGATGCGGTCGGCGAGGGGAGCCCCCACGGCGACCTGGTTGCCCACGAGGGCGACCGACTTGCCGAAGCGATCGTCGGAGTCACGAGCCAGCAGGACCGACACGAGCTCCCAGTCGTCGGCGGCACGGCGGCGGAACACGTGGGTGGTCCCGCCGTGCTCCGGGTGAGCAGCTCCGACCACCAGGTGTTCGCCGACCAGCGACAGGCTCTGACCGAAGGCTCGCCCGCCCAGGGTGTCGAGGAGCTTGGCGCGCTGTGCCCAGTTGCCGTCTTCGTCTTGTTCGAACACGTAAACCGCGCCGACGGGCTCGCCTTCCTCGGGGTCGCTGGGGGCGCCAGCGGCGACGATGCCACCGCTCACCGCCACGGTCTCGCCGAGCTCGGCGTTCATGGCGGCGTCCACCGCCACCAGGTGGCTCTCGGTCCATTCCCCGGAGACGTCCTTCTCGAAGACGTGGACGGCACCGCACTGCAGGAAGGTCTCGGCGCCGGACCAGGGGGCACCGGCCGCGACGACGTCACCCGAAACCGCAACGGACGCGCCGAAGCGATCGGACGGGAGACCGGCTTCGGTGATGAGCTTGGCGGTCTCGACCCAGTCACCGTCCTCGTTGCGGTCGAAGACGTGAACGCTGCCGGGGCTGTCGAGGCGCGCCATGTTGCCGGTGAGCGCACCGGCGGCCACGCGGTCGGCCGTGCCGGCCACGCTGTAGCCGAAGAACGCTCCCATCGCGGGCTCGTCCGGGATCAACAGGCCGTCTTCGAACCAGGACCCGTCCTCGGCCCGCTCGAGACGGATGATGACTCCGGCGTTGGGCAGGACGTTGTCGGCGGTGTGCGAGCCGACGAGGATCGAGTCGCCCGCCAAGCGCCACTCGCCACGACCGAAGTCGACGGTCAGCGTGTCGGGGCTCAGGGTGAGACGGGCGGTCTCGAGCCAGTGTCCGCTCTCCGTCGGTTCGAACAAGTAGGCCAGGCGGCCCTCCTCCAAGCTCGTCGCGACGAGGAGGCGGTCAGCCGTCGCCGACAACTCCACCCCGAAGCCATCGCCCTCCTGTCCGTCGAGCGCGTGCAGCTCCCAGCCGCACCAGGTGGCCTCGGCGCAGGCTTCACCGCGGCCGTCACCGTCCGGATCCTCCTGGCCCGGGTTCGAGACGTCCGGACAGTTGTCCTCGGAGTCACACAGACCGTCGCCATCACGGTCGTCCAGGGGATCGAGGGGACAGCCGTCCATGTCGTTGCACGTGCCATCGCCGTCGTCGTCGCGGAGACCGGGATCCTCCTCGCAGGCGTCGCCGAAGCCGAGGTCGTCGCAGTTCTCTTGGCCGGGGTTGGGTACCTCGATGCAGTTGTCGCAATCGTCGCCCACGCCGTCTTCGTCGGCATCGGCCTGAGACGAGTTGGGCAGGTCGGGACAGTTGTCGAAGAAGTCGTCGGTTCCGTCGCCGTCGAGGTCGACCACTTCGATCACGAAGTAGTAGGCCGCACCGGAGCGATCGCCATCGGGATCGGCGTGGCGGGCACCGACCACGAGGCGGCCGTCGCCGATCGAGACCGCGCTGCCAAAGTCGTCGTTGGCCATCCCGTCGCTCGCGCCGATTCGCGTGACCTCGAGCCAGCCGTCGGTGGGGTGTCGCTCGAAGAGGGAGGCGGAGCCCGCCTCGGAGCGACCGTCCAGGTCGGAGCGTGCGCCGATCGCGATCGACGTGCCGTGGACCGACACCGACTGACCGAAGAGCTCGGCTTCATGCGGATCGCTGCTCTCGAATCGCGAGACCTCGAGCCAGCCGTCGGTGGGGTGACGCTCGAACACGAGCGCCGCTCCCGCGTCACGGAAGAGACCGTCGGCCATGTCGGCGCCGACGACGACCGTGTCGCCGTCGATGGACACGCTGCGGCCAAAGCGATCGTGGGGGGCCGCCGCGTCGGCGGTGAAGCGCTCGCGGGTGACGTCGAGCCAGCCATCCGTGGGATGACGTTCGTAGAGCACCGAGGCGCCGGCGTTGGTGGCACGGTCGTCATCGAAGGGCAGGCCGACGATGATGCCGAGGCCGTCCGTGTCGACGCTGAAGCCGAAGAGGTCGCCCGCGGTGGCGTCGAGCTCGCCGAGCGTGACCACGTGCTCCCAGCCGAAGCTCTCGGAGCGTTGGAAGACATGGACCGCTCCGGCGTCGGTTCCGAAGGTGTCGTCACCGATGGCACCGACGACGATCGTATCGCCACCCGCCGCCACGGCGGCGCCGAAGCGCTGGCCCGGCTGCGGATCGGGGGCGGTGAGCCGAGCGCGTTCGATCCAGGAGCCGTCCTCACGCTCGTAGATGAAGGCGGAGCCCGAAGCGGCGCCGCTCTCGTCGTCGAAGGGGGCACCCACGACGAGCAGGTCGTTAGAGGCTCCGACGCTGTAACCGAAGCCGGTCCCCACGAGGTCGTGGGAGCTCTCGAGCGTCGCGCCGTCCTGCACGCCCTCGTCGTTGGCCACGAACACGCTGGTGGTGTCGTTGCCGCTGGCGCCGATGACGATGCTGTCGCCGGCGATCGCCACGCTCGTGCCGAAGAGGGCACCGGGCTCGCCCTCCGGGGCGAGGATCTTGGCCTTCTGCGTCCAGGTGGGGTCGATGACGACCGGGTAGACCGCCGCCGTGTCGTCGACGCTGAGGCGGACCACCGAGCGGTCGAGCCCGGACTCGACGAGCTCGAGCCGCGTGGTCAGTCGACGACCGGTGACGTCCCAGGTCTCCAGGCCGGCGTAGCGCAGCACGCTGCGGCCCGTGGCGTCGCGGAGATCGACGGCGTCGCCGGCCGGGCTCAGCCAGGGCGTGAGGTCACCGGCGAGCTCGAGGTCGACGACGAGGGGTCCGTGGCCCGTCGGGGCGTGAGCGACCGTGAAGCCCTGCTTCAGGCCCTCGAGACGGTTGTGGTACCACTCGACCACCGGGCCGTGGTCGTACTCGACGTGGTCATGTCGACCGAGGGGGGCCGGGGCTCCGAGCGGCTGGCGGGCGTCGGGACGACCCCAGGCCACGGCGCGCTGATGGAGCGACCAGACGTGACCCGCCTCACGGGACTGGAGGGTCAGGCCTCCCGGTGCCAGCTCGGCCCGGATCGCGTGGGCGGGGCTGATGGCGAGAAGGCGGTCGTCGCCCAGGTCGCGGAGCGGAAGGGCCCCGGCGGTCGAGACCGACAGAGAGCTGGCGGCCGGGACTGGCGGTGTCGGCGTCGGGCTCGCCTTCCCTCCCCGGAGGGAGGAGGGAGCGAGCAGGCCGAGCAGGCCCGCCAGGGCGAGGAGCGGCCCGAGGCGACGACTGACGGGTCGTCGGCGTGGGCGGAGCGCCC
>JBCCFW010000093.1:0-29477 GCA_039029535.1 Acidobacteriota bacterium
AGATCAAGACCGGCGCGCCCTGCCGCAGCGAGCGCAACGCCAAGTACAACCGGCTGCTCCGCATCGAGGACGAGCTCGGCGAGCTCGCCGTCTACTCGGGGCGGGACGCCTTCGCCGGCGGAGCCTGAGGCTTGCGCGAGCTCCCCTCTGAGCCGAGCACCCGACGACGTCCGCGTCGTCAGGTCGTGCTCGTGCTGGTCGCGATGGCCTCGCTGTCGCTGACCCTGGGAGCGCTGTTTGGTGAGCGTGGCTTCCTGGAGGCCCTCCGCTACGGCGACGACCGGTCCCGTCTCGAGGCCGACATCGCCGCGCTCGAGTCCGAGGTGGCGGCGCTCGAGGCCGAGGTGGCCTCGCTGCGCACGGATCCCTTCGCCATCGAGCGCCTGGCCCGGGAAGAGCTCGACCTCGCCTTCCCCGACGAGATCCTGGTCTTCGTCGACGACCCGGCCCAACCCTCCCGCGACCCCCGTCGCGAGTGGCGCGACTGAGCTCTCGCTCCGGTCCTCGTTCGAGCGCGCCGATCGGCGAGTGGACCGATCCTGAGGGGGCACGGGAGTAGGATTCGGTCTCCCCCCTTCCTTCGGAGGTCGCCCATGCCGTCCCGCTCGCGATCCGCCTTCCTTTCCTCTCTCCTCGTCTTGGCGCTGACGCTGGCAGTCGTCCCGACCGGCCAGGCCGCCGCGAGCTGGCAGTCGCCGCCGTCGCCCATCGACCGCATCCTCGACGCCGAGCTGCCGCCCCAGGTGAGCTTCTCGCCCGACCGTCGCTGGATGGCGGAGCTGTCCCGGCCCTCGCTGCCGCCCATGGCCGAGCTGGCGGCGCCCATCGTCAAGGTGGCCGGCACCCGGCTCGACCCACGCACGAACGGGCCCGCGCGGGAGTACGCCTACACCAGCCTGTCGCTGCGACCGCTGGAGCGTGGCCCGAGCCGTCGGGTCGCGCTCCCCGCCGACGCCCGCATCCGCAACCTCCGCTGGGCCCCGGACCGCGACCGTCTCTCCTTCACGCTCACCGGTGACACCGGCATCGAGCTCTGGGTCGTCGACGTCCCGAACGGGCAGCCGCGCCGGCTGACTGGCCCGGTCCTCAACGCGACCATGGGCAACCCCTGCGACTGGCTCCCCGGCGACGACGGCCTCGTCTGCCTGTTCGTTCCGGGCGACCGCGGCGCGGTGCCGGCGGAGCAGCTCGTGCCCGACGGTCCGGTCATCGAGGAGAGCTCCGGCCGCAAGGCGCCGGCGCGGACCTACCAGAACCTCCTGGCCAGCCCGCGCGACGAGGCGCTCATGGAGCACTACATGACCTCGACGGTCGAGCAGGTCTCCCTCTCGGGTGAGCGCCGCCTGCTGGTCGAGCCGGGTCTCGTCGCCGACGTGGCGGTCTCCCCGGACGGTCGCTACCTGCTGGTCGAGACGGTGCACCGTCCGTACTCGTACCAGGTGCCCATGAGCCGCTTCCCGCTGCGCTCGGAGGTGCTCGACCGCGACGGTCGTCAGGTCCACCTGGTCTCCGACCTGCCCCTGGCCGAGTCCGTTCCCATGAAGTTCGGCTCCACGCGGACGGGTCGTCGCAGCATCGGCTGGCGCTCGGACGCTCCAGCCACGCTGGCCTGGGTCGAGGCGCTCGACGGTGGCGACGCCGGCCGGAAGGCAGAGGTTCGCGACGCCGTCTACCTCCACGAGGCGCCCTTCCGCGGAGAGCCGCGGCTGCTGTGGAAGTCGGAGCTGCGCTTCGGCGGCGTGACCTGGGGCCGCGACGACGTCGCCCTGGTCAGCGAGTGGTGGTTCGACACGCGGACTACCCGCACCTGGAAGATGAACCCCTCGAACCCGTCCGAGCCCTTCGTGAAGGTCGAGGACCGCAACTACCAGGACGCCTACGCCGATCCCGGCAACCCCGTCATGGAGCGGGGCCGGTACGGTCGCTCGGTCATCAAGCTCGACGCCTCGGGCGACAGCATGCTGCTGACCGGGCGTGGGGCCTCACCGGAGGGCGTCCATCCCTTCCTCGATCGGATGGACCTCACGACGGGCAAGACCGAGCGGCTCTGGCGTTCGGCGGACCCGCATTACGAGTCGGTCGTGGCGGTGCTCGACGACAAGGGCAAGCGCTTCATCACGCGGCGTCAGTCGCGGCAGGAGCCGCCGAACTACTTCCTCCGCAAGGGTCGCAAGCGGGCCGAGCAGCTCACCTTCGCCCGTGATCACGCCCCCGAGCTGGCGGGCCTGCAGAAGGAGCTGCTGCGCTACGACCGCGCCGACGGGGTCGAGCTCTCGGCGACGCTCTACCTACCGCCGGGTCACGACCCGAAGCGCGACGGTCCCCTGCCGACGGTGTTCTGGGCCTACCCGCGGGAGTTCAAGAGCAAGAAGACGGCGAGTCAGGTGACGACCTCGGAGAACACCTTCTCGCGTCCGGGCGGCTCGTCCGTGATGTTCCTGCTCACGCAGGGCTACGCGGTGCTCTCGGGCCCGACCATGCCGATCATCGGCGAGGGCGACGTGGAGCCCAACGACACCTTCGTCGAGCAGCTCGTGACGAGCGCGGAGGCGGCGGTGGAGAAGGTCGTCTCCATGGGCGTGGCCGACCGCGACCGGATCGCCATCGGCGGTCATTCGTACGGGGCGTTCACCGCCGTGCACCTCCTGGCGCACACGGACCTCTTCCGCGCGGGCATCGCGCGCAGCGGGGCTTACAACCGGACGCTGACTCCCTTCGGCTTCCAGGGTGAGCAGCGGAGCTTCTGGCAGGCGACCGACACGTACGTGAAGCTCTCGCCCTTCAGCCACGCGGCGAAGGTGGACGAGCCGCTGCTGCTCACGCACGGGGCGGACGACTCGAACTCGGGCACCTACCCGGTCCAGAGCGAGCGGCTGTACCGGGCCATCAAGGGCCTGGGCGGGACGGTGCGTTGGGTGGTCTTGCCCAACGAGGACCACGGCTATCGGTCGCGCGAGGCGGTCGGTCACGTGCTCTGGGAGATGACCGAGTGGCTCAACCGGCACGTCAAGACGGCACCTCCTCGAGAGTCCAAGCCGACCGGCACGAGCGCCATGTAGTCGTGGTTCGGGCGACTGGCTGAGAAAATCGGAGCGAGGCCACGTGAATGTCTTGCATGGCCTCCTCCGACCCCCTACACTCCGCGCGCGGGGTGGAGCAGCCTGGTAGCTCGTTGGGCTCATAACCCAAAGGTCGGGGGTTCAAATCCCCCCCCCGCGACCACGATTTTTTGGAAAGAGGTCGTCTCTCACGAGGCGGCCTCTTTCTCTTTGGGTGATGAGCCCTTTCCGGCTTCTTGGGCTCATGCCCCAAAGGTCGGGGGTTCAAATCCCCCCTCCCGCTACCAAACACAGTTTGCTGATTTGGTTGGAGAAAGGGGTCGCCTCGGCGGTCCCATTTTCTTTCGCCTCCTCCGGCCATGCTCCTTTCTTGTGCTCTCCCCCATGTACCGGGGAAGCACGGTCAAGTAGGAGTTGCGGCCCACCAAGCCTCAGCCGGCCTGGAGCAGGCGGTCCAGCCTTTTGGCTAGCGTGTCGAGCCTCGTCGGCCGCGTCTGGCACTCCCAGACCACCCCTACTCTCCACCCGTCGGCCCGAAGCTGGCGCTGTGTCCGCCGGTCGCGTGCGACGTTCCGGTCGAACTTGGCCGTCCAGTAGGCGGTTCGGGTCGAGGGCACGCTCTGGCCTCGGCGACATCGATGCCGATGCCAGAAGCAGCCGTGCACGAAGATCACGGCTCCTCGTGCCGGCAACACGAGGTCGGGGCTGCCGGGCAGGTCGTGCCGGTGCAGGGCGTACCGGTAGCCCATCGCGTGGACGAGCCGCCTGACCGCCAGCTCCGGTGTCGTGTTGACGCTCCCGATGCTGGCCATCAGTCGCGACCGTGCAACCGGGCTCAGATGGTCCATGACGTCGGGACGGGTGGATCAGGTGGGTGGGGATCTGGAAGGATCATCGAAGGCTCGCGATCAGGATTTCCGAGCACCGAGTGTTGGAGGGCAACCCACCGAAATGGCTGAGAACGAATCTCCAGGCGAAGATCTCCGCTTCATTTTCTCGCCTCATATTCTTGAGGATCTCGGGCTCAACCTCTACACCACGGTGGCTCGAGGGCTCGTTGAGTTCGTTGCCAACTCCTACGACGCTGATGGCTCGTACGCCAGAATCACGTTTTCTGAGGGGATCTCGGATGCGCGCCGGACCATCAAGTGCCAGTTCGACGACGAGAAGGAGGCCCATCAAGAAGGTGAAGGCCCGGAGCCCTCCCCCCTTGAGTCTCGTGCGTTGCCGGACGACCTCACCATCGAGATTCTGGATGACGGTCACGGGATGAGTCGAGCGGCTCTCCGGGATAAGTTCCTGGTAGCTGCACGTCGACGGCGCAAGGAAGAACCGGAAGCGCAAGGTCGCTCGCCAGGCGGTCGGCCCCTGATGGGACGCAAGGGACTCGGCAAGCTTGCTGGCTTCGGAGTCGCCCGCGTGCTTGAGGTCACGTCCAAGGCCGACGGAGAAGAACATGCGACGTGCGTGACGCTCGACTACAACAAGCTCGTGGATGCCAGCACTGAGAAGAGCCCTAGTGTCGCCGTCAAGACAACGACCATCCCAGATGGAGCCGGGCTCGGCGAGCACGGCACGCGCGTGGTCCTTCGCCAACTGCTCTACGGTCCAACCAAGAGTCGCCCCAAGACGGTGAAGAATGAGATCGCTGAGGCCTTCGATCTCATCTCCCCGAAGGACTTCAAGATCGATCTGAATGGCGACATGGTCGAACCTCCTACCCACGCCTTCTCGTTCGCCTGGCCGGAACCAGAGCGGGCGCCGGAGGAGCTTGTAGAGTCGACGTTCTTAACGGAGTATGGCGTCAAGAAGACCTTCAGCTATCGTCTTCGCTTCCGAGAGCAACGGGCCTCCCTCCCTGCAAGGATGCGTGGCATCCGAATCTACGTCCGTAATCGAATGGCGGCTCCACCGTCCCTTCTCGAGGCCGACACGAACATGCACGGCTTTCGGATGACGGACTATCTCGATGGCGTCGTCCATGCGGACTTCCTTGATGAGGAGGACGAGGACTACATCGCCACCGATCGCCAGGGCCTCCGATGGGAGACCTCACTCCTCGGCAACCTCTGGACGGACCTCTCCAAGGAAATCAAGACAGCCTGCAGCAAGCGGCAAAAGCAGCGCGATGACGAAGGTGAGAAGAGAGTCAAGGAGGACGGATTCACGCAACAGCTCATCAAGTCGCCGGGACTAAGCAGCAACGATCGGAAGATGGCGCTACGTCTTGCCCGCGTACTCGAGCGAGGCTGCAAGAATGGCGTTGATGATGACGTCTACAAGGCGCAACTGCCGCAACTGGTTGCGGCGCTGGGGACCGGCACCGTGATGCAGGTGCTCGCGAAGCTCGGCGAGCAGGAGCTTCCGGACTTCGGAGCAACCGCTGCCCAGATCGCTCGCCTCACTGCATCCGAGAACGACCGCTTCGTGTCGTTCGCTCGAAGTCGACTGCAGGGGATCGAGCTGCTGAGACGCATCGTCAAGTCTGCCGACTTCACGCAGTCGAAGTGCGAGAAGGAGGTTCAGAAGCTCTTCGAGAAGAACCCCTGGCTGGTCCTGCCGGCCTACGGGCAGCTGCTGAGCGCCGACAGGAACGTCACCACGATGCACGCCGAGCTCGCGAAGGCATTGGGGATCGGCGAGTTCGCCCCTGCAACGGTTGACAAGAAGAAGCGTCCCGATCTCGTGTTTCTCCTGTCCAACATGGGGCTGGGCAAGCTATTCATCGTCGAGCTCAAGGCCCCAGAGCTACCGCTGGAGCACGATCACCTGGGCCAGCTTCAGCTCTACATGGAAGACGCCAAGGTCTGGCTGAGGGAGAACGACTACAACCTCACTGTCCACGGGGAGCTCATCGGGACCATGCCCAGGTCCGATGCCCGAGGTGTGGGTGCAAGGCTCCTGCGCAAGGCGATGGACGATGCCGGACCCGACACCCCGTGGCGGGTGCGGAGCTTCGTCCGAGTGCTGAAGGATGCAACCATTGCCCACGAGGAGTTTTTGGCTATCCAGGACGAGCTAGACGACGAGCAGCCTAGTAGTGAAGAAGACGACTGACTTGACGGGCGACAGCGCGGCCTAGCGGGATCGGCACCCCATTGCCGATCTGACGGGCAACTTGGTAGGGCGTCCCTTCGAACTGGAATCGGTCCGGAATCCCCTGAAGTCGGGCAGCCTCCCGCAGTGAGATCACGCGGTGTTGCTCCGGGTGTATGTACCGCCCCTTCGAAGCGTTGAGGAGTGCCGTGCGCAGCGTGTTGCTCGGCCGTCCCCAAGCCATCCGGCCCCAGCAGTCTGTTGCCTGACAGCCGAGACGGAGCCAGGACGGTGCGGCGAGCTGCGGAGCCCGCTCGATGATGTCTCTCCTGTCCCCTCCAGGAGGAATAACCCTCATTCGCGAGAGGGCGATCTCCGATGGCTTGGGAGCTATGTGCTGGTTTCGCCCGTCTGGTGTGGCAGCGAGTCCGTCCCACGCGACCTCGATTGGCTTGCCAGTTCGACGGGTGGGCCGGGGCAGTGCCGGGAGGCCGTGCGTCGCAGCGATCACAAAGCTGCGCGAGCGATGCTGCGCGACCCCGAACTCTGCGGCGTCAAGCGTGCCTGCTGCGATCTCGTAGCCGGCAGCCGCAAGCCTGCGACGAAGGAGCCGAGATGATGTGCTTGAGAGAAAGGCCTCGACGTTCTCGATGACCACCACCTGCGGCCGGAGTTGCTCGGCCCACCGCGCGACCTCCAGACACAGGCGATTCCGCTGGTCTCTCTTGCGACCGCGGTTGAGGGTAGAGAATCCCTGACAAGGCGGGCCGGCAAGCAGGACCTCACATGAGCCCTCGGGTTGCCGCTTGCTGATGTCGCCGATCTCGATGTGATCGCCGAGATTTCGCCGGTAGGTCGCGCCAGCTGGTGCACAGCTGTCGATCGCGAATACAGGCTCGAAGTGCTCTGCCTTGAACGCGGCACTGAGGAGCCCAGCGCCGCAGAACAGATCGACTATTCGCGGCTTGGAACCAGAGGTTCGGCGCATGGATGACCGGGATACGCCTAGCGGCGCTCGGTCACCTGACCCCTTCACAGTCCCAATCCTCCCATAGCTTCGGCAGGTCTGTCGATTCCTGGCTGCTCTGCTGAAGGCGAGGTAGACCTCGATGCTGGGGGTGTGGAGCGGAGACGCATCCCAGAGCGGCGAGCCGAATTCACTGCCATAACTTCAGTTCCGTACCCAGAGTGTCGATTGCAGCACTTCACGAATTCGTACTCACGAGGAGGTCCGCCGTGCGGGCCGATGCTAGCCGACCAGTCGGACACCCCTTGTAGAGATAGGCGCGAAGACTGTGCTCAGCACGTAGGACAGATGAGGGGCTCCCCTGGGTCCCCACGAAGGCTCCAGGCGACCGACTGCGGCTCTTGAAAGGGGGGCGTTCCTCCTGGATGGCTTCTTTCCTTCTCGGCGGGTGGGGCCCCTCCGGTTCTCCAGGCTCATGCGCCAAGGGGTAGCGAGGAGGGTCACCCCGCTACCAGAACGTCCTGGCCACCGCCTGGCGGATGCGCGCAAGCCTCCGCGAGTGCTACTTTCGACCCTCCATGCAGGCGTGCCTCTCCCTCAAATCAGGCGGCCGCACCCCGGAGCACGATCGTGAAGACGACTCTCTTCGCCGCATTGGTGATCCTGACCGCTTGCAGCCGGCCTGCCCCCGACAGCGACACGGTCGGCGAGCGCGCGGTGGACACGCCCCCCGAAGCCACCACCTCGGGCTCCTCCTCCTCCTCCCAGCCGAGCACGCAGCCCTCCACCGGGTCGAGCACCCGGCCGAGCAGCACGACCGCTTCCTCCGTGCGCGGCCCCGTGCTCGAGACGATCGTCGCCGGCCCCTACACCTACGTTCAGGTCGAGGCCGTGAGCGGAGGCGTCTGGGCGGCCGCTCCCAACTTCCCGGTCGAGGTCGGCGACGAGGTCGTCTTTTCGACGGCCATGCCCATGCGCAACTACGTGAGCCGGACGCTCGAGCGCACCTTCGAGCTCGTCTACTTCACCAGCAACATCCAGGTCTTGAACCGAAGCGGCGGCGGTTCACCCACCTCCACCCAGCGAAGCAGCCGCACGCCGACCCCGACCGTGGACCTCTCCGGCATCGAGACGCCGGAGGGTGGCAAGACCGTCGCGGACATTCACGCCGAGGCGTCGGGTCTCGAGGGTGACGAGGTCCTCGTGCGCGGCCGCGTCGTGAAGTTCACCGGCGGCGTCCTGGGCAAGAACTGGATCCACGTGCAGGACGGCAGTGGCGAGGGCGCGACCGCCGACCTCACGGTGGTCACCTCCGACTCAGCAGCCGTCGGCGACCTCGTCCTCGTCAGCGGCACCGTGGCGACCGACCGGGACCTCGGCTTCGGCTACCACTACCCAGTGCTCCTGGAGGAGGCACGGCTCACCAAGGAGTGAGCTGTGCGCGACGGTGGCCGGGCTGAGCGGCTCCCGGCTACCGGCCCTCGACGGCCAGCACTTGCGTGCGCTTCCTCAAGAATCGAGTGGTCCACCAGAGCAGGCCGGTCAGGGCGAGCGGCACGAGCCACTCGGCCTCCAGCTCGAAGCGGCGCTCCCCGATGAGGTCGCGCCCGTGGGCGATGAAGGTGAAGGCGGCGACCAACACGAAAGCCGTGGTCGTCTCGCGGCGGAGCAGCGTCCGGACGCAGAACGGCAGCGCTGGTCGAACCCAGCTCAGACCCCGCGGCAGCAGGCACGGCACGCGCGCCGCCCAGGCGAGGTAGGTGTCGCCGAAGCTGGCTCGGAGGAACTCCTCCTCGGTGAGCATGATCCGCTCGTAGTACAGGAGGAACGCCAGTCCGATGCACGCCACCAGCCACGGTGAGCCCGTGTAGGTCACGAGGCCGAGCGTGATGAGGAGATTCCCGAGGTAGAGCGGGTGGCGGACGAGGGAGTACATGCCGGTCGTGTTGAGTGATGCGGCGACCTGGCGACGCGTGTTGCGCCCCGACGTCCAGCCCGGCACGAAGCCGGCCACCAGGCATCGGATCAGGAGCCCCAGGAGCGCCAGCCCGAGTCCGGCACTCTTCACGATGTCGTCGGTGAGGTCGCCCCAGGCGGCTTCACGTCGTGGGTCGGCCGAGAGTGCGATGAGCACGAGGGGCAACAGGCAGAGCGGTAGGTAGCTCCGCCAGCGAAACAGCCAGCCGCCGTGGGACTCCATCTCTTCGCGCAAGGTCACGGTGATTCCTGGGCGCTGTCGACGGACCGGACCGAAGTGGTCGGTGCTCGTGCCCGAGCGCGGCGGGCCGTCGCCATCACCGCAGCAGAAGCTAGCGGCCGACTCTCACGCGCTCCTGGCGTCTTCCTTACGAGCTCGTAAGGAAGGCCCGTGCGGGGAACACCACCCGGGCACGAAGACCCCGGCCATCCTCCCGGTCGGTGAGGCTCAGCTCCGCGTCGTGGAGCTCGGCGATGGCCTTCGCGAGCGCCAGCCCGAGACCGTGCCCTGGCGTGCTTCGGCTCTGTTCCCTGCGATAGTGCGGGGCCAGGACCTCCGAGCGCTCGTCGGCCGGGATGCCGGGGCCGTCGTCCAGCACCTCGATCCCGACCGGCGTCACTCCGACTTCGATGCGCGTGCTCGTCCCTCCGTGCTGGAGGGAGTTCTCGACCAGGTTGGCCACGAGCTGAACGAGCAGGCCCCTCTCCCCCAGCACGGTGGGGTCAGCCAGCGGGCGAAGAGCCAGGGTGCATCCCGAGTCCTCGGCCACGGGACCGAAGGTCGCGACGACTGTCTCTGCCAGGTCCGTGAGGCTCACTCCTGCGAATAGGGTCTTGGCGTCGCCCGCTTCGACCCGGGCGATCTGGAGGATGCCGTCGAAGCTCTCGATCACCCCGTCGACCTGGCCGAGTGCCGACTCCCGCTCGGGGCTGGCGGGGAACTCCCGCTCGAGCTGGGCCCGCAGCCTCGCCAGCGGTGTCTTGAGATCGTGGGCGATGTTCACCGAGAGACCGCGGGTCTGCTGAAGCAGCTTCTCCGTTCGTGCCGTGCTCTCGTCGATCCGCCGGGCCAAGGTGTCGACATCGTCTCGGTCGTGCTCGGGAGAGACACGGGCAGAGAGGTTCCCGTCCGAGATCGCCTGCAGGGTCGAGAGGATGCGGTCGTGGCGTCGCTGGGTCGCGACGCCGACCGCGAGCCCACCCGCGATGGCGACGAGGCTCACCACGAGACCGACGGCCAGGAACGTGTTGCGGACGATCTCCATCGACTCGAGGATGTTCTCGGCGCTGACGGCGACCGCCAGGCGACCGCCCTCGGTCGGCGCCACGAACACGCGCCAGTCGTCCCGTTCCGTCGGGAAGATTCCCTCGAGGTCGACGTAGCTGTACCCGGTCGTCTCGAGCACTTGGGGAGTCGGCTCGCCCAGCGTCCGACCGGCGTCGGTCTCGAACGACCAGAGCTCCATGCGATGCGACTTCGACCACTCGTCGTAAGTGGCCGCCAGGCGCTCGAGCTCCCCTGCCGCGTCGAGCTGCGCGCCGAGCTCGGCATGGCGTTCGGTGAGCGTCGTGTCGACGAGGGCCTCGAGCTCCTGCTCAAGAAGCCAGGCCGCGGCGCCCCCGGCCAGGAGCGACACGAGCACGAAGACCGCGGTGAGAGCGAGAGCGCTCCGCAGGGCCGCCATCCGTCCGAGACGGCGGACGAGCTCAGGCATCGGCATCGATGACGTAGCCGGCTCCGCGGATCGTTCGGAGGAGCTGTTCGTCGAACGGCTTGTCGATCCGAGACCGGAGGCGGCTGACATGGGTCTCGACGACGCTGGTCGTGGGGACGAAGCCGAGGCCCCAGACCTTCTCGAGCAGCATGGTCTTCGTCTGCACTCGTCCCCGTCCCCGCAGCAAGGTCTCGAGGAGCCGGAACTCCATGCTCGTGAGCTCGATGAGCTGACCGGCGCGGGTGCAGCGGCGCCTGACGAGGTCGAGCTCGAGGTCCTGGGCTCGCAGGGTCGTCGGCTCGCCCGAGCCATCGGCCTCACCACGACGCGCGAGAGCGTTGAGCCTGGCGAGGAGCTCGGAGAAGGCAAAGGGCTTGGCCAGGTAGTCGTCGGCGCCGGCGTCGAGACCTTCGACCCGGTCTTCGACCTGGTTCATCACCGTCAGCATGAGGACCGGGACACGCAGGCCAGCCGCTCGGATCGCCTTCAAGACCGCCAGTCCGTCGAGGCCGGGAGTCATCCGGTCGAGGACCACGACGTCGTGGTTCGAGGAGGTGGCCGCCGTGAGCGCGTGCCGACCGTCGCCGACGACGTCGACCTGATGGCCCGCGCTGCTCAGGCCCTCGTCGAGGTAGGCACCGAGCTGCTCATCGTCCTCCAGCACCAGGATCCGCATGCTCATGGCCCACCGGGAGGACGACTTCGCGCGCCCAGCCGAGAGAGCATGTCAGGCGCCGTGGCCTGGGGCCGGCGCCTACCCGAGTGCATCCATTTGTTACCAAGGTAACGGGTGGGCATGATGGCCACATGGCATCCAAGAAGCGCACCTCACGAAAGAAGAAGGCCACCACCAAGGACAGGCTCGTCGTCGAGCGGGTCCAGACCGGCGTCCGCATGGAGAAGCGGCTCGTCAAGGTCCTCAAGGCGCTGGCCGAGTACCACGACCTCACCCTCGGCGACCTCCTCGAAGGCATCGTGCTGCACGCCTTCGAGGGCAAGACGCCCTTCAAGAAGGAGTCGCTGGACCTCATCGCCGACCTGAAGCGGATCTATCACCTGGACCTCGACGCCTCGACCAGTCACCGCCTGTCCGACCTCACTGAAGGATCTCGCTGAGCAATCCAAGCTCGCCCTCGGCGCTCGAACCTGGGTACGATCCCTCCAGCCCGCCAGGTGAGGAGCGGGTGAGCTTGGAGGGAGACATGAGCCCACGACGTCGTGGTGAGGCTGGCTGGCGGATCCGTCGCGGTGACGCGATCACCGGCCCTTACGGATGGAACGAGCTCGTCGAGCTCATCGACGAGGACGAGCTGTGGCCGGCCGATCTCGTGCGGGGACCCGCCGACGAAGCGTGGCGGCCAGCCCGTGAGGTCGGTGGCCTCTTCAAGCCGACGCCCGAGCAATTGGGTCTTCCTGGCGTGCCCGTCGTGCCGCGAGAGCGGCTCGGTGACGGTCGGCCCGCTCCACCAGTCCCGAGCTTTGACGGTTCCCCCGTCGTCGGTGAGCTGCCCTGGAACCCGGCCCTCGGCCATCGCTTCCAGCCGATCCACTGGTGGGCTCTCGGTCTCCTCACTGCGCTGGTGACGTGGACGACCTTCACCAGCCTCAGTCACGACACCCTGGCTCGCAGCGAGGCCCAGTCATCGCTGGCCTTCTTCGTCATCGGGGTCGTCCTGGTCGGGCTGCTCTCCTTCCGCGACCTGCGGCCCACGACCCGGCGAGTCCACCGCACGGCGAACCTCGGCGCCGGGCTCATCAGCGTCGTCGTCATCGGTACCGCCGCGGTGCTCGGGCTCGCCGCCCGCGCGGGTGAAGGCACGCTGCTGGAGCGGCTCGTCCCCACGCTGATCGGCAGCCCCCTGGCGCTGCTCTTCGGCTTCCCCGTGGTGCTGCTCGCCCATCAGCTCCTGGCCCGTCGTCCGGGCCTCGTGGTGAGCGTCCTGCTCGCCATGCTCGTTTGGCCGGTGACCCGGATGGGCTGCGCCGTGGTCGAGCTGGTCTTGCCAACGATCGAGCCATCGGGCGGGTCGGCCTTGGTCGCTGCCGCAGCAGGCTTCTGGCTCCTCCGAAGCGGCTGGGCCGAGCCGAGCTGACCTGATCGCACCCTCACCCCACCCGTCGGAGCACCACGACACCGGCGACCGCGACCAGCACGGCCAGCAGGCCGAGCGCCCACTCCGACAGCGTCGGGATGGCCTCGTCGACCTGCACCACCTGGCCCGGGTTGCCAGGGCTGCCGTTGGGGCTGCCGGCCGCCCCGGCTGCGACGTCGATCGTACCGTCGAGGTCGGGCACGTGGAGCGTCGACAGCATCACGTGCCCACCATCGCCGCCGTCTCCACCGTTGAAGGACCCTCCGTTGCCGCCACGGCCACCCGAGGCGAGCAGCGTGCCCGTGGGACCGAGCGTGAGGAAGTCCGAAAGCACGGCGATGCGACCGCCGCCACCACCGCCGCCACCCCCGCCGAACGCGGGTCGGCCACCGGCGGCTCCTCGCGTGTCGACGGCCGCCGTGACGGTGATGGCACCTCCGTGCAGCAGCACGCCTCCCCCGCTGCCGCCGCCACCCCCGTTGATCTGGGCCCCGTTCCCACCGACACCGGCGGCTCCGATGCCCTGACCGCCAATCGTCACCGTCGTCACCGCACCCAGCTCGACGGCGCCGCCGCCGCGACCCCCTCCACTGAAGCCTCCCCCTCCACCGCTGCCTCCTTGAAGCAGCGTGAACAGGTCACCGTACGCAGCTCCTCCGCCGCTGGTGGGCCCGGTCCCGTTGCCGCCTCGACCGCCGAAGCCCCCTCCACCTCCGGGGTGGCTGCCGACACCCGAGCCGCCTCCTCCCGGCCCGCCGCCAGCACCGGGATTCGCTACGTCGGCGTGGCCACCGGCCCCCGCACCGGCTGCGGTGTCGAGCCGGCCCGCGCCTTCGATCGCGATCCCGGCGTGCGAGAGCAGGGCCAGCGGACGTGAGCCGCTTGCCGCGACAGTCATCCCGTCATCGATGGCGATCGAGTCGAAGGTGAAGACCGCGATCCCGTCGACGACCACCCCGTCGATGGCGGTCCCTGGACCTGCCAGGTGTGGCGTCCCGTCGGTGGTGATCGTGTAGGCGCCGGCTCCGGCCGGGAACACGCCGAGCGAGGCGTGGTCGGTCGGGACGTGCGGAAGGGCCCCGACTAGCTGAGCGGTGCCGGTGAGCAAGAGGGTCGTGAGGAGAAGCGACGATCGTGATCTCATGGAGTGTCCCCAGGGCCCGCTGAGGGAGGCGCGGCGCGCGTGTCGTGAGCCCCGTTCGAAGCTGATCACGGAGTTGCCAGGGAGAGTCCGTAAGGAGAAATGCAGGCCGCTTGCTCGACCTTGCTCGGTTTGTTTTTCGCTCGGGCTTGGGTCCCGTCGTGATCCAGCTCAAGTTACGGACACGCAGCGCGACGAGGAGCGCAGGGAGCTGACGACGGTCGTGAGCTCCGGTCTCCGCGTGCGCGGACGTCTTGGGGAAGCTCGTCATGGTGTCGTCGCCGCTCTCGCTCCGCCTGCTCGGTCAGGCTCTCCTCTCCTGTTGTCTCCTGACGATCCTCTCCGCGGCCGCGCAGGCTCAACAGGCTTGCTGTCTCGCCGACGGGACCTGCGTCGACCTGCGCCCCGCCGCCTGCCGCGGCATGGGCGGCACGCCCCAGGGTGGCGGCACCGACTGCGCCTCCACGACGTGTCCGGTGCTCGAGGCCTGCTGCCTGTTCGGACCCATGGGCATGGAGTGCCAGGACCTCTCGACCGACGACTGCCTCGCCATGGGCGGGGCCTCGCAAGGGGTCGGCAGCAACTGCGCCGCCATCGACTGCAACGCGGCGGCGTGCTGCTTCGCCGACGGGAGCTGCATGGACCTCGGGTTCATGGAGTGCTTCGACATGGGCGGTCAGCCCGACTTTGGCGGTGCCGCCTGTGCGGACACGGCCTGTCCGGAGCTCACCGGTGCTTGCTGCATGGCGGGCCCTGGCGGCTCCACCTGCACCGTGGAGACCGAAGCCGACTGCGACGCGGCTGGCGGGACCTTCCTCGGGGTCGGCACCGACTGTGCTGGCGTCGACTGTGACGAGACCCAGGCCTGCTGTCAGGGTGACGGCACGTGCACGGATCTCTCCATCGCCGAGTGCGGAGCCGCCGGCGGCACGGCGCAGGGGCCAGGCACCGACTGCGCCGGCACGACCTGTCCGGTGGCCGAGGCCTGTTGTCTCTTCGGGCCCATGGGCATGGACTGCCAGGACCTCACGCCCGCCGACTGCGCTGCCATGGGTGGCACCTCACGGGGAGCCGGCACCGACTGCGCCATGACCGACTGCGACGAGGCCGCGTGCTGCTTCACCGATGGAAGCTGCATGGACCTCGGGTTCATGGAGTGCTTCGACATGGGCGGACAGCCCGACTTCGGCGGTGGCGCCTGCGCCGACACGACCTGCCCCGTTCTCACCGGTGCCTGCTGCACGGCCGGGCCGGGTGGCTCGACCTGCACGGTGGAGACCGAGGCCGACTGTGACGCAGCCGGCGGCAGCTTCCTCGGTGAGGGCACCGACTGCGCCGGCGTCGACTGCGACGCGACTCAGGCCTGCTGTCAGGGCGACGGCACTTGCTCGGACCTCAGCGTCGTCGACTGCGGAGCAGCCGGTGGCACGCCGCAGGGCGACGGCACCGACTGTGCCGGGACCACCTGCCCGATGTCCGAGGCCTGCTGCCTGTTCGGGCCCATGGGTCTCGAGTGCGACGATCTCCTCCCCGCCGACTGCGTGGACATGGGCGGCCTGACCCGCGGTCCGGGCAGCACCTGCGCGACCACCGACTGCAACGCGGCCGCCTGCTGCTTCCCCGACGGGAGCTGCATGGACCTGGGCTTCATGGAGTGCTTCGACATGGGCGGCGAGGTGATCGACCCGGGCATGGGCTGTGACGCCGTCACCTGCCCCGTCCGCCTCGGGGCCTGCTGCACGCCGGACGGCGGCGGTGGCTTCGACTGCACCGAGGAGACCCAGGCCGACTGCGACGCGGCCGGTGGCAGCTTCCAGGGTGAAGGGACGACCTGTGCCGCTGTCGACTGCACCGCGCGTCAGGCCTGCTGCTTCCCTGACGGAAGCTGCATGGACGAGGTCGCCGGCGACTGCGGCATCGCGGGTGGCACGCCCCAGGGCGACGGCACCGACTGCGCGACGACGACCTGTCCGGTCACCGAGGCCTGCTGTCTGGTCGGCCCCATGGGAGCGACCTGCATGGACCTGCTTCCGGCCGACTGCGCCGATCAGTTCGGCACGAGCCTCGGCGAAGGCAGCTCCTGCGCCACGGCCGACTGTGACTCCAGCGCCTGCTGCATGGCCGACGGCTCGTGCGAGGACCGCGAGTTCTTCGACTGCTTCATGGCCGGTGGCACGCCCCAGGGCGCGGGCACCGACTGCGCCGGCACGAGCTGCGACACGGAGGCGTGCTGCCTGGACTTGGGCGGTGGCCCCCCGGCGTGCGACGACCTCACGCAAGGCGACTGCGCCTTCCAGGGCGGCATGGCGCAAGGAGTCGGCACCGACTGTGCCAGCACCACTTGCCCGGAGGTCATGCCGCAGGCCTGCTGCAACGCCGACGGCACCTGCGCCGACCTGACGCCCGACGAGTGCACGGCCGCCGGCGGCGTGCCTCAGGGTGACGGCACCGACTGCACCGGAACCACCTGCCCCACCGGTGACGGTGCCTGCTGCCTCGCCGACGGGAGTTGCATGGACACCAGCGCGATGGACTGCATGACCCTCGGCGGCACCTTCCAGGGCGACGGCACCGACTGCGCGACGACGACCTGCCCTCAGCCAGAAGGAGCCTGCTGCCTGGCGGACGGGACCTGCACGGACGGCACCGAGGACGACTGCATGATGGTGGCTGGCGACTACCGCGGCGACGGCACGGACTGTGCGTCGACCGACTGCTCGGCGGCCCTGCCCGGGTGGGTGCCCAGCGGCACGGCGGATCGCCCGGGTGAGCCCTTGAGGATCACGCGGCTCGGCGCGACGGACGTCCTCCTGAGCTGGAGCACGAGTTGCAGCCCCGAGGCGGTCGACGCCACCGTTCACGAAGGCACGCTCGGTGTCTGGTACAGCCACGACGCGGTGCTCTGTGACACCGAGGGAGCGATGACGACGGCGACGATCACGCCCGCCGACGGCAACCGCTACTTCCTCATCATCCCGGTCACCGCCGACGACGAGGGCAGCGCGGGGGTGGCGTCGGATGGCACGGAGCGACCGGCGTCAGGCACGACCTGTCTCACCGGTCGGCAGCTCGGCTGTCCATGACGACACGAAGGGCGGTTGGGGGCGATCACTCGCCGGTCGCTCCCCCGCCGTCGTCGAGCTTGCTGACCCAGTAGAACACCACGTCGTCGTCCGGGAGCGGCACCCGCAGGACGGCGGCGTGGGCCCGTTGGTCGTCGCTCAGACGGAGCGGTGTCGGGTTGGTCGTGAGCTGCACGGCGTGGTCACGGGCGGCGAGCCAGGCGGGATCGGGGGCTGGTTCGCGGAGTCGTGGAACGAGCACGATCAGCACCAGCGCCACCGGTGCGAGGGCGAGCCCCACGACCCGGCGACGGCGTCGGGCCGCGAGCGCTCGTCGCTCGCTCCGCAGCCGTTCGCGCAGGGCGTCGAGACCGCCGGGCGGTGGAGCGTGCTGATGAAAGACGTGGTCGAGGTCGTTCATGACCGGGCCTCTTCGGAGTCGTCGGACGGAGCCGTCGTGTCGAGGGTCTGGCGGAGGAGCTTCAGGGCTCGGTGTCGTCGTGAGCCGACGGTGCCGGCGGGAATGCCGAGGACCTCACCGATGGCGGCGTGGGTGAGCTCGGCGGTCTCGCAGAGGACGACGACCCGGCGCAGGTCGTCGGGGAGTCGCTCCACCGCCTCGCGGAGTCGGGCCGTCTCCTGCGCCCGACCGAGGGTCTCGTCGGCGATGGGCGCGGCGCTGGGAGCGTCGGCCAGGGCCTCGATCCCGAGGAAGCGCCAGAGCTTCTTCTTGCGACGACGGCTGGCGGCGAGGTTGAGGGCGATGCGATAGACCAGCGCCTCCACCGTGGCCGGCCGGACGTCGGCTCGGCGATGCCAGAGACGCACGAAGGCCTCCTGCACGACCTCGCGCGCGTCCTCGTGGTTCCACAGCCAGCGGTACACGACGGCGTGCACGGGCTTCTCGAGACGCACGAAGAGGGTCTCCACGTCCGCCTCGTCGAGGCCCGCTGCGCGTTGCTCGCTCACGGAGCTTCGAACCTTGTCTAGAGAAGCTCGGCCTTCACGATGTAGAGGATGAAGTCTGGGTGATCGGCCTCGTCGTCCTGCCTGATCGGGAAGTCGCTCTGACCCATGACCAGGTGCTGACCGGGACGCAGCGCGATGCTGGCCCCGAAGCTCTGTCGGCGGTCGAGGGTGAGCTCGGTCCTCGCATGGATCCACTCTTCGCCGACGTCGAGGACGGTCTGCTTCACGGCAGACCGACGGCCGGAGAGGTCCGTCGGGGTCCAGCCATTGGGAACGAGGCGGTTGTCGGTGGCCGAGGCAATCTCGAGACGCTCGATGAGCTCGAAGCCCAGGGGCCCCTGGGCCTCCGTGATGCGCGCCAGCACGTGCTTCAGCTCGGCTGGTGGCTGGCTGCCGACTGACTGCGTTCCGCTACGAGCCCCCACGAACCAGTAGGTGAAGCGGACCGAGCGGGCCTTCACGCCAGCCGAGGCGTGGAGGTCACGGAGGCTCTCGACGAGGAGACCGACGCCCTGGTGAACCCTCGGCGTGGCGAGGACCAGCACTTGGCCACCGGGAGCCGAGCTGAGGCGACCGTAGGCCGGCGAGTCGGTCTGGCTGCTGAGGACGCCCCGCAGTGACTCTTGGAACGCCTTCTGGTGAGCCTCCGGCACGTCATAGGACCGCAGCTCGAGAGCGGCGGACGTGGGCGCGGCCGTCGCAGGTGCCGGGGACTGACACGAGACCGACAGCAGGGCGAGAGTGAGAACGGTGGTGAGGGTCGGTGAGCGCGACATGGCTTTCTCTCCGAGGAGCGAGTCGGGGCGCGCTCTCCTGCGGCCCCCTGCTCTCGATCGTTGCTACGCACGGGCCCGAGCATCCTTCACGAGCGACGTCGGATTTCTCCAGCGGGGCATCCTGGAAAGTGCACGGTCGCCTCGGCCCGATCGGCCCGTCGAACGGCGCTGCCGTTCGCGCCGTCGCGTCTGAGGCACGATTGGAGTAGCGTTTCCCAACACTCCAGCCTGCACCGTTCGGAGCTCGGCATGCGCGCTCACGCCCCGTCGCTCGCCCTCTCGGTTTTCCTACTCACGGCTTCGGTCGCGGGTGCGCAGTTTTCGCTGCTGCACGTCTTCGACCAGCCCAACGGCCTGCAGCCCGACGGGATGACCCAGCTCATCTCCGACGGGACCCGCCTCTACGGAGTGACCGAGCTCGGGGGCGATCTCGGTGAGAACGAGGGCTACGGGGTCGTCTACTCGATCCGACTCGACGGCTCGGACTTCACCGTCCTGCATCAATTCGATGGCGAGGAGGGTGGCCGGGAACCGGACGGCCACCTCGTCCTGGACGGGACGCGGCTCTACGGTGCCGCCAGCGAGGGTGGCGACGGCGGCGGTGTTCTCTTCGCCATCGACACCGACGGCTCCGACTTCACCGAGCTCCACGAGTTCGACGAGCCCGGTCGCCCCACCGGCTGTCTCGTGCTCGACGGTGCGACCCTCCACGGCATGACCTCGGAGGGTGGGGACTTCGAGAGTGGCACGCTCTTCTCCATCGGCACCGACGGGAGCGGCTTCACCACCCTCCACCACTTCGAGTCAGGGACGGCCGCCAACGGTGCCCGGCCCGTCGCAGGGCTCCTGCTCGACGGCACCCGTCTCTACGGGACGACCGAGGACGGAGGCACCGGCCATGCCAACGAGGACCAGGACGGCGTCGTCTTCGCGATCGACACCGACGGGACCGGCTTCACCATCCTCCACTCCTTCCTCGGTCTGGCCGGTGACGACGGCGCCGACCCCCGGGGCAACCTCATCCTGGTCGACGGCACCCTGTACGGCACGACGGACGACGGCGGCGACGACAGCGCGGGCGACGACGATGACGAGAATGGCCGGGGCACGGTGTTCTCGATCGAGACCGATGGAACGAGCTTCACTCTCCTGCACGAGTTCACGGGCGACGACGGACGCGATCCCGAGGGAGCGCTCGTCCACCACGGCGGCAGGCTCTGGGGTCTCGCCGAGCGCGGCGGTGCCGACGACGAGGGCACGTTGTACTCGCTGCTGCCCGATGGCACCGACGTCACCGTGCATCACGAGTTCACGCTCGACGTGGACGGAGGTCGGGCCGAGGGCGGTCTGATCGTCGTCGACGACCGCCTGCTCGGCGTCATCCATGGGCCGGGCGAGGACGGGATCAAGCTGCGCGGCACCGTGCTCTCCTTCGACCCGACCACCGACGAGCTCACCACCCTTCACTACTTCTCCCGCTTCGACGGACGCCGGCCCGATGGGATGACGAAGCTGGTGTCCGACGGCGAGCGGCTCTACGGGGTCACGATCCGTGGTGGATCCACGGAAGAAGAAGGCAACGGCACGATCTACGCGCTCGACCTCAATGGGGCCGCCTTCACCGTGCTGCACTGCTTCGAGCTCGAGGTGGGCGGGATCAACCCGATGGGTCATCTCGTTCTCGACGGAACCCGCCTCTACGGTGCCACTCGCACCGGGGCCGACTTCGGCAACGGCACCCTCTTCGAGATCGACACGGACGGCACGGGCTTCGATGTCATCCACGTCTTCGAGGAATTCGGCGACGTCACCGGCTGCCTCCTCCTCGATGGCACGACCCTGTACGGGATGGCCTCCACCGGTGGGGACTTCGGGGCCGGCGTGATCTTCTCCATCGAGACCGACGGTAGCGGGCTGACCGTCCTCCATCACTTCGAGGAAGACGCTGCGGACAACGGCCATCAGCCGGTCGCCGGCCTGATCCTCGACGGCGACCGGCTCTACGGCACCACCGAGCACGGCGGGGCCGGCTTCGATGACTCGGACCAGGACGGGATCGTCTTCGCGATCGACACCGACGGGACGGACTTCACCATCCTCCACTCCTTCGAGGGGCTGGACGAGGACGACGGTGCCGACCCACGAGGCAACCTCCTCCTCGTCGACGGCGTCCTGTTCGGGATGACCGACGACGGCGGCTTCGGTGATGACGATGACGAGACGGGACGCGGCACCGTGTTCTCCATCGAAACGGATGGCAGCGACCTCACCCTGCTCCACGAGCTCCAGGGTGGTCCTGGTGGTGGCCGCGACGGTGAGGGCAGCCTCCTCCTCCACCGCGGTCTCTTCTACGGTCTGACCGAGCGCGGAGGCGCCTTCGACGACGGCGTGCTCTTCTCGATGCGTCCCGACGGCACCGACTTCACCGTCCTCCACGAGTTCGACGACACCGTCGATCAGGGCCGGTCCGAGGGAGCGCTCATCGTGATCGACGACGTCCTCTACGGCGTGGCCAACGGTCGGGAGGACGAGCCTGGGGCGGTCTTCCGCTACGAGCTGGATCTCGGTCCGACTCAGGTCCCGACGTTGCCCGAGTGGGCCCTGATCCTCCTCGGCTCGGCCGTGGTCCTCACCGGTGCCGTCGTCCTGCGGGCTCGCTGAGCGCGGGACGACGCAGCGGGTGCATGATGGGTCCCTTCATGTTCAGTTCTGGAGGGAGCCCATGTCGATCTTGGAGTGTCGGTTCGTCTGGAGCGCGGCTGCGCTCCTTCTCGTGGTCGGTGGTACCGCGGCCAGCCCGCCGCTGAAGCAACCTGCCGCCGACGTCACGGTCACGGTCGTCGTGACGAAGGACGATCTCGCCGTCGATGAGCCGGACCTGACCGGGGTGCCCCTCTTCCGTGTCCTTCCCGGTGACGTCTATCCGGTGCTGGAGCAGCACGACGGCTGGCTGCGTCTCGGTGGGATCGCCGGCGCCGACGAAGCGTGGCTCCTCGACGAGGAGACTCAGTCCGCGCTGTCCAACGAGCGGCCCAGCGTTCGCCTCGGTCCGAAGCGGGCCACGACGTTCACGGCCTCGAAGCCCCTTCGTTGGTGGGAGGACTCTCGTCGCCTGGTCTCCGATGACGAGCTGCGTGAGCGAAGCCAAGTCAGGGACTTCCGCCTGATGCTGGGGGCCAAGCTCCTCGAAGAAGCGAGACGTGACCCGTCGCAGCTACCGGATGGCGAGTCGATCGAGTCGATCGAAGCCGAGCTGCGCAGGCTCGAAGCTCAGGCGGAGCGCACGGAGGCTCGGCTCGCTGGCTCGGGCAGGAGTCACGACGCTCCGAGCCCAGAGGCGGGGATCGTCCTTCCGTCGAGCGCCGTCACCTCCGCCGAGCCGGCCTATCCGTTCAACGCGGTCCTGCCCGCCCGCACCGGTCTCGCCTCCACGCCAGAGGGGCTGTGGTCGGTTCAGGGGCAGAGGCTGGGCCTGCTCAATCTCCAGTGGCGCTCCCAGCGCTGGTCGCTCGCGTTGCCGGAGGACGTGACGATCGTCGACGCCTGCTCGTCGGGCTCGATGGCCTTCCTGCTGCCGCTCGAGTGGACGCAGGGTGAGCCCATCGCTTGCTTCGACGCGAAGGCACGTCGCCTGGTCGACCCCGTCCCAGCTCCCGACGTGGGCGCGCGCGGTCGGCATGCCAAGGCCATCGCGGCGATCGAGGATCGACTCCACGTCGTCGTCAAGCACGTCGGTCGCACGGCCGAGCTCTGGACGGTCGATGCCGAGACCGGCGCGCTCCATGCACGACGAGAGATCACCGGTTCGAGCCGGAGCCTCTGGCTCGTCAGCTCGATGACCCCTCACGCGGGGCACCTGCTCGCGACCGTCACCCTCGATGCCGATGAGCGTCCCGGCGTGCCGTCCCTGGTGCGCATCGATCCTGCAGAGGCGCGCGTGGTCCAGGAGCTGTCCCTGGACCACTTCGCGACGGCGCTCGTCGAGCACGAAGGACAGTTGCTGGTCGAGAGCGCCGAGCTGGAATCGGGCACCTGGGACACGACCTCTCGTGGCTTGCGCGAGCTCACGCTGGTGGAGCCCTGAGCCGCAGATGAAGTAGCGTTGGCGTCATGAGCTTTCCACTCGACCGCCGTGACTTTCTCCGCGCGAGCACGTTCGCGACCCTGCAGGCCCTCTTCCTGCCGACCTGTCAGGCGCGAAGGATCGAGCCGACCCGCCGCGTCGTCGTGATCGGCGCCGGCATGGCGGGACTCACCGCGGCTCGTCGGCTCAGCGACGCCGGCGCCCAGGTCACGGTGCTCGAGGCCCGAGACCGCCTCGGCGGTCGCATCTGGACGGACCGAACGCTCGGCATCCCCGTCGATCTCGGCGCGTCGTGGATCCATGGCGTGCGGCGGAATCCACTCACGAAGCTCGCACGCGAGCTGAAGGTCGTCACGCGTGAGACCGACTTCGACGGCATCCGGATTCTCGACCACGACGGTCGGGCGGTTCCGCAAGAGATGCAGGCGCGACTGCTTCGGCTCTCGACTCAGCTCTTCGCGGAAGTCGAATCACGCGCTGAGGAGAAGGAGCGGGATCCCTCGGTGGGTCGTCTCTTCGACGAGATCCTGGAGGAGAACGAGCCCGACGCGGTCACGCGCCGAGGTCTCGGCTGGTTTCGAGACACCCAAGAGGTCAACTTCGCCGTGAACCTCGATGGCCTGTCCGCCTGGTACGGCGACTCGGGTGAGGAGTTCGGTGGCAACGACCACCTCTTCCCCACCGGCTACGACGGCCTGACCAATGGGTTGGCGCGAGGGCTCGACGTGCGGCTCGGTGAGCCGGTCGAGGCCATCGAGCACGATGAGAGCGGCGCTCGTGTCCGTTCGGCATCCGGTGTCCATCGAGCCGACGCGGTCGTGGTGACCCTTCCCATCGGCGTGCTCCAGGCCGGCCGCGTCGTGTTCTCCCCTGCCTTGCCGAAGTCGAAGCAGGCCGCGCTCGGGCGTCTCGGCATGGGCGTGCTCGACAAGGTCGCCCTGCGCTTCCCCCGCGTGGCCTGGCCCGCGGACGTCGATCTCTTCGGCCACGTCTCGAAGCGTCGGGGCGAGTTCCCGACCCTTCTCAACCTGGCTCCGGTCCACGGTGAGCCCGTGCTCGTCGCGCTGGTCGGCGCCGACTTCGCTCACCGGTTGGAGAAGGGCAGCGACGCGGAAGCCGTGGAGGGGCTGGTCGCCGTGCTGCGTCGGCTGTTCGGTCCTGAGCTTCCGGCGCCCGTCGATGCCCGCGTGACGCGCTGGGCCGCGGACCCGTGGGCGCTCGGCTCCTACTCCCACCTCCCTCCCGGTGCGACGCCGCAGGACCGCGAGACCCTGGCCGCGCCGCTGGGAGGAAGGCTGTTCTTCGCTGGCGAGGCGACGGAGGCCGAGTACCCGTCGACCGTGCACGGCGCTCACCTCAGCGGTCAGCGCGTGGCGCGAGAGGTGGCGAAGGCGCTGGCCTGAGCTCAGGCGCGAGCACGCTTGCGGAAGTGCTCGAACATCCCGGGGCGACCATCCCAGGGCCACTCCGTCCGTCGGTTGCCGATGAGCTCGAAGGCGTGCCGGGACAGCCCCCACTCTCCGACCAGGCCGAGGGTGTACGCGAACCTGTTGAGCTGCTGCACGGTCTGCGGCGCATCGCGAAAGCGCGGCGAGCCGGGTCCCTCGCGGTAGGCGGCTGCGATCTCCTTGCGGACCTGGCGGTCGTCCCAGTACTCGTCGGCGTCCTCGTCCTCGTCGAAACGATCGGCGTAGTCATGACGCAAGAAGTGAGCGTGCAGGATGACGCCGTGGAGGGGGCTGCCTTCCGGAGCGCGGGCAGCGACCTCACGTGCGAAGTCGAACATCTCCTCGTGGCTGGCCCCCCACTTCTTGGTGAGCGCGAGCACCATCGCTTGGCAGGAGCGCCAGTGCGTGGGATCGCGTTGCATGGCCGCGTCGAAGAGACCTCGCTTGTCCTCGGCGGGAGCACTCAGGCCCATCGCCACGCCGATGAGCTCACCGAAAGGAGCCGCGTCCTGGGGGGCGAGACGGGCGGCTTCGACCAGGTGATCGCGGGCGATGACGAGACGCTCCCTGAAGAGACGCCAGCCTTCCCGCGTGACGCCGTCCGGCTTGCCGTATCCCCGCCCCTGCCAGGCCCACTCGACCGCCTGGCGGCCGCTCATCAGCCAGGCTCCGGGATCTTCGGGGTGTTCCTCGAGCCACTCATCGAGGGAGGCCGGGCGTGACTCGAGCTGATCGGCGATGGCCTCGATCAGGCAGGAGCGATCACCGGAGTTGGCAGTGCTGGCGAGACGCTGAGAGACCCCTTGCCAGCGACCCGACACGAGCTCGCTCGCCAACGTCGTGGCGCCGGGCACGTTGCGATCGGGGTCGAAGGGCATGCCGCTGCCCCGGTCCGTCACGTAGCGCCACCAGCGGACGACGCCCTCGAGCACGCTCCCGCCAGTGAAGCCGAAGCCGAGCCAGGAGAGGTGATTGAGGAGGGACTCCAGCGGCCACTCCGTGAGGCCGGTGATGCCGTGCTCGGCGCGTCCGATGAGGACCATGGCGACCATGCCGAGGACGGGGCCGATGCGTGCGCCCTGGCGCCAGCCCCAGCCGGCCAGCGAGCCGGCGATGGAGCCGATGAAGGCAGACACGACGCTGACCATGAGCATCGCGATGAGCTCGATGTTCGCGTCAGGTCCCGGCTCCGGCGTGATGCCGAAGCCCACGATCATGAAGCCGATGAGGGCGCCGGTGCGTCCGGCCCGCGTGCCCAGGCAGCGCTGAAACAGCAGGACGTGTGAGACCAGCTTCATGAGAGCGCCGGCGCAGATGGCACCGATGAGCGCAGCGACGCCCGCGCGGGCTGCGATCTCTCCGGCGGGAAGCTTGGCCAGGACGCCGTGGATCACGAGGGCGATGGCTGCCACCAGGCCGGTGGCAAGAATCCAGACGAGCCTCGTCTTCAGCTCTTGCATGACTCCCTCCAAGGCCGGGCGGTCGTCACTCGCCTGGCGTGTCGCTCACCGAGGGCCCTCGGTGAGCGCGTCATCATGACCGGGGCCGCGGGCCCCTGTCCACGCCCGAGCGGCGTGGCCCCGCCGTGCCATGCTTGTCGCTCTCATCAGGTCGCGAGGTGAAGTCCATGACCGACGAGCTCTTCCGAACCGACGCCTACCTCCGGAGCTGCGAGGCCGAGATCGGCCGGGCGACTCACGACGGCATCGTCCTCACCCGCACGGTCTTCTACCCCGAAGGCGGTGGCCAGCCGGGCGACCACGGCACGCTCGAGCTGTCGGACGGACGTCGGCTCTCCGTCGTCGACGCCAAGAAGCTCGAGGACGGCAGCATCCTCCACGTCGTCGAGGGAGACGTGTCGAGCGACCTGGAAGGGCTGGCCGTGGAGGCGAGCATCGACTGGGACCGACGTCATCGGCTCATGCGGGTGCACACCCTCCTCCATCTCCTCTGCGCCGTCGTGCCCGAGAAGGTCACGGGAGGCGCGGTCCGCGACAACGGCTCGGGTCGGCTCGACTTCGACATGCCCGAGCCGCGCTTCGACAAGGAGGAGGTCGACGCGGAGCTGAACCGGCTCGTGACCGAGGCCCACCCCACCGCCGCCCGCTGGATCACCGACGAGGAGCTCGAGTCCGAGCCGGAGCTCGTGCGGACGATGTCGGTGCGTCCGCCGCGCGGTCAGGGCCGCGTCCGGCTCATGGAGATCGAAGGCGTCGACCTCCAGGCCTGCGGCGGCACGCACGTGGCGAACACCGGCGAGATCGGACCGGTGCGCGTGGCGAAGGTCCAGAAGAAGGGCAAGATGAATCGACGCTTCACGCTGCAGCTCACGGAGTACTGAGTGAGGCCAGGGCGCAGCGAGGACGTCCTGACCGCATGCTAGCCTGGGTGCACGTCAGTTCTTCTCGGAGGGAGATTCGATGAGCAGCAGTGAGCGCCCGTTCCTCGGGCGGCCATCGCCAGTCGCCGTTCACCACGGCGAGCCACGATGAGCGTCCTGGGCGAGAGCCGTGAGCCTCGCATCGTCCTGCGCCGGCGCTGGCGGGTCTCCATCGTCGGTGCCGTGCTCATCTTCGTCGGCTGCCACTTCGTTCTCCGGTTCCTCACCACCTTCCTGATCTACCGGATCATCGATGGGCCGCTGGCCTTGCCTCTCGCCGAACACGCCCCAGTGGCGATCGGCTTCGGGCTCGTCGGCTGGCTCTGGGTCCGTGAGCTCGGGCGTGAGATCCGGATCTTCGACGACCGAGTGGAAGAGCTGATCGCGGGAAGACGTCACGTGGTTCGGTGCGGCGACGTGAAGGAGGTTCGGGTCATGGCGGAAGACGGCGACTGGCTCGACGCCCTCGTGGGTATCGTGCTCACCCTGCTCGCTCTTCGAGTCTTCGCCTACTGGTGGCCCGATCTCGCCTCGGCCGGTTGGATGCTGGGCATCATGTTCGGCGGGATCTTCATGCGGCCGTCAGCTGTCCGTGCCGGCCTCGGCGCAGGGCGTCACGAAAGCCTCGATGCGAGGCCGACCGGGCACGTCCACCTGATTTCGACTCGCGACGACGTCTCCATCGAGCTGAGTGCTCTCTACCAGTCGCCGGGCGACGCGATCGACCCATTCCTGACGACCGTTCATCGCGTCCACCTGCAAGAGTCACTCGCGAAGCTGGTCGAGAGTGGCCACGTGACCTTCGGTCCGCTCCGGCTCGAGCGTCACGCGCTGCGCTTCGAAGGCGGCGACACCTTCCTGCTCGAGCGCCTGCAGCTCGAGCTCCGCAACGGTCGCCTGGTCGCGCGACGTCCGGGCCATCGCTACGCCCGCGATCAGGTGCCGATCGCCGACATCCCCAACCTCTCGGTGCTGCTCGCCCTCGTCGATCGGGCCCGTCGCGGCGAGCTGCCGGCACCAGCACCAGAGACCTCGGCCGTTCAGAGCTCCAAGGCCCAGACCAGCTCGGTCTCGTCGGGCAGCTCCGGGTAGGCCCCGCGTCGGATCTCCGCGAGCTCACACCCACGCGCTGCGTAGAAGCGACAGGCCGGCACGTTGATGTCCTGCGTTTCGATCCGCAGCCGCCGACAGCCTCGTTCCCTCGCCCACTCCCTCACCGCTTCGAAGAGCCGGGAGCCGATGCCTCTCCCCCGGTGCTCGGGAGCGACCCGCAGGTCCCAGAGCTCGGCCGTGTCCGGTCGGCCCTCCAGCACGTGAAGACCTGGCGTGTCGTGGGCGAGCACGCAGCCGCCGACTCTCTCCTCACCGTCGAACGCGGTCAGCAAGCCCCAACGCGACACGTCGAAGCGTCGGGGCCAGTCCGTCGGTGCGTGGCCCGGCACGACGTCGTAGTCCTTGCGCCAGGGCGTCGCGACGGGCCGCTCCCGCAGGGTCATCCCGCCCAGCCCGGAGTCGAGCAACTCCACTTCGAGCCGGCTCGTCACGTCGAACGCGATGGAGATCCGGGCGTGCTCGACCAGCGCGCTCAGCGGCTCCGGGCGGATCGAGATCGTTCCCCCCGCCTCGCTCACGAGGAGCCGGCGAGCTCCGTCAGCGTCTTCCGCGCGGCGTCGGCCGTCTTGCCCTTGGCTTCGGTGAGCTCGCGCAGCGTCGCGAGGATCCGGCCCAGGGGGCGCTCGGCGAAGTCGGACGGGTAGATCCGCAGGTGGCCGCAGCGGTCGTCTGTCCCGGCGTCGTCACCGCCGACGTGGAGCGTGTAGGTCGTCGCTCCTTCGTCCGACTTCGGAGGTCGGGGCGCCGACTCGAGCCCCCGTCGAACGCGATCGGCGAGCGCCAGAGCCAGCTCCCGAGGCAGCTCGGCCTCACGGTGGTTGACCGTGACGAAGCGCTCCTCCGCCCGCACCTTCCGGTCACCCATCTGTTGGCCACGCACGCGGGCGACCTTGGAGTTGGCGCCGCGGATGGAACGCTCGGCCTCCGCCAGCTCGACCTTGGCCGGCCCCTTCGACGGCAGGTACACGCTCACCGCCGACTCCAGGCCGGCCGTGTCGTTCCCGATGAAGAAGAACGGCTCGACGTAGTAGCGCAGGAGCAGCCGCTCGTCGTCGTCGAGAGTGCCGCGGTCGAGACCGAGCTGACCCATCGTGCGACCCTGGAGCAGGAGCCGCGTGGGCCCGAGGCTGAGGGCCGTCTCGCAAGGAGCGAGCCCCTCGGCGAAGGCTCCGGACCACGGGAGCAAGGTGAAGAGGGACACGAGCACGACGGGACGCAGGGTCGACATGGCGGGAGTCTCTCATGTCGGTCGGTCGGCCTTGCGCACCGAGCGTCCTCGCCCGTTGAGCCTGACCAGGGGCGACGAACCCGCTCGGCGTCGCCATCGTGCTGCCCACCTTCCGGGGAAGGTCGGGAGCGAGTCGAGGACGTCCCAGGTGAACGCCTGCTGGGGGGATGACCGACGGCAGCGATCCGTCCACGCTCCTCCCGTGGGCCCCTGCTCACCGTGGAGCGTGGCCCTTGGCCTCGAGACAGGTCCGGAGCTTGGCCAGCGCTCGGTTCATGAGCACGCGGACGGTGGACTCGGGGCGGTCGAGGCGGCGTCCGATCTCGCGCTTCGAGCACCCGTCGACGAAGTGCGACCAGCACAGCGCCCGCTCTTCGGGATCGAGTCGACCCAGGCAGTCCTCGAGGGCTGCTTGGCTCTCGTCGTCGA